>DHFW01000022.1 GCA_002402465.1 Bacteroidales bacterium UBA4814
CCGGCTGTCCGACAAATTTTATTTCCGTATTTTTATCCATGTTGATGTTTGTTTGTGTGGTAACTGCAAACATACAACATGGGGGTGAAACCTTCTGGGAGTAACCCCTATTTTTTCATCATCAGAATTTTAGTCGGACACTACTGATAATTTAATATTTCCTGAACCAATAAAATGCCGGACTTTCCGGCATTTTATTTGTACTTTTCTGGGAAGCCCGCCCTTTTTTTCCTATTTTTACCTGTGAATCAACACTATCAGGATATGAAACAGGAAGAAAATAAGCAAGTGAAGAAAACAGCGCCAAGGCCTGAAAGGACCGTTTTACAAACCCGTATCATCGATGATGTTTTTACTGATGCTGTCGACAGCGTAAAACCCCGCTTCGAGGTCGATATTGATGCCTACGTAAACCGGCTTTGGGAGGCCAACCCCGACATTTACCAGTTGCTGAAAAAGGCTCCCTCGCTCGATGCTGCCCGCGACCAGCTTTACACTTACCTCGAAAAAGCCGAAAGAAAAATATTTGAAGTTAACAACGACCTTCATATCCTGGAGAAGTCTACTGTTAGAGAAGCCATTAGGGTGTTTAAGAGCATTATTGGCCCCGTAAACGAATACAGGACCGGCGTTTCGGCCCTTAATTACCTTCTGAAACTGGCCCAGGGGCAGGTAGAAGAAGTCAAGCTTGAAGTTTCACCGGGATTCCTTATGGAATTCATCAACCTTTTCCGTGGTGTGGATGGGCGGTCTAACATCTATTTCGAATCGAAGCAGGCCAAGAAAGGTATTCCAGGCTTTCTGCAAATGGAAGGCCGCCAGGCCTCCGAGGCCCGTGCTGAAATCCTCAATGAGCTTTCATCCAACATGAAGAAATACCTGCGCAAGTATCCCAGCGGCATGGAGGAAGAAGTCATTACCTGGCGCAAAGCCAACCAGAAACGCATCATGAAATATTTCGGTGCCACTGAAAAAGACTGGAACGACTACCAGTGGCACCTTAAGCATGTGATTAAAGATGCTCAGCCCTTGTTCGACCTAATTGAACTTACCGAAGAACAGCGTCAGGCCGTTTCCTTGGCTTCAAAAAACAAGGTGCCTTTTGGCATTACACCTTACTACCTTAGCCTGATGGATAATAAACTGAACATTGGCTACGACCATGCCATTCGTGCCCAGGTAATTCCGCCTCTTGACTATGTGGAAAAGATGGTCGAAAACCGTGAAAACCGGGGGCTACAGTTCGACTTTATGGGTGAGCACGACACCTCGCCGGTCGATTTGGTTACGCGCCGCTACCCCGGCATTGCCATCCTGAAACCTTACAACACCTGCGCACAAATTTGCGTTTACTGTCAGCGCAACTGGGAAATAGACCAGGTACTCGACCCCAAGGCTCTAGCCAAGCGTGAGCAGATTAACAATGCTCTGGAGTGGATGGACGAAAACCCGGCTGTTGGCGATGTGCTCATTACCGGTGGCGACCCCCTGGTAATGCGCGATGAGGTGCTTAAAGGAATCCTAGAAGAAGTAACTGCCAAAAAGCATGTATACCGCATTCGTATTGGCTCGCGCACGCCTGTTGTGCTGCCCCAGCGTCTCACCCAGAAAACCATCGACCTGCTGGCTTCTTTCCAGGAGTTTGGTAAACGACAGGTCAGCATCATCACCCATTTCGAACACTCTTACGAAATCACACCCGAAGCCATGAGGGCCATTGAGCGCATTCGCAAAGCCGGCATGATGGTATATAACCAGGAGGTGTTTACCGTGGAGAACTCCCGCCGCTTTGAATCAGTAAAACTGCGTCTCGACCTTAAGAGCATTGGCGTGGACCCCTATTACACTTTTAATATGAAAGGCAAGGAAGAAACCCGCAAATACATGGTGCCCATTGCCCGCATTCTACAGGAAAGAAAAGAAGAAGCCCGTTTGCTTCCTGGTCTCGACCGCACCGATGAACCGGTTTTCAACGTACCCAAACTGGGGAAAAACCAGCTCATGGCTTGGCAGGACCACCGCCTGGTTATGATACTGCCCAACGGCGCCAGGGTGTACGAATTCCACCCCTGGGAAAAGAACATTCAGCCCATTCCGCCCTATAATTACGTAGATGTGCCCATTTACGACTACCTGGAGGAACTGGCCGCAAGGGGCGAAAATATCAGGGATTACCGCAACATCTGGTTCTACTATTGAGGTTGAAACAAGCGATTAACAGCTTAAAAATAAATAGTCCGGCAGTCTCATGCCGGACTGTTTTTTTTTGTTATGTTTGCCCTTAAAATTTTACTAACTGCTATTAGCGCAAAATTCTGAAACATGAGTGTATTGATCGGTATCAGGCATGAGGATAAGTATAAAATGGAACGCAGGGTGGCCATCACTCCCAGGCATGTTGAGAAATTAATTAAACACCAAAAGCTCGATTTTGTGGTGCAAAGTTCGCCCAAGCGTATTTTTTCCGACGAAGAGTTTCGCCAGGCCGGAGCCAGCGTGGAGAACGACCTGAAAAAATGCAAAGTAATTTTCGGGGTAAAGGAAATCCCCGAAAGCTTCTTCGAACCCGAAAAAACCTATGTTTTCTTCAGCCACGTGATAAAAGGCCAGCCTTACAATATGCCCATGCTTAAAAAAATGATGGAGCTTGGCTGCAACCTCATTGATTACGAGCGCATTGTCGACGATCAAAACAAACGCCTCATCTTTTTTGGAAAGTTTGCCGGGCTGGCCGGGATGATCAACTCCCTGTGGAGCGTAGGGCAAAGGTTAAAGGAATATGGCTACGACGAAAATCCCTTTCTGAAAATAAAGCAGGCCCATCATTACCATTCGCTTGAAGAAGCCAAACAGGAAATTTCAGAAGTTGGCCAGCAGATTGCCGAAAAAGGCTTGCATGAAGAATTGCTGCCCTTCACCATTGGGTTTACCGGCTATGGCAATGTTTCTGCAGGCGCACAGGAAATCGCCAACCTTTTACCATCAAAGGAAATATCGCCCGAAAAACTGCTGGAACTGAGAAATCGCGGTGAGGTGGTCTCCAATGTGATTTACAAAGTCATTTTCAAGGAAAAACACCTCTCGAAGCGCAAAGATGGTAGTGCCTTCGATCTTCAGGACTACTACCAGCACCCCGAAAAGTACGAGAACGATTTTGAGCAGTATATCCCCCATCTTTCAGTGTTGATGAACTGCATGTACTGGGATGCCCGTTATCCTCGTATTGTCACCAAAGATTACATGGAGCAGGCTTTCAAAGCCGGACGCCCAAAAATGGTGGTAATTGGCGACGTGACCTGCGATCCCAACGGCTCCATTGAGTTTACTCACAAGGGTACTGAAATTGAAGACCCTGTGTTTGTGTATAATCCTTTTACAAGGAAGCCCACCATGGGATTTAAGGGTGAAGGCATGCTGGTTATGGCCGTCGATATTCTGCCCAGCGAGCTGCCCCGCGATTCGTCTGAAGCCTTTGCTGATGCACTGTTCAATTTCATTAAGCCCATTGCCCTTGCCGATTACGATCTGCCTTTCGAAGACCTCGACCTGCCCAGGGCCATTAAAAAAGCCCTGATACTTCATAAAGGGCAGCTTACACCCGATTACAAATACATTGAACAATATTTGAAATAATCACACATCGTCCAAACCATTAAAATACCTTTTTGTATGAAGAAAGTTTTGATTCTTGGCGCCGGAATGGTAGTAAAACCTATCGTAACATACCTGCTCGACAAGGGCTATTTGGTTACCATAGCAACCCGCACACGCTCAAAAGCCGAAGACATGATCCATGGCCACCAGAATGGCAGGGCTGTGGCATGGACTGTTGACAATACTGAGGCCCTCGATGAAATGATTGCCTCGCATGACCTGACCGTGAGCCTCTTACCATGGATCCACCACATTATGGTGGCCAAACATTGCATAAAGCACAAAAAAAACATGGTTACCACCTCCTACGTGAAGCCTGAGATGAAAGCGCTGGACCAGGAAGCCAAAGATGCGGGCATCATTATTCTGAATGAACTTGGCCTCGACCCGGGTATTGACCATATGGGTGCCATGCGCATTATCGACCACATACATAACCAAGGCGGAAAGGTGGAAGAATTTTACAGCATTTGCGGAGCTTTGCCAGCCCCCGAAGCGGCTACAAACCCATTTAAGTACAAATTCTCGTGGAGCCCCAAAGGGGTGGTAATGGCCGGCAACAACGATGGCAACTACCTGCGCCACGGAAAAGTGCATTACATCCCTACCCAGGATCTTTTCAAAAATCCACTTTCGGTCGATTTTCCCGGGGTAGGTAAACTTGAAATCTATCCCAACCGCGACAGCATGCCATATGTCGAACTTTACGGAATTCCGGAAACAAAGACCATGATGCGCGGCACTTTCCGCTATCCGGGCTGGTGCGAGAGCCTCGATGCCATGAAGGCCCTGAAGCTTATCAGCAGCGACAATTACGATTTTACCGGGAAAACCTATGCCGAAATGGTGGCCATGCTCATTGGGGAAGCCGATGCCAGCAACATCAGGGAAAAAGCGGCCAGATTTCTTGGACTGCCGGCGGATGCCTACGCATTAGACGCACTGGAATGGCTGGGCTTATTCAGTAATGAGAATATGAACCGGCAAAACGACACCCCTTTCGAAATTACTTCAGACCTGATGATAGCCAAAATGGAGCTGGGACGCGAAGAGCGCGACATGGTAGCCATGCAGCACGTGTTCCTGGCATCGTATCCCAATGGAAAACGCGAGGTAATAAAATCGTCCATGCTCGACTTCGGCACCCTGGCCACCGACACGGCTGTGGCCCGCACCGTGGCACTGCCCGCTGCTGTGGGCGTGGAAATGATCCTCAACAACGAAATCGAAGTAAAAGGAGTTCATATACCGGTTATCCCGGCCATTTATAATCCTATTCTCGATGCACTTGAAAAAATGAATATCCGCATGGTGGAAGAATTTGGCCTGCCCGAATCCGACATTATTCAGTAAAAACAATCAGATAAATTTGTAAACGCCTCAAAATTTGAGGCGTTTTTTTTAATTTAAAGCTAAATCGTTTTAGTAAATGTTTATTTTTGCAAAGTAACATTGGGTATTCTCGAAAAAAACCACTAATGGACTTTTCAAATGATAAACGCGTAGTTCTGACCCTTGACGGCGGAGGAACCAATTTTGTATTCTCGGCCATTCAGGGCAACCGCGAAATAGTACAACCCATTACCTATCCATCGAACGGGCACGAGCTGCAACCTTGTCTTGAAACCATAATCAAGGGGTTTCGCGAAATAAGCCAACAGCTCGGCACCAAGCCCGAGGCCATTAGCTTTGCCTTCCCCGGGCCTAGCGATTATCTAAATGGCATTATCGGCAACCTTGAAAACCTTCCCGCTTTCCGCGGAGGCGTTGCCCTTGGCCCCATGCTCGAGGAGACTTTTCAGGTGCCTGTTTACATAAACAACGACGGCGACCTTTTTGCTTACGGCGAAGCCATTTCGGGTTTTCTGCCCAGGGTAAACCAAATGCTTCGCAAGGCAGGAAGCACGCGCCAGTATAAAAACCTGATCGGCATTACGCTGGGTACAGGTTTTGGAGCAGGCCTGGTGCGTAACAACGAGCTGATTTTGGGCGATAATGGCGCCGCAGGTGAAATCTGGGTGGTTCGAAGCAAACTCCACCCCCACTCTTTCTCTGAGGAATGCGTGAGCATCAGAGCCGTAAAACGCGTATATGCCGAACATTGCAGTGATTGCGCCGGCCAGAACCTTACCCCAAAAGAAATATACGAAATTGCTCTGGGACAACGAATGGGCCACCAGGAAGCCGCAAAGGAAGCCTTCAGGCAGATGGGAGAATCGATTGGCGAAGCCCTGGCCAGCGCCCTTACCCTTTTTGACGGACTTGTGGTAATTGGTGGCGGACTGGCCAACGCCTGGCCATTGTTTTTGCCCGAAACCATCAGAGAACTCAACGGCACCATCGAAAAACTCGACGGTCGCAAGATTGGCAGATTGGAAATCAGCGCCTTTAACCTTGAAGACCAGAACGAAACACAGCAGTTCATTGCCGGAAAGGTGAGCCGCATAAAGGTTCCATTTTCCGAAAAAACCATTCTTTACGATGCCCTGAAAAGAACCGGTATCGGAATAAGCAAACTGGGTACAAGCCAAGCAGTGGCCATTGGGGCCTATGCTTTTGCCCTGAACGAAATTGACAAAAAAGTCCAAACGAACTTATTATTGCAAAAATGAAGAACCCTGTTTCCCCTGTCGGGGAAATATTTATTTAATCAAACTAAATAGGTATGGAAAACTTTGGAATGGACAACAACAGTTTAAGTAGTTTTGTAAAATTTATTTCAGAATTTGCAGTCAATTACGGGCTGCGTCTCATTGGGGCTATTGTTGCTCTTGTCATTGGTTTTTGGCTGATAAAAAAATTCAGCAAGGCCTTGAAAAATATTTTTGAAAAACGTGATGTGGAGCCTTCGCTTGCCTCTTTTCTTCATTCGTTAATTGTCATTATTCTGAAGGTACTGGTGGTTATCAGTATTTTAGGCATGATTGGCATTCAAATGACCTCCTTTATTGCCATTTTAGGTGCTGCCGGTTTGGCCATTGGTATGGCTTTGTCGGGCACCCTGCAAAATTTTGCAGGCGGGGTCATCCTGTTGTTGCTTAAACCCTTTAAAGTAGGCGATTTTATTGAAGCCCAGGGTTTCTTGGGTACGGTTTCAGAAATTCAGATTTTTAATACAATTTTGAGGACTCCGGACAACAAGCTTATCATTATCCCCAATGGCCCGCTGGCCACCAATTCACTCACCAACTTTTCGGCCATGCCCACCCGCCGGGTCGACTGGAAGTTCAGCATTGCTTACGGCGACAGTTTTCCAAAGGCCAAATCGGTATTGGAGCAGTTGCTCAAAAATGACAACCGCGTAATGCAGGATCCTGCTCCATTTATTGTGCTTTCTTCGCTCAGCGACAGCAGTGTGGACATTACCGTTCGGGCCTGGGTAAACTCGGGTGATTACTGGCCGGTATTTTTCGAAATGCAGGAAAAAGTATATGACACCTTCGCCAAAGAAGGCATCAATATTCCGTTCCCTCAAATGGATGTGCATCTGCACCAGCCGAAATAAACCGTTTATTTCAAAAAAAAAAAGAACAACCCCTTTTCATGCCAAAACCTGGCAAGAAAGGGGTTTGTTCTTTGCAGTATTCCAACGATTGCTACATGATCATGCCTTCCATCGATTTCTTGAGTTCGCGTGCGTGACCCAGGAACTCATCAACACTCATTTCGCGAAGATAAATAAGCCCGTGCGTAGCCCTGATCTTGGGATGCGGGTTCAGGTAAAAATAATTTTTCCCAAGCAGCAACTGTATGTCCTTGAGCTGTTCTACCCATATTTTCTGGGCAAGATCGCTGAATTTCCCATTAAGTTCGTAACTGGGGAAAGAGGCATCGACCTGACTGACGTAGCAGTGGGTAAAAGCCTCGTTCATGGCGGCCATGGCATTGAGCGAAACGGGGAAAATAACATTGGCCTCGGCCGGGTGAAAGCGGTACCACACGTTGCGGTAGCCCCAAATGCGTAACTTGCTCAGGTCGGCCTCCTTCTTCCACATACGCAGGGCCTCGGCGGTAGCCTGCAGCACCTTGTAGTGGGTATCGGGGCCGCTGCCTTCGGGGTCGAAAGTCAGGCTTAGCACAGTGGGTTTTAGCTCGCGAAGCATGCCGAGTATGGGGAGCACGTCGCGCTCCTGCTCGGGCTGTTCGGTAAAAATATCGCCCTGGTAAAAGCCCAGGCGAAGATGGCGCACATTTTTAACCTGCAAGCCATAGTGAGCCCATACCAGTTCCTCTTCAAACTCACGGATCATGCCCTTAATCTGCTGAATTTTAGGTGGATTCTTCTCGCCATCGTAACTATTCCTTAAAATGGTGAGTACTTCGTTGATCACATCCCTGAGTTGATCGGTGCTTTTTACATTGTAAACCTGCACCAACGCACGCACCAGTCGGTGGCAAACGCCCCTGCGCCGCTCGTGATGCTCGCCGGCTGCCACCTTGTTCAGGTAATGGTAAACGTCCTTGTCGCTCTTTAACTTATATCCAACCTCATAAAAATCGGGATAGTTCACCATTTGAATCTGTCCCTCATCAAGAAACTTCTTGGTCTCAACCAGCAGATCTGTAACAAAGCCATTGGTTACCGCTGTAAAGCCCGAGGTAAGTACGGCAAAATGAAACTCATTGGAATGGACCCTGATATGGTTGGCTATGTATGGAAGAATGCCCAGCATAATGTCGTCGTGGTGAGGACCGGTATGCAAGAACACCTCATTTTCTTCCTTACGCATGCCTTTCTCTATTTTTTCAATGATGCTACGGGTAACTGAATCAATGACTTTTTCGCTGTTTTCCGCACCGGGAATAAGTCGGGCGTAGCGATCGTTCTTTAGTTCGTCGGGTGTTAGGTGGTGTCCATATTTTTCGAGCTTTTTGCAAAGTTCAATAACGGCCCTTTCGGTTTTGTCGTGAGTCCAGTCTCCGGTTCTAAAAAAGCGGTCAACTGAATCTTCCAGTCTTATGCCAGCCCCTTTGGTAATATAAAAACGACCGTTTTTCAACTTTTGCAATACCGTTGCCGGGAAAATGTTTACCATGTCGCTTTCGAGCGACTGCTTCACCATTTGGGCCTTGGCCTCGCCAGCCGCAATAATAATGGCAGTGGCATCGGGGTTATAGGTAATGGTTTCCAGGCCAATGGTAATGACCAGCCGGTTGGCAGAAACCTCTATGCCGCCAAGGTCGGAGGCGGCCACCGCCTGTGTTTCGAAATTGGTGGCCGTTAGCCTGGTTGTCGAAAATATGTCAGAGCCGCGGGTATTAAATGCAATGTGCCCATCTGGGCCAATCCCACCCAAGAAAAACCCAATACCGCCTTTTTCGCGAATGCGGGCTTCGTAGTTGCTGCACCAGTCGTCGATAAGGAAGATGGAATCCTGCTGCACCTGCTCTGCAGATGAGCGACATTCGCGGTAACGCAATGAGAGATCAATTTTGTAATCAGGAAAAACCTCTGAAAAGTGACACCCGCCGGCAAGTTTAATCTCGTCGCAGTTGATCAGAAGAGCTTTTTGTGGGTCGAGCCCAAAACCCCTTATGTAATAATTCATTACATAATGATAAAAACTGTTGGCCTGCTTTGAGGGGATCGGGAAAAACTCGTCGATCTGCACAAACTGAAGCCCACTCAGTTCAGGGCGCTTCGAAATTTTAAGCCCATACTGATCACGAATGGCGGCCCCTTCCTTTTTGTCCCAGTTTTGCAAAAGATATTCTGTCCAGCGAATAAAAAACTCCGGGGTCTTTCCGGTGGGCAGGCTAATTACCCCATTGGGGTGATCGGCAACCCACTCTAAAAATCGAAGCGCAGTGATCAAACCCAGCTTGGGAAAATTGTCCACTACCACATAAGGTATCTTTGATGAAATTTCACTTATGCCCGATTGTGCTATAAAGGCTTTCTCCACACTGGTAAAGCAGGGATGCTCCAAAAGCTTTAACCCTGTATCTTTTGTGTTCTGCATGAAAAAATGTTTTTTAGTGAGTTAATTCAATGGGGAAAAAACTTCGCTGTATTTGAGCGCGATTTTTGTGCAAAATTACGCTTGCGATTGCCCCTGCAAATATAAAGAAAGGGCACTTATTAAATCGTTTTAGGAAGCAAAAATTGGTGATTTTTAGACGCTGTTACAATGAATGCGGAATTTAAAAAAACGAAAGCTTAAGCTTTTTTGGTGAAACCTTTTTTAACAAAAAATGCACGACGTTTTTGTAAATTTGCCCCAAAAAGCAAATTATGGCATTGTCAGGGTACGGTAAATGGCTATTGGGCGGCCTGGGATGGGCATTAGGCGGCCCCATAGGCGGCATTCTGGGGTTTGTAATTGGCTCGGCCTTCGATGGAATGGATTCGGGCGAATACGAATACAAAGGCACCACGCCGGGCGATTTTCGCGTCAGCCTGTTGATTTTGGCTGCCGCAATTATGAAAGCCGACGGGCGACAAATGAAATCTGAACTGGATTTTATCAAGGCCTTTTTCTTGCAAAATTTTGGCGAAGAAACCACCAAGCGTTATATGGTCGTATTTCGTGATATACTTAAGCAGGAAATCCCCCTGGAATCCGTTTGTCTGCAAATCAGATCCAATATGGATCTGCACAGCCGCCTTCAGCTCCTGCATTTTCTTTTTGGCATTTCGGCAGCCGACGGGCAGTTTCACCCACTGGAAGTTGACACTATTGAGAAAATTTCCCGGTACCTGGGCATTAACCAATACGACTTCCTTTCCATAAAAAATATGTTTGTGAAAGACACAAACAGTGCCTATCGCATACTGGAGGTGGAGCCCGATGCTTCGGAAGAAGAAATTAAAAAAGCTTTCAGGGCCATGGCCCTCAAATATCACCCAGACCGGGTGAGCCATTTGGGTGAAGAGTTTCGTAAAGCAGCCGAAGAGAAGTTTCAGCAGGTAAATGAAGCCTACAACACCATAAAAAAACAAAGAGGATTTAATTAGTACCCTCCCAGCCTCTTGCCTGAATTGGGAAAATCACGTAACCTGTGCGCAGGTTTTTATTCGTTGAAGACTTCGGCCCCGCTGACGATCTCCACAATTTCGCGGGTGATCTGGGCTTGGCGAACCTTATTATAGGTAAGCGTAAGATTCTTCAGCAGTTCGGTGGCATTGTCGGTGGCTTTTTGCATGGCAGTCATGCGTGCACCGTTTTCTGAGGCAGAGGCATCGAGCAAAATGCGGTAGGTGTTGAACTGAATAAACTTTGGAATCATAGTTTCGGCCACTTCCTTGCGCGAAGGTTCGAGGATGAGGGCAGGCTCTTCAACATTAAATTTTGTGGACACTTCGGGTAGTTTTTCTATGGTTAGCACCTCTGGAACTGGCAAAAACTGCTCCACCAAAAGCTCCTGAATAACCGCATTTTTAAAGCGGTTGTAAACCACATCGATGCGGTCGAAGGTGTTTTCAGAAAAGAGTTTCATAAAATGACTGGCCAGGGCGGAACTGTCGGTGTAATTCACCCCTTCAATTACTTCGTGGTTCATTCCAAAGATCGGAAACTCTCTTCTTTTAAAGAAATCTTCTACTTTGCGGCCTATCAAAAAGAGTTTTACTTCAAAGCCTTTCTTTTCGAGGTGGCGGATGTGATCGATGGTTCGTTTAATTACCAGGGCATTATAGGTACCGCACAGGCCCTTGTTTGAGGCAACAGATACCAGCAGCACTTTTTTGCCCTCTCCCGCAAGGGTAAAAAGACTTTTCTCCTCGGGCTTCAGCTCCTTGTTGAGGTTTTCTATCATGCGCATAAGACTGGCAGCATATGGCCTCAGCCCCATGATGCCGCGCTGGGCCTTGAGCAATTTGGAGGAAGACACCATTTTCATGGCGCTGGTAATTTGTCGCGTCGATTTTATAGATGCTATGCGGGTTCTGACTTCCTTCAGGCTGGCCATGATGATACAAAAGTTTTAGTGAACCGCCGGCAGGCTTTTCTTGATGTGATCAACGGCTTGCAAAATAACCTTCTCCATTTCTTCGGGCAGATCATGGCTGCCAGCGGGAAACTTAACGCTAAGCAAGCTTTCGAGTATGTCGCGGTGGTTTGTCCGCATATATTTTAGAAATTCAGTCTCGAACAAGTGCACCAGATCAACCGGCACATCCATTAGCAGACCTTTAACCCCGCAATAAATAATGGCGATCTGCTCTTCTACAAGCAAAGGAGAAAACTGGCCCTGTTTAAGTATCTCCACGTTGCGGGCGCCTTTTTCGATAATGCCCCGGGTGTTGGCATCGAGGTCCGATCCAAACTTAGAGAAAGCTTCCAACTCGCGGAATTGTGCCTGGTCGATTTTAAGATTACCGGCAATTTTTTTCATGGCCGTAATCTGGGCATTGCCCCCTACCCTGCTCACCGAAATACCAACGTTGATGGCAGGACGCACGCCGGCGTTGAAAAGGTTGGATTCGAGAAATATCTGTCCGTCGGTAATGGAGATTACATTGGTTGGAATATAAGCCGACACATCGCCTGCCTGGGTTTCGATAATGGGTAGTGCAGTAAGTGAGCCGCCGCCCCTTACCATATGCCGAATAGTTTCAGGAATGTCATTCATTTGGCGGGCAATCTCGTCGGAAGAGATGATCCTTGCGGCTCTTTCGAGCAATCTGGAGTGCAGATAGAACACATCGCCAGGATAAGCCTCCCGACCGGGGGGGCGGCGAAGCAAAAGCGACACTTCGCGATACGACACTGCTTGCTTTGACAGGTCGTCGAAAACGACCAGCGCAGAGCGACCTGTATCGCGGAAAAACTCGCCCACAGCGGCTCCGGCAAAGGGAGCAAAAAACTGCATGGCGGCCGGGTCGCTGGCAGTGGCCGAGATCACTACCGTATAATCCATGGCACCATAGCGGTGCAAAGAGTTGACGATATTGGCCACGGTTGAACCTTTCTGGCCCACTGCCACATAAATACAATATACTGGCTCACCTTTTTCAAACCATTTTCTTTGATTGATAATGGTATCGATGGCGATGGCCGTTTTTCCTGTCTGGCGGTCGCCAATGATCAACTCGCGTTGCCCGCGGCCAATAGGTATCATTGCGTCGATGGCTTTTATACCCGACTGAAGGGGCTGGTTTACCGGCTGCCTGAAAATAACGCCGGGAGCCTTACGCTCCAGTGGCATCTCGAAAAGGTTGCCCTGTATGGGTCCAATGCCATCAATAGGCTGGCCAAGGGTGTTAATAACACGCCCGATAAGGCCTTCGCCAACTTGAATGGAAACCATATGTCCGGTACGCTTCACCACATCGCCTTCCTTTACGTTGCCTGCCTCGCCAAGCAAAACAATACCCACATTATCCTCTTCCAGGTTAAGGACAACCCCGTTGAGCCCGTCATCGTTGAGTGTCACCAACTCGCCCGCCTGCACATTGGTAAGACCATATATGCGGGCAATGCCGTCGCCGATCTGCAAAATGGTACCGGTTTCTTCCAAATCGTTATCGGCCCGGAAGCCCGACATTTCCTGTCGAAGAATGGCAGATATTTCTGCAGGTTTAATTTCAGGCATGGTAAAATATCTTTACGCAGTTTTTCATTACACTTTCAAATGTTTCCTCAAGTCAGACAGCTTTCGCCTGATGCTGGCATCATAGCGACGATCGCCCAGGTCGAGAATAAAACCGCCAATAATTTCAGGATTGACATTTTCCTGAAAATCAATGGTTTTGTTTGTAAACCGGCGTGCCACGGCAAGTACTTTTTCGCGCATGGGTTCGTCGATGGCAAAAGCGGTAGTAACCCTTACCGGCTCTATGTTGAGATACTCTTTGTACACATTAATAAATTGCCTGGAAATACCATCGAGCAGCGCGGCGCGCCGCTTGCGGGCAATAATCAGCATATATTTCAAAATGAGCGGATGTACCTTTTCGCCGAAGAGGTGTTTCAGAATATTCTGTTTTTTCCCTTCGCGGATAATGGGGCTTTTCAGCACAATCTTCAACTCCTTCTCAAAGGAGAAAGCCTGGCTGACCAGCTTCATATCATGATAAGCCTCCTCAAGGATGTTGTTCTCTATGGCCAGAGAAAGCAGCGCCTTGGCGTACCTTTTCGAAACCCTGAGGTTTTTGCTTAGCATAATCGTTTATAAATCAGTTTTTTTAATTCAAAATAACTTTGTCGAGCAGCTGGTTCACCAGGTCGGTGCTGGCCTTTTTGTTTTTCAGCTCCCCTTCCAGCACCATTTCGGCCATGTCGACGGAAAGCAATGCAATCTGCCCGCGGATTTCGTTGATGACCGATTTGCGCTGCGCTTCCACAGCCCTTTTGGCATCTTCCATCATCTGGGTCACATCGGTACTGGCTTTTTGCCGGGCCAAACGGATAATGTCGTCGGCTTCGTTGCGAGCCTGGGCAAGCAGTTCCAGCCTCAGCTTTTCGGCATCTTTAAGTTTGCTTTCCTTCAGCTTTTCGAGGGCAGCCAGTTCGCGCTGAATATGCTGGGCATCGCGCAGCGACTTACTGATATACATTTCCCTTTCGCGAATGGTATTCAGAATGGGCCGCCAGGCATACTTGCGCAAAACCAGCAACACAATGCCAAAGGCAAGGGTCATCCAGAAAATCAGGCCTAGGCCTGGAGATACAAGTTCCATATCAGTAACTTTGAAATAAAACACCAACCAAGACAGGCATCCCCGAAAGGGGTAGCCAAATCAGGGCATACACTGCAAAAGCTTAGAAAGCAATCAGTTACAATGCTTAAACAAACAACACCAAAAGACAAACCACGATGGCAAAAAAGGTAACCCCTTCAACCAGGGCAGCCGACACAATCATTGACGAGCGAATGTCGTTTCCGGCTTCGGGCTGCCGTGCAATTGACTCGAGAGCCGCCTTTCCGATTTTACCGATGCCCCAGGATGCCGCAAATACAGCAATAGCCGCAGCAAAGCCGGCGCCCAGCTTCATCCACTGTGTAGCGACTTCTACACTGGCTTCCAACAATACAAACAATGGTGACATACTTTTCTGTTTTTAGTGAAAAATTAATATTGGGTTAGAATCTCAATTCATTTATTTTTTTAATGATGGTGTTCCTCGGGTACTGCCATGCCAAAAAACAGGGCGCTGAACAGGGTAAATACATAAGCCTGAAGGAATGCTACCAGCAATTCAATAAAGTTCATAAACACCAGAAAAACCAGCGAAAGGGGCGAAATAACAAAGCCCATAACAGAGGCCACGCTTCCGAGCACAAAAATGAGGCTCACGAAACCCAGGATGATCATGTGCCCGGCGGTAATATTGGCAAACAACCTCACCATGAGCACAAAGGGCTTTATAAAAACGCCCACCAATTCAATGATTGGCATGAGCGGAAGGGGCAGTTTAAGCCACACCGGCACACCGGGGGTGTTAAAAATGTGCGTCCAATAACCTTTGGTTGAAAACAACTGGGTAGTAAAAAAAGTAAACAGGGCCAGCACCAGCGTTACACTAATGTTACCGGTAACGTTTGCCCCACCCGGAAAGAAAGGCACCAAACCCAGAAGATTATTAAAAAAGATAAAGAAAAACAGGGTAAGCAAGTAGGGCAGGAAACGCTGATGGTGCTTCTCGCCGATGGCCGACAGAGCAATTTCGTCGCGAACAAAAAGAATGATAGGTTCAAGAAACGATTGCAGCCCGCGTGGCACCACTTGGCTGCCACCCCGTTGGTAGCGGCGGCCCACGCTGATAAAGATCACGCAAATCAAAAAGCCACTTATAAAAACCGAAAAAACGTTTTTTGTAATCGATAAATCCAGAAGGAAAGAAGCCTGGGGATCGGGTGTGAGCTCCTCGTCAAGCACCTTGATAATGCGGCCCTTTTTGGGGCCTTCATGGGCAATGCCAAAACCCTTGTAAGCACTGTGTCCATGATGAAAACGGGAGCTAAGAAAAAAATAGAACCTGCCTTCGTACATCAGGAGTACCGGCAAAGGAATGGATACAGGAGTGCTGCCTATGTCCATAATATGCCAGTCGTAACTATCGAGAATGTGTCCGATGATTACATCGCCGGCATTGAATTTGCCGTCCTCATCATGTCCTCCGCCGGCAGCCGAGGCATTCGTTGCCGAAAGCATGAGCACGCCAGAAAAAACCAAAACAATGATTTTTCTTAAATACCTGAAAATCAACGACTCACCGCAGCGCAGCAACATGATTGGTTGGTTGTTTAAAGCGTGCAATTTATAAAGAAAAACCTTTCAAAAACAGGGGTTGGCAAGGATTTTTATAATAAAAACCATCAGTTTTTACGTGGGTGTAAATCACGGTACAAGTAGCTGATTTCAAAAACCGTAAATAAAAAATAAAAGACAAAAAAACTGATTATAAAACGAACGGCATCGGCCGGTACCAGCAGGGAATAAACGATAAGAATACTCAAGTAAAGCAAAAAACGGAACACAGTTATGGCCAGAAAGGTCTGCGTAAATTTACGGTCGTCCTTGCTAGTAAGGCGCAAAAGCACAACTTTTGAAAGGAGTAAAATAATGAAGTAAAACAGCGGAATAAAAAGAAGTGCCCTGCTTACCAGATTGGCAGGTGCAAGCCATTTAAAAACCGCCGAACCGGCAAAGGCCAGGATGGTAACAACACCCAGGTGAAGAAAAAAACGTTTGCCCTCCCCCATTTTTAATCAATTTTCTGCGAAATTCCCCAAAACCCGACCAAATGCCTTCCTATTGGTCGAGCTTGGATTCCTTCTTAATCTCCGGCTTTCCGGGCATTCCGGCTTTGGGTTTTTCCATGGTGCACGATCCTGTAAATACAGCTCCCGGCTCAATGGCCAGCTTGCTGGTAACAATTTCACCAAAAAGCTTGGCACTGGCTTTCAGCGTAAGCAGCTCGGCCACTTCAACCCTGGCTTTGATATTTCCCGAGAAATCGGCGTTCTGACAGATAATGTCGCCTTCTACCTGCCCGGTGTTTCCCACCACAACCTTGCCTTTCGACTCAACGGTTCCTATAATGGTACCATCAATACGAATATCGCCATTGGAAAAAACCTCTCCTTTTATGGTGGTTCCTGTGCCTACCAGGTTAATGGAGGTGTGGTCGGGTTCAACTTGTTTGGCCATTTTATCGGTATTTTTCTTATTATTAAACATTTCTGATTTTTAAGATCGCAAAATTACACAAAATAAGAGCGCTTTCAAACCTTAACGGACATTATCTGGTATAGAGTGCTCTGAAAAAACGAAGGTATTCATCCACATCCTTATCCTGATAAAACACCGGATAATTGTCAACCGAAATGATAAAGGATGTGATAAACTCTGTTTTGAAATTTCCTAAAGCGGGAGCAGCTACAATGCGACGGAAATACTCCATGCCAATGTTTTTATTGCTGAAGTTGGTTACTGTGATGATTTGCCTGCGATCGTCGAGAAAAATATTGCTCATAGTCAGGCGACTATCGGGGTAATTTTCGGTGTTAAACTCTGTTATAAAGCTGCGCAATTCCCTGGCTTCCACTTGCCTCACATCAATAATAAATACAAAGAAATGGACGGCCTCAGGGTTGTAGGTGTAAATGGAAGAAATGTCTTCAACAACAAGTTCTTCTTCTCCGGTCTGGTCGCCTTCGGGCAACAGCAGGGCGTGGGTGCCCAGGGAGGCCAGCAGGTTGGTGGCTGGCTGGTGCACTAAAGTGCCTTCGAAATTACGCACCACATACTCGAGTTCCTGCCTGAATTCGTTGGTTTTTCCAGTGCGTCCGTAGGCCAGCGCTTTCAAGTAGCTGAACTGCCCGCGCAAGCCCAGGTCGATGTCGAGGGTATCGGCCGCCTCCCAGTTGGCTATAACCTGGTTGTAGTTGCCTGCCACGAAAGCTGCATATGATTGCTCATAAAGCTGGTTGGCCAGGCTCTGGCGCTGCCGCACATTTTGCAGATAGTTGGGATCGCCAAGTATTTGGGCAAAATCACTTTCGGGGTATTCGGCAATGAGTCGGTTTTTGTACATTTCGGCACGAGAAAGGTCGCCTGTACTGCGATTCAGGGTATAAAGAAAATAATAAGCCCTGAGTTTATTTTCGTTTTCGGGGAAACGATTTACCATCGACTCGAAGCTCGAAATGGCGCTGACCGGGTCGTTGAAGCGGTCTTTAAAGATTACGCCCATATTAAACAAGGCTTGTGCAATTCGGTTGTTCGACTCGGCCATTTGTTCGGGGGTGGTAGGAATATTGCGCAGGTAGTTGGAGCGATCCAATGCAGAGCCTTCTTGGCCGGGTTCTCCATCCTCCATGACCTCTTCACCGGCTTCGATCCCAAAGGCCATGGTTTGCTTATTGCTGATGCGCCAGAGGTCTTCCAGGGGCCTTTCGCCAAAGCGGCTGAGGAACTCGGTGCGCCCAAAGCTCATGGCAGTGGGGTTGTAGAAATACCAGCTGGCATCCTGCACGTCGCCGGAGCGACGCTGCTGCTGCATGGCCTGCATGGTGCGCATGCGGTCGCGTTCGGCCTCCCGCTCACGCTGCTCGCGCTCCCTGAGTTCAGCAATAATATTGTCGATAATGGCATTGCGCTCGGCAGGCGTCATGGCCGCCAGTCGTTGCAGCGAGTCTTCGCGCTCCACAATTCGTATGTTACGGGCCAGATCGGACAGCATAACCTTGCGCTCGCCAATTTTTTCAATGCCATCGAAGGTAGATGGCAAAAAGGTTATGGTGCTATCGTAATAAATGCTTGCCTTAAGATAGTCTGGACGCTCAAAAAAAATCTCGCCCAGCCGCAGAAACGACAGGCCTTTTTGCATATTATTACCGGAGCTTACCTGTGTCGATTTAATGTAATGGTCAATGGCGTCCTCCTCCTTGCTTTCGCGCATGGCAAGTTGCGCCAGGGCATAATATATGCGGTCCTGATAAGCCTGGTTTTTGGCATCGCGCAACATGCTGTTAAGCTCCGACCGGATAAAATTACTGTCGCCCGAAGCCGGATCGTAGGCCATGGCCATACTGATACGCGCCTGAAAGGCCATGTCGAAGGTAGGGTTCATTTTCAGCACCCTGGCGTAGGTGCGCTGGGCATTGCTGTAATCGCCCGAATACTGGTAATGCTGCCCCAAAATATAGGTTAAACGGGTGCGCTCGCGATTGTTTTTGGTGGTAGCAATTCCATTTTGCAAATGAGGGATGGCGGCTCCATACTGCTCCTGTCGGGCATAATGATCGGCAGAAGCCAGGTAAAACAAACGCTTGCCCTCGGCGCTAAGAAGCCCTTGGTCGAGGTCGCGCTGCACGTTATCGAGCATCTGCCGGGCCAGGTCATAACGCTCCATTTGATTGTAAGCCTTGGCAATCCATACTTTCGAGTCGTAAGCAATATCGGTATCGTATTGCCTAATGATATATTCAAAGGTAAGGATGGCCTGGTTGTAGTCGCGCTTGAAAAAGTGCGAGCGGGCAATCAGGTAGTAGGCGTCGTCGATCCAGCGGTTGTACTCCACCCCCCTGATGAACATGGAATGGCGCCTTATCACCAGGCTGGCCTTCTGATAAGCCACATCCATAAAGTTGTCAATGCTGCGGGCCTGTGCTTCATTGCCATAGCGGAAAATGCTCAGCACATGGTCGAAGTTGTCCTGGTGCTGGTCAGACAGGCGCCTCAAACCATCGCGGTAGCTCTCGCGGGCATTGAAGTAACCGTTATACTTGGCGCTGATGGAATGGTAATTCCGGTTAAGCCAGGTGTTTTTCTGGGTAGAACACCCAAAAAGCAAAAAAACAAAAAGGAGGGCCACAAAAACCCTTCCCGTTGCAGAAGTAAAAACCATGTTTTTCAAATCCAGCCGCCCTGTTTTATTTTCATTAATTATAACTTCCAATCTGCAAATTTATTTTATTTCGTGCATTCTTTAAGGCTTAACAATTTTTAACAGCCAAAAAAGGCCTGCAGCGATAACAGAAAAGCTCAAAACCCGTTGAAATTACGAAATTTGCATAATGCAATACCTTTGGGCATTTTTATTAATTTTGCACACTCAATTTGCAATAACCTCCAAGCGCACCCATGCCGCACAGAACCGAAAAGAAAAAGGGTTTTTTCGATAAGCTTCACGACAAGTACAGGCTGGTTTTGATGAACGACGACACTTTCGAGGAGAAGTTGTCGTTTCGTCTCACACGTTTCAATGTCTTTATCTTTTTTGGGGCGGTTAGTATTTTCCTGGTGGTAGCTACCACCTACCTCATTGCCTTTACTCCTTTGCGGGAATACATTCCGGGCTATGGCGATTTCAACACCCGTAAGGTACTTCGCGAACTGACGCTGCGGGCCGACTCGCTCGAAACCAGCCTGCGCCAGAAAGACCTTTACATAATGAACATACGCAATATTGTGGAGGGGCGCGAGATACTAGACCACATCCCCGACAGCCTAGCTGATCTTGCCAGCTATGAAATTGATGTGTTGCCGCGTTCGCGCGAAGACTCCATTTTACGGGCCGAGATGGAAAGCCTGGGAGGATATGCCATTTCACTGGCAGGCACCGACATTCATCCTGCCAGCAACATCAACCAGTTTTTCTTCTTTCCTCCTGTCAAAGGAATCATTACCAATCATTTCGATCCGGTGCGCGGTCATTTCGGTGTTGACCTGGTAGCCGACCCCAACGAAGCCATAAAGTCGACGCTCGACGGAACGGTTATTTTTTCGGGCTGGACGCTTGAAACCGGATACACTATCAGCATTCAGCATTCGAGCAACCTGGTTTCGGCCTATAAACACAACAGCGTATTGCTCAAACAAGCCGGCGACCTGGTGAAAGCCGGCGAAGTAATTGCCATAATCGGCGACTCGGGCATTCTTTCTACCGGGCCCCACCTGCATTTCGAGCTTTGGTTTAACGGCAACCCGGTAAACCCGGTCGATTATATCATTTTCTAATGGACAATACGCGCAAAAAAGGGCTGGCTATTATGGGCTCTACCGGCTCCATTGGGCGGCAGGCTCTGGAAGTAGTGCGTGCCTATCCCGAACAGTTTGAAGTGGAGGTGCTTTCGGCCCAAAACAATGCCCCCCTGCTTATAAAACAAGCCATTGAATTTCAGCCCAATGCAGTAGTCATTGGAAATGAAAACCTTTATCAAAAAGTCAGGGATGCTTTGGCTTTCCAGCCTGTTAAAGTTTTTGCCGGGAAAAAAGCCCTGAACGAAATATCTGAGATCGAAGGCATCGACATGGTTCTTACGGCCATGGTGGGCGTAGCAGGTCTGGAACCTACCCTTGCCGCCATAAACGCTGGCAAGGATATTGCCCTGGCCAACAAAGAAACCCTGGTGGTAGGCGGCAGCCTCATTACCCGCCTGGCGCGCGAAAAAGGCGTAAACATTTATCCGGTCGACTCGGAGCATTCGGCCATTTTTCAATGCCTGGCCGGCGAGTTTCATAATCCCATTGAAAAAATTTATATAACTGCAAGTGGTGGCCCCTTTCGGGGAAAAAAACGCGATTTCCTGGAAACAGTAAAAAAAGAAGAAGCCCTTAAGCATCCCAACTGGGATATGGGCTGCAAGATCAGCATCGACTCGGCCACCCTTATGAACAAGGGCCTTGAGGTCATCGAAGCCAAATGGCTTTTTGGCCTTCAGCCCAACCAGATGAAGGTAATCGTGCACCCGCAGTCGATTATCCACTCCCTGGTGCAGTTTGCCGATGGCTCCATGAAAGCCCAAATGGGTCTTCCCGACATGAAGCTGCCTATTCTGTATGCCCTGTCGTATCCCTATCGGCTGAAAACCGACTTTCCGCGCTTTGACTTTATGGATTTTCCACAGCTAACCTTCGAAGCACCCGATACCGAAAGTTTTCCGAATCTGGGTCTGGCCTACAAAGCTATGGAAAAAGGCGGCAATATGCCCTGCATTTTAAACGCCGCCAATGAAGTCGCCGTAGCAGCTTTCCTTAAGGACAAGGTGGGCTTCCAGCAGATGTCGGACGTCATTGCCACATGCATGGAAAAAATCAATTACCTGAATGAACCAAACCTTCAGGATTTCCTTAATACTGATGCCGAAACCCGAATTCTGGCCAACGCACTCTTAAATGATCTGAAACAATAATTTCAGAAAACTTCACAGTAAACAGCTTAATACTAATTCAAGATATTAATGGACATTTTAATTAAGACCCTTCAGTTCTTTCTTAGCCTCTCCGTATTGATCATAATACACGAAATGGGGCATTATTTTGCAGCCCGCGCCTTTAAGGTGCGTGTTGAAAAGTTTTACCTTTTCTTTAACCCATGGTTTTCGCTGTTCAAATTTAAAAGAGGCGAAACCGAATATGGCATGGGCTGGCTTCCGCTGGGCGGCTATGTGAAGATTGCCGGCATGATCGACGAGTCGATGGACCGCGAGGCCATGAAGCAGCCCCCAAAAGATTATGAATTTCGGTCAAAGCCAGCCTGGCAGCGGCTCATCATTATGCTGGGCGGGGTTACATTTAACATCCTGCTGGCCATTCTCATTTATGTGGTCATGTTGTTTTCGCATGGCGAGGAGTACCTCCCGGCCGAGAATGTAAAATACGGCATTGTGGCCGACTCACTGGCCCTCGACCTGGGCATGCAGACCGGTGACAAAATACTGGAAATCAACGGACAGAGACCAGTCGATTTTATGGACATTCCCAAAGAGTTTATCATGGGAAATGTAAAAACAGTTACCGTGGAACGCCAAGGCGAGCTTGTCACACTTGATGTGCCCGATAGCTTCTTCGGAAAGCTTATCAGCACCCGGGGCAATCGCTTTTTCTCGCTGAGGTACCCCTTTATTGTGGAAGCCTTCCTGCCCAACTCCGCTGCGGAAGAAGCCGGTGTGAAACCAGGCGACCACGTAGCAGGCATCGGCGGACTGGAGACCTGGTCGTTCGACGAGTTCAGAAATGAGATCGGAAACTTCCGCAACCAGGAAACTTACTTGATCGTTTACCGTGATGGCGAAAGACTGGAAATCCCCATTACCATTCCCGAGTCGGGAGCCATTGGTGCTTACGTGACTCCCATCGACCAGCTTTTTGAGTTCGAAACCCGCAACTATTCCTTGTTTGCGGCCATCCCGGCTGGCATCAGCAAGGCTTACACCACCACGGTCGATTATGTAAAACAACTTGGGCTCCTCTTCAGGCCCGAGGTAAAGGCTACCGAAAGCCTGGGGGGCTTTATCAGCATTGGTAATATTTTTGCGCCCACCTGGAACTGGCTCCATTTCTGGACCATTACCGCCTTCCTTTCGGTGATACTGGCCGTCATGAACATCCTGCCCATCCCCGCGCTCGACGGCGGACACGTTATGTTCCTGCTCTACGAGGTGGTAACCCGCCGTAAACCCAACGAGAAATTCATGGAATATGCCCAGATGGTTGGGATGATTCTGCTGCTGGGGCTTATACTCTTTGTTAACTTTAACGATGTGATGCGACTGTTCAAATAAGAACCCATTTTTTCTGAAAAACAATGTGCTATGATACTTTTTAAAGGTTGTGAAATATATGCACCTTCGCCCATGGGCAGCAAGGATGTGCTGATTGCCGGTAAAAGCATTGTGGCCATTGCCGACCGCATTGAACTGCCCGAAGAGCTTGTGGTCAATGTAGTCGATGGTAAAGGCCTGCGCATGATTCCCGGCCTGATAGATGGCCACGTGCATATTTCCGGGGCTGGTGGCGAAGGCGGACCAGCTTCGCGCACACCCGAGATGCAACTCAGCCATATGCTCGATGCGGGTGTAACCACCGTAATCGGCTGTCAGGGCACCGATGGCATTACCCGCAACCTGCAGGCTGTGCTCATGAAAGCCAAAGCCCTGCGTCAGGAAGGCGTTAGCGCATGGATATACACCGGCTCCTACCAGGTGCCCACTCCCACCCTGCTGGGTGATGTGGCCAAAGACATTGCCCTGATCGACGAGGTGATAGGCGCCGGCGAAATTGCCATTTCCGACCACCGCTCCTCATGCCCCACCAATGACGAGTTGAAGCGGCTGGCCTCACAGGCTCGCCTGGGCGGAATGCTGGGCGGCAAAGCCGGGATCGTGAATATTCATATGGGCGATGCCAAAAACCCTTTTAAGCCTCTTTATGAAGTGGCCAACACCAGTGAACTGAAGCTAACCCAGTTTCTGCCCACCCACTGCAACCGCAACGAGTATATTTTTGAAGATGCCAAAACTTATGGAAAAAAAGGGTATGTGGACCTGACCGCCAGCTCCTGGCCATATTTTCCGCAATACGAAATCAAGCCATCCAAAGCCATTGCCGAACTGCTTAAAGCTGGTGTGCCCATTGAACACATTACCATGAGCAGTGACGGGTTCGGTTCGCTGCCACAGTTCGATGAAAGCGGCAAGCTGCTGCAACTGGAAATGGGATATCCCCGCTCTATTTTCGACGAGATGTACGATGCCGTAATACAGGAAAACCTTCCCCTGGAAGAAGCGATCAAAATAGTTACCAGCAATGTGGCCGACATCCTTTGGCTAAAAAATAAAGGTCGCATTGCTGTAGGCAAGGATGCCGATGTGGTGCTGATCGATAAGGATTTCAATATTGTGCACATGACTGCCATGGGCCAGCTGATGGTTAGCGAAGGCAAAATGCTGAAAAAAGGAAGCTACGAAAAATAACAAATAAAGGCTGGGGTATGCGCAGAAAATTCCAGGTACATATATTGGGCTCTTCGGCTGCCACGCCCACTTCACTGCGGCACACCACTGCGCAGATACTGGCCTACAACAACAAATACTTTTTGCTCGATTGCGGCGAGGGCACCCAGATGCAAATGCGGCGTCTGAAGCTTCCCATGATGAAGATCGACCACATTTTCATCAGTCACCTGCATGGCGACCACTACCTAGGCCTGCCCGGACTGCTGTTTTCGCTTCACCTGCTGGGCCGCAAAAAAGACCTTCACGTGTATGCTCCGTCCGGCATGCAGCAAATTATCGAAGTGCAGTTTACCCTCTCGCAGCTGGTTCCAGTGTACAAAGTGATATTTCACGAACTTTCAGCCGGCGGGCAACAAATTTACGAAGATCGCTACCTGACGGTTGAGACACTGGAGATGGAACACCGCATTCAGGCTTTCGGTTTCTTGATCAAGGAAAAGGAAATGAACCGCAATTTGCGAAAGGAAAGCATCCTGAAGTATAAGATCCCGCGCGAGCAAATGGCTGCCATAAAAGACGGAGCCGACCTGGTGAGGTCAGGCGGAAAAACTATTCCGAACCACGAAATTACAGAGGCTCCGCCCCCGCCCCGAAGCTATGCCTTTTGCAGCGACACGGCCTATACCGAAAAGTTTCTGCACCAAATCATACGGGTTGATCTGCTCTATCACGAGGCAACCTTTTTGCACGACAAGGCCGCCATCGCCGCCGAAAAAACCCACTCCACAACCATAGAAGCTGCCACTCTGGCTCAAAAAGCCGGGGTAAAGCAACTGCTGCTGGGGCACTACTCTGCCCGCTACAACGACCTGGAGCGGTTTGCTGAGGAAGCAAGACAAGTCTTTCCAAACACTTTGCTCGCCGAAGAAGGAAAAGTGTTTCAGGTGGGCGAAAAATAAACTAAAGCGGTATCCCTAACTCAGCCAGTCGCGATTTTATTTTACACTGCATCCATGAATCGCTTATGTGACTTAAAAGCTGCTTAAGCACCTCTGCATCGTCAATATTATCCAAAGCTTTTTGCCGCACTTCGAAATCAGTATCTTCAAGCAAGACCTGTTGCAACACCTTGACATCAGAAATCCGGGTCACTGCTTGTCCGCGCACGAAATAATCAGGATCTTCAAAGGCAATGGCACGGATCACCTCTGGGTCGTCGATTTGCTGAACGGCCAGTGCCCTCACATAATAGTCGCTGTCGTGGCGGGCAATCTGAATAAGCACCTCCTGATCGTTGATTTTTTTTAATGCATCAGAACGCACGTAGAAGTCGCTGTTGTTACGCGCAATATGGGCCAGCAAACCCGTATCGGTTATGGCTTGCACGGCGGCCGATTTTATGTCGCGGTCGGTGAGTGCTTCAACCAGGGCCGCAAGCACGTCATTGTCGGTAATCTTGTGCAAGGCATCCTTGCAGATGTAATAATCGTCCTGGCTTTTCATGATGATCCCCGAAAGGGTTTTGCCATCAGTAATGCCCTTTACGGCAGCCAAACGAACATAATAGTCCTTGTCCTGACAAGCGATCTTTACCAGCACCTCCTGATTAGTAATCCGCTCCACGGCGGTTTGCCGCACGTAATAATCCGGATCGTTTTGCGCCACGCGTATCAGCACCTCCTGATCGTCGATCAACTTAACAGCCTCTACCCTTTGGCCATAATCAGCAGCACGCAAGGCTTGTTCAACCAGTTGCGCCTGCGACAGGGCTTTAACATTTTCGTGGTTTTGATCAGCTTTTTCCATGGCGTGACAATGGATTGAAACAAATGACCGCTCTGGATGCTAATTTAAGAAATTTTACTGAAATTTTTAATTTACCAAATCTTACTACATTTGAAAATTTTTCAAGGTAATAAAAAACATTCTCCATGCTAAACCAGGACACCCTCGATTTTTACAGGGTATTAAGAAAGAACAACCACAAAGAATGGTTCGACCGCAACCGCAAATGGTACGAAATGGTTAAAAAAGATACCCTGCGCTTTACTGGCGAGCTGCTGACAAGGATTCAGGCCTTCGACTCCAGCCTGGGCCACCTGCAGCCAAAAGATTGCATCTTCCGCATAAACCGCGACATACGCTTCTCGGCCGACAAAACGCCTTACAAGACCCACTTGGGCATTTTCATGACCCCCGGCGGCCGCAAACTCGATTTTGCCGGCTATTATGTGCATATCGACGAAGAGGGCGGCTCCTTTGCCGGAGGTGGCTGCTATATGCCGCAAGCTGTTGGGTTGAAAAAGATCAGGCGCGAAATAGCAGGCTTTTACGAAGACCTGGAAGAGATTTTGAAAAACAAAGCTTTCAAGGCCACTTTTGGTGAACTTGATCAGGAAGAAGGCGTGGTGTTAAAGCGACCGCCAAAGGGCTTCGATGCCGATCACCCGGCCATAAACTTTCTGAAATTCAAAAGCTTTACCGCCACCCGCGCGCTTGAACCCAAATTACTTACCGACCCCAAAGGTTTGGAAGTGGTGGTGAAAATCATGAAAGACCTGAAACCGCTGAATGATTTCCTGAACCGGGCGCTGAGAACTGAAGGGTGAACAAAACCCTAATTCTGAGTTTCAATAAATTTGCGGGCATTGTCGCCGCGAAGCACCCCGGCCAGGCCAATCAGGCCATCAGTCAAATATTTTACGGTGTAACCCTGTGTCTTCAGGTAGGTCATGGCAATAATGGCGCGGTTGCGAGCCGGGCAGGCTGTTACAATGATTTTGTCCCGGTCGAGTTTATGCAGGTTACTGGGAAAGTCAGGCAAAGGAATGCTAATGGCAAAAGGCATGTTCCACGCTCTGAACTCTTTTTCAAAGCGAATGTCAATCAACTGTGCCTTATTTTCCTTAAGAAGCGTCACAAGTTCATTGCTGTTGATTTTCATGTCCTTTCGGGCTTCGTAATCAAAGGTAAGCAGGTAGTTTTCAAGGGTGATTTTGAAGAGCCAGCGCTTGAACAAGCTTTTCAAGAAAGATAATAACTTTTAGTTAACATATTCACCCAAAGATATGTTTTTCCGTGAACATGTGCTTTATGCTTGCGCCTAATGCGGCAGTAACCGTAGTTGCCGGCATTTGAAGACGAAAACTATCAACCGAAAATACAGCTGATAAAATGCCCCAAACGTCAAAACTACACATAACCAGGCAATTACGGTTACCGCATGTTGTGGCGCGTTTTTCTTTATGCTGTCATAGGGTTGATTTGTATTTTTCCGCCAATTGCTCTTAATACTTTCATGATAGTCTCAAACTGAGGTTTAGATCCATCCGATAAAGCTTTGTATAAACTAGGTCTGCTTAATCCAGTTTCTTGAGCAATTTTTGTCATGCCGATTGATTTTGCAATATGGCCGATTGCTGTAATTACGTCGGAGTCATTTCCTTCTGCCAAAACAGCATTAAGATATTCTGCAATCATTTCGTTACTATCTAAATAGTCTGCTATATCAAATTTTGAAGTTTCCATTTCTCTACTTTTTAATTCGTTTTAAAATCTCTTTTGCCTTTTCAATGTCTCTCTGCTGTGTTGATTTATCGCCACCAATAAGCAGGATAATGATTTTTCCGTCTGATTCTTTAAAATATATCCTGTATCCTTTAGCGTAATCAATTTTTAATTCCCGAATTCCATTGCCAACAGGTTCGCAGTCTCCAAAGTGTTCATCATTCTCAATCTTTTGAATGCGAAACAATATTTTGGCTTTAGCTCTGAAATCCTTAAGTTTTCTCAGCCATTTGTCAAATTGGTCAGTTTTCTCAATTTGATACATTCACAATTTTGTATTCATTTGGATACAAATTTATACAATCTTTTCTATACAAGAAAGGTTTAATTCAAAATTATTCAGTAGTGTCCGACTA
>DHFW01000018.1 GCA_002402465.1 Bacteroidales bacterium UBA4814
GCGGTCTTGGCCGCGGTGCCGGGCTTTAGTTATCCTGATCGGGGTTTTCATTCTAAGCATTTCTTTTTCGCTTTCGCGGAAAACAACGATTGCAAGCGCAATATAAAAAATAAATCAATAAAACCAGCGTATAAAACCCCATTTCTGTTGCCCCTGAGCCAGAAAAATCATAATGGAACCTGCTTTTAAAATGCCTTTCAGGAACCATTCATCAAGCTACCATATCTTGATTTAAGACGTAGGTAAGACGTAGTTCAGTCGTAGTTCAGTCGTAGTTAAAACGTTCTAAAACGACTAAACTATGTTTTAACTAAGTGTGAACTACGTTTTACCTTATATCCTGAAACGGCCTTGTTGCGAAACAAATAACACCAGGCGGCCGCCTGTAAGCAGGATCAAAAAAAAGGCCGCCCGATGTGGGCAGCCTCTTGATATGGGCAGTTAAGCTTTACTATTCTAAAAATCGAAAATCAAAAATCGTTAATCGTCAATCGTTAATCACAATTTATGACTTCCCCTCAGCCTCCTCTTTAGAGTAAGTTAGGACCAAGCCTTTATTTGATTATTCGAAACGTCTTATTAAACCTGATCTTGCTCAAAAAGGTCTTTTCCTTGTCGAGCGAGAGCCACACGAACATGGCACGGCCCACGATATGGTCTTCGGGCACAAAGCCCCAGAAGCGCGAGTCGGCCGAGTTGTGGCGATTGTCGCCCATCATCCAGTAGTAGTCCATTTCGAAAGTATAGGAGGTGGCAGGGGTGCCGTCGATAAATATTTGTCCATCACGTATTTCGAGGTCTTTTCCTTCGAACACATCGATTATGCGCTCGTAAAGGGGAATGTTTTGGGCATTAATTTCAATGGTGGCGCCTTTTTTCGGTATGTAGAGCGGCCCGAAGTTATCTTCGTTCCATGCAAAGGCAGGGTTGTGGGGGAAAATATAAGGTTCGTGCCTTCCGGCGGGGCGTTTGAGTTGTTCCACGGCCACTACGTTCGGCAGGCTTTCAATCTGCAGAGCGGAGGCGTCGTTCATTTCGAGGATGTAAACCCCATTGGCCACTATGCCCCAGTTGCTCACGTTGTGGCGTTCGAAAACGCGGGGGTTTAGCTGGGTGCCATCGGTCATAACCTGGTAGTTGTGCTGCACTCCTTCGGGGTCGGGCAGCAAGGTGCCGTTGATTATGATTTTGCCATCAATAATCTGCAGGGTGTCGCCGGGGATGCCCACGCAGCGTTTAATGTAGTTTTCGCGCTTATCCACAGGGCGAGCCACCACATCGTAGTTGCGCCACACCTGCTCGCGCCCCATGTTGCGCACCAGGGAATAATAGCTTTCGTTTTGGCGCTGCAGGGCCACCGTGTCGCCATCGGGGTAGTTGAAAACCACCACATGGTTGTTTTCGATGGTGCGCAGCCCCGGAAAGCGGTAATAATCGAGCTTGATCCACTCCAGGTACGACTTGGTGTATTGGGTGAGCGGAAGGGTATGGTGGGCAAAAGGAAAGGCTATGGGGGTATTGGGAATCCTGGGCCCGTAGGCTACCTTGCTTACAAACAGGTAGTCGCCCACCAGCAGGGATTTTTCCATCGAGGGAGTGGGTATGGTATAAGCTTCGAGCATAAAGGTGCGAATGAGGGTGGCGGCCACCACGGCAAAAATAATGGCATCGGCCCACTCGCGCCAGCCCGACTTCTTTATCTCGGGCAGTTTGGAGGGGTGCACGTACTTTTCGCGGGGCGCAAAGCCCAGATAGGGGAGGTAGGCAAACGGGAAAAGTACACCCAGGGCTTGCTGTCCCAATCCGTGTTTGTTGAAGCATTTGAGGGTTTCGACCACCATGAGCAGCAGGGTAAACACGTTGATAAAGGGAATCAGCACAAAAATGAACCACCACATGGGCTTGTCGATAATCTTGAGCCAGTGATAAATATTAAGAAACGGCACAATGGCGTACCAGCCGGGCAGCCCTGCTTTTTCAAATATTTTCCAAAGCCCGGCCAGCGAGGCCAGGAAAAAAAGGATGGTAAGGATCATGTAGATGCTCATGATGCTGTTGGTTAAAGGTTAAGTAAGTCTTTCATGGTAAATATGCCTTTTTTTTGCCACACCCATTGGGCGGCAAGCAGGGCACCCTGCGCAAATCCGTTGCGATTGTGCGCGGTATGCTTTATTTGTATGCTGTCTGAGGGGCCATCCCATGTAACGACATGGGTGCCTGGCACCTGGTCGATGCGCAGCGACTCAATGGGTATTTCGCCCGGCCCGGGCTGTTGGTTTTTCAGTTTCCATGCATTGAAGCGTTCGTCCTGGTCGATGATTTCGTTGGCCAGCACAATGGCGGTGCCGCTGGGAGCGTCGATCTTTTGAGTGTGATGGGTTTCGGATATCCCGGGTTGGTATTCTTTGAAGGGAGCCAACAGCGCAGTAAGCCGGCGGTTAATTTCGAAAAAGATGTTGACTCCCAGGCTGAAGTTGGAGGCATACAGCAGGGTTTGATTTTTGGCCAGGCAGATCATGCTGACCTCTGGCAGGCGGTTGTGCCATCCGGTTGTGCCGCTTACCACAGGTATGCTTGCATCGAAGCAGCGGAAAATATTATTTACTGCCGTGTCGGGGGTGGTAAACTCGATGGCCACCTGGGCTTCGCCCGGAAACTGGTTCCAGTCGTCTTCATTGTCCAAAATGCAGGCTATTTCATGTCCTGCGGCCAGGGCGTGTTTTTCTATTTCATGCCCCATTTTGCCGTAGCCGATTATCGCTATTTTCAGTGGTTCTTTCATAATTTAAACCTGAAAGTAAGTTTAAGTCCGGGTGTATGGCTTGCAGGACCTGCCAAAAATGGCAGGGGTGCCAGCTGCGGCTCCAAACGCATGCTCAGGTCTTCGCTCACGTCGAAATCCATCAGGTGGGCCTGCACGTTGGCATCAAGAATATTGAGCAGGTACAAGGCCACACCCAGAATATAACTGAGTTCGAGGTTGCGCCGGTAATAGTCCATAGCCCTTTTCAGGGCGGCATCACTATAGAGCGGATACTCGTCGATCGTGTTTGGGTTGCCATCAACTTTGGCCAGGTATGCTTTTCTGAACACCTGGTATTCGTTGTTGTTGAAGTTTACGGCATAGGCCACTGCACCGAATCCAGCGTATATGATGGGTATTTTCCAGTATGCGCCGTTATAAGCTTGCCCCAGTCCGGGGAGGGTGGCCGAGAGGATGGCGGCCCGGCCGGGCAATGGTAAAGGTTTGGCCGTATCCAGGGCGTCAGCATCAATGTTTTGCACTGCATCAAACGCATTGTTTGCAGGTGTTTGCTGGCTTTTCCCCGAAAGGGGTAACAAAAAAAACAGGCATACGACAATGCATACATTCAGCACACAGAGGGAGCCGGCTGTTTTGCCCGGGGTATGATGAGCAGGCGCTGGCTGATATGCTGTGAAGGCCGTCAACTGGAGGCGTATTATTTGTGAATAAGATTCAGTATGCGTTCGAGGTCTTCTTCGGAGGAGAAGTTGATAACGATGGCACCCTTGCCGCCGCTTTTGCTTTTGAGCTGCACCTTGGAGCCGTAAAGTTCAGTGAGTTGCATTTGCAGCTCAAGGTATTTCTCTTTCAGGACGGGGCTGTTTTGTTTTTTGGGTGTGGGTTCTGGTTTCCGGGCATCGGCTTTGGCAAGATTCTTCACAATTTCTTCCACATCGCGCACCGAAAGGCCCTGGGCAATAATATCCTGGTAAATTTCGAGCTGGGTCTGTACATCGTCAACCGACACCAGTGCGCGGGCATGGCCCATGCTAATGAGGTCCTGGCGCAGACCGATCTGTATCTCGCCGGGCAGGTTGAGCAGGCGCAGGTAGTTGGCAATGGAGCTGCGGCTTTTTCCCAGTCGCTCGCTGAGCATCTCCTGCGTAAGCTGGTAGTTGTCGATAAGCTGCTTATAGGCCAGGGAAATCTCGATAGGGTTGAGGTTTTCGCGTTGAATATTTTCTACGATGGCCATTTCGAGCATGCCGTGGTCGGTAGCCGAAATGATATAGGCGGGTATTTCGGTGAGGCCGGCCATACGCGAAGCTTTGCAGCGGCGCTCGCCCGAAATGAGCTGAAACTTGCCGTCATCGCCCTTGCGCACGGTAACGGGCTGTATCACGCCCTGTTCTTTGATGGAGGCGGCCAGGTCCTGCAGGGCTTCCTCGTCGAAATCGGTGCGGGGCTGGTAGGGGTTGCTTTCGATATTGGCCAGCAAAACCCGGCCTACGGTGCCCACGGCGTGCAGGTCTTTTTCAATGTCGTAAACAGGCTGGGGCTCCACACCCGAGTTGTCGAGCAATGCGCTTAATCCTTTTCCTAATGCTCTCTTTTTGGCATTCATTATTCTACTTCTATATTTTTCTCTGATTGGGAAATCTTGGTCAGTTCGTTTTTCTGCAGTATTTCGCGGCCCAGGTTCAGGTAGTTGATGGCGCCACGGCTTTGCACATCGTGCATGATGATGGTTTCGCCAAAGCTGGGTGCCTCGCCCAGCTTGGTGTTGCGCTGAATGATGGTGTCGAACACCAGGTCCTGAAAGTGGGTGCGCACCTCTTCCACCACCTGGTTCGAAAGGCGCAAGCGATTGTCGTACATGGTAAGCAGTATGCCTTCTATCTCGAGTTTGGGGTTTAGGCGCGACTGCACGATTTTTATGGTATTGAGCAGTTTGCCCAGACCTTCGAGCGCAAAATACTCGCACTGCACGGGGATAATCACCGAGTCGGCTGCCGTTAGGGCGTTTACGGTAATAAGGCCCAGCGAAGGAGAGCAGTCGATGATTACAAACTCATAATCGTCCTTTACCCGGTCAATCACCTTGCGCATCATCATTTCGCGGTTGGGCAGGTTGATCATTTCGATCTCGGCCCCCACCAGGTCGATGTGAGCGGGAATCAGGTCGAGATTGGGGGTGGAGGTGTTGAGCAAAATGTTGCGGGGCTCCACGTCGTCGATAATGCACTCGTAAATGCTGGTTTTGATTACTTTGGGGTCGAAGCCCACCCCTGAAGTGGCATTGGCCTGGGGGTCGGCGTCGATAAGCAGGGTTTTGTGCTCGAGCACGGCAAGGCTGGCTGCCAGGTTAATGGCAGTGGTGGTTTTTCCTACCCCACCTTTTTGGTTGGCAATGGCAATAACTTTACTCATATATCTTAGATATTATTAAAAAATGATGGTTTCACTCAAGTTTATTTGATCAAGTGAAACCATGCAGGGAGGCCTTGTGTTATGAGTCAAACGCTGATAATTTTTTATTGGTTCCTTGTTGCTGACAGTCTTTGCTTGCAGACGGAAAGGCAAAACAGGCAGGGCAATACCTTAACGCCCGGAGCCATTTCCACTCCAGTGCAAATTTACAACTTTAGCATGCTTACCGGTTTTTTTTTTGTTAAAAATTATAAACACTGCCAAGGTGCCGCAAAAGAGCGGTTTGCCAAAATGGCAGCCTGCTTAGTCATTCTGAGGGTCGCCACTCTCCTCAGCATCCTCGTCCAGTACCTCAAAAAAAGAATCCTCGGGTTTGTTTGGCTGGAATTGGCGCTGCATTTGGGGTACTTCGGGCTGGGCTTCCACAATGGCACTGAAGGCTTCCTGCAGGGCTTCCTGAAATTTGTCAAAATCTTCCCTGTAAAGGAAAATCTTGTGTTTTTCAAAGATGAATTTGCCCGTTTGCTGGTTGAAGCGCTTTTTGCTTTCGGTTATGGTAAGATAAAATTCTTCGTTGCGCGTGGCTTTTACATCAAAGAAATAAGTTCTTTTTCCCGCCCTTACTGCTTTGGAATAAATGTCCTCTCTGGTATTCTGGCTGCCAAAATTTTCCATTTTTCTTCCTTTCGTTTAAAGAACCTGCATTCGTTTTTTAAGCCTATATCCACTGCAAAAATAATGCCCTGCAATAGACCCGGCTTACATTATTTTTAAATGCAAAACACCATATGTATTAACGCTTTTGCTTAAAAACAGTTCATTTAACAAACGGCAATCTGTCTGAAAAAATTGTTTACTCTTTCCTGGGAAATATTTTTGGCCCATGGCAAGCAAAATTCCATTACTTTTGCAAAGTTTTCGGGCTGCCAGGCAGGCTGATTGTGCATTAACCACTGCTGTTCCTTGTAAATTTGAATCAGATCCTATGTTAAACAGAAGGCATTTGCGCGTTAAAGTGCTTCAGAGCCTTTATGCCTTTTTTCAGTCGGGCAACAACGACCTGGGCGCCGGCGAAAAAGAGCTTCTTTTTGGAATCGAAAAGATATACGACCTTTATCTTTACCAGTTTTTGTTGCTTGGCGAGCTTTACCGCCAGGAAGAACGCATACTGGAAGACAATCGCAACAAGCATCTTCCCAGTCAGGAAGACATCCATCCCAACACCCGCTTTATCAACAATCCGGTGCTGAAAACCATTGCCGGTCATGCTGCCATTGAAGAGCACTGCAAGCGCCGCAAAATAAGCTGGGACAGCAACCAGGATCTGGTGCGCAAGCTGTTGGCCCACGTAAAGCAGCAAAACTATTACAAGGTGTACATGGCCAAGGAAGAAGCAACTTTTGCCGACCACCGCGAGTTTGTGACCCGGATGGTGAAAAAGGATGTGGTGAATTTTGAACTGTTGCACTTTTTCTACGAAGAAAACAGCATATACTGGATCGATGACTGGGAACTGGTGAACATGATGCTGGTAAAAACCATTAAGGCCATCGACCCGGAGCAGGGCAAAGGCCTGTTGCTGATGGACCTTTTTAAAGAGGAGGAAGACAGGCAGTTTGCCCGCGAGCTTTTTAAGCGCACCATTCTCAACCACCGGGAAATGGATGCCATTATTTCGGCCAAAACCCAGAACTGGGAATTGGAGCGCATTGCCCTGATGGATATAATCATCATGAAAATGGCCCTTACCGAAATACTCAAGTTCAGTGAAATACCGGTTAAGGTGAGCCTGAACGAATATATTGAGCTATCCAAAATGTACAGCACTCCCAAAAGCAAAGTCTTTATAAACGGGGTGCTCGATAAACTGGTGGAAGAGTTTGTGAGTGAGAACAAAATCAACAAGCACGTTAAAGGGCTTTCTGGCTGAAGGGAAGACCCTTTTTAATACCTTTGTTTAGAAAAAGTTACAAATAAGAAGAAAAATGAATTTTTTGCAAGGCAAGCGTTTCCTTCATGTCTCCCTGCTTTTGGTTCTTGTATCGGGCCTTTTTTTAGGCTGCAACAGTGAGGGCCGGAAATCTTCAACTGCACAGGATGCAGCTGAGTCTGCTGCCGGAAATCCGCACAAAGCTCCAGAAGCAACTTTCGATAAACTGACCCATGACTTTGGCCCCATTTTCAGCGGCGAAAAGGTGGCCTACAATTTCCGCTTCACCAATACGGGCGATGCGCCCCTGATCATTATCAATGCGCGCAGTGGCTGCGGCTGCACCGTGGGCGATTACCCGAAAGAGCCCATCCCGCCCGGCGGCGAAGCCAAAATTACAGTACAGTTTAACAGTGCCGGCCGCCGCGGCTTCCAGTCAGAGTCGGTGCGCGTTATTACCAATGCCGCTCCCCAGGAGTATTTGCTGCGTATTACGGCCGAAGTTATCCAGAACTAATATCCATTTTTAACCCTAAAATAAATTGAACATGAATTTTCTGAACACAATTATTCTTATGGCACCTCCTGCCGAAGGCGGTGGCGGCGGCATCGTTGCATTTCTTCCGCTCATTCTTATCATCCTGGTTTTCTACCTGTTCTTTATCCGGCCGCAAATGAAAAAGCAAAAGGAGCTGGGTAAGTTTCGCGAGAACCTCAAAAAGGGCGACAAAATTATTACCGTTGGCGGCATTCACGGAAAGATTGTTGAAGTAACCGATAAAACTTTCACCATTGAGGTGGAGGGCCAGAACCGGCTGAAAATTGAAAAAACCGCCGTGGCCCAAAATGCGGTATCTGAGAATCTTTCAGAGACACGATAATTTTTTTTAGTTCAGGGTTGTAAAAGCATGGTCTTGCTGCCATAACTGGGGCAGGTACCAGCCCTTTTACAACCCTTTTTTCAGGAGGTGCTTATAATGGTTAGCCGCATATGGCCTTTGCAGAGACTGCGAAACATTTACCGCGATCCTGGCAGGAGAAAAAAACTGTATGTTTTTCTGGTGTGCCTGTTTTGCAGTGCTTTTTTCTGGCTCTTCATCAAGCTTTCGCGAGAAGCCCAGGCAGTTATCGAAAGGCCGCTGGTAATCAGCGAGGTTCCTTCTGATTTAGTTATCGCCCAGCAAAGCCACTCGCGCATTCAGCTTACCATTCAAACCACCGGCGCGCGGCTGCTTGCCAGCCGCTATCTTCGGTCAGCCGATACCTTATTTTTGGATGCCGGCACCTTTGGCCGCACCACCCGTGGAGGCGAATTATTGCACTTTGTTACGGCTGCCCAAATGCGAAGTATCCTTTCGGGCCAGCTCGACGGTGGCCGAAGCCTCACGGACATATGGCCTGATACGGTTTTTGTAAACCTGGCTTATGCGAGCCAAAAAAAAGTGCCCGTAACCCTCAATGCCAGCATTTCTTTCGAAAAACGCTTCAGGCAGTATGGCGAAATCAGCTTGCAACCCGATAGCGTGGTGGTTTGGGGACCCCGCCATCTGGTGGATACTCTCCGTGCCATTGGCACTGAAAACCTGGTGTTCGAAAATCTGAGTAAAACCATTGAACAGCAGGTGGTGCTTCAAAACCCGGCCTTGGGGCAGGGGCTCACTCTTGAAACCCGGCAGGTGAGCCTTATCATCCCTGTGGAGGAATTTACCGAGAAATCGCTCGAGCTTGGTTTGAGGGTGCTTTGCCAACACGACAACGGGGCCGTGCACAACCTGAGGCTCTTTCCCAACAGGGTCAGCGTTGTTTGCCTGGTAGCCCTGAAAGATTACGCCAGGGTGGAGCCTTCGCTTTTTGTGGCTCATGTGATTTGCCCGGCCGAGAACCTGCCCGAATCGCACCACCTGGAGGTGATCGTGGATACATACCCCGACTTTGTTGCCATTCAGCACATAAGACCAGCCACCGTCGAATTTCTGATCATGGAGTAAATTTACTAATACTCAAATCTGCTAATCTGCAAATTCCCTAATTCCCCTAATCCCCTAATCCCCTAATCCCCTAATCCTCAAATCAGCTAATCCCCTAATCCTCAAATCAGCTAATCCCCTAATCCTCAAATCTGCTAATCCCCTTATTTGCTTATGCTTCAAGTTGGAATAACCGGAAATATTGGAAGTGGAAAAACCACGGTTTGCAGGGTTTTCGAAATTCTTGGAGTTCCGGTGTATTATGCCGATCTGAGGGCAAGAGCCATAATGGAGAAACACGAAGTGCTAGAGCAGGTGGTTGGGGCGTTTGGTCGGGAGGTGCTGGACGAAAACGGGCAGTTGCAGCGAAAGCTTCTGGCGGCCATAGTTTTTAATAACAAGGAAAAGCTTGAAAGGCTCAATGCCATTGTGCATCCGCTGGTGCGCGAAGATTATCGGCAGTGGGTTGCTGCCCAGCACCACCAGGCCTATGTTATGCAGGAAGCGGCTATATTGTTCGAAACAGGCATGGCCGCCAGTTTCGACAAAGTGATTGTAGTGGCTGCCCCGCTCGAATTGCGCATTGCACGCGTGCAACAGCGCGATGGGGTAAGCCGAAGTGAGGTGCTGCGCCGGGCCGCCAACCAGCTGGAGGAGAAAGAGTTGATTGAAAGGGCCGACTTTGTCGTACACAACGACGACAGCCAACTGGTCATTCCTCAGGTGCTGGCCATCGACCGGGAGCTCAGGCGGCTGAAACAATTTTAAAATTGCTGTGTTTGTATAATAATAACCCTTTCGGGAAAAGCGTTTGTAACTGTAATAATAAGGACAGGATGTCGAAGAAACTATTTGTTGCCCTTTTTGCCTTATTGGCGTTGTTGCCGGCACAGCTGTTATCTCAGCAAAGTGGCAGAGCATATGAATTTCTGGGGCTCCCGGTTTCTGCAAGAGTCACTGCCCTGGGGGGGTACGCCATACCTAACCACGACACCGACCTGGACGCAGCCCTGATGTACCCCTCCTTGCTCAGGCCCGAGGTCAGCACCCACCTTTCTCTGAATTTTGCAGATTATTTTGGCGATATCAATTACGGCACTGTGGCTTTTGCCAGGAACTTCGAGCGCATCGGCACCTTCAGCGCTTCGTTGCAATACATTGATTACGGCGTTTTTACCGAGGCCGACGAAACCGGCGAGACTTACGGGCAGTTTGGCGCCGGCGAATACAGCTTTGCCGTTGGCTGGGGGCGCCCGCTCAGCGAGCGCTATGCCATTGGCGCAAATCTTAAAACTATTTACTCTTCGCTCTACGAATATTATTCCTGGGGCCTTGCCGCCGATGTTTCGGTAACTTATATGAATACAGAAAGCCAGCTGGCTGCCGGCCTGGTGGCCCGCAACATTGGCCGTCAGGTGGCTCATTATCGCGAAAACAACAGCGAGAATCTGCCTTTCGACCTGGTGTTCGGGGTGTCGAAAAAGCTTTTGAACGCCCCCCTGCGTTTTTCTATCGTGGCACATAACCTGAACCGCTTCGACCTGACCTACGAGTCGATCATCAGCCTGCCGGGACAGGAATACTGGGGAGCGGAGCCCGGACAGACGGCCAGCGAGCGGATGAGCGATTTTACCGATAACCTCATGCGGCATATGGTGGTGGGCGTAGAGTTTCTTCCCAGTCAGAATTTTGCTTTCCGTTTGGGCTACAACTACCGTCGCCGCCAGGAGATGAAAATTGACAGTCGCCTATCAACCGTTGGCTTTTCATGGGGGTTTGGAGTGAAGATTTCCCGTTTTCAGCTTAATTACGGGCGCTCCAATTACCACCTGGCAGGGGCTCCCAACCACATTTCCATCAGTACCAGCATCAACGATTTGTTTAACTTTGCCGGCAACGTACCTCCCCAGCCTGAGTTATGATCGTAGAAATTGAAGCCACCAGCGGGTTTTGTTTTGGTGTGGAGCGTGCCGTCGAAGCCGCCGAAAAAGCCCTTGCCGGCAACAATGAAGTTTTTTGCCTTGGTGAGATCGTGCACAATCCCCATGAAGTGCAAAGGCTCAGCAACAAAGGCCTTAAGCGCATCATTCATAATACCTTGCCATCCCTTTCGGGAAAAACCGTTATGATCCGTGCCCATGGCGAGCCGCCTGAGACCTACCAAACCATCCGCCAAAGCAAAAACAAACTGATAGATGCCACCTGCCCCGTAGTGCTGAAACTGCAGAAAAGAGTTAAAAAAGCCTGGGAAGAAAACCCCAACGCCCAGATTGTGATTTACGGCAAGCCAGGCCACCCAGAAGTGGTTAGCCTCTCTGGTCAGATCGGCCACAAGGCGATAATTGTTTCCGACCAGCACGAGAGTCTCGAAAAAATTGACTTTCGCAAGTCTGTAGTGCTGTTTAGCCAAACTACCCAAAGTCTTGAAGGTTTTCATGGGTTGGTAAAGGAGCTTGAGTGCAGGCTCAAAAATCATCATGCCGGTCTTTCTGAAGCCTTGATTGTAAACGACACCATTTGCAGGCAAGTTTCGAGGCGTGGTCCGGCCATAAAAAAGTTTGCTCTGAGCCACGATGTGGTTATTTTTGTCAGCGGAGCCAACAGTTCTAACGGACGCTACCTTTTTGGCCTTTGCCTTGAGGCAAACTCTAACTCGTATTTAATTGAACAGGCTGGCGAGCTGAGAAAGGATTGGTTTAAAGGCGCCCGAAGTACCGGAATTACCGGTGCCACCTCTACACCGCGCTGGCAATTGGAGGAAATCGCACAGGCCATAAAAAATCTGTAAAAAAAGTTTCATGAAGTTGTTAATCATTTTTTGTTTCCTGTGGTTTGCCCAGGTTTTTTCCCAACCTGCCGGGTCGCAGCCAGCCGGATTTTTTCCTCAGGCAGGGGCTACAGAGAATGTCTGGGTGTTTTTTACCGATAAGGAAAACGTGGAGTTCGATCCTTTTGCATTTTTCCATCCGAAGGCCATTGAGCGCCGCCTCAGGCACGGCCAGGATCTTTTCGATGAAATTGACTTCCCCGTAAGGGCAGACTACCTGCAAACCATTGCCGGAATGGTAGATTCGCTGGATGTGGTGTCGCGATGGTTCAATGCAATTAGTGTTTATGCCAGCCCATTGCAACTGGAAGCTTTAGAAAGGCTCGATTTTGTTGATCGCATCGAGTACATGACTTTGAACCTGCTACCTGCTGCATATACAACAGAGGAGGAGCCAATTATTTCAAAGTTCAGTACAAAAGATATGGAGCTGCTGCTGGCGCATACCGCTCACCTGAAAGGACGGTGGTTTCATAAAAACGGCTTCGATGGGCAGGGTATTCGCATTGCCATTTTCGATGCCGGGTTTCCCGGCGTAGATAATCATCCTGCTTTCAAAGATATTCTCAGCGAGAACCGCATTGTGGCTACCCGCGATTTTGTGCGCAACCGGCAAGGTGTATTTCATAAAAACAGTCATGGCACCAGCGTAATGTCGGTGATAGGGGGCCGGATCGACAGCATACCCATCGGATTAGCTACCGGCGCCGAGTTTTTGCTGGCCCGCACCGAAACATGGACTGAGTCTTTTTCGGAAGAGAAAAACTGGCTGGCAGCCGTTGAATGGGCCGATCAGCATGGTGCGGATATCATAAACTCTTCGCTGGGATACACCCGCCACCGCTATTTTCCTGAGGATATGGACGGAAACAGTTCGCTGGTGGCAAGGGCTGCTGCCATCGCCTTCCAAAAAGGGATGCTAATTGTGAATGCCGCCGGCAATGAAGGGGGTATTGAAAGCTGGAAAATTATTGGCACGCCGGCCGATGCACCGGAAGTGCTTTCGGTGGGTGCGGTCGATTTTCCCTCTTTGCTGAGGGCCGATTACTCATCCAGGGGGCCAACCGCCGATGGCAGGCTTAGCCCCTCGGTCTCGGCTCTGGGAACCGTATATGCCGCGGGGAAATCCGGGTTTAAACGCATACAGGGCACCTCTTTTGCCAGCCCTTTGCTGGCCGGTTTCGCAGCCTGCCTGTGGCAAATGCACCCCGATTGGACCAACCAGCAAGTGTTTGATGCCATGCAGCAAAGCGCCACCCTGTTTCCTTATTTCGACTATTCGCACGGATATGGCATTCCGCAGGCCGATTTCTTTTTCAGAAATAAATCACTGGAAATTCAGCCAACATTTGAGTTTGAAATCACCAAGGATACCCTGAAAGTAGTGAGCCGCTTAAAAGTAATTAATGACAAGGGGCTCGACCGGCAGGACCGATACCTTTACTACCAGGTAAGGGATGCCAGCGACAGGGTAATGGAATATTTTGTGTTGCTGGCCACTGAAACAGAAATATTGAAACTGAACCTGAGCGACTTTGAGCAAGGAAAGAAAATTTTGGTTCACCTGGCGGGTTATACATCTGCCTGGACCTTTTTAAACCAATGATGATATGCTGATACGATTTTTTGTGCTGATTCTGATGGGTGTGCTTGCAGGTCTTCCTGCCAAAGCGCAGGAAGTGCTTGTTTACGAAGACTTGAAGGGCGATACCCTCAAGTCGGAGTATGGTATGAACCGCAAGCACTACAGGCACCCTTTTATTGGGTTTGGCTTTTTTGCCGGGGATGCGGGTGGTCCAAAAGGAAAAATTAAATCGACCAATTCGTGGGCCTTTGAATATGGTTATCGCTACAAAAGGAAGTTTAATCACTACCTTTCGGCCGGTGCCGAATGGAGTTTCAGCAGGCTGCAGTATTCGCCGTCTGCCTGGGAGTTGGCCAGCCTTATGGGCGACATGCCTCTGAACAGCGAAAAACTGGTGATGGTGCAAACCGGCTTGGGGCTGTATCAGCGTTTCAACTGGCAAAAACGCCGTGGCGACTTCATCGGACGCTTTATCGATATTGGCGTGTATGGCAACTGGACTTTTGCCTCGAGGTATGTGTATGCTTTCGAGCAGCCCACCGGCGAAAAGGTGAAAGTGAAAAAATCGGGACTCGACTATGTGCAGCCTTTTGATTACGGACTGCTGGCAAGGATAGGTTTTGGCAATTTTGTGCTCAAATCAAGCTATCGCTTTTCCGATCATTTTAAATCTGAATCGGGCCTGGAAGAGTTTCCGCGCTTCTATTTCGGATTTGAAATGGGTTTACACCCTTTCTGAAAAACTGCTATTTTTTTCTGATAATGGTAAGCCCATCGCGATAGGGGATCAGCACGCGGTTAATCCCGGCGTGTTGCCTGATGTGCTCATTGAACTGAATGATACCCCTGGTTTCGGTATCGGCAGTGGCTGGTTCCTGCATAACTTTCCCATCCCACAACACATTGTCGGCCAGAACAATGCCTCCCCGTGGCATTTTGTCGAAAACCATTTCAAAGTAGTTTACATAGTTTTCCTTGTCGGCGTCAATAAAGACAAGGTCGAAAGTTTCATCAAGGGTAGGAATCACTTCAATGGCTTCACCAATGTGCTGAATGATCTTATTTTCCAGGCCGGCTTCTACAATAAAGGTCCTGGCAAAATCTTCCAGTTCGGGGTTGTGATCTATTGTGTGCAACAAGCCATCTTCTGTGAGGCCCTGTGCCAGGCAAATGGCCGAATAACCAGTATAAGTGCCGATTTCGAGAATACGCCGGGAGGGCTTAATGATGCTGATCATTTCGAGCAATTTGCCTTGCAGGTGGCCCGAAAGCATGCGTGGCTTTAGCACCTTTGCTTGGGTCTCGCGGCTTAGGCGCTGCAATACGGGCGACTCAGGGTCGCTCATTTTGCGGGCGTAGGCCTCTATTTTTTCTGAAATCATTGCTTACCGGGGTTTGAAAGTGAGCATACTCAGGTGCCCGGGGTCAAACACCTCATTGGCGGTTTCGAGCAGCTCGGCGGCACTAACTGCTTCAATTTTCTGGTTGATCTCTTCGATGGAATCCACCTTGTCGTATAACAGTATGCTTTTTCCCATCGAGAGCATTTCGGCCAGGTTCGATTCGAAGGAGATGGCTACCTGCCCGATAAGCTGCTGTTTGGCCCTTTTGAGCTGCAGAAGACCCAGTTGGTTGCTGCGGAAGCGGTTCAGTTCCTTGCGTATTAGCGAAAGCGTTTTGTCGATGTAGTCGGCATCGGTACCAAAATAAATGCTGAAAATGCCCGAGTCGGAATAGGGCAGATAATGGCTTTCGATGTTATAGCAGAAGCCGTGTTTTTCGCGCACCGCCATATTTAGACGTGAATTTAGTCCTGGCCCTCCCAACATATTGTTAAGCAGTATTAGCGCAGTTTTTTTGGAGTCGTCGGCTTTGTAGGCAGGGCCACCAAGCACGCAGTGGGCCTGGTGGTTGCGGCGCTTCACCACTTTCTCTTTTGGCACATATCCATTGTAAGCCTGCCGCAGGTTTTTGCGACTGCTAATGGGGGCGTGGCCAAAATATTTCTCGGCCAGACGAACCAGCTCTGAAAAAGGAATGCGTCCCACCGAGCAAATCACCATCTCTTCGGTGGCGTAGTTACGGTCAATAAATTGTGCAATATGCTCGCGTCCAAAAGTTTTCAGGGTTTTGGGTGTGCCCAGAATGTTGCGCCCCAGCGGATGCCCGTCGAACACCACCCCATCGAAATCGTCGAAAATTTGTTCACCGGGGTTGTCCTTGTAAGAGTTGATTTCGTCAATGATAATGTCTTTTTCCTTCTCCAGCTCCCTTTCGGGGAAAACCGAGTTGAAGAGAAGGTCGGACAGCAAGTCGAACCAGCGCTGGTAGTAAGTGTGCATAAAGGAAGCATGAATGCAGGTGTCTTCCTTGGTGGTGTAAGCGTTGAGCTCACCGCCCACGTTTTCCATATGGCTGAGGATGTGGTGGGCGCGGCGTTTTTGGGTGCCTTTAAAAATGACGTGCTCAATAAAGTGGGCCAGGCCCTGCTCATTGTGCTCTTCGTCGCGCGAGCCGGCGTTGATGGTCAGCCCGCAATGCGCCACCCAGGAGTCGGTGGGTTTATGTATGATCCGAATGCCATTGGACAAACGGTGGCTAAGGTAGGTCATCGCTTTCTAAGGGGGTACTTCATGGGGTAGTCGGGATTCACGGCACCTTTCGAAATATTCATTAATTTGTTTCGGATAAGCCTGCGTTTCAATGGCGAAATGCGGTCAACCATCACAATGCCTTCCACATGATCATATTCGTGCTGAATAATGCGTGCAGAAAGCCCGTCAAACTCTTCCTCATGTGCAGTGAAATTTTCATCAAAATATTTTATCCTGATGTTTGAAAGGCGGTAAATGTCCTCGCGCAAATCGGGGAAACTCAGGCAGCCTTCGTTAAAGATCCATTCATTGCCCCACTGCTCCACAATAACAGGGTTTATGAAAACCTTCTTGAAACCTGCCAGTTTAGGATCTTCGTCATCAAAAGGCGAGGCATCGACCATAAACAAGCGGATGCTTTTGCCAACTTGCGGAGCCGCCAGACCCACGCCATTGGCATGGTACATGGTTTCCCACATATTGTTGATCAGTTCTTCAAGGCCCGGATAATCTTTGTCAATATTGGTGGCCTTGGTTTTCAGCACGGGATCGCCGTAGGCTACAATAGGTAATATCATTTTCTTTGTTCGGAATTTGACAACATTTCGAGGTATGACTGCAGCATAATCGTGGCGCTAATGGTGTCGACCAGGGCTTTGTCCTGCCGGGCTTTCTTGCCCAGGCCTGCATCGATCATGGTGCGCAAGGCCATTTGCGAGGTAAAGCGCTCGTCAATACGCTCAATACGCATATCGGGAAACTGTTTGCGCAGGTGCTTTACAAAAGGTTCGATGAAGCGCGCAGCATCCGAAGCCTGGTTTTTCATGTCGCGCGGTTCGCCCACTACTATGCATTCAACCGTTTCGCGAGCACAGTAATCCTTCAAAAAAGCCATCAGGTCCTTTACGTGCACCGTGGTCAGTCCGTTGGCGATCATCTTCAACTCGTCGGTCACCGCAAGGCCTACCCGCTTCTGCCCGTAATCTATAGCTAATATCCTACCCATCAATTTATTTTGATGTGCAAAAGTAAGAAAAAATTGGGAGATTGGAGAAAGGAGAATGGAGTAATAAGAGGTATTTTTATTTAGGAAAAATACAAAACAAAGACGAATTTTTTCTTGTCGCTGTGGCTCTGAAATACAATTGTTATCTTTGGTTTGCCCATATTAATAATTCCATTGTTATGGAAAATACTTGTCGCTTCTTTCTGGTTTATACATGCAAGTGTGTCTTGTTTTTTCTTTTTTTGATGATACCGTTAGCCGGCTGGAACCAAATTCCTTTTCACGTGACGAATTACAATCGATCGGTTTATTCGGCAGGAGACCAAAATTGGGCAATTGATCTTGATAATGCAGGTAATTTGTATGTGGGCAATACCAAGGGGTTACTTATTCTAAAAGGCGCCTCATTCAGTCTTTATGAAATGCCGCTTAAAACCCCTGTTCGCTCGGTGAGGTTTTTAGATGGACTTATTTATTCCGGATCTTTTGAAGACTTTGGCTACTGGCAAAAAGATGCCGCTGGAAATTTAAAATATCATTCCCTGGTACCCCTGTTAAATGGCATTGACCTTAGGAATGAAGAATTCTGGCGGATTAAAAAGCATGAAGGCTCCATTTATTTTCAGAGCTTTGGTAAATTACTTCGATACAATGGTTCGGCAATTGAAGAAATTGAAATTCCGGGTTCGGTTTTGTTTTTACTCCAGTGCGGCGAAAACCTTTTTATTCAGCAAATTGATGGTGGCTTGTTTGAAATTAAGGGAGGTGAACTGTTTTTCGTAGAAGGGAGTGAAATTTTCTGCGACACGGAAGTTAAAGCCATTTTGCCTTTTACGAAAGATACTTTTTTGGTTGGGACCAGTTCAAAAGGTGTGTTTTTGTCAGATGGGAAATCGTGGGTACCTTGGGAAAACGAAGCAGACCAGCAGTTGCGCGAATTTAAAATTAACAATGGAGTAAGGGTTGGTAACCTGCTTGCCTTTGGCACAATAATGAAAGGGATTTTTATTTTTGATCTTGAAGGAAAACTTGCTCACCACCTTCATTCTGGAAATTCCATTCAGAATAATACTATTCTGGCCTTAAGAAATGATGCCGAAAATAATCTCTGGGTTGGAATGGATAAAGGCTTTGATTATGTTACCTTAAATTCGCCGGTAGAATTGTTTATTGATGATGAATCATCTTTGGGTACCGTCTATACTGCTGAATTTTATAACGGCACCCTTTATATTGGAACCAACCAGGGTATCCATTACTTTTCGCTTGACGAAAACGGAAAATTCTCAGAAAGCCGATTTATTTCTGAATCGCAGGGACAGGTTTGGTTTATTAAAGAAATTGATGGCGAATTGTATTGCGGACTGAATGAGGGCACTTTTCTTATCCGCAATAATAAACTTATCAGGGTTAGCGACATCAGCGGAGGGTATAATTTAAAGAAGTTCTCCGGGATTTATGATGATTATCTTATCCAAAGCACGTATTACCCTCTGGTGATTTATGAAATGGGAGATGGGGTTTGGCGCAAAAGCCATATTCTGACAGGTTTTGAAGGGCCTGCGCGATTTCTTGAGGTTGACCACCTGGGAAATATCTGGCTTGGGCATTCACTGGCAGGTATTTACAAGGTGCAACCATCAGGTGACCTGAAAACTGCCATACATACAATAAAGATTGATGGTGATTTTGGGTTGAACAGCCCTACAAACCGTGTTTTCAAGGTGGATAACCGAATTGTAATCCTTACAGGAGAAACCATACTTCAATGGGATGCCATAAACAATAAACTTCTTCCTTACCATGAAATCATTCCAAAACTCGAAGGTTTTGAAAAGGCAAGCATGATTATCCCGGCAGGGGAGAACAAATATTGGTTTGTAAAGCAGAAAGAAATTGGCCTTTTCGAAATCAGGTTCAATGATGTAAGTTTATTGTATCGTTTCCTTCCCGAAATGTTCGGGCTTGAGTTGGTCGAAGATTACGAAAATATTGTTGCTCTTAATGACACCCTGCACCTGATTTGCCTTTCAAATGGCTTTTCTATTCTGAACTTCAATCGGATTAATCAATTGCCTCAGAATAATTACACGCCTGAAATCAGGGAACTGTCGTTTTGGAAAAATCCGGACAGAAAAATACGTTTGGAAAATGATCGTACCGGAGCTCTCAAACTGAAGAGGGGTTTCAATAACATAAATATTCAGTTCTCCCACAGGGGCTCTTTCGGGAAGATGAAATATTTTCAGTATAAGCTCTCTCAAATAGACCAGGATTGGAGCGAATGGACGCTGTCAACCGAAGAAACCTACCTTCGTTTACCCCCGGGAAACTATGTTTTTCAGGTAAGAACCTTGGATGGCAAGGGTTTCATTTCAGAACCCGAGCAAATTAACTTTAAAGTCAGGGCTCCCTGGTACATTACCTTTTATGCCTTTGCATTTTATGCCCTTGTTTTATTGCTGATTTTCTGGTTTGCCAGGTGGAGGTACCTGCAAAGGTTTTTTAAAAGGAGGGAAGAAGAATTTAAGCGCCAGCAGGTTGAAATACTAATGCAAAAGGAGCAGGCTGAAAGTGAGATTATCAGGCTAACAAACGAGAAACTGCAGTCAGAGATTTCACTGAAAAACACCCAGCTTGCCAACAACACCATGTCCATAATTCGGAAAAACGAGCTCCTTAATGAAATTCAGAAAGAACTGAGCATACAAATAGAAGAGTTAGGTCAAAGAGTTCCAAGGAAGTATTTTGCGAGAATTATTAAGCTAATTGACAATAGTAAAAAAAGTGACCATGATTGGGAAATGTTCGAGAAGCTTTTTGATCAGGCTCATGAAAACTTTTTTCAGCGGTTAAAAGCCAAATTTCCTGATCTCACTCCCAGTGACCTGCGACTTTGCGCTTATCTTCGCCTCAACCTTTCATCGAAAGAGATAGCCCCTTTGCTGAATATTTCTGTTAGGGGCGTTGAGGAACGACGCTACAGGCTTAGAAAAAGACTGGGTTTGCTCCCAACCCAGAACCTGGTTGAATATATATTATCTTTCTGATCATTTTCTTTGTCCCCTATTTTTTTCGATTTTTTTTCAGAATTATTTTCTTTTCTCCTTAAATATTCGTAACTTTTTACGTTTCTAATCCATTGAATTATAATGGTTTTTGAATGTTGAAAGAAATATGCGTGGGTAAAATTGGGGTGCTTTTTTTACTCCCGTTTTGGGTGAAGTATTCGTGTTGGTATGCTTGTTTTGCGATTGGACGGCAATGGCCTTAAATTGCAGTCGTAAAAGACTTGCAAAACGAGTGAACAGGTTAAAAAATACGAAGGTGAAGTTACGAGAACCCGTGAAATCTGTAAGTATTCTCTAAAATAGTGTAATGCTACTTTCTGTTTTAATGCACAACTTAGTTAATTAAAATTGGCTTACCATTTGAACCGAATTGTTCCAATGGTCTTGTTTTGTTTTTGCTTCATATAGCGGGTTCTTTCTTTACCAAAATAACAACCACAACAAAACCATTTGCCTATGAAAAATCATTTCGATTTCAGACATTACCCCAGGCTTTTGATGGTTGCTGTTGCCATTTTGCTGATGGGTTTTCAGGCAATGGGGCAACGCATTATCAGGGGTACGGTAACGGGCTCTGACACAGGTGAAACCCTGCCCGGAGTAAATATAGTGGTAAAAGGTACCACAAGGGGTACTACCACAAACATCGATGGAGCATTTCAGATTGAAGTGCAACCTGCCGACCAGGCACTTGTTTTTTCATTTATCGGGTATGAAGATCAAGAAATTGTCATTGGCACTGCAGATGTCATTCAGGTGGTGCTTCAAATTTCCAGTACTTCTCTCGAAGAATTTGTGGTAATTGGTTACGGCACAGTGAGAAAAAGCGACCTTACCGGAGCCGTAAGTTCATTAAAGGCCGAAGATATAGTTAAAATTACGGCTTTGCATCCTGAAAAAGCCTTGCAGGGAAAGGTTACCGGAGTTCAAATTACCACCACCTCGGGTGCCCCCGGAGCAGGAGCTTCCGTGAGGGTAAGAGGGGTGGGCACCTTTAACAACTCTTCTCCCATTTATGTGGTTGATGGGGTTATCCTTGATGATATATCTTTTCTTAACTCGGGCGATATAGCATCGATGGAAGTACTAAAAGATGCCTCGGCCACCGCCATTTATGGCTCACGTGGAGCAAATGGGGTTATCCTTATTCAGACCAAAACAGGCACCCTGGGTCAAGAGAAGCCCCAGTTCAGTTTCTCATCAGAATATGGTATTCAGCGGCTTTCCAAAAAGATCGACCTGCTGTCAGGTCGTGAATTTGCTATTATCACCAACGAAATCCTGCCTGGTACTTATAATAACGTGGATATCCTTCCAAATACCGACTGGCAGGACCTGATTTTTCAAAGCGCACCGGTGCAGAACCATCAGTTTTCTATTACAGGAGCATCAAATGTTACCCAGTATTATGTAGGTATTGGGCTTTATTTGCAAGATGGGATTATTCCAAAGTCCGATTACCAGCGTCTTACGCTTAAGCTGAACAATACTTACAATCTTTCTGATTTTTTCAGGATTGGAAATAACTTTACCCTGGCACCTTTTCAGCAGCAAATTGCACCTAATGTTACCTATTCGGTCTACCGTGCACAACCCTTGCTTAATCCTTATTACGAAGACGAAAGTTTTGGCGTGGTTTACAACGTTGGTAACCCCTTGGCCGACCTGGAATATTCAAACAACTTCCGCCGTGGTGTGAGAGGCGTTGGTAACATTTTTGCCGAAGCCAACCCCACCGATGCCTTAACCTTGAAATCGAGCCTGGGGATTGATGCCTCTTTTAATAAAGCCGAAAGCTTTACGCCTGCCTTTGCCGTTTTAAACCCGGATGGAACCGCATCACAACAGTATAATGAGTTCAGCGATATTTTCAAAGGCAATTCAGACAACCTTAGCTGGCTTTGGGAAAATACGGTAAGTTATGACAAAATGCTCGCCCGTCACAATATAAATGCGGTTGCTGGTTTTACTATGCAAAAAAGCCAGTCGGAGGAGTTTCGTATAGCAGGACAAAATCTGATCCGCGACGAAAGTGACTTCTGGTATATTTTACCCTCTTACGTTCTTGATGAGGCCAACAACATTAACATGTTGCAAAGCCTTTTTAATGGGGTTGATCCCAACCAATATTATTCCATGATTTCCTTCCTTTTCAGGGCAAACTATAGTTTCGACAACCGTTATATTGCTACTGTAACATTTCGGCGGGACGGATCATCCAAGTTCAGCAAAGAAAACCGCTTTTCCAACTTCCCGTCATTTGCCCTTGGCTGGAACATTGGGAATGAAGAGTTCATGAAGTCCGTTATGCTGATTTCAAATTTAAAATTGAGGGCCAGCTGGGGTATTATCGGCAATGAGAAGATTCTGTATTTCGACAGGTTTGCAAGGGTTCAATCAGACTTGCTGGCTATTTTTTCCAACCCGGATGCTTCTTACCCGGCTGCCAGCTATTTCAAGAACGGCAACCCTGATTTGAAATGGGAAAGTACCACCCAGACTGACATTGGCCTCGAGATAGGATTGCTGAATAACCGGCTCATTGGTGAATTTGATTTATACAACCGCGTCACAGATGATATCCTGGTGGAACTATCCACTCCGGGTCATTTAGGAAACGGGCAGGGGCAGAAAGTAAGGTATAACGCTGCCTCTGTGTTAAACCGTGGCTTCGAGTTTAATCTTCGCTGGCGCGAAAAAGTGAGGGAGTTCAGTTACAGTGTTGGGGTACTGGGAACCACCATTCACAATGAAGTTCGTTCTATTGGCGGTGCAAGCGGTGTTGACTCGGTGCTCATTGGGGGCTACCTGGCCAATGGGATTCCCGTTACGCTTAGCCGCGTCGGATTACCAATAGGGGCTTTTTACGGATACATTACCGATGGTATTTTCCAGAACCAGGAAGAGCTCGATGCCTATCCACACTCATCGCAGGCAGGAGTTGGCGATCTTCGCTTTGTGGATGTGAATAAGGATGGCTTGATCAATGGTCTCGACCGCACTTATATCGGTTCGCCTATCCCCAAATTTATTTATGGTCTGAACTTTGAATTCCAGTATAAGGCTTTCGACCTCTCAATAGATGTTCATGGTCAAACAGGCAATAAAATATTTAATGGCAAAGATGCTGTTCGGCCAGATCCTTACAATTTTGAACGCACGGTTTGGAACCGATGGACCGGACCCGGTACAAGTAATACTGAACCCCGCCCTTCTTTTGGTGGCTATAATTACACGCCCTCTGACAGGTTTATCCAGGATGGATCTTTCATACGGTTGCGCAACGTTATGATCGGATATACGCTTCCTGAAACCTTTGCCCGCAGGATGGGCATGACGGATGTTCGGCTCTATCTTAAGGGTACGAATATTTTCACACAGACAAAGTTTACCGGTTATACCCCTGAGATAGGAAGCTACGATGTGCTTTCAAATGGGATAGATTTTGGAACCTATCCTATCGCGGCAGTTTTCTCATTAGGATTAAACGTAACTTTTTAAAAGGCCAGGCTATGAAAAAGAGAACCATCATACTGATATTGATCAGCATTCTTGCTTTCCAGGGTTGTGAAGATTTCCTTGAGCTGAACCCACAGGGGCAACTCACCCAGGAATCATTTCCTACTACACCGGCTGACGCCCAGCTTGCCACCAATGCAGTTTATTCAACACTTCGTGGCTGGCATTATCATTCGGGCGGGTTCCCGATTCTTGATATCATGTCTGACGATGCGCACAAGGGCAGCAATCCTGCCGACCAGCTTAACACCATTGGTCCGTACGAAAACTTTACCCACACAACCACCCAGGATGGCCTTGACCGTTGGTGGTCTGCCCTATACCAGGGAATTAAATATGCAAATGTGGTGATTGAAAAGGTACCTGCCATTAATATGAATGCCACCCTAAGGAACAGATACATTGCTGAAGCAAGGTTCTTAAGGGCCTTATATTACTTTGACCTGGTCAGGGCCTGGGGAGGCGTTCCAATTATTACGACCACCACACCTGCTTTGCAGGTACCGCGGTCAGGAAAGGATGACGTCTATGCCCTGATTCTGGAAGATTTGATGTTTGCTGTTGAAAACCTTCCGGAAAAAAGCCAGTATGCTGCTTCTGACCTTGGCAGGGCTTCAAAAGGAGCTGCAAAAGCCCTCATAGCAAAAGTTTACCTTTTCAGGCAGGATTTTCTTAACGCTGAAATCTATGCCCTGGATGTTGTAAATTCGAACGAATATGACCTTGAGCCTGCTTTCTTAAATGCCAACGGAAAAGATGGTGAGCACGGTACTGAGTCGGTTTTCGAAATTGGCGCTATGGAAACAGAAGGGGCGGTGGGCAACCAGTATGCAAACACCCAGGGCGTTCGTGGAACCCCTAATCGGGGTTGGGGTTTTAACCGGCCCTCACTCGACCTGAGATATACCTTTGATCCACTGGATCCCAGGCTTAAAGGGACTATTATTGACCTCGGCGATGTTATTGATGGCATTCTTATTCTTGGCGATGGCTCAACCCCAGACGAAACCTTCGATAATGACGGAAATCTGATTGAAGTGGAGTGCTACAACCGTAAGGTGTGGATTCCGGGCACTTCAACCAATACGCAGTTCGGGCACAACCGCAGGCTCATCCGGTTTTCTGATGTGCTGCTTATTGCTGCTGAAGCCCTGAACGAAAACAATAAACCCGATCAGGCCCTCCTGTACCTGAACAGAGTGAGAGAAAGGGCGCGTGAGGGCAATGACCAGATACTGCCTGACATCACCACAACCAATAAGGACGAACTCAGGGACCTGATCATTGAAGAAAGGCGAATGGAGCTCGCCCTTGAAGGTCATCGGTTCTGGGATCTGGTAAGAACCGGCAAAGCCCCGCAGGTGCTGGGATCAAGAGGCTTTGTCCAAGGAAAACATGAATTGCTCCCCATACCTCAAAATGAAATTGATATTTCACAAGGGTCTCTAACTCAAAATCCAAACTGGTAATTTTTTTTGTTTAACTAAAATCAAGCTTTATTATGAAACACAAAAATTTTTTCTTCGGCTTTGTCATTGCTTTGGCAGCCATTTCAGTAACTTTTAGCGGATGTAAGGATGATGATCCCGAGGATCCCACTCTCGTAGCCCTTGTTGCCGGTACTATTGACCTCAATGCTGCAACCTCGGCCACAGAGGTACCTGTTAATCCAACCATTGTTGCAACTTTTAATGTTGAAATTGACCCATCAAGTGCCACTTCAGCAAACATTACCCTTACGCAGGATTATGACAATACAGATATTCCACTGACAATTACGGCGTCAGGAAGGAATATTACGATTGTACCTGTTGATGATTTGGGAACCGGAACACTTTATGAGTTAAAATTCAAGTCTGGCCTAAAATCGGTTGATGGCTTAACTCTTAGCGAAGTCACCCGTACCTTTTCCACCATCGGAGCGTTTGCTCCTTCAGGTGCCATTGCGCATTGGACCTTTGAAAACAATGCCAATGATGTGGCTGGTTCATTCAACCCGGCTGCCAATGGTATTGTTGACATTACCTACGTTGACTCGCGTAACACAGCAGCTGGTAAAGCCGCAAGTTTTAACGGTACAACCAGTATTATTGAAATTCCCAATGGTGACCAGTTGATCAACACGAATAATTTCACTATTTCTTTCTGGGTAAGAGCAGAACCCCAGGATAAAGGGCATTTCGTAATTGGTCTAGGGGCGTTTTGGGGTTTGCAGTTTGAAATTTTTGGAGGACTAGATGGGGCCAAGTTTGCCGTTCGTTACGAATTGGCCGATGGTACCACCATTGGTGAGGACATGTGGTTCCCGAGCAACGCTGACTACGCCGATAACGGCGGCTGGCAGGGTTGGGACTTTGCAAAGGCTATCACACCTGAAAACTATGTTGCTATGGTAAGCAACAAATGGCTGCATGTAACCTTTACATACAATGCCGCTACCAAGGCCGGCATACTTTACTATAATGGCGAGAAAATGAAGAGTCAAAACTTCAATTTATGGCCAGCAGACGCTCCACATCGCAATGTTGTGGGTTTAAAATATGCTGGCACTATGCCTGACGTGAATAATGACCTGGCCTTTGGTTTCATCCAGTCGCGTGCAGGCAGCTTGTGGGCTAATGAACCCTGGGGTGGATACGACTTCCCGGGAGCTAACCACTTTAAAGGACAACTCGACGATATCCGTATTTATCACAAGGTATTATCTCCAACTGAAATTCTGTTAATGTACGACTCTGAGAAACCCTAAATGTTGGTTTTGGTTAATTTCAGGCAGGGCGGGTTTCGGCCTGTCCCTGCCTGTTTTTAATAATTAATATGGAAAAACTGTTCAGGCTTTTTTGGTTGTTGATTATTTTGTTTCTTCCCTGGGCATGCAAGGACGATAACCCCGACCCTGTAGCAGGCACCCTGCAGATGATCAGGGCAAGGGCTGGCAGCACCCTTCTGCAAGCCGACCAAAATGTACTGAATATTCCAGTATCGAGCAGCATTTATATTGAATTCAGCAGTCCTGTGGATACCGCATCGGCCAAACAAAACATTCTTTTAAAAAAAGAGGGTGAAACCGGTGCATTGCAGGTTGGTTTCTCCTTTACCAACGATAATAAAACCGTTGTGCTGACTCCGGCTGCCCATCTCGATTACCTGAAAACCCATCAATTGGCAATTTCTGAAAAGATGAGGGGCAGCAACAAGGAAACCTTTCCCGGTATTGCGTTTGAATTTACCACCGAACAAGGAAGGTTGCTGATACAAGCTATCACCTTGAACGGGTTGAACATGGACATAAGTGCTCCATTGAAAAACATTGCCTTTGATAACATCGAACTCATCGTCAGTTTTAACGAAGGTTTAAACCCTGAAAATTACCAATCTGCATTTTCATTTTTTCCGGCTGTGAATTTCTCGGCAAACCTTTCTGAAGACCGGAAAACTGTTACCATTTCCAATAATGCTGAATTGGAATATTACCAAAGCTACCGCTTCATTATTTCATCTGCCTTGACGGCGGCCGATGGTTATATCTTCAGCGGGTTTTTAAAGCATTTTGTAACAGGACTGGATCCAAGACCAAAATTACCAACCCTGAACGACGAAGAATTGCTGACCCTTGTGCAACAGCAAACTTTTAAATATTTCTGGGACTTTGCCCATCCCGTAAGCGGGCTTGCCCGTGAGAGAAATACATCGGGTAACACTGTTACAATTGGAGGGAGTGGTTTTGGTGTGATGGCAATTTTAGTGGGCATCGAGCGGGGTTTTATCACCCGATTGGAGGGTGTAAGCCGTCTTGCTCAAATTGTAGATTTCTTAACAACAGCCGACCGTTTCCATGGCGTGTGGCCCCACTGGATGAATGGCAATACCGGGCAAACTATAGCTTTCAGCGCCAAGGATGATGGAGGCGACCTGGTGGAAACATCCTTTATGGCAGCCGGGCTTCTTACCGTAAGGCAGTATCTGGATACTGAAAGTACTTCTGAAAACAACCTGATTAACAAAATCAACCAACTACTCGAAACAATTGAGTGGGATTGGTATACCAGAGGCGGACAAAACGTATTGTACTGGCATTGGTCGCCCAATTTTGGCTGGGATATGAATATGCAGGTAAGGGGCTATAACGAAGCCCTCATTACCTACTTTATGGCCGCCACTTCCTCCGCCTTTCCGGTTGATGCAACAGTATATCACCAGGGCTGGGCACGTTTCGGAAGTATTATTAATGGAAAAAGCTTTTATGGAATTACGCTTCCTGTTGGTTATGATTACGGTGGGCCGCTTTTCTTTGCCCATTACTCATTTCTTGGCCTGGATCCTACGAACCTGAGTGACCAGTATGCCAATTACTGGACGCAGAATGTCAACCATACGCTCATTAACCGCCAGCATAGCATTGTAAATCCTTTTAACCATATGGGTTATAGTGCAGATTCCTGGGGCCTTACCGCAAGCGATGATCCCTGGGGTTATCTTGCGCATGAACCTACTTCTGCCAGGGATAACGGAACAATTACACCCACAGCGGCCTTGTCGTCCATGCCATTTACGCCCGAGGAATCCATGCAAGCCCTTCGCCATTTCTATTATGTGTTAGGCGATAAACTCTGGGGGCCTTATGGGTTTTACGATGCTTTTAACCCTGGCGAAGGTTGGTGGGCCAACACCTACCTGGCCATCGATCAGGGTCCCATTGTGGTTATGATTGAGAATTACAGGTCAGGTTTGTGCTGGGAATTGTTCATGTCGGCACCCGAAGTGCAGGAAGCCATGGACAAGTTGGGCTTTAACAATTAATCCGTTTCGGTATTTTGCCCCTGGCTGAAAACAGCCTTGTTCAGCCTGGAAAAATTTTGAAAGTTAAGAACTCGGTATGTCTTGAAAACGGAAAAATTATTAACATATAACTCCATGATTATGAAAATAATGACGGCTTTTTTGGCGGTTCTGGTGATGGCATCTTGTCAGAGAACCGAAGAAATTGAGTTCAAATCGTTTGGAAAGGTCGATTATCCTTTGTCGGCCGAACAGGAAGTCATGCTCGATTCCATTCAGCATAAAACCTTTCAGTTCTTTTTGGACAAACATCACCCGCAATGGGGAATTGTAAAGGACCGGGCGGCAGATTGGTCTCCATCCAGTATTGCTTCAACCGGGTTTGGACTGCCGGTTTTTGCCATTGGGGCTGAGCGTGGATGGATTACGCGCGAAAAGGCCGCACAAATAACCCTGAATACGCTGAACTTTTTTTATAACTCCACCCAAAGCCCTGATACCAATGCCACAGGATACAAAGGATTTTACTATCATTTCCTTAGCATGGAAACCGGCACCCGGGTCTGGGAGTGCGAACTCTCAACCATTGATACCGGTCTTTTATTGATGGGGGTAATTTTTTCCAGAAATTATTACAAGCTTGACAACGACGTGGAGAAAAAAATCAGGGAGCTTTCGGGCAGTTTGCTTGAACGGTTGGAATGGAATTTCTTTGATATGCCTGAAGGAAGCCCTCACCCTCATACTATTTCAATGGGATGGAAACCCGAGGATGGATTAATTGACTGGGGCTGGTTTGGGTATAATGAAGCCTTGTTCCTGTATATCCTTGCAGCTGGTACAGGCATGGAGAATGTTGAAAGGAGCTACGATGCCTGGCTCGAAACATATAAATGGAAAACACCTTACGAAGGCCTGTATCATGTGGCCTTTCCACCCCTGTTTGGACACCAGTTTTCTCATGTTTTCATTGACTTCAGGGGACTTGGGGACAAGGCCATGAGAGAAAACGGAATCGACTACTTCGAAAATTCGCGAAGAGCGACGCTAACCCAGCAGCAATATGCTATTGAGAATCCACATGGCTGGGTGGGGTATGATGAGCTATGCTGGGGAGTGACCGCCAGTGATGGGCCGGGTGAAACCTATAATTTCGGTGACAGGGAGTTTCTCGGATATGCCGGAAGGGGTGCCGCAGGGCCAGATTACAACTATTTCGACGATGGTACTATTGCTCCTTACGGCGCTTTGTCCTCTTTGCCCTTTGCACCAGAAATAGTTTTGCCTACTGCTGAGTCATTGATCAGTAATTATGGAGACCGGATTTGGGGTAAATATGGATTTTATGATGCCTTTAACCTTACCGCAGACTGGGTGAACGATGATTTTATCGGGATCGCTCAGGGCCCTATGCTAATAATGATCGAGAACTTCAGAACTGGGTTTGTTTGGGATTATGTAATGCCCGACCCGGTCATTCAGAAAGGATTAAAAAAACTTGGTTTCGATTACATGAAATAGACCTCGCTGATATTTTCTAAAGGTTAATTGAAATTGATCCTGAAAAATTGAAAGTCATGAAAAATCTTTTTTCAAAGGTTATATTTTTATATTTCATTTTGCCGGTAGCAGCTTTAAACGGCCAGCAAATTCTCGATGATTTCGAAACTACCAATGGATGGGAATTCATCCGTTCTGATGGCGTTGAACTGAACCTTTCGCTCGAAGAAGGGATGAAAGGTAACGCCATCCGCTTTGATTATGATTTTACAAAAGGTACCGGTTATGGGGGGATTCAAAAATGGTTCCCCATTGATTTGCCCGAGAATTACGAGATATCCTTCTACATTAAGGCCGAATCACCTCCCAACAATTTTGAAATTAAGTTTATTGACAGCAGCGGCGACAATGTTTGGTGGGTAAACAACCGCAATTATGATTTCCCTGAAGAATGGACGCGCATCCGTATCCGTCCGCGGCATATTGCGTTTGCCTGGGGCCCCACTGACGACCGGGAACTCAAACGGATCGATCGCATTGAATTCACTATTGCTTCCTTTGTAGGGGGTAAAGGAACGATTTGGATTGACAACCTGACCTTTGAACCGCTGGAGCCAGCCCCTGAAACGTATCCCATGCCCACGATTTTGGCCTCCTCCAATGCCAGGTATCGTGGAGCGGCAAATATTTTTGATGGTTCAGAGAATACCCATTGGCTCAGCCGGGGAGTCAGAAACCAGCACTTGCTAATCGACTTTAAAACCAGGCGTGAGTTTGGAGGCCTGAAGATTAATTGGCTAAGCGAGCATTTTGCCAGGGCTTTTGATGTGATGCTTTCAAACGACGGGAAAAACTGGGAGAAGGCTTATTCTGTAAGAGCTAATCAATCGGATGATAGTTTTATCAGGCTCCCTGAAGCAGAGGCAAGGTACATTCGGATTAACCTGCTGGAAGGAGTAAATCCGGAGGGATTTGGCGTCAAGGAGATAAATTTTCTCGGAATTGAGCAATCTATGACAATTAATAACTTCCTTAAATATACTGCTGGGCAATCGCCCGAAGGGGATTATCCCCGTTATTTTCTGGAGCAGGCTTCTTACTGGACAATTACAGGGGTTAACAACGACATGAAGGAAGCACTGATCAATGAAGACGGGATGGTTGAGGTTGATAAGGCCTTATTCTCCATCGAACCTATGATAAAGCATGGTGGCAAATTGTTTAACTGGTTCAATGTGGAATCTTCCCAATCACTAGAATTCTTTGAGGATGCTGATGATTTTCAGTTTATTCCATCAGTGGCCTGGCAAATGGAGAATCTGGAATTTATTACAGGGATTTCTGCAAGCGGAGAGGCCAATGTAAACTCCAGGTTAAATATCGGCTATGCCTTTAAAAACACTTCTGACCAGCCCATTTCGTTTGAGTTTTTCCTGCTGATCAGGCCTTTCCAGGTAAATCCCTACTATCAGTTTCTAAACCTTGCAGGTGGAGCCGGAAAAATTGAATCCTTGCATCAAGAAATCCCCGGAAGGCTTATTCATGCGGACGAAAAAACCATTTACAGTTTAAGACCTTACGATGCTTTCGGGGCTGGAGTTTTCGACAACGGCAGCCTGCCCGATTTTCTGCGCAAGGGATACTTTCCTGGGAGAAAATCAGTTTCTGATCCAAAGGGGCTTGCAAACGGAGTGGTCAAATACAACATCCGGCTTGAGCCCGGCGAGAAGACCGAGTTTTTTGTGGTGATCCCCTTTTATCAGGATAAACCGGATTACAGGGCGCTGAGTAATGAATCGGTGCGGCAGGAGATTATTGAGGCCAATCGATTTTGGGAAAGTAAAACAAACCATATTCATTTCGACCTTCCCGAATCAGCAAACCAGATGTTGAATGCTTTCCGCTCGAATTTGATTTATATCCTGATCAACCGTGACAAGGCAGGCATCCAGCCCGGCTCGCGCTCTTACGAACGCAGCTGGATTCGCGATGGCTCACTGACCTCGTCGGCACTGTTAAAGTCAGGCATTGTGGAGGAAGTGAGAGACTTCACCAACTGGTATTCTCAATATCAATACGAAAGCGGCAAGGTGCCATGTGTGGTCGATTTCCGTGGACCAGACCCGGTTCCGGAGCACGATAGCCACGGACAACTGATCTACTTAATTCGCGAGTACTTCAATTTTACCGGAGATACTGCTTTCCTTCGAGAAAGGAATGAAAATGTATTGATGGCGGTTAATTATATAGAATCGCTTATCGCCGAACGCTCTACCGATCATTTTAAATACGGCAACGACAGCATCAGGGCTTATTATGGTATTGTGCCTGAATCCATTAGCCATGAAGGGTATTCAGAAAAACCAATGCACTCTTACTGGGATAACTTCTTTATTATTAAAGGGCTTAAAGACGCAGTGGAGATTCAGAAGATACTTGGAGAGGACGAAGCTTATGAACATATAAAGAAGGTAAGGGATAAATTCACGGAAGACCTTTATAGTTCCATACGCCTGGCCATGAAAACCCGGGGTATCGATTACATTCCCGGCTCTGTTGAACTCGGTGACTTTGATGCGACTTCTACCACTATTGCACTGACCCCGTGTAATGAATTTAAAAACTTGCCACGGCCCGAAGTTTATAACACTTTTGAGAGATACTATGAATTTTTTAAAAACCGCAGGGATGGAAATCTTGAATGGGTTAATTACACCCCTTACGAAACAAGGCTTATTGGTTCGTTCATCATCCTTGACCAGCCTGAAAGGGCGCACGAGCTCATCGACTTTTTCCTTGATGATCTTCGCCCCCAGGGTTGGTACCACTGGGCCGAGGTGGTATGGGAAGATTACCGTATGCCGCGGTTTATCGGCGATATGCCCCATACATGGGTTGGAAGTGACTTTATCAATTCCTTTCGGTCTATGTTCGTTTATGAAAATGAATATGATAAGTCGCTGGTGCTGGCCGCTGCCCTTTATCAGGACTGGATAGATGCCCCTGATGGCATGTCGGTCAAAAATCTGCCGACTTATTATGGCGACATTTCATATTCAATAAAGAAGGAAGCGGAGAAATACCTGTTTTCCATCTCTGGTGATGTTGAACTACCGGAAAACGGTATGGAAATAAGGAACTTCAACGGCTCAAGAATGCCATTAAGGGTGACCATTAATGGCAAGGAAAGCAGCGCTTTCAGTGAAAACTGGATATCCATTAGGGAGTTTCCGGCAGAGGTTGAGATTTATTACTAACTCCAAAACAAATGTTTGCAAATGGACCAGGAGGAAGAAGGGGTTTTAAAACCAAACAATAACAACGACCGTGTTCGTTTTTCGCAGCTTGCTGCATATGGTTCAGGCGGCATCATACCCATTGCCCTGTTCAATGTGGCAGGCATCCTGGTCGGGTTAATGGGGAATATAAGTTTGGGACTCAGTGCCTTCTGGCTTGGTGTCATTCTCATTATTCCGCGCCTCTGGGATGCGGTTTCCGATCCTATCATCGGACACCTCTCTGATAACACCCGCACCCGCTGGGGCCGGCGCCGGCCGTATCTGCTAATAGGAGGGATATTGGTGGCCGCTTTTTTCGTGCTTATTTGGTGGGTGCCCAAGGGCGATCTGATAAGGTCATGGTTTCCTACTGATGCCGGGTTTCAGGCATTCCAGCTGGTTTACATCCTTGTGTCGCTGTTGCTCTTTTTTACCGCCTGTACCATTTTTGAGATACCGCACGGTGCGCTGGGCATGGAAATGACAAGCGATTATCATGAGCGCACCCGGCTATTCAGTGCAAAGAGTTTTGTGGGTAACCTTTTTGCTATGAGCACACCATGGCTGTTTGCACTGGCCAATATGGAGGTTTTCAGGGGCGTTGGTGGCAACGAAGCCGATGGCATGCGCTACGTCTCTATACTCGTTGCCGCTATCCTGATTCCATTGTCGTTTTGGTGGTTCTTTTCCTTGCGCGAGCCAGGTTTCAAAAGGGTGGTCAAGCAGGAAAAAACGCCCTTCTGGAAAGATATGAAGCATGTGGCCCAAAACAGAAACTTTATTCTGCTTACCCTTACTATTTTTACTTTGGCTATGGGCTTTAATTTTGTTAACCTTTTGGGGTCATATATCCCGATCTTTTATGTGTTCGGAGGTGACAAAGTGGCCGGGGCTTACCTGCTTGGAATAAACGGAACCGTTTGGGCTATAACCGGCCTGCTGGCTGTTTTCCCACTCAATATAATAAGCCCGAAAATTGGAAAGAGAAACACCCTGGTAGTGGCAATTTCGCTTATGGTGCTGGCACAGTTTTCTAAAATTGTATGCTATAACCCCAATTACCCATACCTCATTATTATTCCCACCATATTGCTCTCGGTGGGCATGCTCTTTTTCTTTACCCTTGGTGCTTCAATGGTGGGTGATATTTGCGATGAGGATGACCTCAAAACAGGCCATCGAACAGAAGGCAGTTTTTATTCCATTTTTTGGTGGTTTATTAAACTGGGAACCGCCCTTGCGAGCTTTGTGGCCGGTTCATTGATTGTGCTGACCTTGTTCGATCAGACACAGGTCACCAGGGTTGATGCCCTGGAGGGTAGCATACGGGAGATCCATGCAGAATTACAAGCATGGAAAGAAGGGAAACCAGCCACGGCAAATATGGAAGACCTGCTCAACAAAGCGCGCAACCGGGCTTCAGAACTCAGGGTACATCTAGAGGCCAGGGCTGAAAAAAACCCTAAAAGCCAGGAGCATTATCTGACATTGCTTGAAAATGTTAAAATTGCTGAGGACTATCTGACAAACCTTGACTCCTCCCTGGATCCCGAAGTTTTTGAACGAGGGATCAGGGCAGTAGATGCTTTAATTGTGCCCTTAAAATTACAATCACCCCTTACACTTTTAAGAATGAGAATAATAGAGATCGGATTGCCGATTTTCCTCAGTATCTTTTCCATATTTTTTATAATGAAATATGCACTTACCGAAGAACGCTCTCATGAGATAAAGGAACTCATTACTATCAGAAACAGGGCAAGGGATTTGGAAGAAGAAGGTTAAATTAATTTTTAAAAACCAAATACATTCCGCGACATGGGATTTCGAATTGAAGGGGAACATTTCATTCTTAACGACAAAAAAACTTTTCTCAATTCCGGCGAAATTCATTACTTCCGGATACGTCGCAACTTATGGGAGAAGCACATCAGGGCAGCAGTTGAGGCAGGGCTGAGCACGGTTAGCACCTATGTGCCCTGGGCCTGGCACGAACCAGAAGAAGGTGTTTTTGATTTTGAAGGAAAATCAATCCCTGAGCGTGATTTAATCAGATGGATCAGATTGTGCGAGGAATATGGCCTTTACTGTATTGTTAAACCCGGACCTTTTATCCTGGCCGAATACAGGGGTGCAGGACTTCCTGACTGGTTCCTGGAGAAATTGGGTGAGGATGTGAGGATGCATAACAGCAAGGGTGAGCCTGTTTCCAGCGAAGGCGTAAGCCTTTTCCATCCCGGATATCTGGAAAAAGTTACTCTCTGGTATGACCAGATTATGCCTTTGATAAGTAAAAATGAGTTAAAGGCAGGTGGCCCTGTCATTATGATGCAGCTATGCAATGAAATTGGGTTGTTTTCATGGCTTGCACACCAGGCCGATTATGGCCAAAGGGTTCGTGAGCGGTTTATCGCCTATCTTGGAAAGAAATTCAGGGATATTTCTGAAATCAATGGCCAATGGGGAACGGCCTATTCAAGTTTCGCGGATGTGGAACTGCCTCCGGACGGGAATCTTCCATATGCTTCGCCGGGCGACCGGGGCCGCGATTACGAATGGCATTGCTTCTGGAGAACCTATTACGGCGACTACCTGAGGATGCTTTTAAAAATGGCGCGCGATAGGGGAGTAGGGGTTCCTGTTTACCATAATCTCCCTGGCTGGATCTATGGCCATGGCTACGAATTTCCGGTAAACATTACCATGTACCAGGACCTTTACGGGGAAAAGAGCGAAATCATTTTTGGCATTGACCATATTCCCGAATTCCTTTCGCACCGCAACATGCACGACGACAGGATAATTAATGACATTACCCGTGCAATGCAAGGCAACAAACCCCTGTTTGCAGCAGAGTTTCAGAGTGGTTCGCGCGAATACCACGTGGTAACCAATCCCCGCGAAATGGAGCTGTTTTACAAGGCCAGCATTGCCAATGGACTGACGGGATGGAACTATTATATGTTTTCGCAGGGCCGCAACCCTTTGCGAAAAGGTTATTCAGGAGATACCTTTTACTGGTTTACGCCGCTAACGGCAGAAGGAAAAAAGACCAGCGCCTTCCCATTAATAAGCCGAATGAGCAAGCTCATTAAGGCCATTGAACCTGTCATTTTAGATGCCAAACGCAAGGCAGAAATCTGTGTCCTTTTTTATCCGCCCTATTATGCCACCGAACTTGAGCGGCCAGAGACCGGAGCAAGTGCTCTTCAGTTCGTTCCTGCAGCCATTAGAAGGCCTGCCTGGTTTGATGGCCTGCTAAAGGTGTTACAAATCCTGAATATCGATTACAATATGGCCGACCTGAGCCAGGTCTCTGCTGATGAGCTCAAGAAGTATAAGCAGGTTTGGGCTTTTACCACCGATGAAATGGATGCCCGTGATCAGCAGGTAATTGTTGATTATGCCGCGGCTGGGGGGCAGGTGGTGATTTATCCCTGCCTTCCCGACAGGGAGATGTCGCAAAAGCCCTGCACCATCATTAGGGATGCGCTCAATATTGCCCCTGACGGAAAAGAAGTAATAGATTCGCCGCTTATCGATATTTTGGGATTTAGTGATGTTAAATGCGCCAACCCGCAAATGACTTTTTCTGAAGATGCCTTGCAAGGAGCGGAAGTGATTGCACACACCCTTTCGGGAAAAATTTGCGGGTTTAGCAAAACCCTGGGCGACGGGAAAGTAGTTCATTTGGGAACCTGGCTCGGATTCGATACCGAAAGCCACAAGCAAGTTTATGAAGCCCTGGTGATGGCTTCGGGTGCAAAAGCAATTCAGGCCGCCGCTTCAAGCGAAAACATCACTGTGAGGCAAAGATTTACACCATTTGGTTCGGCAATGCTTTTTATTGGCAATTACTACAATGAAGAACAACATGGAAAGGTTTTTTACACCCATCCCAAAAGTGGTGACCAGATTAGTATTCCACTAGAAGGCAATGAAATTTTGTGGCCTGCGCTTTATGGGGTTTTGAGCCCCATTTCACTGGAAGTATTCACCGGATTAAAGGTGCTTCATACCACATCTGACATTCTCCAAATTAAATCAGGGGAAAATCAAGCCAAATTCTCCTTAATGGGGGAGCGGGACCTTCCTGGAGAGATGGTTTTTGAGGGTCCAAAATCAGCAGAAATCGTATCTGCCAACCTTAACGGCAGCCCGGTCAGTCTTATTCGAAAAAAGGATCGGGTGTTGGCAAATTACCTGCATGGTCACCAAAAGGAAATTACGCTGACCATAAAATTTCAATAGATGGAAATAAGCAATCAATCAGGACTCCGGTTCAGTTTTCTGGAAAATGGCTCGGTAGAAAGCATTGAAGCAGGTCAAATCAGGATCAACCTGAGAAAGGCTACCCTGCATTCGCGTTCGGGAACCGGGTTTTATTTGCGCAATCGTTTAAAATCTGGGCAATTTGCAGCCTTAACCGGCCCAGATAGCAACAGCCGTTTTAAGGTTGAAAAAAACAGGTTTTTTGCTAAAGGTCAGTGGAATGGGCTCGATTACCTTTTGGCCCTGCACCTTTCGGAGGAAGGTTTTAACTGGCGTTGGAGCTTTCGAGTTGAAAATATTTCCGGATCAGCGCAAGAGCTTGACCTTATTGCGGTTCAGGATGCGGGACTGAAAGCCGGGCAGCCGGGTACTGTAAATGAGTATTATGTGAGTCAGTATATTGAGCGCCTGATATGGAAAGATATAAGGTATGGTCAGGGAATCTGCGTCAGGCAAAACATGAAGGAAGCCGGAGGCCACCCCTGGCTGATGATGGCTTGCACCGAAGGGGCTGAGGCTGCCAGTGTGGATGGCATGCAGTTTTTTGGCCCCGCCTTTCGCCAAACAGGCATTCCTGGAGGTTTGCTGGCAGAAAAACTCGGCGGTGAGTATGCCGGCGAATCATCGGTGCTCGCTTTGCAAGGGAAAAAATTCAGACTCAAACCAGGCGAAGTTTACCAAACGTCATTTATCTCAACTTTTTTGCCCGATCACCCTGAAGCCACTTCAAAAGCTGACCTGGAGAAATTAAATGGCCTGACATCCGTTTTTACAAAAAATACTTTTGAAACCACCGACACCGGCTGGAAAACGCCTTTGAAGAGCCTGTTCAACGCTCCTGAATTCCTTACCGTGGAGGACCTGACCGAAAAGGAGATCACAGACTTTTTTGGCCGGGAAAGAAGACATGCCGAAGTGGAGAATGGCCGGATTCTCTCTTTTTTTAAGGGCGACCACCAGCATGTGGTTCTCCGCGCCAAGGAAAATTTGACCGACAGACCCCACGGCCATATAATGCAGGCAAAAGCCGGGTTGGTTCCTGACGAAAGCATTGTTTCAACCAACCCCTTTGCCTATGGTGTGTTTAACTCGCACCTTACCCAAGGCAATACCAATTTCAATATTCTTCTATCCATTTGCTCCAACCAGTTTAACCAGGCATCTGAAGCGGGGCAACGCATTTTTGTAAAATTGGAAGGAAAGGATTATTTGCTTGGGGTGCCATCCGCTTTTGAAATGGGTTTGAACCATTGCCGCTGGATTTACAAATCCGGAAAGCACATTTTTCAGGTCAGGACCTGGACATCGAAGCAAAGTCCGCAGGTTAACCTTGATTTCAGCGTAATCAGTGGTGGAAAGGTCGGACTGCTGATTTCCAGTCATTTTGATGAGAATATAGGATGGAAAACCTTTCCGGGCGAGAAAAATGAGTTTATTTTTAAACCCGGACCAGATTCCCTTTTGGCCGGAAAATTTCCGGATGCCCGGTTCAGGCTATTGATACAGGAACAAGATACTGATGTGCGTTATGGCCACGATGAATTGTTGCGCTCAGATGGCAAACGGCTTAATGAAAATCTTTTCGTTATTGAGGTTAACGAAACCGCTCATTTCTCAGTGAGCATACTTGGTGAAGTGGTTGCTTCCGCGGAAGCGGTTCATTACGAAATAGCCGGCCAACAATTCCTTTCCGATACAACTGCTACCCTCAGGGCCTGGCAGGAATTGTCCCAGAATCTGCAAATTGAAAGCGGGCAAAAAGACATTGAAGCCATTAAGGAGATACTTCCCTGGTTCGGAATGAACGCCCTTACGCATTATCTCACTCCTTACGGGCTGGAGCAGTTTGGCGGCGCAGCCTGGGGCACCCGCGACGTTTCGCAGGGGCCGGTTGACTTCCTTATTAACCTGGGAAAATACCAGGAAGCGCGTAAGGTGCTGTGCATGATCTTTTCGAACCAGAACCCCGACGGCGGCTGGCCGCAGTGGTGGATGTTCGACAGCTATTTCAACATCCGCGCCCACGAAGCCCACGGCGATATCATTTACTGGTGCATCATCGCACTGAGTAATTATATTTTGGTTACCGGCGATTTTGGTATCCTCGGTGAAATTTTGCCTTATTATCATGAAAAGGGGCCGGGTTTTGTTGAAAAAACACCACTCAAAGAGCATATGCAGCGGTTGATCAGTATGATCACCGGTTCTTTTATCCCCGGCACGGCGCTGGTTCCCTTTGGTGGGGGCGACTGGAACGATTCGCTGCAACCAGTCAGCGACGAACTTGCTTCGCGCATGATCTCAAGCTGGACCGTGCAAATGAACTACCAGGCATTCATGCAGTATGCCGGGGTGCTAATGAAACAAGAAAAACAGGAGGAAGCCGGCGAATTGTTTTATACATGCGATAGGATACGAGCCGATTTCAATAAATACCTTGTGAAAAATGAGGTGGTAGCAGGCTATGGACTTGTTGAAGCTGACGGCAGCATCAGCTTGCTGCTTCACCCTTCCGATCAGAAGACCGGCATTAGTTACAGTATCCTTCCCATGGAGCGAGGTATTCTCAGCGGTATTTTTACCAAAGAACAGGCCTTTTTTCATCATCAAATTATTGAAGACAAACTAAAGGGCCCTGATGGAGCAAGGCTGATGGACCGGCCGCTGAAATACAGTGGCGGGATACAGACTATTTTCCAGCGTGCCGAGAGCAGCACTTTTTTCGGTCGCGAGATCGGCCTTATGTATATTCATGAACATATTCGTTACGCTGAATCACTGGCCTGCCTTGGCAAAGCAAACGAATTTGTCGCCGCCCTTCGCCAGGCCATTCCTGTTGATTACCGTGAGGTAGTACCTCAGGGCGATATCCGGCAGTCGAATTGTTACTACTCCAGCTCCGACATTATTTTCAAAAGCAGGTATGAAGCCGATGAACTTTACCATGAAATCAATGCAGGGAAGTTTACCTTCAGGGGGGGCTGGCGGGTTTATTCAAGCGGTCCTGGAATTTTCATTGGCCTTATTTTTTCGAAATTGCTTGGCCTTCGCCGGGAAGCAGGAAAGATTATCATTGATCCAGTTATGCCATTGCAATTTAACGGATTAAGTGCTGAATTGTACTTTCTGGACAAAAAGGTAAGATTTCTTTACAAGCTTACCAGGAACACCTTTAGCCCACATAAAGTTTTAGTGAATGGGCAGAGGATTGAATTTACTATTGAAGAAAATAGTTACCGAAAAGGGGGCGCAGTCATTCCTGAAAAGATATTTTTATCAATGCTCAACCAGGAAACCAACCTGGTGGAAATTGAGCTGTAATTATTTATCTTTTTTTACTTCACAAGCAGAAATGTTTAATTTTGGATGCTTTCATTCAGTTTTATCCAAAAATATTATGTCATGCGAAAATCACTTTTTTCTGCCCTTATGGTCCTAAACCTGATGGTGCTCCAGGCCCAGCATTCAGAACTTTTTCGTGCCGAGGTCTTTGTCTCGGTTGAAGGCAGCCTGCCTTACCGCATTATGCTTCCTGAAAACTTTGATCCTTCGGGACAATACCCGCTGGTCTTCTTCCTGCATGGCGCTGGCGAGCGCGGCAACGACAATGAGAAGCAGCTGGTGCATGGGGCTTCTTTTTTCGCTTCCGCGGAAAACCGTAAGGAATTTCCCGCCATTGTTGTGTTTCCGCAGTGCGCCGAGAACGATTTCTGGGCCAGGATAAATTTCGATCTGGACAAAGACGGCAACCGCAGTCTGACCTTCGACCCCTCGAGCGAGCCAGGCCCTTCCTTGAGCCTTGCCATAAAACTGCTTGAATCGTTGTTGGAAAACCATTGGGTTGAAAAAAACCAGGTTTATATCGGTGGTTTGTCGATGGGAGGCATGGGCACATTCGAACTGCTTTACCGGATGCCCGAAGTGTTTGCAGCGGCTTTTCCCATATGTGGCGGAGGCAATCCCGAAGTCATTAATCCCCGGGTAAGCCAGGTCAATGTCTGGGCCTTTCATGGAGACGCCGATCCGGTCGTTCCGGTCAGTCTCTCACAAGATATGGTTGAAGCCTATCAGAATGCCGGCGTAGATGTAAAACTGACCCTTTACCCTGGCGTTGGACATAATGCCTGGGATTATGTTTTTCAGGAGCCGGAACTATTGCCCTGGTTATTTTCCAATAAAAAATAAGTTTAATTTACAAATAAAAGAGGCTGGTTCAAATTAACGAACCAGCCTCTTTTTTTCAATGTCAGCAAACTATTCTAAGCCCTTCTGATGGTATTGCCTTTTACAGCGTAGAAGAAGATATAGAAGTAGCAAATAGCCGGAACAATAAATGCCCAGGTATAGCCGAAATTATCGGCAATGCCGCCCATGAGGGGTGGAATAATTGCACCGCCTATAATTAATGAATTGATCAGGCCGGATGCGCCGCTAAGTTCAGCTTTATCAAGGTCTTTAACAGCCAGGGCAAAAATATTGGGGAACATAATTGAGTTGAACAGGCCAATGGAAATAACTGTCCAGAGTGCAATACTTCCAGTGCTAAAAGTGGTTGCAAGCCCAAGAAGTGCAGCAATTAAAGCAAAAATCGCCAGTGTCCTTGCAGCTTTACCTCTCCCGATTTGCATGATTAAGAAGTTGACCAAAGCCATTGCGGTGAAGGTAAGCCCAATGGTCCAGTTCCAGTCGGTGACAAACGAACCTGCAACAAAAGCCAACAGCAATACCGGCAGCAGGAGCATCATCTTTTTCGACTGAGGCATGTCAGAAAACATAAAAGATCCAAAGAACCTGCCAATCATGGCACCACCCCAGTAAATGGCTGCATAGGTGGAGGCCATTTCAGCAGATATTCCTTCAATTGAAGTGGACAAATAGTTTACCAGCAAACCGGCGTTTCCAACTTCGGCGCCCACATAAGCGAAAATTGCAAAAGCTCCCAGAACCACATGAGGATATTTCCAAACGCTTTTTTTAATCCCGGATCCTTTTTCCAATACCGGCAGTTTGGTTCTGTAAATAATAAATGCAACCAAAATGATAATTATCCCCATGATAATAAATGGCATGGGAACCCTTTCTGCAACCTGAAGCGCTTGTTCCGGGGTTACTGCACTTGCCTCTGGCAGGTTCAGTCCCTTGAAAATGGCAACGGATATCAGCCAGGGTGCAATCATGGTGGCAATTGAATTCATCGCCTGTGTCAGATTCAGCCGGCTGGAGGCGGTGCTGTCGGGGCCCAGGGCGGTTACATAGGGGTTGGCAGCAACCTGCAGGAAAACTACACCAACGGCCAAGATAAAGGTTCCAAAAAGGAAAATGGGAAATGATGGAATTCTGGCTGCCGGAATAAAAATAAAGCTACCCAGCGCCATCAGGAATAATCCGGCAACAACGGTCCATTTATAACCAATTTTATCAATTATTTTACCGGTAGGTATGGACATGATCGGGTAAGCAAAAAAGAAAGCTGAGGCCAGCAACTGTGCGCTGAATTCAGAGAGCCCGAAAATGGCCTTTACCGGGGCGGTAAGGGTAATGATAAAGGTGGTGGCAAAACCGAAAATAAAAAAGATCAGGGAAAAAGTCATAATCCCAGTCTTCATGCTTGAGTTTTGATTCTCCATGTTTTAAGGATTTAATTTTTGGTTTTTTTCAAAAAAAGAAAGGTTGCTTCTATTAATAAATCATTACTACAAGTCTTTCCATATCAATGCACCTGAGCCCAAAATGGCAGCATTTTTTCCGATAAGTCCCGAGCGCAACACCCTGACTTTGTTCCTAAAAGTACCCATAATGCTTTCTTCCATGTACTTTTTTGCCGGAATAAGGATGAAGTCGCCGGCATTTGCAAGGCCGCCAAACAAAAAGATGGCTTCCGGACTGGTATGAGCCACCGTATCGGCCAGCTTTTCCCCAAGTATCCTTCCGGTAATGTCGAATGCCTTCAGGGCAACAGGGTCGTTCTTTTTGGCGGCTTCATAAATGATTTCAGATGTCAGTTCATTATAATTGTATTTTACCAGTTCAGAGCCTTCCGTGTCGGAAGCCAGCAGCTCAAAAACGGTTCTTTTTATTCCGGGTGCCGACACATAAGTCTCCAGGCAGCCGAAGTTTCCACAACCGCACTTCCTGCCGTTTTTCTTGACATTCACATGCCCGAGTTCTCCGGCAAATCCGTCGTGCCCGTAAACAAGGTCGCCATTTACCACTATGCCGCTGCCCAGGCCGGTTCCAAGCGTAATCATTACAAAATCGCGCATTCCCCTGGCTCCGCCATAAATCATTTCACCAAGGGCCGCAGCGTTGGCATCATTGGTAAGTTTTATGGGAACATCGTAATGTTTCTTCATGAGCTCAGCGAAGGGCACAATTCCCTTCCATTTCAGGTTGGTTGCATTCTCAACGGTGCCCTTGTGGTAATTTCCGTTGGGAGCACCAATACCCATACCCACAACTTTGTATGGTACTTTAATCTCCTTCTCGGCTTTTTTTAAATCCTTTACCAGGTTTTTAATGTAGTCATCTACATTGTCAAACATATCTGTTGGCGAATTACCTTCTGCATAAAAAATGCCTTCGCGGTCAACGAAACCAAATTTTGTAAACGTTCCGCCAATGTCAATTCCAATTACAAGTTCTTTCATGATTAAGAGTTTGGTTAATTCTGTTTCAAAAGTAATTTTTTATCAATAACCATTGTTTCACAAGTCTCAAATTCTGAAAAAAATGTTTTTCAGTTTGATGCTGTTTTACTCCGTTAAAGGTTCTTTGAGATAATTAACATCAAGCACATCGAGTCTTTTGAAATGATTTTGAAGCCTTTTGCTGAAATCCTCAAAATTTCTGGTTTCTTTGGGCGACCAAACCACTTCGGCCAGGGCAATGGCTCTTGGATAGGCCATATACTCAACATGAGAGGAGGTTTTAATATATTCTGTCCAGACATTGCCCTGGGCCCCTAGAATGAACCGGGCTTCTTCTTCGGTCAGTTCTTCGGGCACCGGATCGTATGAATAGACCTTTTCAAGGGTTGTTAATCCGCCAATGGCCAGGGGTTGGGTTTCGGGCTCAGCCTGATAAAAATCAAAATAGCAGTGTGTTACGGGCGTTATAATGGCATTTTGGCCCATTTTTGCAGCCGCAATACCGCCCTCAATGCCGCGCCACGACATAACGGTTGCCTGGGGTTCCAGTCCGCCTTTTCTGGTAGAACAATTGCTGCCGGGGTTGGCATTGCTTACTTTCCTTCAACAAAAACTGTAACCATTTAAAAACCAGACATGATGAAATAAGCATGTGCATTTTCGTTCACACACAGGAAAATGTTCAAACATGCGATTGGCTTCGCCGAGCTCGCAAAGTGCTCGGTTCCATGTGACCTGTTTAAAACAAATTTTGAACACATGAAACAATGGTATGAAGCCCTTTTTGAAAGCTACGCAAAATCTGGACATCAACATGGCGGAAATAAGGCGCAAGGCCCGCGAAAAGCAGCCCGGCCTGATCGTGGTTGACCGAGAGGTGCCCGGCGTATTCCAGAATTATCTCACCCCCGAGCAGCATATACCTGCCGAAGGTCTCCCTTATCCCTGGGAAACCTGCATAACCATGGCCAACACTGGAGCTACACGCCCAACGATGTGTATAAAACCACCGACAACCTGGTGGAGAAGCTGGTGGATATTGTGAGCAAGGGCGGAAACTACCTGCTCAATATTGGTCCTGCGCCCGATGGCACACTCGCACCCGAGGCATACGACCGTCTATGAGGCATAGGCAAATGGATGAAGGTAAACAGTGAAGACATCTATGGCTCAAGACGTTTTCATTCATTTGGGCAAGGCGAGAACATAAGGTTTACCCAATCGAACGATGGCAAAACCTTGTATGTGTTCGTTTTTGAGTTTCCCGATGTGCCCCTGGTGCTTAATGGGCCGGGTGACATAAACTTCAGGAGTGTGCGCATGCTTGGAAGTGACAGAAGCATTAGAGCCAGACAAATTGGAAAGAATCTTGAAGTAAAGCTGCCCGCCGGGCTGCGGAGCAGTGGCGAACACGTTTGGGTACTCAAGATTCAGTGAGGCTCCCGGCAAATGATTACTTTTGCATATTAAAGTATAGGCTGAAAATGGAAAATATAACCGATCTGAAAAACAGTATTGAAAAAGCCTGGGAAGACCGCAGCCTTTTAAAGGATTTGCAGGTTCAGGAAAAAATTGCAGAAGTAATAGAACTGCTCGACAAGGGCAAGCTTCGTGTGGCCAGTCAGGTTGAGGGCAAATGGTTGGTAAACGACTGGGTGAAAAAGGCGGTAATACTGTATTTCCCCATAAGGCAAATGGAAACCATTGAAGTAGGTCCCTTTGAATTTCATGATAAAATTCCCCTGAAAAGGGATTACAAAAAGTTGGGCGTGCGTGTGGTGCCCCACGCCATTGCCCGCTATGGTGCTTTTCTGGCTCCGGATGTGATCTTGATGCCCTCTTACGTGAATATAGGTGCCTACGTGGACAGCGGCACCATGGTCGATACCTGGGCCACGGTGGGTAGTTGCGCTCAGATTGGAAAAAATGTGCACCTGAGCGGGGGCGTGGGCATTGGCGGGGTGCTGGAACCGGTGCAGGCTGCCCCGGTCATCATTGAAGACGACTGTTTTGTGGGCTCGCGCTGCATCGTGGTGGAAGGCGTGCATGTAGAAAAGGAAGCGGTGCTTGGAGCGAATGTCGTGCTTACTGCTTCCACGAAAATTATTGATGTGAGCGGCGATCAGCCCATTGAATACGTTGGACATGTACCCGCCCGCTCAGTGGTGATTCCCGGCACCCTGCCCAAAAAATTCGCCGCAGGTACTTACCAGGTGCCCTGCGCCCTCATAATCGGAAAACGGAAAGAAAGCACCGACCGAAAAACCAGCCTCAACGAGGCCCTGAGGCAGTATAATGTGGCGGTGTAAAGCAGGAAGCGCAGTTTTATAAAGCCGTTTCCTTGGGGTTGGTTGCTGAAAACATGATGCCAAAATACAGGGAGAAAAATACGAAAAAGGTCAATCCGATCTGGGCATCAATGGGATTGTTTCCCAGCATGGAAACCAGCATGATGACCAGAAAAATATTAAAGAGCAGATAATTTGTGGCCCTGGTCTCTCTTAAAAACCAACTGTAAAGCAAAAAGATGACCAGCGTACCGGTGATGCCCACCATAAGCAGCAGCACCAGGAACTGGTTGTGTGGCTTCATGCGATAGTTGTCAAGTGAAGAATTGATGGCCCTCAGTCCATAGTCCATGGCAAGAAAAATTTCGCCGGTACCCCATCCGAACAGGGGCTGCTTTTTAAAGGCAACTACTGAAGCTTTCCACAATTCGAGCCTTTGAGTAAAGGTATGCCCGCTTGGATTACCCGTTCGGTTGTACTCGAAAACCTCCCAGGCACTTTGGTGCAACCTCACCAGCAAATTGGGCCAGCGAGTGTAGAGGTAGTTGGGTATGCCGTGTTCAATAGCGTTAATGTCCTGCCTGCTCAGGGCGCTTATGCCTTCCTGGTCTTTTTTCAGTCCTTTCGAGGTGAGATAGCGATACACTGTAGCTTTTATCGGTTGCCCGGAATGGTCATTGCTGTCGATGGCAATCTGGCTGACCTCGTTCCATGCAGTTTCTATTTCATCTTCAGCAATGAAATGATAAACCAGGTGCCCGTTTTCCCTTTGCTGGTTTTCGAAATCGTGTCGGTATGCGTTTCCCAGGCTGGTTTTTTCGGCAAGCTCTGAGGCCTCGGGATTTATGCTTAGGGTAAGGGGTTTTATCACATAGAAAAACAGCAAAAGGCTGGCAGCAGCCAAACCAGCAAACGCAGCCACTGCCATGATTTTCCGCGAAAGCGGCGACTTGCTGATGATTTCGCGAAAAAGCAGGAAAATGATTACGCCTCCCAGGCAAAGAATGCCCGTCATGGAGCTCAATATGAGCAGGTACATAAGCAACCAGGCCGAAGCCAGCCATGAGAGCTGCCGCCAGCGCGGGTTCTCGCTAATTTGCCTGGTGTGCCAGGGAATCAGGAAAATGGAGAAAACTACCATCATGCTCAGGTACACATGCGAGATAAAGGGCGATATGGAACGGGGATTGATGAAATCGCTGCTTAGAAAAATGAAAAAACCGATGACAGAGGTAACCAGCACCGAGAGCAAAAATACGGTTATCAGGTCATGGCGTCTTTTTGGCCTCAGGGGCTTGCCCGAGGCCACCATAAAAGTGAGCGTGAGGATCGGAACCTTGTTTTTCAGGTCATAGCCAATTCCGTAGGTCAGGTCGTTGGTCCAGAAGATACCTGCAATATATACCAGGTAGATCAGGCTGAAGATTACCGCCGGCTTGTTTCGCAGGAAGCGCTGAATTTTTTCACGATATCGCCTTTCGGCCAGCCAGTTTGCGCCCATAAGTATCTGGGCCACACTGATAAAATACCGGGAAGTGGGCAATGAAGCCAGCATGAGGCAGAAGCACAGGTAAAAGAGATAGGCGTGGAGCGGCTCGTCGCTTTTTTTGTAAAACAGGCTTTTTATCATGGGCCAGGGCTAAGAAAAGGGCTACAAATATAACTTAATTCTTTTCAAAAAATTTAACCTGGTTTTATAAAAGCATACCTTTTGCATGGTTTTATTTATGTTTCGGTTGTGAAAAGATGTTTTTGGTTTTTGTAACTTTGTGGCGCGAAAGCGCCAACGAAAGCCCCGTTGTTTTTGGGATCGCTTCGGATAAGCTTTCAAATTTTGATTATGGAAGAAGAGATAAAAAAAGTGGTGGAGGTGCTTAATCTGGGTGGCACCATTCTTTATCCAACCGATACCATTTGGGGTATTGGTTGCGATGCCACCAACTACCGAGCTGCCGAAAAGGTGTACAAGCTTAAGGGCAGGATGCCGCAAAAGTCGTTGATTGTATTGATTGAGAGTGTGGAAAAGCTCAGGGATTACGTAGATGAAGTGCCCGAAATGGCCATTGATCTGATCGAAAGCCTGACCGATCCGCTTACGATAATTTATCCTGCGGCCCGCGGGTTGGCAAAAAATGTGATGGCCAATGATCAGACCATCGCCGTGCGTATTCCGCGCGATGAGTTTTGCCAAAAATTGCTCAAAGCTTTTGGCAAACCCATTACCTCCACTTCGGCCAACTTGTCGGGCGAACCCAGCCCTCTTTCCTTCAGTAAAATATCGCAGGAAATTATCCAGGGTGTCGATTACGTGGTTTCCCATAACCAGAAAAAGGTCAACCGTTCCAAGGTTTCCACCATTGTGCGCATCAACAAGGGTGGTGATATACAGATCCTGAGAAACTAACGTTTTTGAAAGAAAAATTATCCCATCCAGTTTTTAAACTCGTTTCGGAGGCATCCTGCGAACTGGGTTTCCCGGCCTATGTAATAGGAGGCTGGGTAAGAGATCTTTTGCTGAAGAGAGACTCGAAAGACATTGATATTGTGGTGGTTGGAAGCGGTATCGACCTGGCCGCCCGGGTGGCCGAAAAAGCCGGTAAAACCGGCAAGCTCAAGGTATTCAAGAATTTTGGTACAGCCATGTTGCGCTTCGATGACTGGGAGGTGGAGTTTGTGGGCGCAAGGCGCGAATCTTATCGCCTCCATTCGCGCAAGCCCATCGTTGAAGATGGCAGCCTGGCCGACGATATGAACCGCCGCGACTTTACCATCAACGCCATGGCCATCAGCCTCAATAAAGACGATTTTGGCTCCCTGTTCGACCCCTTCAAAGGCCAAAAGGACCTGCTCGAAAAAAGGATTCGCACGCCCCTCGATCCCGACCTGACCTACTCTGACGACCCGCTGCGAATGATGCGCGCACTAAGGTTTTCTGCCCAGCTCAACTTCGAAATTGACCCGGATTCGTTCGAGGCTATCAAACGTTATGCACACCGAATAAAGATCGTTTCCATTGAGCGTATCATGGACGAGTTTAACAAGATTTTGCTTACCCCAAAACCCGGCCAGGGCATACTTAAGGTTCACCAATCGGAACTTCTAAAGCATTTTTTTCCCGAGCTCGAAGCCCTGAAGGGTGTGGAGGTGATCAATGGCAAGGCACACAAGGACAATCTGTTGCACACGCTGAAGGTGCTCGACAACCTGGCTGCCAACACCGACGACCTTTGGCTGCGCTGGGCCGCCCTGCTGCATGATATTGCCAAGCCACTCACCAAACGGTTCGACCCCGAAGTGGGTTGGACATTTCACGGGCACGAATTCCTGGGAAGCAAGATGGTGCCCAACATTTTTCGCAGCCTCAAGCTTCCTCTGAATGAGAAAATGAAGTATGTGAAGAAGCTGGTGCTGCTGCATCTGAGGCCCATTGTGCTCAGCGAAAGTATCGTAACCGATTCGGCTGTTAGGCGGTTGCTTTTTGAAGCCGGCGACGATATCGACGACCTAATGCTGCTCTGCGAGGCCGACATTACCTCGGGCAACGCGGCCAAAGTGAAACGATACCTGCAGAATTTTGAAGTGGTGCGCCTAAAACTTAAGGAAATTGAAGAAAAAGACCGCCTGAGAAACTGGCAACCGCCTGTTACCGGCGACGACATTATGCAAACCTTTGGCCTGAAGCCTTGCCGCGAAGTAGGAATAATTAAAACGGCCATCCGCGAAGCCATACTCGAAGGCACCATACCCAATGAGCGTGAGCCCGCCTGGAAGCTAATGCTCAGCGAAGGAAAAAAATTGGGTTTAAGCCCTGTATCAACAACAAAATAGTTAATTTTGCCTTATAATAAACCCCTGTTAAAGCAGGTTTGAACATGAATTTTTGTTAACATGCATATTTACCGCTTTAAGTTCACATTTGAGGAACAGAACGATTTTGAAAGAGAGTTTGAGATAGGCTCTGAGCAAACTTTCGAAGATTTTCATAATGCAATTACCGAAAACCTGGGCCTTGACAAAGGAATGCTTTCGTCGTTCTTCATTACCGATGCGCGCTTCCGCAAAAAGCGCGAAATTTCCCTCATCGACATGAGCCCAGAAGAGCTTCCCGAAAGGGATGATGAAGAACAGCAGGAAGAAAAAATGCTGGTGATGAAGGATGCGGTGGTGAGCGATTTTATCGACGACCCCCATCAGAAACTCCTTTATGTCTATGACTACCTGAATTACTGGACTTTTTACCTTGAAATGCTCAAAATTGCCCCGGCCAACCCAAATGAAAGCTATCCGCGCGTTTCTAAAAGCCTGGGCGAAGTGCCTCGCGAACTTACTGCAAAGGCCCACCCGATGCTGGGCAACGATCCCGGTTTCGACCTGGGTTTCGACGAGGACCAGTACGATCCGGAAGACCTGAAATCATTGGAAGGCGATGAATTTCTGGATGATGAGGGAGGCGGCAGCTTTGATGACTTCGACGAAGACAAATTCTGATAAAACCCTGGTGGTCGTTACCGGGCCTACAGGTAGCGGAAAAACCAGCCTGAGCATAGCATTGGCCGGGCATCTCCAAACCGAAATCGTGTCGGCAGATGCCCGTCAGTTTTACCGCGAGATGCAAATTGGCACGGCAGCGCCTACACCTGATGAACTTGCGCGAGTTAAACACCACTTTGTGGGTCAGCTATCCATTCACGATTACTATAACGTTTCCCTTTATGAAGAACAGGCCCTTGCCCTGCTCGACAAGCTATTTCAACAACATGACTTTGTGCTGCTTACCGGTGGTTCGGGCCTGTACATTGATGCAGTTTGTCGTGGCTTTGACGACCTGCCCCCCGTCGATGCCGAAATCCGACAACAGGTTTACAGGGTATATTACGAAGGTGGCCTCGATGCACTCAGGCTCTGGCTGAAACAAGTTGATCCGGAATTTTACTCACAGGCAGACCTGGCCAATCCCAACCGCATCAAGCGGGCGATTGAAGTTTTTCTTACCACAGGCCGAAAATTCTCTGAGCTGCGGACAAAAAAAACAAATCCAAGGCCTTTCAGTGTTAAGACAATTGTGGCAGACCGCCCCCGGCATGAACTTTTCGACCGCATTAATACACGCGTAGATCAGATGGTGGCTGATGGCCTGATTGAAGAAGCCATATCCTTTTTCAGGATGAAACATCTGAATGCACTGAATACCGTGGGCTATAAAGAGCTTTTCGACTGGCTGGCAGGCACTTGCACCCTTTCACATGCCATAGAGAAAATCAAAACCAACACCCGCCGCTACGCCAAACGACAGATTACCTGGTTCAAGCGATACCCCGATGCGCAGTGGATGCACCCCGAAGATTTGGAAGGGATTATTAGTTTATTGGTAGAGAAAAAATAAATCCCTCGGCTTTGCTCGGTGCAAAATTAAGGTTCCGCAGTTTTCTCCGGTTCTTTTTCGGCAGCAGCCTGCTGTATTCCAAATTCCCTGGCCAGGATTTCCTTTAGCTGCACCGGCTTCAGATTCCGCTTAATCTCTCCGCTTTTTGCCACTGAGATTCTTCCGGTTTGCTCGCTCACCACAATGGCAATGGCGTCCGATTGCTCAGTTATACCGGCGGCCGCGCGGTGACGCAATCCCAGGTTTGAAGGAATTTCCTTGCTTTCAGAAACAGGCAGCACGCAGCGGGCCGCTTTCAGGCGATTGTTGGTAATGATCACCGCCCCGTCGTGCAAAGGGCTGTTTTTATAAAAGATATTCTCGAGCAACTGCTCCGAAATACGGGCATCGATCAGTTCGCCGGTTTCTACAAAAAATGCCAATTCGTTTTCTCTGGTAATGACAATAAGGGCCCCGGTGCGGTTTTCAGAAAAACGCTGGCAGGAGTTTACAATAGGAGAGATGTTGAGTTTTATGGCATCATCGAACTGCCACAGTCTGTTGAAAAACTTTCGCGAAGGCTTGTTGATGAAGCTTCGGGTGCCAACCAGCAGCAGGAACTTGCGTATCTCCGGCTGAAATACAATGATCAGGGCCAGCACCCCCACACTGATAAACTGCCCCAGGATAGCCGTAAGCAACTCCATTTCGAAAATGCGCACCAGCCACCACACCACGTAAATGGAAAGAATACCCACAAAAATATTAAGCGCGCCCGTACCTCTGATGAGCAGATACATCTGGTAGAGTAGTATGGCCACCAGAATGATGTCGATAATGTCGAGTAAGCGTACTTGCAAAAAGGCTGGAACAAAAAGAAGGGGCATAGATGCAGGATTTTCCTGATAGAATTAATGGATTTCGCTCTGACTTTTTAACATTTCTACGATTTTCACCGCTTCCATGGCCTGGCGCACATCGTGTACCCTCAGAATGCAGGCGCCTTTTTGTAAGGCAATGGTGTTGAGCACAGTCGTTCCGTTCAGGGCTTCGTCGGGCTTTGTGCCCAGCACCCGGTTGATCATCGATTTGCGCGAAACGCCCACCAGCAAGGGCAGGTCGAATATCCGGAAAAAGTCGAGCTGGTTCAGAAGCTGATAGTTGTGCTCGATCGTTTTTCCAAAGCCGAAGCCGGGGTCGATAATAATGTCGTTCACACCCATTTGGTTCAGGCGGTTGATCCTTTCGGCAAAAAAGGCCGAGATTTCCTTGATCAGGTCCTTATACACCGGGTTTTGCTGCATATTGGCCGGTGTGCCCTGCATGTGCATCATGATGTAAGGTACCTGCAGGCGGGCGATGGTATCGAACATGGCCGGGTCGATGTTTCCCGCTGAAATGTCGTTGATGATATGCGCACCCTCGTCAATGGCCATGATGGCCGTTTCCGAATTGTAGGTATCGATAGAAAGGATGGCCTCGGGAAAACGTCTCAGAATGCCCTTAATGACCGGCAGCAGGCGCTCTTTTTCCTCTTCGGCAGTTATAAGCCCTGCGCCGGGTTTGGTACTGGCTGCACCCAGGTCGAGCATGGCGGCTCCCTCCGACAGCAGCTGCTCCGCATGCTTCACTACCTGCCAGGTACTCTGGAATTTTCCACCATCGTAAAAAGAGTCGGGCGTAATATTAATAATCCCCATCACCAGAGGTGAGGATAAATTCATAATTTTGCCCCGGAGGTTCAGCGTTCTTTTTGGGCAGAAAAATGTATCTTTTGCCATTGCACAATAAAAATAACCAGTAAATAATTATCGCCGCATATGGGCTCAATAACAAAAACCAACCAGCAATACGACGAGATAAAGAAGATATGCCTGGATATCTTTACCAAAAAAATGATAGATTATGGCACGGCCTGGCGCATCCTGCGCCCTTCGTCGCTAACTGACCAGATCTACATCAAAGCCCAGCGTATCCGTTCGTTGCAATGCAAAGGTACACAAAAAATACTTGAAGGTATTACGCCCGAATTTATAGGAATTGTTAACTATGCCATTATTGGCCTGATTCAACTTGAGCTGGGCGTGGTCGACCAGCCCGAACTGGCCCCAGATAAGGCCGAAGCCAAATGGGTTGAGTACTTTGAAAAGGCCCGTAGCCTGATGCACGATAAGAACCACGACTACAGTGAGGCCTGGCGCGAAATGCGGGTATCATCACTGGCCGATATCATACTCATGAAGCTGCTGCGCATAAAGCAGATCGAAGACAACGAAGGAAAAACCTTTGTTTCGGAAGGCATTGATGCCAATTACTACGACATAATCAACTACGCCGTTTTTGCCCTGATAAAACTGGAACTCGAAGGCCAGAAAGGCTGAACGGCTTATTAAAACGGGAAAAAGGTGGTAAAATTCATTGCCAGGAGATTATGGTACGGCCTGTGGGTATTCCTTGGGGTGGTTACCGTGGTCTTTTTCCTGTTTACGGTGTTGCCCGGCGACCCGGCCCGCATGATGCTGGGGCAGCGCGCCGACATCGCTTCGGTGGAAGCCATTCAGCGTGAGCTGGGCCTCGACCGCCCGGTAATGCGGCAATACCTCAACTACCTCAACGACCTCTCGCCTGTTTCCGTTCACAACCAAAAAGAGTCAGAAAGTTTCTTCTTTCTTGATCCAGAAAAGTATGCTGCTGCAAAGCTGGTTTCGGCCGGCAAGTTTTCGCTGGTGCTCAAGAAACCCTACCTGCGGCGCAGCTACCAGAGCAACCGGCCCGTGACTTCTATCCTGGCTGAAGCCTTTCCTAACACCTTGTTGCTGGCTTCCGTGGCCATTCTTTTTGCCATGCTGCTGGGCATTGCCCTGGGCGTGTTGTCGATGATCAAGGACAGTCCTGCTATGGGCCGCACTATCATGGTGTTTTCGGTGCTGGGCATGTCGCTGCCCTCGTTTTTTGCCGCCATTATCATTGCCTGGCTCTTCGCCTTTGTGCTGGGCGACTTCACCGGACTGAACATGACCGGCAGCTTTTATGCCGTAGATGACTTTGGGCGGGGAGAGTACGTGCAGTGGAAAAACCTGATACTGCCCGCCCTTACCCTGGGCATCCGACCCCTGGCGGTGGTCACCGAGCTTACCCGCAGTTCGCTGCGCAACGTTATGGCGCAGGACTATATTCGCACTGCCCGCGCCAAAGGCCTCAGCATGTACCGCGTCATAACCCGTCACGCCCTGCGAAACGCTATGAACCCCGTCATTACCGCCATCTCGGGCTGGTTTGCATCGCTCATGGCCGGCGCTGTATTTGTAGAGTACGTCTTCGACTGGAAAGGCATAGGCGTGGTCATCGTAAATGCCCTCGAAACCTACGACTTCCCGGTAATCATGGGTGCCGTGCTGTTGATCTCAGTCATGCTGGTACTGGTCAATATTGCCGTCGATATTATTTACGGACTGCTCGATCCAAGGGTACGAATGCAGTAGGGCAGAGTGTGCAGGGCTCGGAGCTAAAACCCAACAGCCAACAGCCAACAGCCAAACCCCCTTCGTCCTGCGAAGCAGCACCGCCTGTGCTTAGCACCGGGTCGCCCATCTAAACTTGCACCCGGGGCTAAATCCCGGCAAGATTTCACCCGGGGCTGGTTTTAATGATGTGTGAATGATGTAATGTTTTTCTGAAATGATGTAACATTTTCCATCATTAACATCCTCATCTTTATAAAGTAAAACTTTCTAAATCATTTTACCAATGCATATTGGTCATTGGTATATTATTTTATTGGGATAACATATAACACCATGGAATTACTTACAAAAAAATTGATTCAGCAACTTCTGGCAGCAGATCAGACGCCTTGTCTTTCATTGTATATGCCTACGCACCGAACGCATCCTGAGAATCTTCAGGATAGCATTCTTTTTAAAAACCTTGTAAGGCAAATGAAAGAATCGCTGTTGCAAAAATATTCTGCCGATGAGGCACAAAAACATCTTGAACCTTTCGAAGCGCTTGCTCAAGATAATACTACCTGGAATCACACATTTGACGGCCTGGCTGTTTTTAGTGCAACGGGTTTGTTTAAAGTTGTAGGTGTGCATAAATCGTTTGAGGAATTGGCATTGGTGGCCGACAGTTTTCATACCAAGCCGCTGTGGCAGTATTTTCAATCGCTCGACCATTTCCACGTTTTGGGTTTAACACTTCATGATATACGGCTTTTTGAAGGCACCCGTCATACCCTTACTGAAGTTGTATTCAATGCCGATACGCCAAAAACCATAACTGAAGCGCTTGGTGATGAATTGACTGACAAGTATTCGACGGTTGCATCTTATGGCGGTACAGGGGGAGAAAGCTCAAGCATGCATCATGGTCAAGGTGGCAGAAGCGAAGAAACTGAAATAGACGCTGAACGGTTTTTTCGTGTCGTAGCGAATGCGATTTACGAACAATATTCTAAACCTTCAGGCTGGCCGCTTATTCTTGCAGCCTTAACCGAACACCACAACCTTTTTCAAAAGGTAAGTAATAATCCATTATTGCTAAGCAAAGGTATTGCAATGAACCCTTCATCGGTTTCAACAGATAAACTGGCAAGCATGGCCTGGGAAATAATGGAACCCGAATATAACCTGAAACTTGATACCCTGGTTGCCAGTTTTGAGCAGGCAAGGGCAAATGGAAAAGGGAGTGACGATTACAAGGAGGTTGCTGTGGCGGCAGTTGAGGCAAGGATTGATACCCTTATTGTTGAAGCCGACCGGATCATTCCGGTCAGGATTACAAATCTTGTAACGGGTAACACACAGAAAAAAGATATGATAAATCCGAAAGTAGATGACCTGCTTGACGATATGGGAGAATTGGTGATGAAGATGGGTGGACAGGTGATGGTTCTTCCTGCTGAAAAAATGCCCTCTCAAACCGGCCTTGCAGCAATATTTCGTTATTAATTAAATGGAAAAAAAATGCAAATACAATTTAACACAGACAAAAATGTAACCGGGAACGAAGAGCTTATAGCTTCGTCAACTTCTTATATTTCGGAAGAACTTAGCAGGTACAGTCAGCATATAACAAGGGTGGAAGTTCATTTCTCGGATGAGGATGGCAGCAAAGAGGGGTTCAACGATAAACGCTGCCTGGTGGAAGCCCGTCTTGCAGGCAGAAAACCTATCGCTGTTATCAATCAGGCAAATTCGCATGAACAGGCTTTTTTTGGCGCCATTGACAAATTGAAAAATTCTTTGAAAACAATAACCGGACGCTGGAAGGATTATTAGAATGGAAGTTATTGAAGGGAAACAAAATTTACTCGGATGAAACTTGCATACATTGGAACTTACCCTCCGCGGGTTTGTGGTATTGGTACATTCACGATGAATCTGTACGAATCAATGGTAACGAATACAGATTCATCAGAGGATCCAGTTGATGGGTTTATTGTAGCCATTAACGATAATGAGCAATCCTATAATTATCCGGAAGAGGTAAAGCTAATCATTAGGCAAGAATATCAACGCGACTATCTGGAAGCGGCAAAATACATCAACCTGAGTGGTGCCGACGTTTGTATTCTTGAACATGAGTTTGGAATATTTGGCGGGCAAAATGGCATATACATTCTTCCATTGCTCTATCGACTCGAAATCCCACTGGTTGTTACCCTGCATACCATTGTTAAGAAGCCTTCGTACAACGAAAAAGCTGTAATGCAGGAAATATGCAAGATGGCCAATAAGATTATCGTAATGAGCCATAAAGCCATTGAATTTCTGATCGATATCTATGATGTGGAGGAAGAGAAAATTGTTTTCATTGAGCACGGTGTGCCTGATATTCAATATAGCCAGGAGCAAACAAAAAAGGAATTTAAACTTACCAATAAAAAATTATTACTCACATTCGGAATTCTAAGTCGCAACAAAGGAATAGAAACGGTATTAAAAGCATTGCCAAAAGTTGTTGAAAAGCATCCCAATATTTTATATGTGGTTTTGGGAAAAACCCATCCGAATGTTATTCGCCATTCAGGAGAAGAATATCGAAATTATCTTCAACTTCTGACAAAAAAACTCAACCTCAGCAATCATGTTGTTTTCATTAATGAATTCATTAACCAAAAAGAATTATTTAAATACTTGTCCGCATCTGATATTTATATTACACCCTATCTGAATGAAGCACAGATTACCAGCGGTACGCTTTCATATGCTGTTGGAGTGGGATCTGCCGTTATTTCAACACCTTACTGGCATGCGGTTGAATTACTGGACGATGAAAGAGGCGAGCTTTTTAACTTTAATGATTCCGAACAGCTTGCACAGATTTTGCTGGAATTGCTTGATAATCCGGAAAAGTTGAAAAAACTCAGGAAAAAAGCATTTGATTACGGCAGAACCATTACATGGCCTAAGTCAGGAGATAAATACATTTCGCTAGTGAAACAAATTCTCAATGTTAACCCGGAAGTATTGGTTAAGAAGGAAACGGCAATTGATCCGCTTATGCTTCCGCCATTTTCTTTAGATCATATTAAACGCTTAACTGACGATACAGGTATAATTCAGCATGCAAAATTTGGGATTCCCAACCTAAAAGAAGGCTATTGCCTTGATGATAATGCAAGAGCTTTACTAATGGTGCTGATGACCTACCGGCAAAAAAAGGATAAGCTTGCCCTTAATTTAGCACCTATATATCTGAGCTACATTCATTATATGCAGAACAAAGACGGCACCTTCAGGAACTTTTTAAGTTTTAACCGAAACTTTCTTGATGAGGTCGGATCTGAAGATTCGTTTGGAAGAACCATTTGGGCCCTGGGGTACTTGTTATACAATCCGCCAAACGACGCTTATTATCAAACCAGTAAACTGATTTTCTTTAACGCGGCGCCAAACTTTGAAAAGCTGCAATCTATACGTAGTATTGCCAATACAATGCTGGGTATCAGCTATTACCTCAAAAGCAACCCCACAGATGATTCAATGAAAGAAACATTGGCCAGCCTTTCTGACAAGTTAATTAAACACTACCAGGAAAACAGCACGCCCGATTGGAAATGGTTTGAATTACTGTTGGCTTATGATAACGGGATGTTGCCCCTTGCCCTTTTGCACGCTGCTGAAATACTTAATAATGATAAAATAGCCGCCATTGCGCTGGAATCTGCAAATTTTCTGACGGAAGTTTTGCTTAAGGATGGCTATTTATCAATCATAGGGAATGAGAAATGGTATGAAAATGGTGGTGAACGATCTTTGTTTGCCCAACAACCTGTAGATGCATTGGCTATGGTTCTAATGTATCGTCAGGCTTTTCAGTTAACCAAAGACAGAGAATTCCTTGCAAAATTATTTACCTGCTTCCTGTGGTTCCTGGGTGAGAATGATATAAGAATGACTTTATTTGATTTTGAAACGAATGGCTGTTGCGATGGCATTGAAAACTATGGGGTTAACCGTAATCAGGGGGCAGAAAGCTCATTGGCGTATTTGATATCGCACCTGGTTGTTATGGAAGCATTTGAAGCATTTGAACAAAAAGACCTGGCATTTTAGCAACTGGAACAACAGAAAAATAATTTGAAAATCATGTTAATAAAAAGATACCGCAACAACCCAATTCTCACCAGGAAGGATGTTCCTTATCCCGTTGCTACCGTGCATAATGCCGGGGTTGTAAAATTCAAGGGCAGGTATATAATGATTTTCAGGTCGCATAAACTTAATGGCAGAAGTATTTTGGGTAAGGCCGAAAGCGAAGACGGATTTAATTTTACCGTAGATGAAAAACCGTTTATGGTTCCGGCAACCGAAGGTATTTTTAAGGAATATGAGGAATATGGCGTAGAAGATCCCCGAATTATTTTTCTTAATGGAGAATATCTTATCACCTATAGCGCATATTCCCGTAATGGCGTAAGAATAGGTCTGGCAAAAACCACAGATTTTAAAAGCGTTCACAGGATATCGTTAATTACTGAAGCCGACTACCGAAACGTAGTAATTTTTCCTGAAATGTTTAACGGTTTATATGCCCGTCTCGACCGTCCTCATTCTGAAATATCACCATGGTCAATATGGATTTCATATTCTCCCGACCTGATATACTGGGGTGAATCCAAATTAATAATGAAACCTCTTCAGTATCATTGGGACGAAATGAAAATCGGACCCGGGGCACCACCAATAAAAACACCCCGTGGATGGCTGAATATCTATCATGGCGTATTCCCTACAATGGATGGCTGTATTTACAGGCTGGGGGTGGTATTGCACGACCTGCAGGACCCTTCAAAGATTATTGCCGTAGGCGATGAATGGATACTGCAGCCCGAAGAACAGTGCGAAATTACCGGATATGTTCACAATGTGGTTTTCTGTTGTGGCGCCGTTCCCGAAGAAGATGGAAACATTAAAATTTACTGGGGCGGAGCCGATTCTGTAATGTGCATGGGTACGGCCAATACAGAGCAACTCGTTGATCATTGCTTAAATAATTCACGACAAGCTTTATAAGGTGAAAATAGCCATTCTTTCGCCCATTGCCTGGAGAACACCACCGGCAAAGTATGGACCCTGGGAGCAAATAGCTTCAAATATTGCCGAAGGACTTGTTGATAAAGGTATTGATGTTACCTTGTTTGCTACAGGCAATTCTGTTACCAAAGGAAAGCTGCAATATGTTTCAGAAACGGCCTATGCCGAAAACCCGGATTTGGATACAAAGGTTTGGGAGTGTCTTCATATCAGCCATTTAATGGAGCAGGCCGGTGAATTCGATTTAATACACAACCACTTCGATTTTCTTCCGCTCACCTATACAAGGCTTATTAAAACACCTGTGGTTACAACCATACATGGATTTTCTTCACCAAAAATACTTGAAGTATATAAGAAATATAACAGCACTGGCTTTTATGTCTCAATAAGCAACTCCGATCGAAGCCCTGATCTTCAATATACCGCAACAGTTTACAATGGTATTAACCCAAATGAATTTACATTCAGGGAAACGTTAAAAGATTATTTGCTGTTTTTTGGCAGAATTCACCCTGAAAAAGGGACTTCTGAATCCATTCAAATAGCGAAGCAATCCGGAAGGAAACTCATCATTTCCGGTTTAATTCAGGATCAGGCGTATTTTGACAAAAAGGTTAAACCGTATATTAATGATGATGATATTGTTTTCGTGGGTAATTCGGCACCAAAGCAAAGAGATAAACTTATGGGTGAAGCCTTTGCACTTTTACATCCAATCAGCTTTAAAGAACCTTTTGGCTTAAGCGTGGCAGAAGCTATGATGTGCGGAACCCCGGTTATTGCTTTTAATTTGGGTTCCATGCCAGAATTGATTCTTTCCGGGGAAACAGGCTTTCTGGTAAATACAATTGAGGAAGCAGCACAGGCCGTTGAAAACATTCATACTATTGACCGAAATTATTGCCGGGAATGGGCGTTTTCTAAATTCAGCACAGAAGAAATGATCAATGGTTATCTGGATGTTTATAGTAAAATTTTAAATCAGGAAATTAACATTAAATGAATACATTCTAATGAATAAGTCGAAAGAAGTCAAATCGTTAATAAAAAGGAAAAGGTCCAGAATTGATCGCAACAATTCGAGGGTAATTACCAGGGCTCATATTCCTGGCGATTTGTCGCGTGTTAGCAAAATAATCGACAGGGTAATTAACCTTTCAGAAGGTAAGGCAGAAGATTTGCTGAAAAATGTAACGGATAATTTCTACAGCAGACATAAAAATATAGAACAGCAGCTATTTGCACATTTCGATAAGGTGAAGGAATATTTGCCGGAGAACACAGTGATAAGCGATACCAAAAAAGAACTGATAGGCGCATACTTCACAATGGAATATTCCATTGAATCGGCCGCCTTATTCAATCCTTCCATAGTAATGCACCCCGATCAGGACGGGGTAAAAAGTGGTGAGATACGTTTTATTATGAGCCTGAGGGCAACAGGAGAAGGGCATATTTCGTCCATTGTTTTTCGAAGCGGGATCATCCAAAAGGATGGCACTTCCATTTTCGATAATGCTTCTGAATTTGTAGGCACTCCTAAAGTTTTGAATGATCCCACATACGACAATCACTTATTCCGGCTTAAATTGAAAGATATGAATTCATGGGATGAAACAAGCAGCCGTATTATTGAAAAACTATCAGATAATTTCACCTATGGAGATTTAAAAGCAAGCATAAATGAATTATACCTGGATGTTGATTTTGCTCACAACGACCAGACAATCAAAACAATAAACTGGCTGGCAAACTCGAACTACCAGATTAAGTTTGATGAAGATTCAAAAATATCTGAGCGTGTGGTATTTCCTGTTTCTGACAATGAAAGCAGGGGGATTGAGGATGCGCGGTTTGTGAAATTTTTCGATGAAAATGGCGAATCGATGTATTATGCAACTTATACAGCTTATAATGGTGAAAATATTCTTCCACATTTTTTGGAAACCAAAGATTTTTTAAATTTCAATATCATTACATTAAATGGCAAGGCAGTCCAAAATAAAGGCATGGCTTTGTTTCCACGAAAAATCAAAGGTAAATATGCAATGCTTTCCCGTTTGGATGGTGAAAATAATTATATCATGTTTTCCAAACACTTACATTTCTGGAACGAAGCTAAAATTATTCAGGAACCAACCATGCCATGGGAGTTTGTTCAGATTGGCAATTGTGGTTCACCAATTGAAACAAGCAAAGGGTGGCTTGTTCTTACGCATGGTGTGGGAGCAATGAGGCAATACTCCATAAGTGCTGTTTTACTTGATCTTGAAGATCCATCAAAAGTGATTGCCCGTCTTGAAGAACCACTTATCAGCCCTACCGAAAAAGAACGTGAAGGGTATGTGCCCAATGTCGTTTATTCATGTGGTTCTTTAATACATAATAACAGGCTTATTATTCCATATGCGATGTCTGATATAACATCAGGCATTATTACCATTAAAGTAAAAGATTTGATAAATTGCATGAAACCATGCTGATGACGGCGAAAAATGAATTTTAAATACAACCGAGAATGAAAGCCATGGATTAAAATCTCTCATAACTTAAAATATTTTCAATGGATGAAAAGAGCGGTTTAAAAAACTTCCCTGTCATTTGCGTAGGAGGTTCAGCCGGAGGACTCGACGCTTACATCAGGCTTCTGCAAAATCTGCCTGCAGATATGGGCGTGGCTATCGTCATCGTTAATCACTTAAGAACTGTTGCCACCCATCTTCATGAGATTCTTCCAATGCATACAACAATGCCGGTTGAGCTAATCACGGAAAGACTGGATATCGAACCCAACCACGTGTTTGTCATCCCTGAGAATCGCGACTTACATATTCTTGGTAACGAGTTCCGGCTTAAGCCCATATCAAAACCCAAAGGCTGGCCAAATGTCATTACAGTTTTTCTGCGTTCATTAACAACGAACTGGGACGGAAAAATCATCGCTGTCATTGTATCTGGTTATGACGGTGATGGTGCTGAAGCTTTATGCGAAATTAAGGAAGCAGGTGGAATTACTATGGCGCAGTTGCCAGATACAGCAGCCCAGCCGGATATGCCGGAAACTGCAATAGAGAGTGGGTGTATAGATTTCATTCTTTCACCCAAGGGTATAGCAAATGAAATAAAACGAATTGCTTCCGGTGAAATATAGAACAAAACTTTCCACATCATCACCAGCATAGTTATGCATCAAGAATTTTTCAAACAACGAACACTGAGCAATTTGAGAATTCCAAGCCCGAAGGGCTTAAATGTGAATAACCACAGGTGAAACCTGTGGTGTACAGCGACCGCCTAACTCAGCAACTCCGAAGGAGTTGAATATATCATCACCTGGAAAAATATTCAACCACTCCATGGTTGCCAGGGGCATTGATGCTCTTTTACCCCGCATGCAAAACGGGGTAAATCAAATTAAATCCCTTCGGGATTTCGTTCTGCAAAGCGGGACTGCCTTTGCTTATCAACGGGTCGGTCGGTAAACTTGCACCCATTCTCCCAAAAAAGCTCAAGCGATATGTTTT
>DHFW01000052.1 GCA_002402465.1 Bacteroidales bacterium UBA4814
ACAGCCTGTGATGGTTTGCGCAACAGGGACAGTGCTTTCTTTGAGGAATTATATTTCTGCCTGGTGAAAAGATACCATTCATTTTTGTCGGACAGCCGAACCTTTGGTTTGACATTTAAAGAGGTATTATTGATCGATTCCACCACCATCCGTCTGTTTAGTGATATACTTAAAGGTGTTGGCCGCAACCCCAAGGGCGATGGAAAGAAAAAAGGTGGACTGAAAGTACACATGCTTATTGATGCAGTGCAATCGGTTGGACGGTTTATCAAGATTACGGCAGCCAAGGTACACGACAAGAACTTTCTGAAAAGCCTTGAATTAATTTCACACAGCATGATTGTGTTTGATAAGGCTTACAATTTCTACCACCAGTTTGCCCTGTGGACAGAGCAGCAAGTGTATTTTGTTACCAGGTTAAAGAAGAATGCCGTTTACACAGTGCTTTACACCCATCGGGAGCATTATCGCAAGAAGGGGCAGGCAAAAGTGCTCAGGGACGAAACCATAGANNTTGCGTAAGGTTTGTTATCAGGACGAGAAGAACCGCTACTATGAGTTTCTGACCAATAATTTTGACATTGAAGCTGAGGAGGTTGCCTTTCTTTATAAAAAGCGCTGGGGTATCGAAATTCTGTTCAAAAAAATGAAGCAAAACTTTCAACTTCACTATTTCTACGGTGAAAATGAAAATGCCATCCGAACACAAGTATGGTGCACCCTGATCGCCCAACTGCTACTGACGGTTGTACAAAAGATAGCCCAGACCAAGAAAGCATTTTCGGTGGTGGCATCACTGGTTCGCCTTCATTTGATCAGCATGTTGGATGTTTTTGAATTGTTACGCAGCAAAAGAAGAGAATATGGGAGCAACTCCCTTGGGCCTCCTGGCTTTGAACAACAAATCAAATTGGAGTTGAAATAGTGGGGGTCAGTTTGCTCCGGAAGCAAACCCGCCACAGTAAATCAATAAGTTATGAACAAAAAATGCCGACATCAGAATTTAGTCGGATAACGTGATTTTGTATATTTACCTATTGTTTAACTAAATAAGATTGCCATGAACATTATCATTTTTTTGTTAATTGGTGCTGTGAGTGGTTGGCTGGCAGGCCTTATCTGGAAAGGCGGAGGTTTTGGCCTTATTGGAAACATTATTGTAGGTATCGTTGGCGGCTTTTTTGGCGGCTGGCTGGCCGGTAAACTGGGCATCGGCGGTGGAGGTCTTGCGTATCTGATCCTCATTTCGGTAGGAGGTGCCTGGCTGCTGCTTTTCATTTTTTCTTTCTTTAAAAGACCATAAGCAAAGAAAGAAACCCGTTTTTTACAGAGGCTGGCAAAATTGTCAGCCTCTTTTTTTTCGACTTTTCGCTTCCGGGATAAATATTATTACTTATTCGATTTTTTCAGCCTTTTATCAAGGCATTTTATCCTTCTTTTTTAATCATTTATCTATTTCAGGAAAAATCATTTCGCATATAAAGTGTTCGCATTATTTGTTTTTTTTAAAAAAGTTAATAATATAAACAATTAATATATAGTGATTTAAAGTTTTATGGTCTTTCGTGTTTCCTGGTTTTTGTAAGTGGTTTTACTAACTAAAAAATATGGATAACTACGTATAGGTTCTATGGAATAATGCATGCAAATTTGTCTCGTCGATGTCCGACAAGCAAACTAAATGTTAATTAACCCTTTTAAAAAAACTACTATGAAAAAATTTTACTTTGTTGCAATGATCCTGGCCCTCGCCGTTGTATTCAACGCCTGCCAGAAAGATGAAATGTTCCCTGCAGATATCGATCTGAAGAAAGCAAAAGCCATTACCGAAAATCCATCTCCAATGGCACTTGCTTTGGAAGCGAATTTGTTGGATTATCCTGAATTTTGCGATGATGTGTGCATTGACTTACTTAGTCCGGTGTATTATACTATTGCTGGCCAATCTGAATTACAAACCTGGGGCAATCAAAACAAGCAAATTAGCTACATAGCTTACAACACAGAGGAAAAGTTTGTGATTTTGGTCACTGCCAGTGGCGATTTTAACGCTGATGCTACTTATACCGTCTCTTTTGAGGATGAAACAACGGTAAAATACTTAAAAGGTACCGGCAACATAACTTTTGAATTTGACTTACCGCTTGATTGGGAAGCATGCCAGGAGGTATCATTCTCCATTTACCAGGAAGGTGGAAGTAATCCGGTTACTTTAGAAGGCGATTACGCGCTTATTGGAATCTGCGAAGACACCTGCGAAATCCGCTCTGAAACCGCTTTTGGGGGAGGTACCCCAGGTGCTGGTAATGCCTGGTGGTTCTATTTTGATGGCGTTGATCAACAATCACTCTGGGCAGGCCAGGATGAAGTAATTGGCACTGTTGAACTCATTAATGGAGAATTGGTAATTGACCTGAACTCTGGTTGGAATCTCCAGGATGTGAATGAACCAGTTAAGATTCAGGGATATAATAGTTCTGACCTTCCTACTAGCCGACCACCTGCCGGACAGTTTTCGACCTATAAAGGCAAAGAACTGACCGTAGCGGTTAATGAATTTGATTATTATGTTATTCATCTCGACGTTGAAATTTGCGAATAAAAGAGAACTACTAAAAAAGAACCGCCCCTTGAGGCGGTTTTTTTTTGCCTTGATTGGGGCCCCTCCAAAGGGGGATTCCCTGGCTGCAAATTCAAGCCTTAGACTTTGAACCTGGAACTTTGGTCCTTGAACCAGAAACCTTAAACCCTGCTTGCGGCAGGCTTAAACTTTAAACCTATTCCAGCAGCAGGGCGTTAAATATCAGCTTATTTGCCACAGGTGTTGAGCCGCGGAAGTTTGGCGTAAAGGAATACAGTACTATCTGTCCCTTCCCCTTCCTGAGCCACACCATGGCCGGTGTTTTTTCGAGCAGTTCAGCCTTTTCGGCAAAGCCGCTCATCAGTAGTTCGCCTTCAGGGAATGACCCGATCACGCGGCGGTCCATATCGAATTGGGGGATGCTGGTTTGCAGCACGGGGTTTGAGCGTTGAAACACCCCGATGCTTTCGGGCATGCCATAGGTAAGCGGGTGGTCCTTCATGAGGTTGACCTTAAGCAGCGAGCCGGGAATGTTCAGTCCCTGTGTGCCCAGGCGCTGGGCCACGTTATCTACAGGCAAACGAAACGATTCGGCCGGGGCTTTGGGCTCCATGGTGCCCGTGAAAAGATCCACGGAGCGCCCCCACGACAAGATCTTGCCACCGTTCTGAATGAAATCCAGTACGTTTTGCCAGCCTTCCTTGCCCATGCCTTTCACGTATTCGCGCGGGTAAAAGGGGATGAAATACTGCTCGCCGCGCTGCTGGGTGCCCTGCATCAGCTGGTCTTTGCCCATGTCGGGAAAAACGATCACGTCGAAGCGCTGTTGCAGGTTCAGCCCGGCTACCTCCGAGGGACGCACCACGGTGTAGGGTATGCCATAGGTGTCGAACAGGAAACGTGCCCAGCCGGCATCCATGTCGTGCAGCCAGGTCTCCACCAGGGCTATCCGCGGAAGCGCAATTTTGGAAAAGCCTTCGGGCTGGCTTTGCAGGGCCACAGGGGCCAGCAGCAAGTCGTCAACGATTTCCTGCATGGTGCTGCGGTTGCGGTTGGTGGTCCTCACCATGAAACTCCCCGCAGGGAAGGTATGCCCGGCAAATGAAATCTCTCGGCTGCTGCGGAAAACTTCAAGGCCGGCGGCCATGGCTTTGAAGGCTGTGCTGTAACTCTCGTTATTGTTGGCGCTGAATACCAGGAAATCGCCTTCGCCCATGGTTTTTTGAGGCTTCAGGTTTTCCGTGCTCAGCAGCTCGAGCTGTGCCTCCAACTGGGGTTGCTTTTGTGTTATTTCGAAGGAGGTGATGCCGCGATGCAGGGGCAACGACCAGGAGGTAATATCGTAGGGCCTGATGATTTCGCCGCCTGGCGAGTACCTTCGCACCGGAAACTGCTGGCTTTCCATCACTTCTTTGATAAATGGGCGAAAAGGCTGAGAAAGCGGAATCACATAATCACCGGTTTTGAAGATGCGTCCTTCCACGGTGACCTCCTGCTTCATGCGGTAAAGCTTCACGCCGTGGCGGTCGAGCAGTTGCAGCATGGCATAAAGTTCACCGGCATCATGTTGCTGTGCCGGCATAATATAGAAGAAGGGCGCTTCGTTGCGTCCGCGTTCTACCTCTTTGCGCACCAAGTCGTTGCGGCTGGTAAGTATCTCGTTTTTTTGGCGCGAAGCCGTGCGGATAAGCGAGTAGGTCGATTCCACCTCGTATTCCACAATGTCGCCCAGTCGCCACCAGCCTCCCGGCCAGGGTATGGGCATATTGATGCTTTTTTTGTAATCGGAAAGGCCCTTGCCGCCCACCTGCAGTTCATTGGGCTCCACATAAACCGGCGTGGCGAGTTGCACACTGGCGGCCTCGGTTAGCAGGCTGATCACATTTTTCCACAGGCTGGTTTCGGTCGATCCCGGCCAGTAATTGTCGAAAATATATTGCTGGCTGATGCCCGTAAGGCCTTTGGCGGTCATGTCGCGCGACATGTTCGAGCCAAACACCCAGCTCCAGTTCCACAGGGTTTCGTCAATATTCTCGGCAATGGGGTCATGGTTTGGGGGCACGAAGTAGCGCACCCCGGTCATGCCCATCTGGTGCTTTTCAATCAGCACATGGGGGTGCCAGTCGAGGTTGTAAATGTCGGCTACTGCCTGGTTTTCCTTCATGCTAAGGGTAATAAAGTCGCGGTTTATGTTATGGCCAACATATTTATGGTACACGCCAGGCTGACTGCTGCCTTCATATTCCGTGCCCAGGTACCGGTTGTAATGCTCCACGATCATATCCTGCCCATCAGGGTTGTGGCTGGGCACCATCATAAACACTACTTCGTTCAGATGCTCAGCCATGCCGGGCTCCACGCCTGCCACCAGGTTGTAGGCAATGAGCGGAGCAGCCTGGGCTGGCCCGGTTTCGTTCGAGTGCATAGACATGGTGGCCATCACAAAGGCTTTCCCGTCGCGTATCATAGCTTCTCTTTCCCTTTCGGGGATGGCGGGGTCAAGGGCCAGGTGGCGGTTAATTTCCTTGAGGGTCTCCAGTTGCCTGAGGTTTTCGGCCGAAGAGATAAAAACAAGGTACATGGGCTTGCCCAGTTCCGTTTCGCCCACCTGAAGCACCCGAATCATTTCCGACTCCTGCTCGAGTAGCTTCAGGTAATCCATCATCCGGGTGTAGGTAAACATTTTCTGGTCGGTCCCGGGTTTAAACCCGAAAAAGGTTTCAGGACTGGTAATAGCTTGCTGCTGCTGGGCTTGAATTTTAGTGGCGGTTGCCGCGGCCAGCAAAAGCGCAAGAACGAAAAGGAAAAAATATTTCTTCATGGGGTATTGGTTTTGAGTAGTTTAAAAGTAAAAAATATCCCAACAAGATTAACATCAAAATGGATATGCACCAAAAAATTGTAAAATCGCTAGAAAAACAGCCAATGGAAGCGCCAGCCCTGCTCACTGTTGTATTCCAGGGCGGGTGCTGGCATTTTGATAAAGTTGAGCCCACTGAGCAGGGTTTTCAAAAAAGGTTTTTGCACCGGAATTCGGCTGAAGTCGATGTCGGGCGCCAGGTACCATTGCCTGTGGCGCACCAGTTGGGGCAAGGCTTCGCCATTGTAATAGGCCGGGTTCGACCGGCTGCCCAACATGCCCGTGGCACCGTGGCCAACGGCCAGGTTCAGCCAGTCGGGAAAGTGACTTTCGGGGGCCAGCAATGATTTTACGTTGAAAGACAGCCAGAAGGTTTGTCCGTTATAATCTTTTAGCATTTTTTCGGGCAGGTTGCTGCCAAGCAGGTTGGGCCGGTATTTTGCAAGCCCACTTTCGTGAAATGAGTATTTTGGCACTATGCGCTGCTCTTCCCAGCTTAGTTGCTGGGCGAGGAAGGTGCCTGCCCCGATGGCGTTGGCTGCCATATCAGAAACGCTGGCGCCCCACTCTGCCGAAAAGCCATCGAGAATTTCCACGGCAGTGAGAAATGCCATGCCTGACATGGCGCCTGCCCAGGCGCTGCCGGTATTGCTCATGCCGGCCCACCTGAAGCTGGCTGCACTGAGGCGCCCCAAATGGTAGGTGGCCGATACATGGCCCAGCTTATCCTGCTGAAACCAGTCGGGCAAATCATCGTGAAAATGAAAGCTCGTTCTTGGGTAATCCTTATACCATGCCTGATTCAGCAAAAGCAGGGCCGTGCTGTAACCCACCAGCTGTGTGCCCGTTACAAGGTGAATGCGGCGCTGGTTCTTTCCGCCGGGGTTTTGCTGGCTAGCAATGCTGTCAGGCTTGGCTGCCTTTGCCCCGAAAGGGGAAAGAAAAACAGCCAGAATAATCAGAACAGCCAATAATTTAAAACTTGCCCGCAAGGTCAGTCTTTTTGCATAATGGTGTCGTAGCCGGCCTGCAGTATGGCCAGTGCTTCCTCGCGGTTGTGACCTTCGGCGTAGGTGCGCAGCACAGGCTCGGTACCCGAGGGACGTATCATAAACCACTGGCTGTCGCTGAAATAATACTTGAAGCCGTCGAGATTCTCCTCATGCAGCACCTTCCAGGGGCCGAATTCGTTGTAAACCTTTGTTTCGCAGTTGGCCACAATGCGGTCTTTGTCTTCTTGCTCCAGGTGCAGGTCAGAGCGCTCAAAGGCGAAGCTGCCTGTGATGGCATACACCTCATCGATAAATTCGCGCAGGCTCTTTCCTGTTTTTACCATGGCTTCCCAAATCACCAACCCGTTGTAAATGCCATCCCTTTCGGGGATGTGACCGGTTACGGCAATGCCGCCTGATTCTTCACCGCCCACCAGTATATTTTCTTTGAGCATGAGTCCTGCAATGTGCTTAAAACCGATCTTGACGATTTCGAGGGGCAGGCTGTAATGGTCGCACAGGCGGTTGATTTTTACCGTGGAGGAGAAGCCTGTGGCCACCTTGCCGCTGAGGTTCTTGTAATGGTGCAGGTAATGAATGAGCAGGAGGATCACGTGGTGGGAGTCGATGTAGTTGCCCTTACTGTCGAACAAGGCGATGCGGTCGGCATCGCCGTCGATGGCAAGTCCGCAGTCAATGTCTTCTGCCAGGCGTATCACTTCGGCAAACTCTTGCAGGTTCTTGAGCAGGGGCTCGGGCGGGATGCCGTCGAACAAAGGCTGGCGCTCGCAATGCAACAGGGTAATGTCGGGAAACAGGCGTCGCATCACGTTTTGTCCCGAGCCGTACATGGCGTCGAAGGCAAAATTCCATTTTGACTCACGAATGGCTTTGAGGTCGAACTTTTCTTCCAGGTAGTTGCAATACATGGTTTCCAGGTCGGTGTATTCCACCAGGCCTTTTTCTACCAAAGCCTCCAGGCTGATTTCATCCAGGTCGTGGGGGTTGGTGTCGGGAATAAAGGTTTCCACCTCGCGAATATCTTCTTCGAGCAAGGGCCCGCCAAAGTGGCCTTTCAGCTTATAACCATTGTATTCGGGCGGATTGTGGCTGGCCGTAATCACCACGCCCAGAAAAGCCTTGTGGTGAAGCACCCCGAGCGAGATCATAGGGGTGGAAACGAATCCGTTTGCAAGATAGACTTTTATATTATGGCTTGCCAGTACTTTGGCGGTGACTTCGGCAAAGAGCTCGCCACCGAAGCGGCAGTCGTGCCCCACAACAATAACGGGATCGGCTTGCTGACTGAGCGCCCAGCGGGCAGTGGCTTTAGCAACGCGAGCAACGTTGTCGGTGGTAAATTCCTTGGCGATAACCGCACGCCATCCGTCGGTTCCAAACTTGATCTGTGTCATAGGTATCGTCTATTTATCCCCAAAGGTAAAAAAGAATGACAAACTGCAGGCTGCACAGCCCTGTAAAAATGGAACAAGCCTTATTGCATAATGCGGCGCTCGTTGAGGGCGCGTTGGTATCGTCGGGCATTTTGCAGGTGCTCCGAATAGGTCTTCGCGAAAGCGTGATAACCCGAAAAGTCATCGCGCGCGCAAAAAAATACGTACTCGTGATCTTCGTAGTTGAGCACGGCATCAATAATGTAGGGTTCGGGCAGGCTGATTGGGCCAGGCGGAAGGCCAGGGTATTTATAGGTGTTATATGGCGAATCGATGGCGAGGTGGCGGTTGAGCACCCGGTTAATGGAAAAGTCGCCCACAGCAAATACAACGGTGGGGTCGGCCTGCAAAGGGATGTTGCGTTTAATACGGTTTACATACACGCCGGCAATGGTGGCCATCTCGTCTCTTTTGCTGGTTTCCTGGCGCACAATGCTGGCCATGATTCCCACCTCGATGGGTGTCATGCCGATTTTTTCGGCCTGCTGCAGGCGGCGCCTGTTCCAGAATGCGTTATGCTCGCGGTTCATGCGATTAAGCAGTTGTGATGCCGAAGTGTTCCAGAAAAACTCGTAGGTGTCAGGAATAAACAGCAGCAGGGCCGTTTCGGTGGTCAGGCCATACTCCTGCATCGTTTCCGGGTCGTTGAGCAAGGTGATAATGGAAAGTGAGTCGGCTTCGATGTAGCCGGCAATCACCCCGGCCAGCTGCTCCTTGGTGCGTATGTTATTGAAGGTCACATTCACCGGGTCCTGCACCCCAGAGCGAAGCAGGTTGATGAGCTCGTTGTTACTCATATCATCGTAAATGCGGTAGCGGCCAGGCAGCACCCGGTTGGGGTATCTTTTTTTTTCGGCCAGCCACTGAAAAGTTTTTTCATTATCTACAATACCTTTTTCCAGCAAAAGGGCCTTTACATCCTCAAAGGTGCTTCCGGTGGGAATATAAAAATGTGTGTATTCGCGGTTGATGTGCACATTGGGCTTCAGGATGGTGATGTAAGCCAGGTAACCAGCCACCAATGCTCCAATCAGAAACAACGCCCCGGCCAGGGCAAGGATTTTTTTGAAACGGGCTTTCTTTTTCCTTGTGGACATGGGTATAGTTTGGGTTTCCTATTGAACTGTAACGAAAGGATAAACGATAAATTTTGCGGGAGGTTCAGTCCTTTTTCAGAATGAGCTGCAGGAAATGCTCATCCATCCAGCCCTCGGGGCGCCAGGTCCAGTGCTTGCGGTTACCGGTAAGTTCGAAGCCCATTTTTTTAAACAAGCTGAGGCTTCTTTCATTGTCATGATCGATAGTACAATGCAGCTGGTGCAGGTTCAGGGTGTTGGCAGCATAGTCGATCACCAGCTGCAGGGCTTCGGTGCCAAGGCCCTTCCCGCGGGATTCCGCTTCAATCAGAATGCCGATGCCTGCGCGACGATGGTGGGGGTCGAAGTCGAACAAATCTATGGCACCACAGGTTCTGCCTTCATTGTCTTCAATAATAAGCCGAAGCTGGCGGTCGGCATAAATGTTGTTTTGTGCACCCACCACATACTGTTCAAGAAAAAATTTGGAAAAGGGTGTAATTGTGTTGCTTACCAGCCAGTTTTCCGGATCGTTTTCCCAGCGGTAAAGCGAGTCAACGTCCTTTATTTCAACTGGCCTTAGCAGTATATTTTTACCTTTTAGCATACCGGTCATTTTGTTAAATTTCTATAGAGCCCGAAAATACTTTTGTGGCGGGGCCACTAAGCCAAATGTCGGAAAAGTTTTTGTTATCTCCATGTGGTGGGCAGAAGCTAACACGCAGTTCGCCACCGGGCACCAGCAAACGGTAGGCGTGGTTTTCGTTCTGAAAACCAGCAGTCCATGCCGCCAGGGCCACCGCTGTGGCACCGGTACCGCAGGCCAGGGTTTCGTTTTCTACGCCCCGCTCATAAGTACGCATCCTAAGGGTGTTTTTGTCGAGCACCTCCGCAAAATTCACATTGATGCCTTCCCTGGCAAAAGTGGGGGAGTAGCGAATGTCGCGTCCCTCAGCATTAACATCCTTTTCAGGAATATTCTCGGAAAAAAGCACCAGGTGGGGCGAGCCCGTGTCGAGCGCAAACTCCCGGCTATGGCCCTGAATATTATTCACATCATTCAATTGTAATGATATATCCCACATATTAATGCCTTTGTGGTTTATAGTAGCGTGGTGCAGACCGTCGGAAGCCTTGAAGGTGGTTTTCTCGGCAATGATGCCCTGGCTTTCGGCAAAAGCTACAATACAGCGCCCCCCGTTGCCGCACATGCTTCCCGGACGCCCGTCGCGATTGTAATACACCATTTCAAAATCGGCCTCAGCGGTGTTTCGAAGCAGCATAAGGCCATCGGCTCCAATGCCAAAGTGGCGGCGGCAAAGCTGATAAATGTGGCTTTGGGGTTCCTTTACCTGTTCTTTAAATTCGCCTTGGCGGTCATCAATCAAGATGAAGTCGTTGCCGGCGCCGTGAAATTTGTGAAAGGTCAGTGCCATAGGTTAGGGTTTATTGAAACAAAGGAGGTGCATCGGCAGAGCTGAATGCCTTGTAATCCATGGTAGGCTTTACCGGATAAAAGGCATCAAAGTATTTAATAAAAATGTTTTCTCCATCGGAGTGAAGGCTGAACGCTTCTACCTGGTCGAGTCCATAAACCACCAGTTTGTTATGCGACATTTTATATCCGCGAAAATTGAAGGGTGAGGTCCAGAATTCGACCAGCATCATGTTTTCCGTACCCGGCCGTTGCGGATGGTTGCCCAGAAGGGATTCGAGCTGGCTGATAGCTTCGCTCTTGTTTTCGCCCGGCCTTTTTGAAGGCAGGCTGTAAGCCCTAATTTGTAACAACTGGTCCTGGGCAATGCGAATGGGTTGCGATATTGGTTCTTCCGGTTCTTCTAAAAGTTCAGATTCCGGGGCGGGGTTTTCAAAATCGGTCAAAAGTTCATCCGGTGCAGGAGCAGAATCGGGCAGGGCAATTTTTTCAGCGAAAGCTGTTGAGTCATCAATTGCACGATGATCATTCAGCAGGGAATCTGACTGGCTTTGTAAGGGAAGTAATGTGTGGGCCATGATGACCTGCGCGCCCGCTGGTTTAGTTACCTGAGTATCTGGTGTAGGCGGGTCATTTGCGGCAATCACATAAGTGCTGGTGTTTTCACTGCCTTGAAACAAGCCAGAGAAGTAATCCCAAAGGTTGTAGGCAAAGGAACTGTCATTTTGTCGGTTGGAATACCAGTACACAATGCCAGAACCCATAAAAAAACCAAGGATAAGCCCCAGCAGCACAAAGGAAAAACCATAATCCGATTTTTTATTCCGGGCTCGCATAGTTGTTTATTTGCCATGGTAAAATTACAAAAAATCAGGCACTTTGGGCCACTGAACCAAATCAAAGCGCAAACCACCGAGGCATTCAGGATCAAGGCTTAACTTTTTTTAACGGGCCTGGAAAAAACTTTTCACAACAGCCTTCGTTCGTTGTATGTAGATTTTAAATATTATTAAGATTTTCCATTAGCCATTAGGCATATATTTTGCGAAAATTTCATTGAAAAATTAAGATGGTCTGCTTGTATATTTTATCTAAAAAAAACTATGAAATCAAACAAAGCAGGCATTCAAATTGTTAATAAAATCGAAAAACCCTAGCTATGAAAAGATTCTGGAGCCTTTTTTTTGCCGCCGTTCTGGGTAGTTTACTTACCCTGGCCCTCAATCATTATTTTTTCAGCAAACCCATTGAATCGGCCAAAGCATTGCCGCACACAGGCGTGCTTGATGCCCCTCCGGCCACCCTGGCCCGCTATATGACCCAGTTGCCAACCACCTTGCCCGATTTTACCCTGGTGGCTGAAATGACCGTGAACTCGGTGGTACATATTCGCACGGAGTATGAGCGTAAAAGCAGCGTGTACGATGACTATTTCAGTTTGCCTGATCCGTTCCGCGAGTTTTTCTTTGGCCCGCGTCGCCGCGAACCCAGCCAGGCCATTGTGGCCACTGGTAGCGGTGTCATCATAAGCCAGGATGGCTATATTATAACCAACAACCATGTGGTGGCCGAAGCCAACAATGTGGAGGTTACTCTTAACGACAACCGTGTGTTTGAAGCGCGGATCATTGGCACCGATCCCACCACCGACCTGGCACTTTTAAAAATTGAACAGGAAGGCCTGCCTTTTCTGGCTTTTGGCGACTCTGACGAAGCCAGGGTGGGGGAATGGGTATTGGCCGTGGGCAACCCTTTTAATCTTACTTCTACGGTTACGGCGGGTATCATTAGTGCCAAAGGCCGTAATATTAACATCCTTGGCGGCCAAACAGCCATCGAATCGTTTATACAAACCGATGCTGCCGTAAACCGTGGCAACAGCGGCGGAGCTCTGGTTAACACTCATGGCGAACTGATTGGGATCAACGCTGCCATTGCTTCGCAAACAGGCTCCTTTACCGGATATTCGTTTGCCATCCCTTCCAATATTGCCAAAAAGGTGCTGGACGACCTGCTGGAGTTTGGGCAGGTGCAGCGCGGCATGCTGGGTGTTCAGATTACTGAACTAAACAGCCGACAGGCAGAAGAGCTTGGATTGAATGTGTTCCGTGGTGCCTATGTAACCCGCGTTGAGCCCGGAAGCGCCGGAGAAAATGCCGGTCTGAAGGAAGGAGATTTGATTGTAGGTATTGACAATACCACCATACGCAACCCCAGTGAACTGGTAGAAACTTTGGGCCGCAAGCGGCCGGGCGATGAAGTGGTGGTGAAATACATCAGAGATGGTCGGGAGCGCGAAACCCGGGCCAGACTGCGTAATGTATATGGAGAATATTCGGTGGTTACCGCTGATCAGAGTGCCATTACTGAAAGGCTGGGAGCCAGCTTCGAAACCGTATCGGCCGAAGAATTGAACCGACTGAACATTAAGCAAGGTGTGCGCGTTGCGAATGTTACAAGGAACGGACTATTTGCCAGCGCCGGTATCCGCAATGGTTTCATTATCACCCACGTCGACAGACAGCCTGTAGGCAGCCCACAGGAGCTTTCCAGGGTGCTGGCAGGAAAATCGGGAGGCATATTGATAGAGGGTGTTTACCCCAACGGACAAAGGGCTTATTATGGGATGGGAATCAAGTAAATTCAGGACTTGCAAATCCGAAATATTTTTTGTACCTTTGTGCACCTTTTTGCCCCCCTTTTTTGTGTACCAGGCCCAATATGCTATTTAGCAAAAAACCACATAATCATACATGAGACAATTAAAGATTTCTAAATCCATTACCAACCGCGACACCGCGTCGCTGGACAAGTATCTTCAGGAGATTGGCAAGGTGCCATTGATTACCGCTGAGGAAGAGGTTCAGCTGGCGCAGCGAATCAAACAGGGCGACCAGGCAGCACTTGAAAAGCTGACCAAGGCCAACCTTCGCTTTGTGGTTTCGGTTGCGAAACAATACCAGAACCAGGGCCTCAGCCTGCCCGACCTGATCAACGAGGGTAACCTCGGACTGATCAAGGCCGCCAAGCGTTTCGACGAGACCCGTGGTTTTAAGTTTATTTCTTATGCGGTATGGTGGATCAGGCAATCTATTCTGCAGGCCCTGGCCGAACAGTCGCGCATTGTCCGTCTTCCCCTTAACCAAGTGGGTTCGCTGAACAAGATCAAGAAAGAGGCCTCGAGGCTCGAGCAAAAGTTCGAAAGGCCCCCTTCAACCGAAGAGCTGGCCGAAGCCCTCGACCTGCACGAAGACAAAATTGCCGAGTCATTCCGCATTTCTACGCACCACGTGTCGGTTGACGCTCCCCTGGTGCAGGGCGAGGATGCCAGTCTGCTCGATGTGTACATTAACCAGGATTCGCCCAATGCCGATTCCAACCTCATTCACGAGTCGCTTGCAAGGGAAATTCAGCGTTCGCTGGCCACCCTTACCGAAAAAGAAAGGGATGTCATCAACCTGTATTTTGGCATTGGCATGAACCATGGCCTTACCCTCGATGAGATCGGCGCCAAGTTCGACCTCACCCGCGAGCGTGTCCGCCAGATTAAGGAAAAAGCCATCCGAAGGCTGAAGCACACTTCCAGGAGCAAACTGCTCAAAGCTTATCTGGGACAATAAGGTTTGTTTTGAAAGGTGTAAGGGCATTCGCAACAACGGATGCCTTTTTATTTTTGCCTCAAACCCTTTTGCACGCTTTTTGTTAATTTTATGCCTTCTTATTCAATCCTTCTAAAATTCTTCTTATGAGAATCCGGTTTTCTGTTTTAATTTTCTTGGCTTTTTTGCTCATCCTGCCAGCTTTTGTTCATGCCCGCGAAATTAAAGTGCAGGTGGCCGTTACTTCTGATGTGCATGCCAGGCTGTTTCCCTACGACTTTGTAAATGACCAGCCTTTGCCTTCCTCGCTGGCCAATGTGCATTACCTGGTCAGTGCGGTTCGAACCCGTCAGGGAAACAATATTATTCTGCTCGATAATGGCGACCTTATACAGGGAACCCCCATAGCCTATTATGCCAACTTTGTGCAAGAAAGCAGGCAAAATCTTTTTAGCCGGGTAATGAACCTGATGCAATACGATGCCGCCACCGTGGGAAACCATGATATTGAAGCGGGCCCCGAAGTATACAACCGCTTAAAGAAAGAATTTCGGTTTCCCTATTTGGGAGCCAATGTAATCAATACTGAAACCGGGCAGCCTCATTTTGTGCCTTACACTGTGATCCGTCGTCAGGGCATTCGCATAGCCGTGCTGGGGCTTACCACACCCGCTATTCCTAAATGGCTGCCCGAGCATTTGTGGGAAGGCCTCGAATTTCAGGATATGGCCGAAGCCGCGGCTTACTGGGTGGAGCAAATCAAAGAAAAGGAGCGCCCAGATGCCATTGTCGGCTTGTTTCACTCTGGTTTGGGACCAGCGGATACAGATCCTTCGCAGTTTCCCCTGGAGAATGCAGCCGCCTACATTGCCCGCAATGTGCCGGGTTTCAACGTGATTTTTACCGGGCACGACCATCGCGAACGTATCGAAACCCTGGCCAATATTCAGGGTGATTCAGTACTGGTGGTGGGCCCGGGACCCTTTGCGCAGAATATTGCTGTGGTCGAACTTACTTTTAACCGGCTGGCTCGCGGCAGCTTTGAACTTATCGACACCAAAGCGGACATGGTGGGCACCTCCAGGGTGGCCCCAAGCCAGGAGTTCTTCCAGCGTTTCGAAAAAGACATTAACGAAATAGTGCTTTTTGCCAATGAACCGGTAGGGCAATTAAAAAACAGCTTGGCCTCAATAGATGCTTTCTTTGGCCCGGCCGCCTTTGTCGACCTGGTGCACGAAATTCAACTGAAAACCACCGAGGCTGATGTATCGTTTACCGCTCCCCTGGCCTTTAACGAAACCCTCAGGGTTGGCATGCTCAGTGTGCGCGACTTTTTTAAATTATATCAGTACGAAAACTACCTGTATGTGATGGAACTCAGTGGCCGGGAAATTAAAGATTACCTGGAGTTTTCCTATGGCATATGGCTGAACCAAATGAAAAGTGAAGACGATCATTTGTTGCTCTTCCGTTTCGATGAGGAAGGCATTCCCCAAGTAGATGCCAGTGGACGGCACCGCCTGCGCTATCCTACCTACAATTTCGACTCAGCTGCTGGAATCAGGTATATTGTCGATGCCAGCAAACCTGCGGGTGAACGTATTACCATAGAAAGTATGGAGAATGGGTCGCCTTTCGACGAGCAAAAGACTTATAAAGTAGCCATCAACTCATATCGTGGCAGTGGAGGTGGAGGTCACCTGACCGATGGCGCCGGCATTGACCATAGCACACTGCGTGAACGCATAACATTTACTTCAGAAAAAGACCTGCGAACGGAATTGATAAGGTATTTCCGCGAAGAAAAAGTGGTGGATCCACAACCCCGAAACAACTGGAAAATCATTCCTGAAGCCTGGGTTGAAAAAGGGCGTGAAAAAGACCTGGAGTTGCTGAATCTTTGAGCAAGGTTTCTAAATGTCGTGGCGCAACCGGAAGCTTCTTTGCAGCGTTTCTCCGTTGCGATGCAGCTCCATTCTGATGGTTTTTCGGGCCGGGCCTTTGAATTCCTCCTGTATTTGATGCAAGCTGAGCACCGATGCAGGCAGGCGATTGATTTTTATGATGCGGTCGCCGGGCATAATGCCCGCTTCATAGGCAGGAGAACCTTCGCGCACAAAATGAACCGTAAATTCGCGGAAATCGCTCCCCGCGGCTTTGATCTCCAATCCGCTCATGTTGAATTGGTAGGATTCGCGGTGCCTGAAGTTTCTTCGCATGACCATTCGCTGGGAGGGGTAATCAATAATCAAGTCGAAACGTTTCAAAAGGCCTCCGCCAATGATGCCCTGCCATTGTACTTGCTCGCCCATTACGGTAAAAAATTGCCTGTAAGGGTAAGCCACTACGGGTGCTCCGGCCGAAACGCCCCCGAGGGATAAGTGCTGAAGTCTTCCCACTGAGCCCAGCAGCGGGCCGCTGAGGCCTTCTCCTAAAAAGCCCTCAATCACTCTGTCAGACAGATGTTGATGCTCCTTGCTCAAAAACACGGGCTGGCTGGCACCCAGGTCCACCAAAAGCTGTGTGCGAAGCGTGTCGTTGTTCTGACCTGTGATCTCCACCATGGCATAGGGCTTTTCGTTAACAATCTGCAGCGGTACCACCTCGCTGCTGCGACTGATACGGTAGTCAGGTGTTCGGTAAACACGGATAAAACTCCCCGAATAATTGATCTCCACCGGAAAATCCCTGAAAAGGTCGTAGCCAATAATGCCATACACCGGAAATCCAAACATTTCTGAAAAGGAAAAGATCCCGTCGGGTAAAATGATCAAACTCATGTATTGGCTAACCAACCCCTCCATTTCTAGTCTCACCTGATTATCCCTGGCTGCTTCCACCAGGCCTTCTCCTCCCAGCCCAAGCACCAGCACCGTTTCTTCAGGGGTTAATCCTAAACTTCCAACCAGGGCCGGCTCAGATAACATGGTGGTCCTGACTCCGGTGTCGAGAATGAAATTCAGGGGGGGGAGATCCGTTAATGCGCACAGGAACAATGACCAGGTTTTGACTGAGGTGGAAGGGAATGACCGTGGAAGGCTTGTTGGTGGTGAACTCAAACCCGGACTGCTTTGCTTCCATTGGGTGCAAAAAACAAAAAAATACCGCTGCCAGTATAAGGTAAGCCCTGGTCATATAAAGAAAATTTTTGCAAAAAAGCTGCACCCAGTCATGCTGGGCCATTTGCTCGCTTTAAAGCTATAACGCCCCGATCAGCCTTTTGTTGATGCGGCGGGCAATGGCAGGTCCCGAAAAAACAAAGCCGGTATAAACCTGTACTAAGCTGGCGCCTGCCTTGATTTTATCCAGGGCATCCTCTGCATCCATTATTCCACCAACCCCGATAATTGGAATTTTTCCTTCCGAGCGGGTGTGCAGGTATTCTATCACACGGGTTGAGGTGTCGCGCAGGGGCTTGCCGCTCAGGCCACCGTTTCCTATGGTTTTCACTTTCGTGGAAGAGGTGCGCAGGTTTTCTCGAAGGGTGCTGGTGTTAGTGGCTATAATGCCGTCAATACTGGTTTCCTGCACTATATCTATCACCTCGTCGAGCTGAAGCTGGTTCAGGTCAGGTGCAATTTTCAGCAGTACCGGTTTGCGTTTGGGCTTGCTGTTGTTGATCTGCTGCACCGCACTGAGCAAGGCCAACAGCTCGTCTTTGTCCTGAAGCTTGGTCAGGTTGGCAATGTTGGGACAACTTACGTTCACCACAAAGTAGTCTACCAGATCGAACAGTTCCCTGAAGCAACAGCAATAATCGTCGGTGGCCATTTCGTTGGGCGTCAGCGTGTTTTTTCCGATGTTGCCGCCAATGATCAGACTGGGCTTGTTTTTACGCAGGTTTTTGGCAAATACCTCCACCCCGGCATTGTTAAAGCCCATGCGGTTGATCAGGGCCTGATCGGCGGGCAGCCTGAACAGCCTTGGCTTTGGGTTGCCGGGCTGACCCTTGGGTGTTACCGTGCCTACTTCTACATGCGAAAAGCCAAAGCAAGCCAACTGGTTGTAGAGGCGGGCCTCCTTGTCGAACCCTGCCGCAATGCCCACCGGATTCGGAAAACGAATGCCAAACACTTCCCGTTCCAGGCTTGGGTGCTCCACTACGTATCTTTTTTTCAACAACCAGGATACCCCGGGAATGTTGCAGACCAAACGCAGCATAAAACCCACGAAGTGATGGATACTCTCAGGGTCGAAAAGAAAAAAAAGGGGGCGTATAAGGCGCTGATACATGCCGGCTAAGCTATAAAAAAAGTCCGGAACAACCGGACTTTATCTGATTATTCTTTTTTTGCATTATTGCTGGGGGCCGCTTTCTTTTTGGCCTGGGGCTTTTCATGCTTGGCTTCTCCCTTTGCTTCTTCTTCCGGGTTTTCCTCGGCTGCAAGCTCTTCGGGTGTAATCATACCCTTTTCGAGCAACAGGTTGTACCAGGCAAAAACTTTTTTAATGTCTGAAATATACACCCGCTCCTGGTCGTAGTCAGGCAGGATAGTTTCGAAATAGGCTTTCAGTTTTCCGGCATTCTCTTTGGGATCGATACAGGGCTTGCCCTCTTCCTTCTCGAAAATCTTGAGGAACACTTCCTTCAGGGGAATGTCTTCGGTGATGGTAAATATACTGATGTCTTCCAGGGCACTGCTGCGGTCAGATAGAAATACGGGTATTTTCTTACCGTCAGTGAGCGATTCCACCACCAGTCCGTTTTTTGTTTGCGAAACCACTTTGAACAATCCGCTTTTTCCGATAATAGTCAGGATGTTGCTTAAATCCATAGTTCAAAATTTAAAAAGTCATGCAGCTTTTGGATGAATTCGGGTGCAAAAATACATATTATTTACCAATGGCTCACATCTGCTTTTCAGGAGAACATTTGCAGGCTGTGCAGTTTCTTATATATCCCGTTTTTTTCGAGCAACTCATGATGGGTGCCCTGTTCTACAATACGGCCCTCTTGCATCACACAAATCAGGTCGGCATTCACCACGGTGCTGAGCCGGTGGGCCACTACTATTGACGTGCGATTCTGCATAATGTTGTAAAGTGCTTCCTGTACCAGTTTTTCCGATTCAGTATCGAGGGCACTGGTGGCTTCATCGAGAATAAGGATTGGAGGGTTTTTCAGGATAGCCCTGGCAATGCTTATACGCTGGCGCTGTCCGCCTGAGAGCTTGCTGCCCCGGTCGCCAATGTTGGTCTGATACCCTTCGGGGGTACGTATAATAAACTCATGGGCGTTGGCCACTTTTGCGGCCCTGATCACCTCTTCCTCTGTCACCTCGTTTACGCCAAAGGCTATGTTATTGTAAAAGGTTTCGTTAAACAGGATGGGCTCCTGGTTTACGTTGCCCATCAGGTTGCGCAGGTCTTTGATCTTCAAATTCTTTATGGGGAAGCCATCGAGAAGAATCTCGCCCATGCTGGTGTCGTAAAAACGTGGAATCAAATCGACCAGGGTCGACTTTCCTGCCCCCGACTGCCCTACCAGGGCCACTTTCTGACCTTTGCTGATGGTGAGATTCACGTTTTTCAGCACGGGTTCGTTCTCATACTGAAAGCTCACATTCCTGAATATAATTTCACTCTCGAAAGTGGGTTTGGGTATGGCTTCAGGCGATTCGGTTATGATGTTTTCTGCCTTGAGTACATCATCGATGCGATCGGCAGAAGCCATGCCTTTTTGTATGTTGTAGAAGGCCTGTGAGAACGATTTGGCTGGATTGATGATTTGTGAAAAGATGAGCAGATAACCGATAAAGCCGTTGGGCGAAAGCCCCGCTTGGCCCTGAAGTACCATGGAGCCACCATACAGCATAATAATCACCACCACCAGGGTGCCCAGGAATTCGCTCATGGGTGAAGCCAGATAGTGCTTGCGGTAAAGCCGGTTCATGAGGCGGGTGTACTTTTTGTTGAGCTCTCTGAACTTGAAGTTCATTTTTTCTTCGGCGTTAAAAGCTTTGATTACCCGCAAGCCAGTAAGGGTTTCTTCCATTACCGAGAGGATGCTGCCCAGACGGCTCTGGCTGCGCAGGGCTGTGTTGCGAAGTGACTTGCCAATGCGGCCGATCACCAGCCCGCTGAGCGGCAGAAGGATGAGTACAAACAAGGTAAGGTGCGGACTCAGCACTACCAGGCTCGACAGGTAAACCAGGATAGTAATGGGCTCACGAAAAACCATCTCGAGTGAGCTGATTACGCTGATCTCGATCTGTTGTACATCGTTGGTCATGCGAGAAATAATGTCGCCCTTGCGTTCGCGGGTGTAGTAGGCCAGTGGCAACTCTATCGACTTTTTGTACATGGCGTTGCGAATATCTTTTACCACCCCGTTTCTAATTGGAGTGAGAAAATACATAGCAAGGTATTTAAAGCCATTTTTCAGCAGGCTGGTAAAGATCACTACTATCCCAATGAGCACCAGGGCATAGAATGCTCCGCGGTTTTCGATGAGCAGGCTGATATAGTAATTGAAATTGTGCATCAGCGCATTCAGCGAAAGAGAAAATGGAACCCGCTCGTACACCGGTTCCTGGATGTTGAACAAGATACCCAGGAAGGGGATTGCCATGGTGATGGAAAACAGAGAAAAGACCACCGAGAGCAGGTTAAAGATCACATTAAGTGCCACCTTACCCTTGTAGGGGAGAATATACTGAACGATTCTGAAAAAATTTTTCATGGGCAGAATGACCGTTAATCCAGCTCCGTGGGTGCCAGGCCGGTGTAGTTAAATGGAGTGATTTTTTTTATGGCATCTTTCTGATTTTCAGAAATCTGCAACGTGTCGATAAATTGGTCGAGGGCTTCGCGGGTAATGGGCTGGTGGTTTCGCGTAAGCTCCTTAAGCTTTTCGTAAGGCTCCGGATAATTGATGCGGCGCAATAAGGTTTGAATGGCTTCGGCCACCACCACCATGTTTTTCTCAAGGTCTTGATGGAGGGCTTCGCGGTTGAGCTCCACTTTTGCGAGCCCGCGCATGGTGCTTTTAATGGCAATGAGCAGGTGGGCAATGGCTACGCCAATGTTTCGAAGCACGGTAGAGTCGGTCAGGTCGCGCTGCAAACGCGAGAGGGGTAGTTTGGCCGAAAGGTGCTCAAACAGTGCAATGGCAATGCCTGCGTTTCCTTCGGCATTCTCAAAATCGATGGGGTTTACCTTGTGCGGCATGGCCGAAGAGCCCACTTCGCCCTTTACCACTTTCTGCCTGAAGTACTCCATGGAGATGTAAGTCCAGAAGTCGCGGTCGATATCTATAATAATGGTGCAAATGCGTTTCAGGTTGTCGAATATGGCTGCCAGGTTGTCGTAATGCTCTATTTGGGTGGTGGGGTGCGAGCGCTTCAGGCCCAGGCTGGCCGAAAATTTTTCTGCAAAAGCGTGCCAGTCAACCTCTGGATAGGCCACATTGTGGGCGTTGAAGTTGCCTGTAGCTCCGCCAAACTTGGCCGGGAAGGGCAGTAGCCTGAGTTGACCGAATTGTTCGCGTATCCTCTCGTGAAAAACGAGGATTTCTTTTCCCAGCAGGGTGGGAGAAGCCGGCTGCCCGTGGGTGCGGGCCAGCATGGGCACATCTTTCCATTGCCGTGCCATTTGATGCAGGCGGCTGAGAAGGTCCTCCAAAAGCGGAAAGATTACCTGCTCCAGGCCTTCTTTCAGCGAAAGCGGAATAGCCGTATTGTTCACGTCCTGCGATGTGAGGCCGAAATGAACGAACTCCTTGAACTCACCGAGCCCGAGGCCGTCGAACTGTTCTTTGAGGAAATACTCCACGGCTTTGATGTCGTGGTTGGTGGTGGCCTCAATCTCTTTTACCCTATGGGCATCCGCTTGGCAAAAGTTGCGGTAAACTTCGTGAAGCTTTTCAATGGCCTGGGCAGAAACATTCTTAAGCTCGGGCAGGGGCAGCTTGCAAAGGGCTTCAAAATATGCTATTTCAATAAAAAAACGATACCTGATCAGCGCCTGCTCCGAAAAGTAGGGCACCAGGGCCGCCGTGGCTTTTCGGTAACGCCCATCGACAGGCGATATACAGAACAGTCCGGCTTCTTCCATGGTTTTTTTATCAAAGGTAATCATTCTGTGTTTTTGTTGTGTTTCCCTTTCGGGGAAAACCTGTATGCAGAAAAAAAGAAAATCTGCAGGGCCAGGCCCTGCAGATTTTCTGATTCATCAACCGTTATTTTTTGCGGCGCTGGGCTTCCTGCTGTTTCTGTATATCTTCCATGCGCTGCATCCACTTCGATTTCTTCACGGGCTTTTTCATGTTTTCCTTTATTTGATTATGCAGCTTTTCTTCGTTGATAAACTGCTTTAGGATAAAGACCTGCCCGAAGGTGAGGATGTTGGTAAGGAAATAATAATAACTCAGGCCAGAAGCAAAGTTGTTGAAAATCCCCAGGAACATGATAGGCATGATATACATCATGGTTTTCATGCCGGGCATCTGGGCGTTCGATCCCATCATCTGGTTGTTCATCCGGGTGTAGAAAATGGTCGAAACGGTCATAAGCAGGGTAAACAAGCTTACGTGGTCGCCGTAAAACGGAATGGTGAAAGGAAGGTCGAGGATAGAATCATATGACGAAAGGTCGTCGGCCCACAGAAATGCTTCCTGGCGCAGTTCGATGGAAGCCGGGAAGAAGCGGAACATGGCCAGCAGTATGGGCAGCTGCAAGAGCATGGGCACACAGCCTGCCAGCTGATTTACCCCGGCCTTTTTGTAAAGGGCCATGGTGGCCTGCTGCTTTTTCATGGAATCCTCCTGCTTCGGGTATTTCTTGTTGATTTCTTCGATCTCGGGCTTCAACAAGCGCATTTTGGCCTGCCCAACATGCGTTTTATAGGCAATGGGGAGCAGTACGATTTTCAGCAGAATGGTAAGGATGAGGATGATAATCCCGTAGTTGATATTGAAGCTATCGAGGAAGTTAAACACCGGAATGATGGCAAACCGGTTGATCCATGCCATGAGGAAGAAGCCCCAACCCAGGGGTATTTGGCGTTCAAGGTCGAGCCCGTAGCTTTTTAGTGTCTGGTAATGGTTGGGCCCGAAATACAGGTTCATGGGGTAGTGGTTGTCGCCCCTGGGGTCGTACGAGAGGTTGAGCGATACTGCAGCATATTTGGTAAAGTCTTCATCGTCTTCGGACACAAATTTGCTGGAAATTTCGCCATTATCGAACCCTCTTTGCGAAATCAGGGAAGCCGAAAAGAATTGCTGCTTGAAAGAAACCCATTGGATGCTGGTAGGCAATCGCTCTTCGCTGTCGCGGGTTTCGCGCAGCTTCGACACGTCGTCGTTTACATATTTATAAAAAACGGTAGTGTTGTTCTTTTCGTTTTTCAGACTTTTTTCCTGGCGCGGCATTTTAATTTGCCAGTCGAGGTTCAGGAAGGTAGTGTTGTTGGCAATAACCTGTGAGGTGCCCACAAAGTTGATTTCGAAATCGAGCATGTAATCGTTGCCCTTCAGGCCATAAAGAAATTCGATATAGCTGGGTGAGGAGGGCGTGTGGGCGTCGGTATAAAGGCGCATCGAAAAACGGGTGGAGTCGTCTTCGGCAATACTGATTTGTGACTGACCTTCAAAGCGTGGGTCGTGATAAAAGGGCCTGAAGAAAAGTTCGTTGGTAGAGATGCTGCGGTTTCCGGCAAAAAAGTGCAGAGAAAATTCGTCTTCCTCGCCAAAGAAAAGCACCAGGGGTTCTTTCTCCCAAGTCAGGTAATTCTTCAGTTCGACCGAATACACATGACCGCCGCGCTGGCTAATGCTGAGCTTCATAACCTCATTTTCGAGGGTAATAAACTCCTGTGAACCGATGGCGGCATTGGCGAAAGCACCCATGCGGTCGCGAAGCTGGGCTTGCTTTACCGAGTCGAGTTCGGCCAGGTCTTCCACTTCCGGGAGTTCGAAAGTATCAACGTCTTGCTGTTGCTGGGCCTGGATTTCAAATTGGCGGGCTTCTTTGGCTTGCTGCTGTACCTGACGGGCAATGCTTATGCTGTCCTGGATGCGCCTTGCCTCCATGCGCTCCTCTTCGCTGGGTGTCATCCAAAGGCTATAGCCTATCAGCACCGCAGCAATCAGTAAAAGTCCTATAATGTTGTCTCTGCTCATTATGAATAGAATAAAAAACTTTGGGACTGCAAAGATACTTTAATTGGCCTTACCTGTTTTGTTAAAGTTGCCAAAAATTGTTGCTTTGCTGGCCCATAAAATGAGGAAAACGGCTGTTATTTTTCTGAAAAACGGATGGCCGCCTCCACAAAACTCACAAACAAGGGATGGGGGTTGGCCACGGTGCTTCTGTATTCGGGGTGAAACTGCACGCCAATAAAAAACGGATGGTCTTTTAGTTCCATAATTTCCACGAGGTTGGCCTGTGGGTTTATGCCACTGGCATACATACCATGACTTTCAAAATCTTTCAGGTAGTGATTGTTGAACTCGTAGCGATGACGGTGACGCTCAGAAATATTTTCTTTACCGTAAACCTTGTGGGCCAGTGTGCCTGTTTTAATGCTACAAGGATAGGCACCCAGACGCATGGTGCCACCTTTGGTGCTGATCTTCTTTTGTTCCTCCATGATGTCGATCACAGGGTGGGCAGTGCCTGCATTCATTTCAGTAGAGTGGGCCTCTTGTAAATGCAAAACGTTACGAGCAAATTCCACCACGGCGCACTGCATGCCCAGGCAGATTCCCAGAAACGGGATTTTGTTCTTGCGGGCATGGGTAATGGATACGATTTTCCCCTCAATGCCGCGATCGCCAAAGCCCGGGGCTACCACAATTCCCGAAAGTCCTTCAAGCTTGGAAGTCACATTGTGCTGGTTGATCTGCTCTGAGTGAATCAGTTTCAAATTGACCTTGCAATCGTTTGTCGTACCTGCATGAATGAGCGATTCAATGATCGACTTGTAAGCATCCATTAGTTCGGCATACTTGCCCACCAGTCCAATTTCCACTACTTTTTTCGGATGTTCGAGGCGGTCGATGAATTGCTCCCAGCTATCCAGATCGGGAGGGCAGAGGCTCTTCATTCGCGTTTTTTTCAGCACCACCTGATCCAGTTTCTCCTCGCGCATAAGGATGGGAACTTTGTAAATGGAGTTAGTGTCGATGGACTCGATGACGGAAGTTGCCTCCACATTGCAAAAGAGGGCAATCTTGTTGCGAATATGGTCGTTGAGTGGCTTTTCGGTGCGGCACACCAGCACATCGGGTTGCACCCCGTATTCGAGCATGGTTTTAACCGAGTGCTGTGTGGGTTTGGTTTTAAGCTCCCTGGCAGCCTTTAGATATGGCACCAGCGTCAGGTGAATCACCAGGGCGCGAGACCCCATTTCCCATTTCAGCTGCCTGATGGCTTCAATGTATGGGAGCGACTCAATGTCGCCCACAGTACCGCCAATTTCGGTTATTACAAAATCATATTTTCCGCTTTCGCCCAGCAGTTTTATCGAATGCTTAATTTCATCGGTGATGTGGGGAATTACCTGTACGGTTTCTCCCAGGTAATCTCCCCGTCTTTCCTTTTCAATAACCGACTGGTAAATTCGCCCGGTGGTTACGTTGTTGGCCTGCGAGGTAAATACATTTAAAAAGCGCTCGTAATGGCCAAGGTCGAGATCGGTTTCGGCACCGTCTTCGGTTACGTAACATTCGCCATGCTCGTAGGGGTTCAGGGTGCCGGGGTCAATGTTTATGTAAGGGTCGAGCTTCTGTATGGTTACAGAAAAACACCTCGCTTGCAGCAACTTTGCCAAAGAGGCCGAAATTATCCCTTTCCCCAGCGAAGAAGTTACACCCCCGGTAACGAAAATATATTTGGTCTGGTCCTTTACCCTTGCCATAACTTGCTTGGTTTCAAAAAAAATTGGCCTGAAAATCAGTTAAATTTTAAGTTGCGAAAGTAAGAAAAGATTGCCGATAATCGGCTTTTGTGGCCAATAATTTATTTGCAAAATACTAACAGCAAGTTATTTATGCTGGCATTTTTCCTTAAGTTGGCTGTATTGCCTGCTGCAAATGCTTTTTTGTTGGTTAAAACTGGCAATTTTAGTCGTTTGTAAACTCACCCCGGTCCGACTTCTGTTCCTTTTTCGGTGAAATGGGTTGTCTGAGCGACTGCCTTTCGATGCCACTGGCCTGGGAGGGGGTTTCGCTGATTTGCGACTTAATGGTTTTCTTTCGTTCCAGAACCTTGTTGCCCGTTTCTTCATCCAGGGTAGTCTCTTCTACCACCGTTTCACTGTTTTCCTCCCTTTCTTGGGGCCAGAATCCGCAGCCACCTGTTTTTTTTATCAGAAAATAACCGCCGGTAAGAGACATTATTATTGCTGCTATACCCAGCAACTCCAGCCCTGAATATTTTTCGAAATCCATTACGATTACCTTCCGGGCCACGGCAATAATGGCTACCAACATAACCACTTCCACATGAATGACGTGTTCCTTAAAATAAACCTTAATAGTATCGAGCAACTCAATGCCGATTAGAACCAGCAAGAAAACCCCGAAGAGTTCCATTAATCCGTTCATATTAATCAGGAAACCATTTGAGGTAATTATGGCTATAATCACTTCATAACCAAGTTGTAAGGTGGCGATAATCAGCAATATAGACATAAAAGCGATAAGCGTTTTAATAATATACCGCTCCACTCGATTGGTGAATTTGTTGAGTTTCGAGTTTTTCAAATCTTTTTCTTTCATGGCTTTCTAATTGCTGGTTTTTAAACAGGTAAAATTAAAAAAAACGGATAACACTTCGGGGCAAACCCTTGGGTGTTATCCGCTAATGGGGGAGGGGGCTGCCCTTACATCATAAATGCTGGAAGTTCTTCCTCGATTTCGGGTTTACGGATTTGGCTAATCACACAGAATGTGTGTTCGTTTACTTTAACTTTACTCTTTTCAGTATTTTTCATTACGTAAACCGGAAGCTCTTCTTCGGCTTCAGGCTTTTGCATGTTGCTTAGGTCGATAGGCGTAAATTCTTTCGATTCATAATTTCTGAAAGAAAGTACAGCCGAGTGGCTTGAGCCAAAGGCCGTAGTGGTGCCAAGCAAAATCAGTGAAATTATCAGGGTTTTCATTTTTGTGTTTATTTTTATTAAGACTTATTCTAAATAATTGGTTTTTTAAAAACTGCTTTTAGAGATTTAACTCTATAAAAAAGCAGCAGGTTAATCATGCAGTAATTTACATGACTGTATATTATACAACCAATTCAACAGTTTGTTCAAATAAAATTCTAAATAATTATTAAAACCGAAGTCCTTATTTTTTGGAGAAATGGTTCTTTTTTTAGCTTTCCTATAATTGGCTGAAAGATAGCAGATTCTTTTTTGCAGTTTTAGAAGAATTATTTACATTTAAGGTTTGTTTTAAGTATGTATAATAAGAGGTTTCCAGTATTAAAATTAATTACTAAAACCAATTGTATGGAAAGCATGAAGAAAATTGCCAGGATTACCCTTGGCCTTATTTTGCTGGTGTATGGTGCCAATCATTTTTTCGACAATTTCCTGGGGCTTCCCTCCATGCCAGCTGAGGCGCAGGAGATTCTGATCAGTATGGGTTACTGGCTTATGTATGTAAAGTTGTTTGAAATGCTGGTGGCCATTGCTTTGCTAAGCAACCGCTTTGTGCCGCTGGCCTTGCTGGTGTTGGCCCCCATTAGCCTCAACATCCTGACATTTCATATTCTGTATGATTTGAGGGGGATTATTCCGGGTTTGCTGGTTGCTGTGCTCACGGCTTTTCTGATCTATCAGCACTTCGATTTTTACCGTCCTTTTCTTCAACGCAACGCGCACATGGAGATATAAACCTTTTTGATGAGGGCTTAGCCAGCGGCTTGCTTTTTGATTTCGGCGATGGTGGCCGCCGGATCCTGGGCGCCGAATACCGCGCTGCCGGACACCATTATGTTTGCTCCGGCACGGGCCAGTTGTCCTGCATTGGAGGCATCTACCCCGCCATCCACTTCAATCAGCAGGCCGGGGTTCAGTTTCTCTCTCAGTTCATTCAGTTCCTGCAACCGGCGATAAGTGCTTTCTATGAACTTTTGTCCACCAAAGCCGGGATTTACCGACATGAGCAGCACATAGTCGGCATCGGAAATGATATCCTTTAGCAAGTTCACCGGATTGTGCGGATTAATTACTACTCCTGCCTTCATTCCCATTTTTTTTATGCGCTGAATGCTGCTGTGCAGGTGGGGGCAGGTTTCATAATGCACGCTCAGCCAGTCGGCTCCGGCATCCTTGTATGCTTCAAGGTATTGATCAGGGTTACTGATCATCAGATGCACATCCAAAGGCTTTTTTGCTATGGATTTAATTTGCTTGATGATAAAAAAACCAAAAGTGAGGTTTGGAACAAAATGCCCATCCATTACATCCACATGAAATAGATCGGCCTGGCTGGCATTCACCATTTCAATTTCTCTTTCAAGTTGAAGGAAATTGGCAGCAAGCAGGCTGGGAGCAAGTAGAACAGACATAATTAATGAGAATTGAAAAGTTAAAAATGAAAAATGAAATACTTTAAATAATACCTGAAACCTGAACCGAGCGAAGCGAGCTCATGAGCGAAGCGAATAAACTCCAAACTCCAAACCCCAAACCGTTACCCCAAATAGGGTTTTAGGTTTTTGCAGCGTGAAAAATGCTTCAGGCGGCGAAGGGCTTTTTCTTTGATTTGGCGCGCGCGCTCACGGGTGAGGTCGAGCTTTTCGCCAATCTCTTCGAGCGTATGTGGTTGCAGTCCCCCCAGACCGAAGTAATAGCGAATTACTTGGGCTTCACGTGGTGTCAGGGTAGAAATAGCCCGTTCAATCTCATTTTTCAGCGAGTCGTATATCAGGTTGTTTTCGGGCATGTCGGCTTCTTCATTGGTGAGGATCTCGTACATGTCATTTTCTTCGCCCTGAATAAGCGGGGCATCCATACTGATGTGGCGCCCGGCGATCTTGAGCGAATCTTTTACCTCTTCCTCGGGCATATTGAGCAGTTCGGCAATTTCGTGTGGAAAAGGCTCCCGCTCCAGTTTTTGTTCAAGCATGGAGTAGGCCTTGTTGATTTTGTTGATGGTGCCGATTTTATTCAGGGGCAGCCTTACTATGCGGGCCTGTTCAGCCAGGGCCTGCAGTATTGACTGCCGGATCCACCAGACGGCATATGAAATAAACTTGAACCCCTTGGTTTCGTCGAAGCGCTGGGCGGCTTTCATCAGGCCCAGATTGCCCTCGTTGATCAGGTCGGGCAGGCTCAGACCCTGATTCTGGTATTGTTTCGATACAGAAACAACAAAGCGAAGGTTGGCTTTGGTGAGTTTTTCCAGAGCCGCCCTATCGCCTTGTTTGATCTTTTGTGCCAGAATAACCTCTTCTTCGGCCGAAATCAATCCGACCCTGGCAATTTCCTGCAAGTACTTGTCCAGAGAAGCAGTATCCCTGTTGGTTACCTGCTTGGATATTTTTAGTTGCCTCATGAGCTTGCCAGAAAAGGTGTTACACTATTCTACGGAATAACCTAAAAAATGGTTACTCGCGGCAAAGCCAGTGTTCCGGAATTAGTCTCTTTTGGGCTGATCCCTGGGAATAAGCACTTTGCGCGAGAGCTTCAGCTTACCTGTTTTCTTGTCCAGGTCAATGAGTTTCACTTCAATTTTATCGCCCACCTTAAAGCCGCTGTCTTCTACTTTTTCGAGTCTTCTCCACTCAATTTCGCTGATGTGCAGCAGGCCTTCCTTGCCGGGCATAATCTCTACAAACATTCCGAAAGGAACGATGCTCTTGATGGTTCCGTTATAGATTTCGCCTATTTCGGGTACCGCAATGATTCCCTTGATGCGGTTGATCACATAATCGATCGATCCCTTATCTTCTGATACGATATCAATCATGCCATAATCGCCCACCTCTTCAATCACAATGGTGGATCCACTCTCGCGTTGCAATTCCTGGATTACCTTTCCGCCGGGCCCAATCACTGCCCCAATAAATTCTTTGGGTATGGTCATCTTAACAATACGCGGCACATGGGGTTTGTAATCGGCGCGTGGCTCAGAAATGGTTTTTTCCATTTCGCCCAGGATGAGCAGGCGGCCTTTTTTGGCTTGATCCAACGCCTCTTCCAGCAAATCGTAGCTAAGGCCGTCGATCTTGATGTCCATCTGGCATGCGGTAATGCCATCGCGGGTGCCGGTCACCTTAAAGTCCATATCGCCAAGGTGATCTTCATCGCCAAGGATGTCAGAAAGCACGGTGTAACGATTGGTTGCGGGGTCCGCAATGAGTCCCATGGCAATGCCCGAAACCGGCTTGCTGATTTTTACGCCTGCATCAAGCAAGGCCAGGGTGCCGGCACAAACGGTAGCCATGGAGCTTGAACCGTTCGATTCGAGAATGTCAGACACTACCCTGATGGTATAAGGATTGTCGTTGCCATTGGGAAGCACGGGTTTAAGGGCGCGCATGGCCAGGTTTCCGTGACCAATTTCGCGGCGGCTGGTTCCCCTGAGGAATTTTGCCTCACCGGTACAAAATGGCGGGAAGTTATAATGCAGCAGGAATTTGTTCTTGCCTTCGAATACCGCGCCATCAATTATTTGCTCATCGAGCTTGGTGCCAAGCGTCACTGTAGTGAGCGACTGGGTCTCGCCTCGGGTGAAGATGGCCGAGCCATGTGCAGCAGGCAGGTAGTCGACCTCTGACCAAATGGGGCGGATCTCATCAGGTTTGCGACCATCCAGGCGAACCTTTTCGTCCATAGCCAGGTTGCGAACGGCTTCCTTCTGAATCTTTCCAAAATATTTCTTGATCAGGGGCATTTTTTCAACCAGTTCTTCTTCAGTGAAGGCGCTCATATATTCGTCCCTCAGCGCTTCGGTTGCCAGTTTGCGTTCAGCTTTGCTGTCGGCGCTTTTGGCCAGTGCGTAAAGCTTGTCGTAAAGCGCTTTTTTCATTTCCTCGTAAAGGTCCAGGTCTTCGGCTTCGGGCGGATATTCGCGTTTCACCTTCGACTTCTCAACCATTTCGGCTAAATCAAGTTGGGCCTGGCACTGAACCTTGATGGCTTGGTGCGCTACTTTGATGGCTTCGAGCATGTCTTTTTCAGAAACCTCTTTCATCTCGCCTTCAACCATCACGATATTGTCGATGGTGCCGGCTACAATGATTTCGATATCCGCATTCTCCAGTTCAGAAATGGTGGGGTTGATCACGAACTTTCCTTCGATGCGGGCTACCCTGACTTCAGAAATAGGTCCGTTGAAAGGTATATCAGACACTGCCAAAGCAGCAGAGGCGGCCAGGCCGGCCAATGCATCGGGCAGGTTGTTTTTTTCTGCCGAAATTAATGAAATGATTACTTGTGTTTCAGCCCTGTACCCATCGGGAAACATGGGGCGGAGGGCACGGTCAACGAGGCGTGAGATCAAAATCTCGTATTCAGAAGGGCGGGCTTCACGCTTAAAAAAACCACCGGGGAAACGGCCCGCAGCAGCATATTTTTCCTGGTAATCAACCGATAAGGGCAGAAAATCCTGTCCTTCGTTTACTTCTTTTCTGGCCACAACAGTTGCCAAAAGCATGGTGTCACCCATCTTTACCACCACGGCGCCATCGGCCTGCTTGGCCAGTTTTCCTGTTTCAATGGAAACAATACGTCCGTCTCCAAGATCAAATTCTTTTGTTATTCCAATTTTTGTGTTCGACATTTTCTACTTCTTTCTTGATTTCTATTTACTTGACTTCTTCTTTGCTCTTCTTTTCTCAATTTTTCGTGCAAAAGATGTTAAAATTAATACAATAAGTTGGGAAAATCAATAATTATTTTTGTTTCAGGCCAGCTTCATTGATTTGAGGACAAACTAAAAAAAAACAGGCAATTAAGAATTTTAATTGCCTGCTCCATCCCAAGGATTGCTTATTTCCTAAGGTTCAGTTTCTTGATGATATCCCTGTAACGTTCAATCTCATTTTTCTTCAGGTAATCAAGGAGTCTCCTCCTTTTTCCTACCAGCAAAACCAGCGAACGCATGGTGTTCTTATCCTTTTTATTGGCTTTCAAATGCTGGGTCAAATGGTTGATCCGGTAAGTGAAAAGTGCAATCTGGCTTTCGGGTGAACCTGTGTTGGTTTCAGTACCGCCATGCTGTTGGAATAGGTCTTTTTTGATTTCTGGGGTTAAATACATGATTATGAAAAAATTTATTTCCTGGTTTTGAAAATTCTCCTTCGTTTTTCAGGCTTGCAAAGTTACAGTAAACTTTTTATTTAACAAACTTTTTCGAAGTCTTTTTTTAATGCTTTCCAATGCTGCCCCCAGGCCCTCCAAACAGCACCTCTAAAGCAGTTTCACAACTTCTCATTTTGTTAACTTCTTACCTTCTTGCCCTTTTATTTCTCACCTCTCACATACTTCACTTTTTCCGGGTTCCACTTCTCTTTTGGTTGAGCGTGGGCTGCCGGGTAACCCACGGGAATTACGTTCAGTGGTATGATGTGGGCGGGCAAGCGGAGGGCATTTCTTACGGTGGCGATTCTGTCGGCATAAGGGTGCACTCCAGTCCAAACCGCTCCCAGTCCCAACGATTCGGCTGCCAGCAGCAGGTTTTGGGTGGCTGCCGAGCAATCCATTACCCAGTTGTGTACCTGCTCTTCATTGGGGTCGCCTTTAAGGATATCGCCGCAAACCACAATGGCAAGGGGGGCATGGGCCAGCATACGGGCCGAAGGCAACTCTTCCGATAAGCGGATCAAAACTTCGCGGTCTTCAACCACATAAAACATCCAAGGCTGCACATTGCGCGAAGAAGGTGCAGCCATGGCTGCCCTTAATAGGGTTTCAACCGATTCGGCCGAAACAGCCTGCTCGGTATAATTACGTATGCTGCTGCGGTTGTGGATCACTTTTAATGTTTCATTGGCGTGCTGGCTCATGGCTTTTTCTGTGTTAATAAACAATGAAAAAACGAACAGGATCAGAACTTGGAGAATCAGATGCTGGTGGTTTGCCCTTTGCATGGTGGTATATTTTCAACATATTGTTTTGCTTTGTAAAGATAGGGAATTGGAGCTGAAGTAGTGCAATTATCAATAAAATATGTATTTTCTATGTTTTAAAAAAAGAAAATCATGGGTGGTTTCCCGATTTTCACGAAATTTGAGTTTTCAAATTTCTCTGATCATGAAAACTCCTTTTAGCCTGTTTCTGGTTTTTCTGGCTGCAGGCCTTTTTGCCCAGGTCGAAACTACCTACCGTACTTACTTTTATGAGCAACGGCAGTCGATGTTTGAACTACTGCCTGATGCCGAAGGGGAAATCATTATGCTGGGAAACAGTATTACCAATGGCGGGGCTTGGGAGGAGCTGTTTCAGAACTCCAGGGTGAAGAACCGTGGCATATCGGGCGACAACACCTTTGGGGTGCTTGCCCGCATGGACGAGGTGCTTTCATCAAAACCTGCCAAGATATTTATTTTGATCGGCATTAATGATATTGCGGTAAACAACCCGCCAGATATAATCCTTGAAAACTACCGCAAAATTATCCAGCGCATCATAAAAGATTCTCCCGGAACTTCTATTTATGTGCAAAGCCTTTTCCCCACCAACAATGCCTTTACACGTTTTGCAGGCCACCAGAACAAAGATGATCAGATCCGCGCCGTGAATGCCGGCATCGCGCAGCTGGCCATTGAATACGGGCTGACCTTCATCGATCTTTACCCACAATTTCAAAACGCCGAAGGCAAGCTCGACACCCTTTACACCAACGATGGCCTGCACCTGCTTGGCCCCGGTTATGTGAAGTGGGCGGAGATACTAAGGCCGTATGTGGAAGAATGAAAGGAAGTTTACAAGGATAAAGGATAATGGCGCAGCACGCTGGGCGCATTAGGAAATTATTTGTTTCCGTTTTTTTCTTTTGCCAGGAAATGTTAGCCTAACAACCCATTGAAACGAAGTGAAGTGGAGAAGCAACTATAAAAGCCACTCACGGGGTGACTTGAAGTCACACCGTGAGTTTTATTGATCAGAAAGGCTTTTTTTTAATTTCCTGATGCATACACCCTTTCGCCATTCACGAAAGTGTATTTTATGGGAAGGGTCAGGATTTCTTCTGCGGGCATGGTCATCAGGTCTTTTTCTACCACAATAAAGTCGGCAAATTTGCCGGGCTCCAGGCTGCCTTTTTCATGTTCTTCGAATTGCGCTTTGGCAGCCCAAATGGTCATGCCGCGCATGGCCTGCTCGCGGGTAAGGGCGTTCTCCATCTGGAAACCGCCTTCGGGGTAGCCGTCGTGGTTTTTGCGGGCAAATGCGGCGTAAAAACCATACAAGGGGTTGATGCGCTCCACGGGGAAGTCGCTTCCGTTGGGCAGCCAGCCATTTTGCTGCAGTAACTGCTGATAGGCATAAGCGCCTTTCATGCGCTCCGGGCCCAGACGGTCGTAAGCCCATATCATGTCGCTGGTGGCATGGGTGGTTTGTATAGAGGGAATGATGCTGTACTTGCCGAAAAGGTCGAAATCGTCGGGGTGCACGATCTGTGCGTGCTCAATGCGCCAGCGAAGGTCATTCTTGTCTTTGAGAATCTCGCCGTAGATGTGAAGCATGAGCCGGTTTGCCGAATCGCCAATGGCATGGGTGGCAACCTGGTAGCCGTGCTCAAAGGCTTTGCGCGACACCTCGGCCATGACCTCAGGGGTTTCGACCAGCAGTCCGGCGTTGCCGGGCTCGTCAGAATAATCTTCAATAAGCTTTGCGCCACGCGAACCCAGGGCACCATCAGCAAAAAGCTTCACTGAACGTACGTTTAGGTAATCGGTTTTATATGGACCGTTTTTAACGAAGGTTTCGAAATTTTCTTCTGTTGGGCTAAGCATGGTGTATATCCTGGTTTTCAGGGCGCCGGCCTGCTGCAGCGAGTCGATCAGGCGCACAGCCTCGGTGGCCAATCCGGCATCGCTCACGCTGGTGAGTCCCACGGCAAATGTGTTGATCTGGGCGTTAAGCAGGGCGTTGATCTCGTCTTGCCGGGTAGGGGAGGGTATCTGACGACGCACCAGTTCGATAGCATTGTCGATCAGGATGCCTGTGGGTTGGCCATTGTGAACGATCACATCTCCGCCGGCTACGGTGGTCCGGGCGGTAATTCCTGCCCTTCGCAAGGCTTCGGTGTTGGCAATGGCGGCGTGGCCATCCACGCGGGTGAGCAGCATGGGTAAGTCTGGAAACACGGCGTCGAGCTGGCTGCGGTGCGGAAACTCCTTCACCGGCCAGAGGTTCTGGTCCCAGCCACGGCCCAGCAGCCACTCTGATGGATATTTATCGTGATGGTGTTGAAGTATCTTAATAATTTCCTCGAAAGAGGCCACACCCATAAGGTCGGCATTGGCAAGCGAGCGCCCGTAGCCAAAGAAATGGCTGTGCGGATCGATCAGGCCAGGATATACAAAAGCGCCCTGCAAGTCGGTCAACTTGGGTGCCGCATATTTCTTCAGTATGGTTTTGCTGCTGCCGGTTTCAACAATTTTGCCGTCTTTTGCCGCAAAAGCTTCAGCATTAGAGAAAGCTTCGTCAACAAGATAAACGGTGGCGTTATGCACAATCAGGTCAACCTCAGTTTTTCTGGTATTGCAATAAAAAACGGCAGCAGCTACTATCAGGATTGCAAGAACTAATAATATTTTCTTCATTATGGTTGGATTTGGTATGGCAAAATTAACCAAAAACCCCGGAAAAGGTTTAGGATTAAATTTTAACGAAAATGAAAGTCTAATATTTTTCCGTCTGAATAATTATGCAATCTAAGTGCAAAATTGTTCAAAATCCCAAAACTGTTTTTTGCCTTTGAAATAACTCATTAAAACTTTATTAACAAATGGACTTAACGGCCAACAGCTCTTCTGATCATTTGGTAATCAATATAATAAAGCAGCTTCAATGAAAAACTGTTTACCTGTGGTTCGTTCAGGGTTTGTTCCAGATTTTCGAGAAAAGTCGGCGATGCATCGCTGCTATGGCTGTCGATAATGTTTTTCCAAACAAGCGAGAGCTGGCTGCCGGGTGCTAAGTTCCAGGTGAGCTTCATGTCGATGGTAAAAGCATTGTAATTAATGTCTGGAATTTGCAGGTCTTCTCCAATGGCATCGAGGCGACCATTATTTGAAAGGAAGAAATAATCTCCATCATAAAAAACCCTCGACCAGTAATGCCTCAGGTCGAAATTCAGGGCAATGGTGGGGGTGAAAATGTATGTAGCCCGCAAAGTGTTGATGGTAGTGGGGCTGTTTCGTTTTCCAAAATAGACTTCGTCGGGGTTGTTCTGCCTCACGTAGCCAATGTCATTTCTTTTATCAGTGTAATTGAGGCCGTAACCAATGTTCAGTCGGTCGCTTGCGCGGAAGGTGGGCCTGAAATCGAAGTTGAAGCCGTCCTGGTTATAAATCGAATTGATTTTTTCGTAAGAAAAACTGCCATCCAGATAAACCCTCTTGCGATAGTCGGTCGAATACATCAGGTACAGGTCGAAGGCATCGTCGGTTTCGTAAAACCGGCCCGGGGCGCGGGGTTCAAAATAATCGCGCTCTCCCTTTGGTTTATAATTTGCCCTGAAAATGATGAAAAAGCGGGTGTCGAACAATATCCTGAGGTTGTATTCCAGTTCCATCCCAGTAAAGTTCCGGGGATTAAACAATCGACTGTATTCGAACGAAAGACCAGTAGAATAGTTTAATATGCGCCAGAAAGGGTCAAAAATATTATAGCTCAGTGCTATCTCATCATTCACTTCATTGTTTCTTCTCAGAAATCCCATGTCGTTTTGCTCGTAAGTGTCGCTGATCACCGATCGGGAGTAGCTGTATTGCCAGGTACCACCGTATTTTCCCAGGTTCAGGTCGTATTTGTAGCCAAAGTTGTTATCGGCCTGGCTGAAATACTGTTGGCTCAGGGCTGCCTTGCCGCTTGTGCGGAACATATTGGTGCGGTCGAGCAAACGAAACTCTGTGCCGGTCACGTTGGCCGTGTAACCTTCGGATGAACCGCTCACATTGGTGTTTATCAAACTCACAAATGAATTGTTTGGAAGACTCTGGTCGAGTACCACCAGGTTGTAATTGGTAAAAGGCTGGGTGGTGATTTCGCGCGTTTCGTTGGCCAATGTGTCGAGTAAGAGGGCATGGCTGGCAGCTGTCATGCCGTTAAATATGCCTATGCCCAGGCCACGCGAAGTGCGCCCCGAAAACTTGGTGGCGTTGATCAGGCGGGTTTCAACAGGGTTTTCTTCTATCACTTCGTTTTCCTGGAGCTCGTTCCTTACGCTGCGATAGCCCTTTGGTTCGGTGCCGATGCGGCGCGTATAAAAGAGGTCGGCTTTGCTGAACAGTTCGGTGCCTTCGGTAAAGAATTGCCGGTTCTCGTCGTACTTCACCTCGTAAGGGGTTAGGTTTAGCACGCGGGCATCGGAGTGCACTTGGCCAAAATCTGGGACCAGGGTCATGTCGAGGGTAAAGCTTTCGCTGATGCCGTACTTCACATCCATGCCTCCGTTAAAGGTCCTTGCCCAGCCAAGATCACCGCCGTTCTTTTCCATATAGCCGGAAACATAGGGAAAGAATGCCAGCCGCAGGGGCGGGTCAATGCCTTCGAGCCCGCTGAGCAGCCCCATGGAGCCCAGTGGATCTCCAATGCGGCGGTTCACAAAGTTCCAGCTCGACGATTCGCGGGTGCGCCGTATCTCGCGCCAGAAGTTAATGCCCCAATCTTGTACCGCCCCTTTCGGGAAACGCAGGGCAGAATAAGGGATTTCCATTTCCACTACCCAGCCAAAATCAGTGATGCTGACCTTGCTGCTCCAAACGGCATCCCAGTTAAGATCGCCACGGTTGCCTGTGTTGCCCGACATGTTGACATCGGTCTCCACCCCCGAGGCCGACACCTTGAAACGGAAACCATTCACTCCATCGTTAAAAGGGTTGATGTCAACCCAAAACTGGTCGGCATTGAGTTTGTCGTCGGCATCGCGCAAACCCAGCTCGGTGAGGATGCTGTCGGGGCTGGGATCGAAAAGCAAAGCCCCGATGTAAATGGAATTGTCGTCGAACAATACGCGCACTTCGGTTTCGAAAGAGGCCGGACGGTCGTTGTGTGGTTCGTATTGCATAAAGCCGGTGGCCGGAAAAGCAAGTTGCCAAATGGGGTCGCTCATGGTGCCATCCATTTTTGGTGGATGAGCCACTCTCATGGCTTCCAGCCTCCTGGGGTCCTGCCTGCCATGGACAGGAAAAATAACAGAAAATAAAAGAATAAAAAGGATTAAAGATTTAGGGAGGGTTTTAACAGGATCCATTGGGTGCAGTAAAGGATTAAAAACTTGCTACAAAAGTATAAAAAGCCTTTTAATTGGACATTACAATAAAAAGACCCCTGTTGGCTTGTAGTGAGGCAGACCAAAGTGACCACAGAAAAACTTTACCTTTCGGCGGGAAACTCAGTAATTTAATATTTTCACCAAAACGGCCGTCATTATTAGCATATCACAGCGAAAGATTGCCTGCTTTGGCTGCATGAACGGGCTGTCTTATGGTGTTGTGCTGCATGCCCATGGGTTCGAAAAGGTAGCGTTCGGCATATTCTATGAAAGGCATTACGCTGGACAGCTCCACAAGATACTGTGCAATGCCGGTGCCATGGTTAGAATACGCAGTCTGCTGAAGCGGAGGTCTTACCCTTATAGGCAACTGCTCTTTGAGCACTTCTTCAAGTGGCATCAGGTCGGCTTCGTCAATTACAAAAAGCTGATAGAACCAACACGGAAAAGGGTGGTTTCGGGATTTACGGATAGATTCTGATCTACCTTGGCAAATCCATAGCATTTCTCATCATGACCTCACCCTTGTGAACCACCGAAAAAGTGGCTCCTGCAATGTTCTTTTCGGCCAGGATAGTTTCAAAAATCCCGTTGGCAAAAGCCTCGAAGTCCTGCAGCCGGTTTGCCTCAAGAGCCAGAGAAATGTTTGTATTTAAGGCAATTATAAAGGCTGCCATAAAAACAGAGCGTAAATTTTTTTCATGGCTACAAGGTGTTGAATTTCAGGTGTAAATACATGAAAAAAGTATCGCACTGAAAATTCTGTCCGGAAATTTTTCTAAGGGTTTTCCGAAAAGGCAAATACCTGCTTATTGCAGTATTTTAAAAACCATGATCCTGGCAGGCTCGGTTTCGTGGTTAATCCAGGCCCGGCCTTCATCCGCGGTAACAAAAATAGTTTCACCGGCCTTCAACTGCAGTTGGCCGTTTGGGTGCTCAAGCCTGGCCTGGCCACTAATTCCGGCAAACAGCACATCATAGGGGTTTTTGTGCAAGGGCATTTTTTCTCCGGGTTGTAAGGTCAAAAGGATGGCTTCGACACGCTTGTCGCTGTGCATTATGCGTCCATCAATATCAGCAGAAACTTGCGGGGCCTGCTCCGGAACAGATTTCCTGATCATATTTAGTGAGGATTTTTGCAGCCTTTACTGGCCCTTGATCATGGTGAGCAGCATTTTGAAGCGCTCCACAGCATTGACCGCATGCGGAATGTTGGCAGGCATGATGATTGTTTGCCCGGCTTCGAGGGTATAAGGCTCCTTATTGATAATTACCTCGGCCTTGCCTTCAAGTACTTGTACCATGGCATCGAATGGGGCGCTATGCTCGCTCAGCTTCTGGCCCTTGTCGAAGGCAAACAGGCTCACGTTTCCTGTCGATTTTTCCAGCACCTGCTTGCTTACAATACCATCGGCTGAATAATCTACTGCTTTTGTGAATACTATGATTTTGCTTGTGTCGAATGTGCTCATTTTAAAAAAAGTTTAAAGGTTAAAATTTCTGGGTACAGGTTCTATGAGATAAAGGATTGGCATTTAATTGCTTCAACTGCAAAATTTTGAGCAATTTGCATTCTGCCTACTGGTTACTGCCTGGTGCTTACTGCCTCCTGATTTCCTACAATTCAACATATCCGTTGATTTTTTCCAGTAAAATAAAAATATCATCAACGCAGGCGCCGCATACCGTGCCGGCCGAGGTCTCATCTTGCACTTCTTCGATGCTTTTCAGGTTTTTTGCCTTAATGGCCAGTTCAATTTCGCTTTGTTTTATTTCGTTGCAGGTGCAGATAATGGGATCATTTTCCATAGGTATCTGGGTATTTAAATATTAAAACCAACCTAAGTTAGTAATAATATAGCACTTTTTAAAAAATCAATTGCTGAACAAGGTTGGTTTTAAAATAACCATTACCCACATCCAATTTTGTAATTGGGTATGGTCGCCACCTTTAATTCTTTCCATGGTTTCTGAGGCAAACAAATGCGAGTAACCACCGCGGATGCTGGTTTGCGGACTGATGTTATAGCCCAGTATCAGGTCGATCTCGGTACCCAGATAGGCGTCCATTTGGTTATTTGAAAAGCCGAATTCAGGAATTGCCCCGTCGGCAAAGAACAAATGCAGGTTTCCCTGCAATAGGAATTTATCTTTCGAGTACTGGGTGGTAAGGTAAGTGTTTATCAGCCCCACATGATTGATATGATTGCCAACATAGAAATAATCCATATGCCCGTTAAAAGCGTGGTTTGTGCCAAACAGTGGGTTGAAAGAGCGGTTAGTGGCCGCATTGTTATTGATGTTGATAAAGTCGGTTCCCGAGAGGAATTCCAGACCCAGAGCACCTTTTAAATTTTCTGAAAACGTATAGGCACCTTCCGCGGCAAAATACCAGGCCGAAAGTTTACGGTCGGCACCATCCCTGCCGGTTTGCAGATAAGCCGAACCGGCCAGGTCGATTCCTGCGAGCTTTTGGGTAATTCTTCCGCCGGTGGTCTGGCTGAAAACGGTTTTGTCGACCGAATGCTGAATGCCATTATTAAGGAACAGCAAACTCAAGCCGGTATTGTCGGCTTTGTAGTTGTACCACAAAAACTGCATGGTTTTGTAGTTGTTGATAGTGTAAGTGGTAAACACCCTTCTTTCGCTGTCCTGGTTAAATGCAAAACCTGCATGTAGCTGCGAGTTACCCTCGCCCTGCCATTTCAGCAGAGCCAGGTCGTGGCTGCGTCCCTGTTGCGCCCAATCCACATTACCTAAAATACGCGCGTTGTCGTAAACCAGCTCTTGCCGGCCAAGCCTAAGCGAAACCTCAGGGCTGAACCTTAGCTCACCCCAGGCTTCATGAATGGAAGAGTTTACATCGGAGCGATTTAACTGGGGCACTTCACCCCAAACCCTTACATCCTGAAGGCTAACAAAAAACGTGAGTTCGTCTTTCCCATACTTGAAGTTGAGGCGTGCTCGTTGCGAAATAAAAAAAGCCGCGTCTTCGTTTTCGGCAATCAGGCTGGCAAATCCGTGCCGGTATTCACTCCTGGGCCTGAGTTCGCCAGTAAGGGTAAACTGTGCGGAGGCATTTACGGCCAAGAAGGCCAAAACCATTGCTGTAAATAATTTTCCTGTAGTTCTCATATCCGGTGGTTTTTGGTGATTTCCTGCGCGACTGTTAATAAACCTGCCGGATTTTTCAGGTCCGGCAGGTAATTGTTTTCAAATATATAAAATATTTAATTCAGAAATACCTTCATGTCTTCATCAACGGTGTTGATAGGTGCGATTCCGAAGTTTTCAACCAGCACCTTGGCCACGTTGGGCGAAAGGAAGGCAGGGAGGGTGGGCCCGAGGTGAATGTTCTTTACACCCAGTGAAAGAAGTGCAAGCAAAACGATCACGGCCTTTTGCTCGTACCATGCAATGTTGTAGGCAATGGGCAGGTCGTTGATGTCGTTCAGTTCAAATACTTCCTTTAGCTTCAGGGCAATTACTGCCAGGCTGTAGCTGTCGTTGCACTGGCCTGCATCGAGTACGCGCGGAATGCCGCCTATATCGCCCAGGGGCAGCTTGTTGTAGCGGTATTTGGCGCAGCCTGCGGTAAGGATTACGGTGTCTTTGGGCAGGGCAGCAGCAAACTCGGTGTAATAATCGCGGTCTTTCATACGGCCATCACAACCGGCCATTACAAAGAATTTGCGAATGGCGCCTGACTTCACGGCATCGACCACCTTATCAGCCAGTTGCATTACCTGGTTGTGTGCAAAACCACCAACAATCTCGCCGGTTTCAATTTCCTGGGGTGCTTCGCAACGCTTGGCATGCTCAATGATTTGCGAGAAATCCTTGCGGCCGCCGTTTTCGCGTTCACCAATGTGAATGGCACCTTCGAGGCCTGATGCACCGGTAGTGTAAATGCGGTTGGTGTAAGTGGCGCTCTTGGCAGGAGGAACAATGCAATTGGTGGTGAAAAGAATGGGGCCGTTGAAGGTCTCAAATTCTTCGCGTTGTTTCCACCAGGCGTTGCCATAGTTGCCTACGAAATGCTCATATTTTTTAAAGGCAGGATAGTAGTTGGCAGGCAGCATCTCGCTGTGGGTATAAACATCCACGCCGGTGCCCTGGGTCTGCTCCAGCAGGTCTTCCATATCGCGCAGGTCGTGACCGCTGATAAGGATGCCCGGGTTGTTTCTAACGCCAATGTTTACCTTGGTGATTTCAGGATTACCGTATTTACTGGTGTTGGCTTTGTCGAGCAGGGCCATCACTTGCACGCCGTACTTTCCTGTTTCGAGCACCAATCCGGTGAGTTCTTCGGCGCTAAGGTTGTCGTTGAGGGTGGCAGCAAGGCCTTTTTGCATAAACTGGAAAATTTCCTTCTCGGCAAACCCCAGGTTGTAAGCGTGTTCCGCGTAAGCGGCCATACCTTTTATGCCATAAATCATCAATTCGCGCAGTGAGCGTACGTCTTCATTTTCGCTCATTTGCAAAACACCTACCTGCTGGGCTTTGCGTTCGTATTCGCCCGGGGTGTAGGCTACCCATTTGGCGGCCTCGGGGAGTGTGTCCTGGTTAATTTCTACACCGGTGGCTTCGAATTCAAGAATGAAGTTTTTGCGCAGTTCAAAGCCTTCGCGCAGCTTGTCGATAAAGCGCTGGCGGTCGAAGTTGGCATTGGTAATGGTCATGAAAAGGCCTTCGAACACAAACTGGTTCACCTTTTCGTTTTCGATACCCTTTTCGCGTCCCATTTCGGCATAAACCGAAAGACCACGAAGGAAATACATCAATACATCCTGGATACCGGCCACCTCGGGCGTTTTTCCGCATACACCCTTAATGGTGCAGCCTACTCCTTTTGCTGTCTCCTGACACTGAAAACAAAACATGCTCATAATTTTAATTTTTTTTGGTTTTTAAGTGACTTAATAAATCTGGTTGATATTTTGAAAAGATTGAAATCGCTCAATCTGCAGTTTACAATTAATTTTTTTACAATTATAAAACCCATTCTTCGCTGATCACTTCTCCTTTAAGGCTCACGACCATGGCCTTTACGGGCACTTTGCGGCTGGCATTCTGTGTGGCAATCTTGGCCATTTGGAGCAATCCGCTGCAGCAGGGCACTTCCATAATCATTACCGTAAGGGTATTGATTTTGGCGTGGTCGATCATGGCGGTGAGCTTCTCAATATAAATTTCTTTGCCTGAGTCGAGTTTTGGGCAGGCGATGGCTAGTCCTTTGCCTTTTAAATATTTGCTGTGGAAATTGCCCATGCTGAAAGCTACGCAGTCGGCGGCCAGCAGCACATCGGCATTCTGGAAATAAGGAGCCTGGGGATTTACCAGATGAAACTGTACGGGCCACTGGCGCAGCTCAGAGGGCTGGTCGCCATTTACCATATTTGTTGCTGCCGTTGTCGCGGGAATGTCGAAAGTCGTGGCACGTGAGCCGGGGCAACCGCCGCCATGGCCATGCTGGTGATTGTGTTGGTGCATTTTTTCGGGTGCTTTTTTGATTTTAAGTTTTGAAAGATCTACATCGAGCTTGTGGTCGCGGATGTAGTTTATGCCTTGCTCCACAAACTCGGTCTGATCGTGGTCGATCAGGTGGTTCAAATGGGCGATAATGGTTTTCTCGCCTTTGGGCGAAATGCGCTCCATAACCTTGATTTCGTTGTAAGGCTCGGCTTCACGCTCCTCGAGGGTAATGGCACCTACGGGGCAGTCGCCAATGCAGGCACCAAGGCCATCGCAATACAGATCACTGATCATGCGGGCTTTGCCATCGATCATCTGCAGGGCGCCTTCGTGACAGCCATCTACACAAAGGCCGCAGCCATTGCAAAGGTCTTCGTCTATTTTTATGATGGTTCGCTTCATTCGGTTTAAAAGATTGTTCGTTTTATACGGTGGCTAAATTTTTTTCATTTAAGTAATTGCTGAACTCACGGCTGAACTTTTCTGTGAGTCCGCCAAAAATACAGCTGTTGAAAGGACAACTTTCGCAATGCATTTTGCAGCCGGTACCCTGGTCAATGTCGCCTTCTATGGCCCGGTAAATTTCCATTAAAGAAATCTCTTCTGGATTGCGTTTGAGTACAAAACCTCCCTTGGGCCCGCGTGTAGAATTCAAAAAATTGTACTTTACCAGCTGCTGAAGCACTTTTGAGATGTGATTTTTTGAGAACCCCGTCACTTCCGCTATCTCATGGGCGTTTAACAGCTCCTTGCTTCGGGCTATCAGCGCCATGCTGTGAATGGCTATGGTGGCGGCTTCCGATATGTTTAAAAACTTGCTCAAAGTCTTTAAATTGAATTGTGGTATTTGAATACGCAAATGTAATAATAAAAAATAATACCGTACAAGAAAAAAAGTACTTTTTTTCTTGTATATCTTTAAAAGAATAGAAATTAGGCAGTTATTTGTTTTAAGGGCAGGGTAGAGGGCTCAGCAGAAAGTAGGTGGCGGCAGGAGGTAATGGAATTAAGTAGCAGCCAGTATGCAGAAGGGAGGTGTTGTTGGCCGGTTAATTTTTACTGTTTTTGGGTAAGGTTCAATTTTGATTTTTTTAATTTTTCATTGTTCTCTCGAACTTTTCTCATTTTCTCTCCCTCTGAGATTTGAGCCTCCCACGGGACTTGAACCCGCGACCTACGCATTACGAGTGCGTTGCTCTACCAACTGAGCTAAGGAGGCTAATGCTGTGCGAAATTAATAAGAAATAAAAAAAGGGGACAAACTATCCCCTTTTATTTTCTTCAGTCAAACATTGCGATTTATGCTTCGCCTTCGGCTCCGGCACCACGCATGCCCATAATATCGCGGTCGAACAAATAAAGATTGTGTTCGCCAAGCAGGTTGAGTTTGTCGATTATGCGCTGAACAGAACTTTCTTCTTCAAGCTGTTCTTCAACGAACCATTGAAGCCAGTGGTGGGTGGTGAAATCTTTTTCTTCCAGGGCAAGGGCAACGATCTCGTTAATGGAGCGGGTCACCATTTGCTCGTGTTCCAGGGCTGCCTCAAAAACAGTTTTTACGTCCTTAAACGCTACGGGTGGCTGGTCAACCAGTGGCACAACGCCGTGTCCGCCACGCTCATTTACATAGCGAAGGAATTTAAGCATATGAAGGCGTTCTTCTTCCGCCTGGGCATAAAACCACTCGGAAACTCCTTCCATTCCTTTATTCTCTGCCCATGATGCCATGGCAAGGTACAGGGCCGAAGCATAGGCCTCTTTACCCACTTGCAGATTCAGTATCTCTTCCATTTTTTTCGATAACATGGTCTTCTGTTTTTTATAGTTTGTAATTGAAAAATTTACTTTGATCATCAAAGGTAGAAAATTATCAGGCTTGTGTTGCACCAAAAATAGAGTTTGTATAGATTTAAAATTTATTAACGTTTTCCAATTTGTATGAATATTTATAATCAGATACTTATATGTTTTAAGTAAGAAAAAAGGAAAAAAGTTTTGCTGCAACAAAACCTTTGTTTAATTTTATCGCATGATTTCCCAGATGTTGACAGATATAACCCTCCAAAGAAGCGCATGGCTTCGCAACACCTGGCCCTGGTGGCGGTCCTCCCGGACTGCAACACTATTCTCCTAACCTCTGTGGGGGTCATCGGCCTCCGTGTAATTTAAAAAAATTACATAATAAATTCCTTTTGCCGTTTATCGCGGCTCTTTAAGCTTTTTAACCAAAAATTACATTTACCATGCAACGAAAAATCATGCTTTCAGAGGCGGAGATTCCGCGTTTTTATTATAACATTACGGCTGATTTGCCCAACAAGCCGCTGCCACCGCTTCATCCCGGCACACGTCAACCCATTACGCCCGACCAGCTTGAACCGCTTTTCCCAAAGGAACTGATACTTCAGGATGTTTCTTCGGAGCGCTTTATTGAAATTCCCGACGAGGTAAGAAAGATTTATGCCAGCTGGAGGCCTACGCCGCTTTTCAGGGCTACGGGTTTGGAAAAATTGCTCGACACTCCGGCCAAAATCTATTATAAATACGAAGGCGTAAGCCCGGCCGGTTCGCATAAACCCAATACGGCGGTGCCCCAGGCTTTCTACAGCAAGATAGAAGGGATAAAGCGCATTACAACCGAAACCGGTGCTGGGCAGTGGGGTACCGCCCTCGCCTATGCCTGCCAAATGTTTGGCATGGAGTGCGAAGTATTTATGGTGAGGGTGAGTTACGACCAAAAGCCCTATCGCAAAATTATGATGAATACATTTGGCGGAACCGTACACTCTTCGCCATCTCTGATTACTGAGGTGGGCCGCCGGGTGCTTGATGCTGATCCCCATTCTACGGGTAGTCTTGGTATTGCCATTTCAGAAGCTATTGAAAGGGCAGCCAGCGATCCGGAAGCCCATTATGCTTTGGGCAGTGTGCTCAATCACGTTTTGCTGCACCAGACCGTGATAGGGCAGGAGGCCATTCTTCAGCTGGAAAAAGCCGGCGATTTTCCCGATATTGTGGTGGCTCCCTTTGGCGGCGGCAGCAACTTTGCCGGTATTGCCTTTCCATTCCTTGAAAAGAACCTTCGTGAAAACCAGAATGTGCGCTGCATTGCCGTAGAGCCGGCTTCCTGTCCAAAGCTTACGCGCGGTGAGTTCCGTTACGATTTTGGCGATACTGCAGGCATGACACCCCTTTTGCCGATGTACACCCTGGGCCATGATTTTATGCCATCGCCTATTCATGCCGGCGGTCTCAGATACCATGGAGCTGGTGTGATTGTGAGCCAGCTGCTCAAAGATGGGCTGATCGAAGCCGTTTCACAAAATCAGAAACGCTGTTTCGAGGCAGGCATGCAGTTTACCCGCTCTGAAGGCATTATTCCGGCACCCGAAGCCACCCACGCCATTGCCACTGTGATTGATGAGGCATTGCGTTGCAAGGAAGAAGGAACGGAAAAGACCATTTTGTTCAACCTTTGCGGGCATGGCTACCTCGATCTGGCGTCCTATGCTTCTTACCTGGCAGGTGAATTGACCGATCAGGGCGTTAGCGATGAAGAAATTAAAAGATCCGTTTCGCTGACCGACGCTCTGCAGCCCAGCTGAAGAGCACCCGGAAAACCCGGAAACAATGCAAAACAGTCTGTCGCGGAGTAATGCTGACAGCCTGTTTTTATTTCCAAAGGGCATTGTGCCTGCGGGTAAAATGAATTAAATTTGTCGGTTATGAATGGAGATCCTAATTTATATCAGTTATTTGAAGAACTCGGCATTGAATTCGAGTATTACGAACACCCGGCTGCCCCAACAGTTGAAGAGGCCCAAAAGTACTGGAAAGACCTGGATGCCACCCATTGCAAAAACCTTTTCTTTAGAAATCACAAAGGAAACCGGCACTACCTTGTTATCCTGGAGCACCGGCAGGAGCTGAACATACGCGACCTGGAGCAACGCCTGAAACAAGGCAAACTAACCTTTGCCTCTCCCGAAAGGCTTAAAAGGCACCTGGGGCTTACACCCGGATCGGTTACTCCATTCGGATTGATCAACGACCACGCAAAACATGTGCACCTTTTCCTTGATAAAAACCTTGCGGAAAGTAAAACCATAAGTTTTCACCCCTGCATCAACACTGCCTCACTGGTAATTAAATACTCAGATTTCCTGAAGTTTCTGCAACATTGTGGCAATACTTTTGAATATGTGGAAATGTATGATTAAAGCAGCGCAGGGCATAGGGCACAGGGCTCAGAGAAAATTTATGAATATTGATTTATGATTGCGAAAATGGTTCTTTTTGATTTAGAGATGAACAGTAATTCTTTGCGATATGGCAAGATTAATTGTGGCCACCGGAAACCAAAGAAGCAAACGAATTCCGAAAAAACTGAATTTCACTTTCGAAGGCATTGCTCGCGATGCCGAGTTGTTAAGCAGCGGATTCAACGATATTGAAATGTATTCCTTGCTGAAGAGCGAGTGGAATGAGGGGTGAGGAAGTCCAAAGACCGAAGTCGGAAGTCCGAAGTCGGAAGTAAAAGAGTCTATTCATAAATCATCAATACGAAAATGGAGCGTTGTTCCTGGTGTGGTACTGACCCGCTGTATGTTAAGTATCATGACGAAGAATGGGGTGTGCCTGTTCATGATGACAGAAAACACTTCGAGTTTCTGGTGCTCGAATCCATGCAGGCTGGTCTGAGTTGGTATATTGTTTTAAAGAAGCGTGAAAATTTCCGCAGGACTTTTGCTGATTTCGATCCGTGGAAAGTGGCTGCTTTTGGTCTTGAAAAAGTGGAAGAGTTGGTTCAGGATGCAGGAATCATTCGCAACAGGGCAAAGATTCTGGCGACAATAAACAATGCTGCCCTTTTTCTTGAAGTACAGAAAGAGTTTGGAACCTTCGATAAATATTTGTGGTCTTTTGTTGGAAACAAGCCTGTTATTAACAAATGGGAAAGTCTTTCTCAGTTACCCACAAGTACGTCTTTATCTGATTTGATAAGCAAAGATTTGAAACAACGTGGCTTTAAATTTCTGGGCACCACGGTTATTTATGCGCATATGCAAGCTATTGGGTTGGTAAATGACCACTTGGTCAATTGTTTCAGGTGGGAAGAAGTGCAAGTGTAAAAAAAGCGGGGGCTGCCAAATCAGCCCCCGCAGGTTTAACAGGTAAAGAGGAGGAATTACTCGAACCCGGTAATATCTATTTCTACGGCAGTGGTTTCATTCCTTACTACTTGGATTTCTTCAACCAATCCCAGCACTTCAGCAAACTCCCCATCAATGGTGGTGACTACTGCCAGTTCATAGAGGCCTTCGGGGAGGAACGCAAACATGAATTTCCCGTCTTCATCAACCAATTTGCTGCTGATAGCATTGGGGAATCTGGGCTCTTCCTCGGCCGGTTCGTCTGCTTCTGTTTCGTCGTATGCACCGGCTTCATAAATATAAACCAGGTAGTCCAGCCCTTCGGTTTCCTCGTCCATATTCAGGAGGGTACCATCAATTTCACCTGAGCGGTCTTCCACTACCAGTCTGATGGTTGGCTTAAGAAGGAATTTACCGGAGTTGCCAGCCACCACAACAGATTTTCTGACATCAAAGTCGGCGGTAATGTAAATATCGCCATTGGCAGGAATGGTAAACTCGCCCACTGCTTTATACCCGGATTGTCCACCGCTGGGCACAAAAAGGGGTTCAGATGTGCCATCGCCAAATTCGAGGTAGCAACCGGGGTTGGCGTGGCTGCCATTGCCCATTTCAGGGGCATCGAGCATAAAACGCAGCTGAGTTATGGTTCCAAAAGGAAGTTCGAAGCTGCCCATTTGGGTCGAGATACCATCGGTGAGCTCCAATAGGTTGAGGGTCACAGGGCCATCAAACTCTTCAAGTACGATCCAGGTATTGTCCTGGTTGTATTCAATGCCGGTAAAAGTGATGAAAACTCCGGTGATGTCGTAAGCATCAATGGGTGCATCGGTAATGGATAAATGAAGGGTGCCAGTAGTTTTTTCGTCAAAATCGGAATCTTTCTGGCAGGAAGTAATCAGCAAGGCTGATATTCCTATTAGTGTGAAAAGAAAAGCAAAATTTCTCAAATGTCTCATAATTATTAGTTTTAGTTTTAAAAAAAAGGGGAGGTACAAAGCTAAGACGTTACGAACCCCCAAAAGGTTGGAACGCCAAAAAAATTATTCAAAGGCATAATTCAGCGAAAGAGAAAAAGCAAACGCTGCATTGCGCGTGTGATTTAGGTATGCCGGAATTTCCCGGTCACCCGAAAAGGCATTGATAAGGCCATATTTTGCATAAACGCCGGTGCCCAGGAACAGCTGCCCTGATAGCGGAATGAGGTATTCGTAACCCGCCATAAGGCCCAGATCGGTCTGTTTGTATTGGTTTTTAACCTCTTGTGCAATACTGCCTTGAAATTGCTTCGCCTGCAGCAGTGCCCCGGCATAAAACCCAAGGCTGAGCATATGAGGCGAAACACCTCTTTCAATACGCTGGCTGTATTGCAGGTTAATGCTGGTATAGTTTAGCTCAAGGGTGGTAGAGGCATACCTGCCGGCAATATATTCATGGTAATTTTGCCTGCTTTGAGAAATGAAAAACAACTCCGATTTGAGACCCGACCTGGCCGTAAGGGGTACAAAAGTGGTTAACCCGAAATTTTTGCCAAAGGAAGCCTGGGTATTGGTCAGTTCCTGGCTTTGCAGACCTCGGAGGGTTTTCTGGTTCAGCAGCCAGGTGTTGGCAAACTGACCAGTCAGTCCAATGCTGAAACGCGGAGCGGTTTTTTCGGGCAATACCGTGGCCAGAAATTCGGCTTCGAGGCTATTAAAAGCGGAAGTTTTGATATTTGTTTCAGGAGCTGCGGCCGTTGCAATTTCTCCCGCAGGCTTAGAGCGGATAACATGGATCCCTTCATTTCTGGCCACAAAAATGTCTTTTCCTTCCGGCTCAAGAACTGCTAAAGAAGGGCTGTCGCCAATGGCTTTTCTTTGAGCCGGGGTTGACTCCATTGCCAGAACTGGCTGCTGGCTTTGGGTCGTATCGATCCTTGCCGGAGTGCCAAAGGTCGTTTCCTGAACAGGGGCAGGGGTTTCCTCAACAGCCAGGGGAGCCGGGTCGGGTGCGGCAAATTCTCCATACCAAAAGAACCAGGCAGCAAACCCAACAAGCATGGCCACGGAAGCGGCCATACCCAGGGTGGCCCATAACGGAAGTTTCCTGGCCGGCAGCTTGCCCGAAAGTCTGAGCCAGACAAGGTCGGTGTCCAGGTCGTCCTGAATCGAATCCCACAAAGCCTCAGGCGGGTCTTCCTGGTTCGACTCTATTTCACTCCGGTACCATTTATCAAAATCCATCTGCTTACGCTTTTTCTCTAATCTTTTTTCTTGCCGTATTCTTCCGACAAGTCTTCCTGTTGGTTAATCTGAATAGCCAGTAGCTGCCTTCTAATTTCCTTATAGCTTGAAATGAGTCGCGACACAAACTCACATTCTTCGGTGTTGAGCAAATACACTACGTCCTGGTTTTTTTCCAGTTCTTCCAGCAGCCTGAGTTCCTTATCTGTCAACATCTTGAATTGGTTTTTTGGGGGTTGTTTTCCTTTGGGTCTTTTCATTATTCCTGGTTGTTTTCTATCCAGCCCTTCAGGATGCTTCTGGCACGGTTGTATTGCGATTTAGAGGTTCCTTCGCTGATTTGAAGCTGGTCGGCAATTTCTTTGTGCGAAAATCCTTCGAGGGCAAAGAGGTTGAAAATAGCCCTGGCGCCATCGGGCAGATGGCTCACCATTTCAAGTATTTCCTTGGTAGCAAGATAGCTGTGTGCGCCGGGTTTTTTATCTGTTTGAATTTCTTCCATGTCTTCGGTAATGTAATGATCGAGTCGTTGCTGTTTTCTGAGGAGATCGATCGCGGTATTACTGACTACCCTTCTGATCCATCCTTCCAGCGAGCCTTCCATTTTAAAGCTGTCGATGGTTCTGAAAATTTTCAAAAAGGCATCGTGCAGCAAATCCTGGGCCAAGTCGCGATTTCCGGCATAGCTCATGCAAATGCCATACATTTTGCGTGCATACCGGCGGTACAAAATCTCCTGGTATTTACGCTCATTGTTCTGGCAACCCTTAACTATTTCCTCCTCTTTGTAAAGGTCGACCCGCATGAAAAACTATTCAAAAATCACCTCAAAAGACTGGCTTAATCTATTAGCAATAACGTTAAAAATCGGACTGTTCATGTCCTGGTTAATCAGAATTATCTCGCCTCCATTCTCATTGTGTAATTCAGAAGACACCAGCAGCCCCACATTTACCAGCCTGAAAAGGTGGTTGGCATTCACATCGACAGTGGCTGTGCCGGGCACATCCTTTTTCAGCACAATGTTGCCTCCGGTGCTGCTTTGAGCCACTACCCGCACTGGCTCACCGTACTGGTATTCAAATCTCACGGGTTTTTGACCAAAGATGGGAAGGTTGGCTTCGCCTGTCATTACCAGGGGCAAATGTCCCGGAGCCCCGAGATGAAATATCAGTTCGATGCGTTCGTAAATGCCCTGGGGTATGTCGAATTGCACCAGGCGGTTCATGGTTTCTGTTTCCAGGTCAACCACCACAGGCGGGTCGAAATCGGCGGTGAAAAAAACATCGCTGGCATCCTGGCGCCTGCCCTCAAATTCAATGGTGCTGACCACCAGCGTGCCGCCATCCATGGTAAGGTAAACCTGGCCGCTCTGGTCGGTATTAACGGCAGCATCTTTCAGGTTATCCTCCGCCGAAAATGGGGTCATGCCAAAGTAGAAGCTTACCTCGGCCGGCATAGTAGAAGGATCTTTTTGGCAAGAAGCAAGGCCCAGGAAAAGAATAAAGAATAGTGGTAAAAGTTTTTTCATGCAGGAAGGGTTTTCCAAAATCACTTTATCAAATCCTCAGTTAAAGGTAAGACGCTATTGAAAGGAAAAAGGTTGGAAAGCAAAAAATATAATTTTCCTTTCAGTCGAAATTCAGTATTAAAAATTTTTTCGGGTTAGAGGTTTGTTGGCGGGGATGATTATTTTTGTAAAAAACATAGTGCATGCGATTAAACACTGTTTACCATAAAAACTGCCTTGAAGGGCTGGCCGGGCTTAAAGATGAAGTTGCCGACCTTGTTTTTACCGACCCGCCTTATTACCAAAATCGTGCACAGAACATCAAGGGGCTGAAAAACCACAAGGATGTGGTTACCGAGTTCGAGTTCGACGGCTTTCATTCTGAAGAGGCCTACTTGCAGTTTCTTGAAGATGTGCTGCGCGAGTGTTACCGGGTAGCCAAACCTGGTGCCAGCGGCTATTTGTGGTGTGGCGATGACTATGTTTCTTATATCAATCGAATTGTCGAAAAAGCAGGATTCCGTTTCCGGAAAGTGATTCATTGGCACAAAACAAACCCCTTTCCGGCCATACATACCCGAAAAATGTTTGCCAACAGCATGGAGCTGATGGTGCACTTCTCAAAAGGAAGCCCCAAAACATGGAACCACCGGCCTGTCAATGAAATGCATAATTTCATCGAAGCCCCTATTTGCATGGGCGCTGAGCGCACCCCGCACAAAACCCAGAAACCCCTGAGGGTTTGCATTCCATACATCGAGATCAGCAGCAACCCCGGTGATCTGGTGCTCGACCCTTTCATGGGCTCAGGAACCACCGCCATGGCCTGCCTTAAAACCGGACGGAATTTTATTGGGTATGAGTTGAATGAGAATTATTGCAAAATCACAGAAGACCGGTTCAGTGAATTTTTGAATACCCCTACGCTTTTTGAGGGAGAGGAGCCGAAGGTTATTTATTAAGCGCAGGGCCTCAGATTTATGAATTATAATTTTTGAATTTTAAAAAACGGTCAACGTTATTCAGGCATTGACAAATCATCAATCATCAATCATCAATCATAATTACCTTCCCGGGTATATTAAACTCCTCCAGCATTTCAAAGGGTATTCCAAGGCCGATGGTATGCCACTGATCGTTACCACTGCGATTAAATGCTTGAATTACAGTAAACTCCCATGTTTTTCCGAAAAACTCAAGTTGGTGTTTTTGGGTGCCGCTGCGGCCGTGCAATTCGCGGTTTATCTTTGCAAACCAGGCTCCGGGAACAGCCGGCAATAATTTGGTGTGAAAAAAATCGACCAGCATTTTCTTATTCAGCCATATTACCCTTTCGGGGAAAAAGCAGGCCAGGAAATCGGCCTTGCTGTGGTGCATCCAGCCGGGGGTGTCGGGGTACTTGCTGTAGCATTCGAGGTATAGATCCCCATAATCGTGGTTTCTGAATTTTTCCGACACCATTAATCGGCGGCCATTCAGCTCAAACGACAGGTCGATGTCCTGGCGCTGAAACACCATGTCTTCCTCCGTGTCCGAATTGTAGCGGGCAATATTTTTCACACCCATTTTTTCGGAGTAAAACCGGTCGGCCCGGGCCTGCTGCTGTAGTTCCCGGTTTAAGCTATCGCGAAAATGATGCGCTTCCATAATTTCCTTTTCGTAGGATAAAAATAAGGAAAAGTTGTAAAGATGGTCAAGCGGATAAAGGTTTCTTCGGTTAGACCCAACGGCAGAGGTCCAGATTCTCCTCAAGAAAATGTACCTTTCAGTAAATACAAAAACAAAATCAGCCGTTTGCAAAATAATGCAAGCGGCTGGTTTTCAAGTTGTCCTGTCAGGGGTCGAACCTGAACTCTTCTGATTCAGAGTCAGACGTGTTGCCAATTACACCACAGGACAATAGAGGTGCAAATTTAGTAATTTTTCAGATGCTGTAATAAATATTTACTTGTTTTTTTCGGTGTTTACCCACGATTCGCGCAGGGGCACAATGCGGTTAAACACTAAATTGCCGGGCTGGGTGTCCTTATCTACCACATAATACCCGTTGCGTTCAAACTGGTAGTGTTTGCCTGCAATAGCATCCTTTACCGAAGGCTCAACATAGGCCTTTACCACCTTAAGCGATTCAGGGTTGAGGTGCACCCGGAAATCTTCGCCTTCCTCCACTTCTTCCGGATCGGATACCTTGAACAGACGGTCGTAAAGTCGCACCTCTGCTTCTACGGCATGCTCGGGGCAAACCCAATGCAGGGTGCCTTTCACTTTTTTGTCGCTGGGCAGCCCGCTCTTTGTTTCCGGAAAATAGGCGCAATGTATTTCAGTCACCTCGCCCTGTTCGTCCTTCACCACATAATCGCAACGGATTATGTAGGCCGATTTCAGGCGTACTTCGGCACCAGGTGCCAGGCGGAAGAACTTCTTGGGCGGGTCTTCCATAAAGTCTTCGCGCTCTATTACTAAATTTTTGCTGAATGGCAGCATTCGGTGTCCGCTTTCGGGTTCTTCGGGGTTTACAGGCGAAGGAAGCTCCTCAGATTGTCCTTCGGGGTAATTGTCGATGATCAGTTTTACCGGGTTAAAAACGGCCATGGCCCGCGGGGCGTTTTTGTTCAGGTCTTCGCGGATGCAATGCTCCAAAAGGCCCACTTCAATCACGTTTTCTCGTTTTGCCACGCCCACGCGGTCGGCAAACATGCGGATGCTGGCGGGGGTGTATCCGCGGCGGCGCAAACCACTAATGGTTGGCATGCGTGGGTCGTCCCAGCCATTTACCAGGCCTTCCTGCACCAGGGTGAGCAGCTTCCGTTTGCTCATTATGGTATAGCTGAGGTTCAGTCGGGCAAATTCAATTTGCCGTGGTTTCAGTTTGGGCAGGTCCAATTCGTTAAGAAACCATTCGTATAAAGGACGGTGCACTTCGAATTCGAGGGTGCAAATGCTGTGGGTAATGCCCTCGAGATAGTCGCTTTGTCCGTGTGCCCAGTCGTACATCGGATAGATGCACCAGTCGTTGCCTGTGCGGTGGTGGTGGGCATGCATGATACGATACATTACCGGGTCGCGCATGTGCATATTGGGTGAGGCCATGTCGATTTTTGCCCGCAACACATGGCTGCCATCCGGAAACTCGCCTTTGCGCATTCGATCAAGCAGATCGAGGTTTTCTTCCACGCCGCGGTTGCGCCAGGGGCTTTCCTTGCCGGGAATGGCCGGGGTGCCACGGTTGGCGCTGATCTCTTCGGCCGTCATTTCGCACACATAGGCCTTGCCTTTTTTTATCAGGTGAACGGCAAACTGGTATAGCTGCTCGAAATAATCCGATGCATAATACTCCCGGTCTTCCCAGTTGAACCCCAGCCAGCGCACATCTTCCTTAATGCTATCCACATATTCCTGCTCTTCCTTGGTGGGGTTGGTATCATCAAAGCGAAGGTTACACTTGCCATTGAATTTCTGGGCAAGCCCAAAGTTCAGGCAGATGCTCTTGGCATGACCGATATGCAGGTAGCCGTTTGGTTCCGGGGGGAAGCGCGTATGCACCCTGCCTTCGGTGGTGCCTTTTTCAAGGTCGTTGGTAATGATCTGTTCCAGGAAGTTGAGCGAAGCCTTGGGTTCGGGCGTGGTGTTTTCCTTCATCGGGCCGTTTTTTGTCTGTTAATTTTCACGAAAGTGCAAAATTAAAAATAAGCAAGGACTATAGGGGAGGTTTTTTTACTTTTGTGATAATTCAATAATCTGATTCTTATGGGAAAGATCATCCTGGAGCAAATGGAATTTTATGCCTACCATGGCTGCTTTGAAGAGGAGCAGATTATTGGCAACCGTTTTATTCTGAACCTGGAGTTGGAAACCAATACCGCTGCCGCGGAAATTTCTGACAAATTGCACGACACTGTAAACTACCAAAAGGTGTACAACCTGGTGAAAGCCCAAATGGATACCAAAAGCGCCCTGCTCGAACATATCGGCCGCCGCATTCTCGACTCGGTTATGGCTGAATTTCCGGCCATTACCAATATTAAACTTCGTATATCGAAAATGAATCCGCCCATGGGAGGCAAGATGCATGCCGTGAGCGTGGAGCTGTCGCGATAAATTTGGTTTTAATGGCAAAAAAATAATTTTGCAGAAAGCATAATTTGCATTACTTTTGCGGCATTAAAAGCCCAAAAGGGTCTCGTGGCCGAGTGGCTAGGCAGAGGTCTGCAAAACCTCGTACAGCGGTTCGAATCCGCTCGAGACCTCAACCCCAACAAAAAATCAGGATCACAACGGTCCTGGTTTTTTATTTCTGCCGAAGATTAAACGAGAGTTCTCAGCTCACTTTCATGTCCCTTGCATCTTCCTTTCAAGTCCCAATTAACTCCGATCCCACAAGAGCGAGGTACGAGCAGGGTAGGAGCAAGGTCAGTTCCTGCTTCTGTCCATGCCAAGTCCTGCTTTGCTCCTGCATTTTTGTGTTATAGTTTGGCCGGGGGTTGGAGATGATATGGAGGGGGTACGAATGCCTCCTCCTCTCCGCTTGGGTTGACTGCCCTTGCCAGGATGAGCAAAGTCGAAGCCTTTTTTATTGTATTGTGAAGCTCAAAATAAAAAAAACCGCTCCTCTTGGATGTGCTGAATCCAGAAGGAGCGGAATTATGACAGAATGAAACCTTTTACAGCAACTCAGCTTCCATGCTTATGTTCACAGCCTTCAGGGCTTTCGAAACGGGGCAGTTCTCCTTGGCATCGGCGGCTATTTCGAGAAATTTCTCCTTGCTTATGCCAGCTACTTTGCCGCGGGTTTTGAGCAAAATTTCGGTAATGGCAAAACCGGCATCGGTCTTTGCCAGCGTCACTGTGGCATCGGTTTCTATTGAATCGGGGGTGAAGCCTGCCTGGTCGAGGCTGTGGGCAAAGGCCATGGAAAAACAGCCGGCATGGGCTGCACCAATCAGTTCTTCGGGGCTCGAAAGTTTCTTGTCGTCTTCAAAGCGCGTGGTAAAACTGTAGCCGCCTTCATAGCCGCTGGTTTTAAGTTTGTATTTTCCGTTGCCTTTTACCAGGTTGCCTTCCCAGCGCGCGCTTGCATAATGTTTACTCATAGGGCTTGTCTTTTAATTGAGTGAATATATCTTTTACTGGTTATTAAACCGGAAAGCACCTTTGATTGTTCAAAACAAACCTCAGTGTTGGCTGCGGGCATAATATTATTTTGATTTTACCTAAAAAATAATTACGTTTGTAATTGAAAATCAATATTTAACTGGGTTTGTTCAAAGGGCTCAGGGGGCTGAGCAGAACTTTATACCTAATCATTTTTTATTTTGCATGCTATGAAGAAATTAACTTTTACGCTTATCGGATTCCTTGTTTTGTTTTTCTCCTGCCAGAAGGATGATCTGCAGATCGACGGATCGGGCGAACCCCAGAGCAGGGTCAAATTCAAGAATCAGGAAATACGTCTGGTGCCAGGCTTTGGACTGAAATCGATCCAAGCCACTTCCGGCTTTATTTATACCCTGGTGGCTGAGGTCGATGCGGCAATTATCGACGGACGCACGGTGCAGGCTACCCACGTGGAAATTGTGGGCAACCGCGCCTTGGTTTCCTATAATATGAGAGGACCCGATCAAATGGGCGCCATCGATATTATTGACATTACCAATCCTGCCGCACCTTTTATCATTCAGTCCATTGAGTTCGCCAATCGTGATGTGAACACCATTGGCTGGTACCAAGGGATGATTGTGGTGGCCGGGCAGGACTCACAAGGTGCCTACTACGGTTTTCTCGACCCCGAAGCCGAAGAAGTTGAACTGGAGGTATTCAGGCTGCAGTCGTTTTCGGCAATGAGTATGACCGTAGCAGGGGATTTGATTTATGTGGTGAGCGGAAGCACCGGCGGGCTAACCATTATCGATGCCGAAGGTAACGAAGACTTTCTGCCCTTTGCCGATGCCCGTTCTTTTGCCCTTGGGCTCGATGCTTATGTCCTTAACGGCGAAAATATTTATGTGCTCGATGGTGAAACGATCCCTATAGATGCAGACTTTTTGCAGAGGGGCTCCAAAGCCGAGCTGGATGCTTCGCCCGAGTTTCTTTTTGCCGCACTGAACAGGGGAGGAGTGCATATTTACAACGCTGATGGCCTCGCTTTGCTGCAGACCTTCGATCGGCCCATTACTCCTCCGGGCCTCGATGACGAAGATTTTGTGACCAACAGTGTTTCTTACAACCATCCTTTGCTTTTCATAGGTAATGGCGGCGCTGGTATTGCCGTTGCGGGTCTCGAAGGTAGTTCAGATGGTAAGGATGTTACTTTCGTGGAATATGGCTATTTCGACTTCGGCGGGCCGCTTTCTACAAACTTCGTAAGATCGGAAGGCAACTTTATTTTCGTGGCCACCGGACTGGGTGGACTTAAGATTCTCACTTTCGTGGAAGACGATGATGACGACTGCAACTGGACTTCCGAAACGGCTTTTGCAGGCTCCGATGCCGGTGAGGGTGCGGCCTGGTGGTATTATTTCGACAATTCTTCTTCTACAGGTTCCACTCATCCCATTTATGCCGGGCAACAACTGGTTGAAGGCGCCAATGCCCAATACAGCAATGGAGTGCTAACCATTACACTGGGCGACAATATGATGCTGCGCAATGTTTCAGAACCTGTGAAGATTCAGGGCTACAACGAAGGCGAGTTGCCCACCGAAAGACCGGCAGTTGGCATGTTTACTACATACAAGGGGACCGAACTGGAGATTGAGATTCCTTATTACCCGTACTATGTGATACACCTGGATGTGTGGGTATGCAAATAATCCTTTGGAGATTTTAATAAAAAAGCCGCGGTTTGAGCGGCTTTTTTTTGAGGTCAGAACTTAAGCTGACGGCCCATAAACAGTATGCTGTTGTAGTGGTTGTCCTTAATGAAATAAAGGAAAGGACGATCGGCCTTGAACAGGATTTTGGTTTCTTCACCGGGCATGATAGCGGTTTTCCTCACAATAACCACGGCTGTGGCTGCTGCAGCTTCGGTGCCTTCTTCGCCCACTTCAATCATTGCTTTGTGTATTACCTTGTCAATTTTGAGGTCCTGCTCGCCCGTCATACCGCTGAAGTCGGCCTTGTTTGTGAAAGCCAGTGGCATTCCCATTTGGGCCAGCAAGTCTTCGAGGTCGGTTTTTGTTTCGGCCTTAAATTTTGGAATAATCACATCTGCTTCCTTTTCTTCCATGCCAGTCATCATGGCCATAAAATCTTCTGCCGAAAGGCTTTGCTCCAGATCGGGCAGGCTAATTTCCTCGTTTGGAAGGACTATGAGCATGGAAAAATCGCCGCCGGCATAGGGCAGCTCAAGGGCTTGCATTTGCTCGCCGGAAAAATACTGAAACTTATCGGTGCGGAACATGAAATCGGTAAGCTGACGCTCGCCGCTTATGTTGTGGAAATAATCCTGGCGGGTCATATTTTTGTCGAACTCCACCATCCATGGCCCGTAAAAATGAATGGCATTGACCAGCACCAGGCGGGTATCTTCGGTTAGAACGCCCTGGGCAATCAGGTCGCTGATTTTTTCGCGGGTTTCCTCATACACCCACTGGTTAATATCCAGTCGAATCTGTTCGCGATCGCCGCGATAAAAATCCACCTCGTTTAGTGTGGTGCCATAGTTTAGCTCAAGCAAGTCGAAATATTGCTGCCTGAATTGGTATCCCTGCTGGGCCCAAAGGTTGTTGGCAATATTCAGCTGCACCTTGTCGCCTGCCAGCTCGCGCAATCGCATCATATACCCGCTGTAGTCGGGGTGAAAGCGATCCTGATCGGGATCGAAATAGAGCGTACGCACCATTTCTTCCTGGGTGGCGCCGGCAGCTCCGGCATAGGTCATGGCCAGGGCCGACGAAATACTGAAAGGCGAAATAATAAAGTTTTCCTTGTATTCGGGGATGGCTTTCAGCAGATCGAAAGCAAAAAGGTTGTTGCGAAGGGGTACAGGCATTTCCATAATTTCTTCTATGTTTTTTCCGCTGGCAGTGGTCACCAGGCTTTTGCTTTTACGGTTGCACGAAAAGGAGACCATAAGCAGGGCTGCGATTCCGGCAAAAAGTAGACTGGTTCTCAATATTTTCATTTTCAGATTTTTTTATTTATGAAGACTGGATACCATCCGCGTGATGAATCTATATCCAAATTGGTTTAACGAATCATGCTCGTTGAAGGGGGCCGGTAAACCAGTTGTAATATTAGCAAAAGTACAATTTACCGGCATAATTATTTGCTCATATATCTAAAATCATACCAAATAAACGGGCCTGCTTTTCGTTGTATTACAATAATACATGTATTGCCCATTCGTTTTTTGTTAACTTTACACTTGCAAAAATTGTTATGTTTTTGGGTTTTTGCCAGTGCTGATAAGGAATTCGGGAAACCTGGGCGCTTTTTTTTTCGTGTCAGAAATATAAATGCTTTAAGCTTTTTATATGAAGAAAATATTATTCACGTTTGTCATAATTTTTCTTTGCAATTTTCAGTTTATTTTCGGGCAGACCCGCCCCAATATTCCCATAACGGGAGTTCCCAATCAACCCTTTACTTCGCTGCGCGAGGTGATGCTGAGCAAAACCCGCGGCTGGGATGTGGGCGTTAGCATTGGCTCCGCCCATTCGCTTGCTGACATTGGCGGCACGCGCGATGCCTCGCGGATTTTGTTTTTCGACGCCCAGTGGAAAGCCACTGGTTTGCACTACGGGGCTTTTGCCAGGTACCAGTTTTGCGACATTTTTGCCCTCAATGCGGGCTTTAACTACGGCCATATTGGTGGGGCCGACAGCCTATCTCCGGTAACCTCCTCGCGTTATAACCGGGCACGTTACTTCGACAATGATATTTATGAGATCGCCCTTAAAACAGAGTTTTATTTGCCCAAGCGTTATCTCAAGATTCCTATTGATCTGTATGCCTACACCGGAATTATTGCCTTTTATCATGATCCCAGTTTGTATCATAATGTTGATGGACCAATTGAAATAGAAGAAGATTTTAGCCTGCTTCAGCCTGCCATTCCTTTTGGTTTCGGGTTTCATTATACCACTCAAGGCAATTTTAAAATCGGTTTTAATGTTGGATGGCGAAAAACCTTAACCGATTATCTCGATGGCGAAGCACCCCCTGCCGGCCAGGCAAAAGATTCTTATTTTTTCAATGCCATTAATTTAGGTTACTATTTCGGCCCCCGTATGGGCAGGTAAACAGAAATAAATTCCTTTATGAAGAATTTTCTTTTTTCGGCTTTTTTCCTTGTTTCTGGAGCAACTTCTGTTCAGTCTGCCCCGTTCTTTTCAGATATAATTGCTGACAGCTGTGCGGATGCTGAAACGGAGCAAGTTTTCGTAACTGACCTGCTTTCGCAGCCTTTGTTTGCGGCTTCAAATACAAACTACTCGCCGTTGGTAAAACGTCGAGCGAGCGACAAGCGGCCGCCTTCTGAGGCCAGCAAAAGGAGCCAGTCGAGGCGGCACTCCAGAAACCGGACACAATCATACAGCCCGCCCGAATCGGCAAGCCTAAATGCCGGCAGCCTGGGCAGCGACCGCCGCACACCTACACCCAGCAGAGTTAACCAAACCCGGGGGCAGGCCCGCCAACCCCTGCAAATGTCAGAAAGAGACCGTTACTTTGGCGTGGGTAGCCGCGAAATGGGTTTTTCCGTGGGAACAGCTCATTCGTTTACCGACCTGCAGGGAAGCAAAGGCCTTGGGTTGGGAGAATCAATAAACTTCCAGGTAAACAACCCGGGATTTACTTTTGGGGTCTATTCAAAATTCAGAATGGTAGAATGGTTTGGACTGAGCCTGGGCTTCGATTACGCAAGGCTCTCCGGAAAAGACGAAAACCTGCTTGATGGTTTTGAAAACTATTCGTTCGAAAATAATCTGCTGGAGTTTAATGCCCGCATTGCGTTTTATCTGCCCTTGGCTACCAAAAGCACTTTTGATATTTACGGTTTTGCTGGCCTGGCTTTATTTGCCAATAATCTGAAGCTAATGAACGCCGAAGGCTTGGAAGAGCAGCCCATTGAGGAGTTCAGGGTGTTGCAGCCTGCCATTCCTTTTGGCGTAGGCCTTTCGTGGCTGGCAGGGTATCGCACCGTGATCGGTTATGAGTTTGGATACCGCTATACCGCCTTTAACCTGCTCGACGGGGTTGAGCCTGCCGATACCCGTTATGATGGCTATTTGTTTAATGCAATTCGCATAGGTTTTATTCTGAAGCCCAGGGGCCGATAGATGTTCGGGGCTTTAACAAATATTAATATATTTTTGTGGGATAATTATTTTAATTTTGCGCAAAAATAATTCCACAAATTTGAAACAGAACTTGCCATGAGTGAAAACAATGAACTGATAAAATGCCTGATCATTGGCAGCGGACCTGCCGGATATACAGCTGCCATTTATGCCGCCAGGGCCGATTTGAAACCAGTAGTTTACCAGGGCTTACAACCAGGCGGTCAGCTGACCATTACTACTGAAGTGGATAACTACCCTGGTTATCCTGAAGGGGTGCAGGGCCCGCAAATGATGGAAGATTTCCGCAAACAAGCCGAGCGTTTTGGAACGGATATCCGCTGGGGTATGGCTACTGCAGTCGACCTATTGCAAAGGCCTTTTAAGGTAACCATCGACGAGACCAACGATGTTTATGCGCAAACCCTGATTATTGCCACAGGGGCCACCGCCCGCTGGCTTGGTCTTGAATCGGAGAAGAAATTTAACGGTTTTGGGGTGTCGGCATGCGCTACTTGCGACGGCTTCTTTTACAAGGGCATGAATGTGGCAGTGGTTGGGGGTGGCGACACCGCCTGCGAAGAGGCTTCTTACCTCTCTAAGCTGGCCAAAAAGGTTTACCTGATTCACCGCCGCGACGAGCTGCGCGCATCCAAGGCCATGCAGCATCGCGTTATGAAAACCCCAAATATTGAAATAATTTGGGATACGGTTCCCGTGGAAATCGTGGGCGATAAGACGGTAAACGGGGTTATTTTAAAAAATGTAAAAACCAACGAAGAAAGTCGCCTCGACATTGAAGGCTTTTTTGTGGCCATTGGTCATAAACCCAATAGCGAACTATTTAAAGGGCAACTCGATATGGACGAAAACGGCTACCTGATAACCAAGCCCGATAGCACACAGACAAAGGTGCCCGGGGTTTTTGCTGCCGGCGATATTCAGGATCACGTTTATCGGCAAGCAGTTACCGCTGCAGGCTCAGGTTGCATGGCCGCCATTGAGGCGGAGCGTTTTCTGGCCGACCAGGAAAACTAACAGCATTTCAAACCCCGGATAATTTTTTCCCGGGGTTTTTTGTGGGTTAGCTCTGACAATAATTTCTTTAACTCGAAAAATTATCTGATATTTGATGTTGTTTTTTCAACATCCATATCCCCACAATCTGCCCGGAAAATGAATGTTTACGCTTTATTGTCATTCGTAAGCTTCTTGGTTTTTTTCCAGGTTTTGATTATCGCTCATTTGCTATTAAAGCCATCAAAAATCAAATGGGCCTTTTTATTGTTTTCTCTTTCCTTTTCCATTTTCTCCTTTTTTAACTTTCTGCAGCTTACCACAACCGACCTGGGCCTGATTTACAGACTGGATCGACTGGCCGCTTTGGGATGGTTTAGTTTCCCGCTTTTTTCGGCTTTGCTGATCTATCGCATCTGCAACAAAAAGGAAAAATTTATCGATTATATCCTCTGGTTTTTACTGCTTCCTATGGCTGTGGCCACTTTCATCAGATTTCAGATTCATCCCTATTCACTTAAAGAGTTTTTTATCCTGGACGGGATACGCTACTATTCGCCCACCTCCGGCTCGTTTTGGTTTTTTCTTTTTGTAACGTATTTGCTGTTGGCTGCTATTCTTTGTCTTTATATTCTTTACAAGTGGAGAGGTAAAATTAGCCTGAGAAGGCAAAAGCTGCAGATCCATTTTGTGTTGGGCGGCATGCTTGGTTTTGTGCTGCTTAGTTTCATTACCAATATTATTTTGCCCTTTTTGGGCTATACTAAAATTGGCCCCCTGGCTCAGGTCAACGCCATACCTATGGGCCTTGGTTTGTTCTTTGCCGTGGTGAACTTTCGCCCACAGGCTTTCTCGTCGGAGGTTATTTCGCGCCTGATTACCAACCACCTGCGCGAGTTTGTCTTTTTCTTCGATCAGCAGGGAAACCTATATTCAATGAATCGCTACTGCCTCGATAATTTGAAGTATAACAGCTATGAAATAATGCGGCTTTCGCCGGAAAGGCTTTTTCGCGATTATGCCGTCTTAAAGGAGCATGTCAGGCAGGTGCGCCATCGCTTGGAGGTGCCTCAAATATCTTCAGAGCTTCTGCCAAGGACAGGTCAGCCTATCCCGGTGCTCCTCAGTTTTATAAGAATTGACGATTACCTTGGAAATTTCCTGGGGATGGTTTTGCTCGGGGTCGATCTTCGCCAAAAGGTGAAACTGCAGCAGGAAGTGGCCGAAAGAACCCGCAACGAAAAAGCCCTGACAAAAATAAGGCAGGACCTGGAAATGCTGGTTGAGAAACGCACCCAAGAGCTGTTTGAGGCCACCGAAAAATTGGGCAAGGAAATTCTTGAGAAGAAAAGAGCCGAACAGCAAATTTCTGCCGACTTGCAGGAAAAGATTCTTCTGGTGCAGGAAATTCACCACCGGGTTAAAAACAATATTCAGATAATTATTTCTCTGACCAGCATGCTTGGCTCCCATAAAGATATTGACGCCGGGGCCAGGGAAAAGCTTAAGCGCATTGCTGAACGTATTCGCAACATTTCGGCCATTCACGAAGATTTTTACGCCGCTAAAAATATTTCGCGAATCAACTTTAGCGATTTTATAAAAAAAACAACGGGCGAGATTTACGCAAACAAAGGTGCCGGAAAGAATATAATTTTCAGGTTGAATGTGGGTAAGGAATTTCTGGAAATTGACCAGGCCATTCCTTGCGGAATTATTTACAATGAGTTGCTTTCCAATGCTTTGCATCATGCTTTCCCGCTTGCGGAAAAAGGCAGCCAAAAGGGCTTGCAGGTAGGAACTATCAATGTAGAATTTTTTAAACGCCAGAGCGAGTTTACACTTATGGTTAGCGACAACGGTATTGGCCTGGCCAAGGGAAATCCAGCAGGAGGGAATGGAGCTTCTGGTCTTGGCCTTGTAAACCTGCTGGTGAATGATCATTTGAAAGGCCGGCTAACGCAAAGAACATCATTCGGAACCACCTTTATTTTGAAATTTGAAAAATAAGCCGGAACAATAAAATGCAGATCAACATCATTTCCATATTATCTCTTGCCGTGCTGATATTGTACCTGGAAATGGGTTTGTATGTGTTTTTCAAAAACCCTTCAGCAGCCCTTAACCGGTGGTTTTTTATGGTTTCAGTGGTATTTGCTTTATGGTCATTTGGGCACGTGATATATGTGCCAGACTCAAGTTTGTTTGGTGGCTACCCTTACTTTGCTTTTTCCGCAGCAGCGGCATTCCTTTATTTACCTATTCTTATCAGGTTTGTATCACTGCTCACCGACCTGCCCCGAAGCCAACGACAGAAAGTATGGGGTTTCAGAATCCTTTTTGCCATGAGTGCCTCTCTGGTGGCATACATGCTTTTAAAACCAGGAGGCATTGAGCAGATTTTTTTTGTCGATCGCTTTAACAACACTCCCGCTTTTTCCCTTTTTATATTGGCCAGCTACGCTTATCAGGCCGTTTCCATGTTCCTTTTGTTTTTTCTGTTGCTTTGGTGGCGCCGGGGCATGAGCCGCACCGGGGAAATTGCCCAGTTTAATATTATTTTTTATCCGCTTGCCATTTCTTTTGCCATTGGTTTAATTAACGATTTAATCCTTCCCATGAGTGGAGTAATAGGTTTGAATAACCTCTCGCATATATATTCTGTTTTCTGGATGGGTGGAGTGGCTTACGGGATGATGAGACAGCGTTTTTTTGCCCTAACGCCCGCCCTGGCAGCCGAGCAGGTTATTGGAAGAACGAGCCAGGTATTGTTCTTTTGCAGCCTGAATGGGAATATTACCCGCACAAATTCCTTCACCTCGGGCCTGCTTCGTTTGCGCAACAGCGATATTATTGGCCAAAGTGTGTCCTCATTTTTTGCTGAAGAGCGCGAACTGAAAAAATTTGTTGACTGGGCCCTTAGTAATGGATATTCAGGGCCTGCTGAGCTGAGCCTGCGATCGGCACAGGGCGAATACATTGCGGTGAACATTTCGCTTACGCTGGTTAAAGACCGCTTTAATGATGTGATGGGGCTGATGGTATATGGACAGGACAATCGCGAAGCCATAAAATTGCGCAACGAAATTATTATTCGGCAGCAAATCGAAAACAAACTCCGTAGCATGAGCGAGGTGCTTGAAGCCCGTGTGAAAGAACGCAGCAACCAACTGACTAATTCCTACAAGGAGCGCCAGATTAGAATTACCGAACGATTGAAGGTGGAAGAGAAGATTAAGGCGGACATTGCTGAGAAAGAGGTGCTTATTAACGAAATTCATAACAGGGTAAAAAACAACATGAACCTGATCATTGCCCTGATCAATGCAAATATCAGCAAAGACAATCCCCGCAAGGTGAACCAGAAATTCAGTCAGCTGGCTCAACGAGTGCGGGCCATTTTGCTGGTGCATTACCACCTGTATCTTTCCATCAACTATTCCGAGGTCGATTTTTCGGGATTTCTCCGAATGCTTATGGGCCAGCTTGCCGATTTTTACCAGAGCCAGGATAAGGTGGAAATAGAGTTGAATCTTTCGGAAATATTCCTCGATATTGATCATGCCATCCCTTTGGGAATTATCGTTAATGAAATAATCAGCAACTCCCTTTCTCATGCCTTTAATTTCAGAGGCAGGAAAAAGGCGCCGTTTTTGCCCCCAAAACTTACCATTAATTTTTTTCAGGATGACAGCCAATGTTTTTTAGAGGTGATTGACAACGGAAAAGGCCTGCCCCGAAAGTTTGATGTAAATAACTTGCAAACCAATGGTTTGCCTCTTGTCGAGTTGCTGGTTAAGGATCAGGTAAATGGCGTTTTGGAAATTGAACAAAATGCCGGTACCACCGTGAAGATTGTATTTCCGATTGGTGAGAGCCAGACCTGAGAAAACATGAAAGAAACAATAAATCATTAAAATTTTAACCTATGAAGAGGTCTATTGAACTGAACTGGCTGGAAGATCTTGTTTTTGAAGTTAACAACGAGGGCCATAAAATCATGATAGATGCCGATATGGAGAATTCGGGAAAGCCCAGAGGTATGCGCCCAAAACCCCTTATGATGGTATCACTGGCCGGTTGTACTGCCATCGATGTGGTTGATATTCTGAAAAAAATGCGTGTACAAATTGAAGGACTCAGCATTAAAGTGGACGGCGACATAAGGGATGAGCTGCCCAAGGATTACCTTTCTATGCATGTTACTTGCGTTTTTAAAGGCAAAGACCTTCCGGCTGATAAATTGCAGCGGGCGGTTGATCTTTCGAGAGAAAAATATTGTGGAGTGAGTGCCACCCTTAAAAGGGCCATTGAAATGACTTACGAAATTCAGGTGGCAGACTAAGTCTCGTTTAACGCTTTAAAATCATATGCCCAATGGGGCATTGCAGGCATTTTTTCGGGGTACAGTAATATTTTTTTAACTCCAGCAGAGCCTGCGAATCGGCGGCGTGCTGGGCATTTACGCCCAGGCTTTCCCACTTCCGCACAACGGAGTTATTTTCAGGTGGGGTTTCCTGCAGCAGATTCAGGGCCTTGTCGCAAAGCTCCGGGCGCATGCTTTGCTTCCCGTAGATAAATAATACCGGGGCCACCGTATTAATTACCAGGTTGTTTATGGCGTCTTTTCCGAGGTGTTTTTCCCTTTTCGGGGAAGACTTGCCGAACACGTAGTGATCATCCCAGTAGGGTGAGGCTTTTACTTTGAATTGCAGGTGAATGTCGCTCGGCTTTTTGGTTTCAACCATATTTCGGAAAAGATGCCCGCTTTGATGAAAGAGCATGGCAAACTGTGCAATTCTAATGGTGGGAAAATTAACAGGTCGCAGGCGGGCAAACTTCCAGAGTTTGGCATCGATGGGCTTCAGGTCATGCTTTCTTTGCTGATGCCGGTATTCGGCAAGTAAACTGCGGGGATACACATCCTGAAGGTGCTCGCCAAGCAGTCCCGACTGTCCGAATAGCAGTGCTTCTAGTGCGGTGAGGTTGTTTCGGTTTCTTTCTAAAAGTTTATGCGAGGTTCGCTGGGCCAGCAATCCAAAGGGGCTGGCATTAACTTTAAAGCCAAAATTGCGTGCCAGCAAAAAGTAAAAGGTCTGTTCCCAGTCATTTCCAAAATATTTAAAAAAATGAAGCACCTCAGCCGACTTCCTTTCCAGCCTTTCCACCAGCAGGCGGTTCAGCCAATTGTTCAGAATCAGGGCGTCAGTTTCGCCAACCAGGCCCTCGCAGGGCACCCAGGCTTTGGATACCTGAAGTCGCTGATAGTTTTGGAGGAGTTTGTGCTCAAAGCAATCTTTGATTTCTAGCACAGGCATTACTTTTCCTCTCGAGTTGAAAACCTCCTGGTCGTGTTCAAACACCACATGCAAAATAATGTTATCGTAAGCGGCATCGGCCTGGTGTCCATGCTGGTTCCACTGCGAGCTGCGCACATGTATCTCCACATTACCTGCCCAGAGCGTTCCTCCAATACGAATCCGGGCCGCAAAGAAGTCGGGACCCGCGTCGGAGTTTTGCTGCCCCGGATGCACAACCTGTACCGGTTCGCCAGTAGTAGTAAAAAGCTGGTCGGGGAAAAGCAACCTGTTTTTCCACAAATACGAGATAAAATCTTCTTTCATCGGGGCCAATGGGTTCGTAATCAAAAATCAAAGACTAAAGTTTAAAATTTTTTCCCAAAAAACCAAAAAATGCACCCTTGGTTTTAGTATTAAAGCTTTGACAACTCAAAAAATATTCTTAATTTAGAAGAAATATTTTACATTTGTGGTAACGCTTAATGCCAAAAAGGAATGGACGAATTGGGGCTTACCGTTGAGGGCATTATCAACAAAACCCAGAAGCTGATTTTACGCAACAAGCAGTTAAAGGAGCAGATAGCAAACCTTGAAACCGAGCGGGAGCGATTAAAAGAACAGCTCAGCGAGCAAGCCTCCCGGATTAAAGAAATGGAGGGAAAACTGGCCAACAGCCATTTTATCACTGCCTTGGGGAAAAACGATTCGTTGCAGGCACGGCAAAAAGTGAACGAACTTTTGCGGGAGATCGAGAAGTGTTACACGCTTTTAAACAGATAAGCCCTGCTGGAATTCATGAAAGAACAGTTAATATCCGTTATAATTGCTGAACGCCCTTACCGGCTCAGCGTAAAAAGCGAAGAGGAGGAGCAAGTTTTCCGGGAAGCAGGAAGACTGATAAAGGAGAAAATGACCGAATACGGCAGCACCTACGCTTTCAGAGACAAGCAGGACCTGCTTGCAATGGTGACCCTGCAGTTTGCGGTCGACAGCCTGAGCGTGTTAAAAAAGGCTGAAAAACAAACTCAATTGAACGAAAAACTGCTCAAACTTGAACGGATACTGGACGATCAGCTGAAAGAAAGCTAACGCTCTTTGAAAATATTCTTGGCATACCCGCATTAATTCAAGAATACGTTTGTGAAACTCAACACAATTAAACTTTAGGACACGTTTGGTGTTTCTAGAACAGGCCTCACCGCCCATGGTTCGCCCTGGGCGGTCCCTAGTGGACAGTGGACGTTCGAAATACACCGACCCCCTAAAACCTGTATTACTGGGGTTTCTATAAACCCTCTTGGATTAATTGCGGGTTTTTTTATTTACTTAACAAACTAATATGCGAATATGGAAATATTAATCTACGGCATTATCGCAGTAGTTTCGCTCGGTGTGGGAGGGCTTATTGCCAGTACCATTATGCGGAAGGCTATCGTAAAGAAAAGCCAGCATATACTGAAAGAAGCCGTTTCGGAAGCTGAAGTGCTGAAGAAAGAAAAAATGCTGCAGGCAAAGGAGAAGTTCCTCCAGCTTAAAGCCGAACACGAGAAATATGTTTTTGAGAAGACCCAGGAGATCAATGCGGCCGAAAGTAAGCTTAAGCAAAAAGAACTTGGATATTCTCAGCGAATGGAGGACTTCCAGCGCAAGCAAAAAGAAGTGAATGCCCTCCAGGAGAACCTCAACAACCAGCTGGAAATTGTTTTACGCAAACAATCGGACCTGGAGAAAACTTACAAGCAGCAGCTCGAAAAGCTCGAATCGATCAGTGGCCTCTCGGCCCATGAAGCAAAGGCTGAGCTGGTTGAAACTCTTAAGGCAGAAGCCCAGGCCGATGCCCAGATTTTTATCAAGGACATGATGGACGAAGCCAAGTTAACGGCTCAAAACGAGGCCCGCAAATTGGTGATCCATTCTTTGCAGCGTACTGCTACAGAGGTGGCCATTGAAAACTCCGTTTCAGTTTTTCCCATTGAAAACGATGAGGTGAAAGGCCGCATTATAGGCCGAGAAGGGCGCAACATACGTGCCCTGGAAGCTGCTACCGGCATAGAAATTATTGTGGACGACACCCCCGAAGCAATTATTCTTAGTGGCTTCGACCCGGTGCGGCGCGAAATTGCCCGCCTGTCGCTTCATAAGCTGGTTACCGATGGCCGTATTCACCCGGCTCGCATCGAGGAAGTGGTGGCCAAGGTCAAGAAACAAATCGACCAGGAAATCATTGAGGTCGGCAAGCGCACCGCCATTGACCTTGGTATTCACAACCTCCATCACGAACTTATCCGCCTGATCGGGAAAATGAAGTACCGCTCATCATACGGCCAGAACTTATTGCAGCACTCAAAAGAGGTAGCCAACCTGGCTGCCACCATGGCTTCTGAGCTGGGGCTCAATCCCAAACTGGCCAAACGGGCCGGACTGCTTCACGATATTGGCAAGGTTCCCGACAACGAGCCCGACCTGCCTCATGCCATGCTGGGTATGAAACTTGCCGAAAAATTTAAGGAGCACCCCGAAATTGTTAATGCCATCGGATCGCACCACGACGAGGTAGAAATGACCAGCCTTATTTCGCCCATTATCCAGGTTTGCGATGCTATTTCTGGCGCAAGGCCAGGAGCCAGGCGCGAAGTGGCCGAGTCGTACATCAAGCGGCTTAACGACCTTGAAGAACTGGCACTTTCCTATCCCGGGGTAGTTAAAACATATGCCATTCAGGCTGGTCGTGAGCTCCGCGTTATTGTTGGAAGTGAAAAAGTGTCCGATAAAGATGCTGAACAAATCTCGTACGACCTGAGTAAGAAAATCCAAACCGAAATGACCTATCCCGGACAAATTAAAATTACTGTGATCAGGGAAACCAGGGCTGTGGCTTTTGCCAAATGACCCACCATTCTGCAATCATCAAAAGGCCATCCTCATGATGGTCTTTTTTTTTTGCATAGTATGTTAATATTTCTCCCTGGCATTAAACAAACATATTATTTTGGTGTTAAACCCTGTACCATTAAACTTTATTCTTTTTTTGATATCAAAATAAACAAGTAGTTTAAAAGCCATTAAATCACTTTAAATATGCCCCGATTTTTCAGGAATCTAAGGTTGATTTTAATTCTTCTTTTGGGAGTTCAATCCATAGTGGTTGCGCAAAGCCAGAAGACCATCAGGATGATGAGTTTTGATGATTTTGAGCCCATGCTCTACCGCGAAACTGACAGTTTGTACGTGGTAAACTTTTGGGCTACCTGGTGTGCCCCTTGCGTGCGTGAGATTCCTGCTTTTGAGAAGCTTAACGAGATGTATGCTCATCGAAAAGTAAAAGTGCTTTTGGTGAGCCTCGATTTTCCGAATCAATTGGAATCCAGGGTAATACCCTTTGTACAGGATATGAAAGTACAAAGCGAAGTAATTCTGCTCGACGAAAGAAACCCCAACCGCTGGATTCCCTTGGTGGACGAGGCCTGGACCGGAGCCATACCTGCCACTGTAATCTATGGGACGGAATTCAGGGGCTTTTACCAGCGCGAATTTCACTTTGAAGAACTGGAAGAAATAATTCAACCATTAATAAACTAAATCCATTCCCAATGAAGCGAGTAAGTATTTTTTTAAGCATTGTTTTTCTGGCATTGGCCGCATTTTCCCAAGGCTATAAGGTAGGTGATGTGGCCACTGATTTCCGCCTGCTGAATGTAGATGGCAATTATGTATCGATGGCTGATTATCCTGATGCAAAGGGATTTATTGTAATCTTTTCGTGCAACCACTGTCCATTTGTGGTGGCCTATGAAGACCGGATGATTGACCTGCACAATGAATTTGCCCCCAAAGGCTTTCCCATTATTGCCATTAACCCCAACGACCCCGAGGTACAACCACAGGATTCGTATGAGCTGATGCAGGTTAGGGCCAAGGAAAAAGGTTTCCCTTTTGCCTACGTTTTTGACGATGGTCAGAAAATTTATCCCCAATACGGTGCCACACACACTCCTCACGTATATTTGCTCGAACGTGTTGGCACAGACCTCAAAGTAGCCTATATCGGTGGTATTGACGATAGTCCGCGCGATGCCAGCCAGGTTAGCGAAAGGTATCTTGCCAACGCCATCAATGCACTGCTCGAGGGCAAGCGCCCTGAGCCGGATGTTACCAGAGCTATTGGTTGCACCATTAAGGTAAAAGCAAACTAAGGTCTCGGGCGGTGTGAAAAACACCCATGACATTATTAAAGCCATTTTCGGGAAGACCGGGAATGGCTTTTTTGTTAGTTTTCGCGCATGACGTATTCGTCGTATTCAAGTTCGAAGCGCAGTTTGTGCTTTGACTCTTCTATGGCAAGGGCCTTGAATACCTTGCTTAGTTCAAGGTTGTCGGTACGCTCAGCAAGGGCAGTGTAGAGCTTGAAGGCTGCTTTTTCCTTTTTCATGGCAAGCACCAAGGCATCGGCATATTCCATGTTGGCCGAAGGTTTGGCGCGGACCACATAATCGGCAATTTTAAGGTCGGTCACTTTCTCCACTTCCATATCGAAAAGCCGCTCGTCTTTAATTTTTTGCAAACGAGCCTTGTGGTTCACTTCCTCGCGTGCAAATTCCAGGAAAACTTCCCTTATTTGCTGGTTTTTCTGCTGTGTGGCAAGCTGAGTATAGAAATCAACGGCTTCCTGTTCGGCATTCATGGCAAAGTCGAGAATCTCGTCGAGCGAACTGAAGGTTTTCATGTTTTTTCTTTTTAATGGTTAAATGCTATTTTCCATTCATCGTCAAAATATTTCACCAGGTAGTCGCATCCATGGTTGAACCGGGCGGGCGGGTGTGCCTTGCCGGGTGAAACAAAACGGTAAGGTGCCCATCCATTTTCAGGTGCGCGCTGAATTACAGACGCAGCTTCCAGCAGCACATCGGCCGGACTATCATAGTGTAAATCCAAACCCAATGATTTGCCCATCTCAAGCAGCTGTTCAAGACTGCTCATTTCAATGGGCGATGGCATGGTGGCGTCAAACTGCTGGATAAATTTCTGGGTGTTGGTAAAACTTCCCCCGGTTTCGAAGTGCAGTGAGGCCGGCAAAACCAGGTCGGCCATGGCTGCCGTATCGCTTATGAAGAGATCCTGTACCACGAGAAAATCAACTTTCTCTAATACTTGCTGCATTTCTAGCTTGTTAATTGCACATCCCACGGGATCTTCGCCAAAAATGAAAGCATTTTTAATATTGCCTGATTGCAGCAGTTCCCATTGATTTTGGTTAATTTCGGCTGGCAGGGTGTCGATTTTCCATTCAGAAATGAGATGCTTCTGAACCTTATCGCTGGTCAGACTTTTTCCGCCGGGAGCCATGGCCGCGCATGCGCCCATATCGAACAAGCCCTGGGCATTGTTTTTTTCTTTGAGGCTGATCAACCCGCTGGCATTTTTACCCGATTTACCGGTAAGATAGGCCAGGTTGTGCATTTCGTGGCAGGCTTCTGAGCTCAGATGTTTTTCTGAAAAAAGGATGATGGTCTGATGTTCGCTGTCGAAATCTCCCACAAAAGTGGCGAGCTCATTTTGATTGCACCCGGCTTTTTCGAGCAAGTCTTCAAAATCCATTGCCAGTAACTTTTCGCTGTATTCTTCAAAGCCCTGGCAGTGGTCATCGATAAAGATGCTGTTTTGCAATTGTTTGCTAAGAATGTAATGGTTTGCAGCCCTGAGGAAATATTCGTATGATTTGATGCGGAGTACCGCGTTGGCCTTGTGCTCCATGCTGCTGGCCTCTTCGGTGGTAATTACCGCAACCGGTACTTCCATTTTTTGATTCAGCTTGTTGATGTAAAAACCTGGAACCGCGTTTTCCATATTTAGCTCGCTGCCCATAATATATATCCGGCATGCAGCGTAGATCTGTTCGAAAGGCACGTTGTTGCGGCTGTTTTCAAAATAGCCAGAGCCCCTGTCTATATAATGAAAGCTGGATATATTGTTGGTTCTTGCCCCGGCCCTTGCAATTTTCTGAATCAGGTACATCTCCTCATTGGTAAGGCGTGCGCCCACATAAAATCCGTTTTGGGCGGGATTTGCCTTCGAAATCTTCTCTTTGATAACCTCCAGCGCGTGTTGGAAGCTAATTTCCCTGAATGTTCCGTTTTCTTTAAGCAAAGGTTTTGTAATGCGGCTTTTGTCGTTCAGATAACGATAGCCGAACTTGCCGTAGCGACAAATGCTGCCATCTTTGTTTATCAGGCCTTTGCTGCCTGTGGCCCTGGCGAAAAAATCTGACTTATGATGCAGGTTTATTTGGCAGCCGACAGCGCAATAATTACAAATGGTTTTGAATGCGTCGAGTGGCACAGGGCCTGGTTTGAAAGGCACGTTCTCAGTAATGGCTCCGGTGGGGCAAGTGTCGATACACATGCCGCACGACTCGCAATCGGTATGCAGCAGCGATTCGTCCAGGCTGGGAGCCACGTATGTTTCAAAGCCCCGGTTAATCAGTCCCAACGCATGAGCGCCAACTACCTCGCTGCAGATGCGCAAGCAACGGCTGCAAAGAATGCACTTGTTGTTGTCGATCTCAATAAAGGGATGATCAAAGCGAAGCGGATAATTGCGAAAATCGCCTTTGAAATGATCTTGCCGGGCCTGATACTGGGTGGAATACTTTTTCAGGCTGCAGGTGTAAAGTTCGCTGCAGCCGCATTCCATGCAGCGCAGGGTTTCTTTAAGGGCGGCTTCGGGAGTATAACCCAGTTCAACCTCCTCAAAGTTGTTTCTTAACGCAGGGTCGAGGGTGGGCATTTCTTGGCGGGGCTGTTTCTCATACCATGCCTCGTAATCTTCCATGAGCTGTTCACGGAAGTTGTCGCGTTTGCTCAGGAATTCATAAGGTGGAGGAGTAACTTCTTTCCCGTGAAGGTATTTGTTGCAGCTCTGCGCCGCCAAACGTCCCTGGGCAATGGCTTCTATGAGTGTGGCGGGTCCGGTTACCCCATCGCCGCAGGCAAACACATTGGCGATGCTGGTGCCAAGGGTTTTCGGGTTGGCGTCGATATTGCCCCACTTGTTTAGGATGAGCTCCTGGCCGGCATGGTTATTTATATCGTTAATAAAATTCACATTGGTTTTCTGACCAATGGCAGCCAGCACAATGTCAAGGTGCACATCAAATTCAGAGCCCTCAACCTTTACCGGACGGCGCCGGCCTGAGGCATCAGGCTCTCCCAGCTGCATGCGAAAGCAGGTCAAGGACTTGATGTTGCCGTTTTCGTCGGGGTTTACCCTGGCAGGTGCAGTAAGGAAAAGATATTGTATGCCTTCCAGCTTCGATTCATGGATTTCGATGGGGTTGGCGGGCATTTCTTTTTCGGTTCGGCGATAAATGACGGTTACTTCTTCGGCCCCGCAGCGCATGGCCGCACGGCAGCAGTCCATGGCCGTATTTCCTCCGCCAATCACACCCACTTTTTTGCCGGAAAAGTCATATTTCTGTCCGGTGGCTTCCATGTTGCGCAAAAAGTCAATACCCGAAAAGATATTTCCTGCATCATCGTTTTCGCAGCCAATGCGGGTGCCATTTTGCGATCCAATGGCCAGAATTACGGCATCGAAGTTGCTTTTCAGCTCGGCGTAACTGAGGTTCTCGCCCAGTTTCATATTGTAGTGGATTTCCACGCCCAGAGCAGTAATGCCTTCCACCTCCTTATCAATAATGTCGTTGGGCAGGCGGTATGGCGGAATGCCATACCTGAGCATTCCGCCAGCCTGTGCGTGGGCTTCAAAAATTTCCACGTGATGTCCTTCCTTTGCCAGAAAAAATGCGGCACTAAGGCCTCCGGGGCCCGCTCCAATAATGGCAACTCTTTTGCCGGTTGCCGGTTTCTTTTGAGGGAAAAAGCGATTGGGCGACTCCAGGTCGATATCGGAAGTGTAGCGTTTCAGGTAGTCGATACCCACACCTACATCTTCCACCAGGTTTCGACGGCAGGCAAGCTCGCATGGGCGCACGCATACCCTGCCACATATAGCTGGCAGGGGATTGGTGTTTTTGATCAGCTCCACGGCTTCGCGATGCATGCCCTTGTTGATCATGGCAATATAGCCCTGCACATCCACACCGGCGGGGCAGGTTTCGCGGCATGGGGCGATGCAGTCGGCATAATGGTTGCTGGCCATGAGCTCAAGCGACATCTTTCGCGACTTTTTTACTCTTTCGTTTTCCGTTTCGATGCGCATGCCTTCGGTAATTCGGGTAGAGCAGGAGGGTTGCAGGCCGCGCATGCCCTCCACTTCCACCACGCAAACGTAGCAAGAGGAGAAAGGCTCCAGGCGGTCGTCGTGGCAAAGGGTAGGTATTTCAATGTGGTGACGACAGGCCAGTTCAAGTATGGTTTCACCGGGAAGGCCCTGCACTATACGTCCGTTGAGAATTATATTGAGTTTGCTCATAATCTTTATTTTTCGGAACGGAAAGACTTAACTTAACTGAATGGCTCCAAACTTGCATTTGGTATAGCATGCGCCGCATTTAATGCAAATGTCTTGCAGGATAAAGTGTGGTTCGCGCTTACCACCTTCAATGGCATCCACCGTGCAGCCCTTGGTACAGGACATGCAACCGGTACATTTCTCCTGGTCGACCGTGTAGGTAAGCAATTTTTTGCAACTCAGTGCCGGACATTTTTTATCGCGGATATGGGCCTCGTATTCGTTGCGGAAGTATTTTATCGTAGTTAGCACCGGGTTGGGTGCTGTTTGTCCCAGCCCGCACAGCGACCCATCCTTTATGTTGTGGGCCAGCTCTTCGAGCAGCTCAATGTCGCCTTCGTGCCCTTCGCCTTCGGTGATCCGCGTTAGGATTTCGAGCATGCGCTTGGTGCCAATGCGGCAAAAAGTACATTTGCCGCACGACTCCTTCTGGGTAAAATCGAGAAAGAAACGTGCAATATCGACCACGCAAGTGGTTTCGTCCATAACCACCATGCCGCCCGATCCCATTATTGCACCGGTAGCGTTCACAGAGTCGTAATCGACCTGGGTGTGTGAGAGGTATTCGGGCACACAACCTCCCGAGGGTCCGCCCAGTTGCACCGCCTTAAATTTTTTGCCCCCCGCAATGCCTCCGCCCAGGTTGTAAATAATGTCTTTGATGGAAATGCCCATTGGAACCTCCACCAGCCCGCCGTGCTTTATTTTCCCGGTAAGGGCAAAAACCTTGGTGCCTTTGCTCTTTTCAGTTCCCATGGCAGCATAGGCTTGGGGGCCGGTGAAGATGATCCAGGGAATGTTTACAAAAGTTTCAACATTGTTGATATTGGTCGGGCTATTCCACAGACCCGACTGGGCAGGGAACGGAGGCCTTCTGCGGGGCATTCCGCGCCTGCCTTCAATGGAGGCGATCAGAGCGGTTTCTTCACCGCACACAAAAGCACCTGCGCCTTCTTTAATCTTAATATCGAAATTAAAATGCTCTATGCCAAAAAGGTTTTTACCCAAGTAGCCCTTTTGGCGGGCCTGCTCAATGGCGATGTTCAGGCGCTTTATGGCCAGTGGGTATTCGGCCCTGCAGTATATATAGCCTTCGCTGGCGCCAATGGCATAGCCGCAAATGATCATGCCTTCAAGCACCCCGTGGGGGTCGCCTTCCAGAATGGAGCGGTCCATAAAGGCCCCGGGGTCACCCTCGTCGGCATTGCAAATCACGTACTTCTGAGGGGCATCGTAGTTGCGTGCAAACTTCCATTTCATGCCGGTGGAAAACCCACCGCCTCCGCGCCCACGCAGGCCAGAGTCGATGACCATTTGTATTACCTGGTCGGGCTTAAGGTAGTTGTCGGCAATTTTTCGAATGGCCGCATAACCATTGCGGGATTCGTACTCATCGATATTTTCGGGGTCCATATGGCCGCAGTTGCGCAAAGCAATTTTTACCTGGCCTTCGAAAAACGACTGGTCGGCCGATGGGAATTTTTCGCTATGAACAATGTATTCTGGAATAGGGGAGAAGTTTTTAATGTGTTTTTCAATGATTTCGTCGGCTTTTGCCGGATCGACTTGCCCGTAAAGGTAAGTGCCGCTGTCGTCGATGATTTCGACCAGAGGCTCGCGAAAGCACATACCCACACAGCTGGTTTTTTTTAGTTCGAAGTCGAGTTTGTCGGCCCCCTTTATACGCTGAAACTCACTGAAGGTTTTGCCTGCCCCGGCAGCAATGCCGCAACTTCCAAGGCCCACTATAACTGTTGTTTTTTTCATACATAAGGCTTTTAAGGTTTAAAGGGCTTCGTTGCGCCGTATCTCTTTCACGATTTTCATTGCTTTCTTCGGGGTAAGCTTGCCATGGGTTTCTTCGTCGATCATCATTACGGGTGCCAGGGAGCAACAACCCAGGCAGGCTACGGTTTCAACGGTAAACAAGCCATCGCTGGTGGTTTCCCCATCCTTCACTTCCAGGAAATCGAGCAGCTCGTCGGTAATGGCCGTTACATTTTGCACATGGCAGGCCGTACCATGACACATCTTTATCATGTGTTTGCCGGAAGGGGTAAGCCTGAACTGGGCATAAAAAGTGGCCACTCCATAGAGCTCGCTCAGGCTCAGGCCGGTGTCGTTATGCAGTTTAAGAAAGGCTTCGCGCGGGATGAAGCCAAAAAGTTCCTGGGTGCCTTGCAAAAGGGGTATGAGGTTGCCTTGCTTGTATTTGTATTTCGCTATCAATGAGTCCATTAGCGAAATATCTACGCTGGGTTGTACCAGCAGAGCAGCGGGTTCGGGGGATATCCTTTTTACTCGCATGTAACCTGGGTTTTGGTTTATGGCCGAAAATTAAAGAAAATTGAACATAATCCTCGGAATATAAAGAATATTTTTTTTGTAAAATATTTCTTGCATATGTCGTTTATTTTTATAAAAAAAGCTGTGCGGAAAACCACACAGCTTTTTGTTTTCTGAAATAATTGAGCTTAAATAACGCCCTGGTCGATCATGGCATCGGCAACTTTTATAAAGCCGGCCACGTTGGCGCCTTTCACATAGTTCACATATCCATCCTCTTCCTTGCCGTATTTCACACAAGCTTCGTGGATGTTGATCATAATCTGGCGAAGTTTTTCTTCCACTTCTTCGGCGGTCCAGTTCAATTTCATGGCATTCTGAGTCTGTTCCAGGCCCGAAGTGGCTACACCACCCGCATTGGAGGCTTTACCGGGAGCGTAGAGGATTTTTGCCTTGAGAAATATTTCCATGGCTTCGGGAGTGCAGGGCATGTTGGCACCTTCAGAAACGCACATTACGCCGTTGTTTACCAGGTTCTGGGCATCCTCGGCGTTGAGCTCGTTCTGGATGGCGCAAGGCAGGGCTACGTCGCACTTTACCTCCCACGGACGTTTGCCTTCGAAGAACTGGGCGTTGGGGAATTCGTAGGTGTAAGGTTTTACGATGTCCTGGTTGGAGGCACGCAGATCGAGCAGATAGTCGATTTTTTCGCCGCTGATGCCATCGGGATCGTACACATAACCGTCGGGGCCGCTGATAGTAACTACCTTAGCACCTAACTGGTTGGCTTTGATAATGGAGCCCCAGGAAACGTTACCAAAACCTGAAACGGCAACAATCTTGCCTTTTATGGATTCTCCTCGGGTCTTGAGCATTTCTTCGGCAAAGTAAACGTTGCCGAAGCCAGTGGCTTCCGGACGGATGAGGCTGCCACCCCAGTTGCGTCCCTTACCTGTAAACACGCCATTGTGGGTGTTGGTAAGTTTCTTGTACATTCCATACATATAGCCAATTTCGCGACCACCCACGCCAATGTCGCCTGCGGGAATGTCGGTGTCAGGCCCAACATATTTGTAAAGTTCTGTCATCAGTGCATGGCAGAAACGCATGATTTCAGCGTTGGATTTTCCCTTGGGGTTAAAATCGCTGCCACCTTTTGCACCACCCATTGGCAGGGTTGTAAGGGCGTTCTTGAAGGTTTGCTCAAAACCCAGGAACTTCAAACTACCGAGGGTTACACTGGGGTGAAAGCGCATGCCACCCTTGTATGGGCCAATGGCGTTGTTGAACTGCACGCGGTAGGCACGGTTTACGTTGACCTTGCCTTTGTCGTCGAGCCATTCTACCTTGAAGGAGATTACCCGGTCGGGCTCAATAATTCTTTCAATAATGTTGTTGGCCTCGTACTTGGGGTTTTCTTTGATAACGTCTTCAATCGTTTCAAGTACTTCCTTAACCGCCTGGAGAAACTCTGGTTGTCCCGGATTTTTCTTCTCCAGGTCTGCCATAATCTTTTCTAAGTCCATAATTTAACAGATTTAAAAAGTTTTTAATTGGGGTGATGTTAAAAAATTAACGTTTATTTCCGGGACGAAATTAGCCCTTAATTTTCAGATAACAAAGGAAAGCCAGGAAATTTATTTTTCTGGTTTTAAAACGATTCCGGCTTTTTTGCTTCCATCTATCTTAACGAGAAGAGGGTCGGAGAATTTCAGATGCCTCACGAACTGATCTTCGTAAACGGCCTTTCTTTGGTTGAGAAAATCCAGGTCGTAATGGCCTTCGCCAATAAAAGGATTAATAGTAAAATAGCCGACATTAAATGAGGTAAGGTTTTGGAAGAAATGGGTTCCCTGGCTGGGGTCGATATGGAAATCTTTCATGCCAGCTTCCACAATAATTCGTGCGGCCGATATCTGGGCCCATTTTACCGGAATGCCCAGCCAGGGATCGGCCGAGCCCCAGCGCCCGGGACCTACCAGGATGTAGTTGCGACCGTTGTTTACAAATTGGCTGTTGAGCTTGTCGATTACGGCTGCAATTTCTTTGGTATTGGCCGGGTTAAACGAATCGGGTTTAACATAAATAAAGTCGTGAATGTTTTCAATCAGCCCGTTGCCCAATGCCTGGTGACTGATAATGATGGCCTTGTCGGGGAAACAGGTATTCACCTTGATGCGATGCTTCTCCTGGGTTTCGACGATCGGTCTGATTTGCAAAAAACAAAAAGCTTTGTTTTGTCCCTGTGGCACATCCAGGTTGGCCGCAAACTCGATCTCTACCTGGTTGTTCATTTCTTTTTGCCCAATTTCGAGCAGGTGCTGAAGTATGTTTCCAAGCGGAAAAACGTTGTGCCTCAAAATGTTGGCAAAGGTTACGATCACTTTTCCTGTTTCATACAATCCATCGCGCACCATACGGTCTTCGTAATCGTAAGTAGAAGCCACGTATTTTAGTGATGCATCCGAAACGGCTTCTTTAATTCTCAGCTTGAAAAGGTTGTCCGCATCGTCGGTGCTGGGTTTAAACTTTTCAGGGTCGAGGTTAAGGCTGTAGAATTCTTTCTGGCTGTCGCGCAGGGCAAACTCCGGGTTGGATAGCTGCAGTGTTTTTTCGGGATATTTTGGCGAAAACCTGAGAGAAAGGCCTCCTTCCACTATGGTCTTGCCCAGGCCAAAAGCAATGTTGGCCACTCCATCCTCATATCGTTCGGGCTCAATGGGATAAAAATTAACCGATCGTGCCACCCCCGAAAGGGTTGGGTAAAACTTGTTGCCATAAGAGCGGCCCGAAACTTCCTGGATGACAACGGCCATTTTTTCTTCGTCGATTACATTGCTGGTGGCCGCAATATAGGCTTTGCTTTCGCGGAAAAAAACGGAAGCATATACGCTTTTTATGGCCTGTTCGAGCTGTTGCATTCGCACCGTTTTTTCTGCGTGGTTGTTGGGAATCATGTAGGTTGAATACACACCCGCAAAAGGCTGATAATGACTGTCTTCTAGCAGGCTGCTGGAGCGTATTGCCAATGGGGCGTTAAAAAACCCTACAATATCTCTGACGTAGGATTTGAGCCTGGAAGGGGTACGCGCCTGCACAAAACGGTCCAGTATCTGCTCGTCGCTGGTATTGGAGAGGGCCAGGTCGTACAAGCTGTTTTCTTCCATGAACTCGTCGAACATATCGGTAGTAATTACTACCGTTCGCGGGATAGCTACCGTAACGCCCTTCCATTTGTACATGATTTTGTGCTTGTTGATGACCGAGTCGATAAAAGCCAGCCCGCGGGCTTTTCCGCCCAGCTGCCCATCGCCCAGGCGCGTAAACACAGCGTATTCGTCGAAGTGACTGGCAATAATGCCGCGGCCCTTCATGCGGCGGTAGTTGGCAATCGTGTCGATCAGATAGCTTCTTACCTCTTCAATGTTGTTAAAATCTTCACGACTTTTTTCGGCAAACACATTGGCAATGGAGAAAAGCGCCCGGGCTTTGAGCCAGCGCGAAAAATGGTTGTTCGATACGTGGTATTCGAGGCTTTTTGCCGGCACCCTGGCAATTTTAACCTGCAGCGAATGCAGGTTGTTGGCTCGGTCTTCCTCGCGGCCGCTGGTCGGATCCTTAAAAACAAAATCGCCAAAGCCATAGTTTTCGCGAATATATTGCTTGAGTTCTACCAGCAGGGTTTTTGAATACTTATTGATAAAGGCTACCCTGAGCTCCTGCATAATCTCTTCCTGCCAGTCGTCCGACGATTGCAGCATGATGGGAATCTGGCTGTCGGTTTTGCGTATGTGTCGGGCAAATCTGATGCCCGCCTGGTTGTCTCTTTTCCCTTTGCGGGAATAACTGATATCGGAGATTACCCCAAGCAGGTTCTGATTGTATTTTTCATATAAGCTTACAGCTTCCTCGTATGTTTTGGCCAGCAAAATTTTTGGCCTGGCCCGCATGCGCATGGTTTTGCGGTGTTCGTTGAGGCCTTCGGTCATCAACTCGTTGGTCTGATCGAAAATGACCTTGTAGATAGTTGGAAGGTAGGATGAATAATATCTGACAGAGTCTTCTACCAGCAAAATTGCTTGTACGCCAATCACATCCACATCGAATTCGGCATTCATCCGGTCTTCGAGCAGCTTAATGATGGCCAGCAGCAGGCTTGAGTTTCCCAGCCAGGAGAACACATAGTCAATGCCACTGAGGTCTTCATTGGCCAGCTTTATCGACACCTCGCGAGAAAAATGGGTGAGCACCACAATGGGAATTTTCGGGTAGCGCTTCTTGACCTTTTTGGCCATTTCAAAAGCGTCAATTTTGCCCACGTTCAGCATAGTAATCACCAGGTCGAACTCCTTCTCTTCGAGCAATTCAAAGGCTTCTTCGGAAGAGCTTGCTTTGGTAAACTGCGGGGGATAGCGGAGGTTTTTGGAAGTATATTCCAGGAAAATCTTTTCGTTGATACGGCCGTCTTCCTCCAGCATAAAGGCATCGTAGTTGCTGCAAATCAGCAAAACGTTAATGATGCGCTTCTGCATAAGATCTTCGTAGGCGATCTCAGAGAATTCGTAATGGTCAGTGGCAAACTGCTCGTTGTATTTATACTTCGATTTCAGCGTCATAAAATTTCATTTTCTTCAGCGATATCTTCTTTTGGAAAATAAATGAGTGAGGTTCGTTTTTTGCCATCCATAATCACTTCCATAGGTTTTTCAAACTGCACATGTCTGAAAAAGCGTGTTTGCTGCTTAACGGGGGCTTGTTGCAAGGCTTCCCAGTTAACGTAATCGATCAGGTCATTGTGTTTTACGGAAAAGTAGCCCACATTCATTGATATTACATTGTGGAAGAAGTGGGAGCCCAGTGAGGCGTCAAGCGGAAAGTTTTCGAGGCTTACCTCCACGATGATTCTGGCATTTGATATTTGCGACCATACCACAGGGATGCCAATAAAGCGGTCGCGGGTGCCCCAACGCCCCGGCCCGATAAGTATGTACTTGCGGTTTTCCTTAACCATTTGCTGGTTGAGCATTTCAATTTCATCGCGCATCTTTTCGGTTTTCAGGCGGTCGAAATGTTGCACATCCACATAAATTACATCATAGAGGTCAGTTATGCGGCCATTGCCCATGCCGTTTTCTGAATAGAGCATCAGACGGTCGTTTTCAATCTTGTCAATGGAAATTTCGCTTTCGATAATATTTTTAATCAGGGGTTTGATCTGCAGCAAATAGAAAGCGGCCCGTCCCTGCTTATCTTTGTTGAGGTCGACGGCAAATTCAATCTCTACGGGTGTTCCCATCGATTCCGAAACAATATCGAGAATCACTTCAATGGTTTTTGCCAGAGGTATGTAATCGTACTTCAGAATGTTGGCAAAATTGATAACTCGGGGCCCGGGCTGGGTGATGCCAGGAATGGTTCGCTCGTTTGAAATATCGAATACCGAAGCACAGTGCTTCAGGGTGCCATGGGCCTCGGCTTTGTCAATTTCAAGTTTTATCAGGCCCGCATCTTCGCCTTCGAGCAGGTTGATGTTCTGTTTGTTCATGTCGATGGCATAAAAATGCACCTGTGAATTTTTAAACAGATCGCGCGGGGTATAGATCTCCAGTTGGGGATGAACCGGCGAAAAGCGATAGGTTTTCTCACCTTCAACCACATATTTTCCGAGCCCTACGGCGGCTACGGCAAAGCCTTCGTCGGGCTGCATGTAAGAAAATGGGTAAAAGTTGTACGATTGAGCCACGCCGCTGATGTGGGGATAAAAATATCCTTCGTACTCGTTGCCCGCCACCTCCTGAATGATCACGGCCATTTTTTCTTCTTCAATTTTGTAGTTCACAGCTTGGAAATAGGCCGAAGCAGTAGGGGAGAAGATGGAGGCAAACACCAGTTTTATGGCGTTCATGGTTTGTTCGAGCCTCACCTTCAGGTCGGGATGGTTGTTGGGCAGCAAAAAAGTGTCGAAAATTCCCGCAAAGGGTTGCATTAAAGAATCTTCAAAAAGGCTGGACGACCTGATGGCCAGCGGCCGGTGAATGATGGAAAGGTAAGTTTTCAGCCTGCGCTGAAGGGTGTCAGAAAGTTTTCCGGCCACGAAAATTTCTTTCAGGGTTTCGTAGGCGGTTTCGTGGGTTATCTTTTCGGCAATATTATTGTTTAGCAGAAAGCGTTCAAACTCTTCGGTGCCAATAATGGTGGTTCGGGGCGAAAGGACGCGGATATCGGGCACCAGCTCGGCAAAATTAAAATTGTTGATGAGCATGTTGATAAAGGCCAAGCCTCGTCCTTTACCTCCCAGTGACCCGCTTGCCATGCTCACGATATTGGTTTCGTCGAGCAGGGCCGATTCTTCAAAGTTGATTACCTTGCCTTTTTGCTTGTCGCGAATACATTCTTCTATTACCTGCAAGAGGAACTTGCGCAGGCTGCCGGGCGATTGAAAATCGTCGACTTTCAATGGTTTAATACGTTTGGCAATCTGAATTTCGCCGCGTGCCATGAGCCAGTGCGAGAAGTGGTTCTTACGGGCATGGTAAATCAACGATTTTTCCGGAATGGTGCTTAAATGGTTCTGGAACTCTTTCATGGAGCGGGCAATGGCGATGTCCTTGCGCCCTTCTTCGTCTTTGTAAACAAAATTGCCAAAGCCCAGGTAGTAGTTGATGAAACTTTGGAGGTCCTGCTTCAGGTTCTCGGAGTTTTTGTTGATGAAGGTGGCTTTCAGTTCGTAGGCTTTTTGAGCATTGGCGGGGTCGGACGATTGCAGCACCGTGGGCAAGTCTGGTATCTGTTCCTTGGCATATTTTATCAGGCAAATGCCTGCATCGTCAGTGTAATTGCCGTCCTTTTCAAACCGGGCATCTGAAATAATGCAAAGCAGGTTATCCTGGAATTTATTGAACAGCTGCACCGCTTCCTTGTAGTTTGATGCCAGCAAAACCTTGGGCCTTACACGCATCTTCAGCAATTTATAAAGTTCATCGGTATTTACTTCTTCTATCAGCTGCTGGGTCTGCTCAATGACGATGGAATAAAGAATGGGCAGGTAGCGTGAATAATAGCGTGCAGAATCTTCCACCAGCAGAATGACTCTAACCATCCCAATCCGAATGTCATTTTCTACATTAAAGCGGTCTTCGTTGTATTTTACCATGGCCAGGAAAACCTTGGAGTCGCCGTTCCAAACAAAAATTTTGTCGATGGGGGCAATTTGCTTGTTGCCACCTTCAAACATGGCAATGTCGCTGTTGTTGTTTAGGAGCAGGAAAATGGGAGTGCTGGGATAAATTTGCTTAATGATCCGGCTCAATTGAATCGGGGTTGTTTTGTCAACACCCATCATCACAATAACCAGGTCGAAATGTTTTTCCTGCAGTTTTTCCAGTGCTTCCTCAGGAGTGGAAACGCCAGTAATGCGCGGGGCTGAAGAGAGGTTGAGTTGGTAGTATTCTCCGGTAACCTGTTCAAAAAAACGGCCTTCCTGTTCAATGTTGTAGGCATCGTACAGGTTGGCAACCAGCAAAATTTCGCGCACCTTGTATTGCATCAGGTCGTGGTAGATGTCGCGGTCGGAGTTGTGCTTTATTAAAAACTTTTGCAGCAGGTGGCGGTTCTTGGCTGCATGTTCCTGCTCTTTGCGCGACTGGGTAGCCTCCTGCAGGTCCGCCGCCGACTTTTTAAGAAGATTTTTTCCGATCTGAGTATTGAGATGGCCGGTAATGAGGTTGGCAATGTTGCTGATGAGCTGACGCTCTTCCATCAGAAAGGGGCCTTCGTCCGACGGTGTATGCTCAGTCAGGTAAAACACCTCCACCGATCCTTCGTGCCCATCGATGGTTTCGAACGAGCGGCGCTGCGACCAGCGGCTTTCGCGAAAGCGATTGCTGCTAAGAAAAACTTCGTTGCCGTATTTTATCCTAGCCACCGCATCTTCCGGAAACTGCCAGGCCGGCGGAAGCACCCTAACAATTTCCCGCAACATCTCATTTGCCGGCTTCTCTTCCTTTAGAATGGAAACGGTCTGGTTTATGGCTCCCAGCTCTTTTAGTCGCTCACGCTTCTCGGCCAGCAAACGCTGTATCTCTTCATGGCTAATGGGAATAGCCTGCTGGCTGCCGCGCGAGAAAAACCCCGACTCCCTGTTGGTACCCGAATCTTCGTCTTTTTGCATTTTGCAGCAGATTGATTGCTTTTTAATGGCAGCAATAATAAAAATTTCGTGCAATGAAATTACAAAATTACCATCATAAATAGTTTTCTTTTCGCAAGCCTTATTGTTAAAATATTCCATATAAAAATTATTGACATATGCAAGAAAAAAATAAAAAAAATATGTTTTCCATAAAAATATTATTCATTTCAAAAAGTGACTAAAATTGTTTCGTGAACGATATTTTCTTATAACCCAAAAACCAAACCTCATGGAAGCACAATTGAAAAAATTTATGGATTATGTGGTGGCCAAAAATCCTTCGGAGCCAGAGTTTTACCAGGCTGTTCAGGAAGTGGCCGAAACCATTTTCCCGTTTCTGGACGAAAATCCCAAGTACAAGGCCGCCAAAGTCTTTGAACGCATGATCGAGCCCGAGCGGATCATTATCTTCAGGGTGCCGTGGGTCGACGACAAGGGCGAGGTGCAGGTCAACCGCGGCTACCGCATCGAAATGAACAGCGCTATAGGTCCCTATAAGGGCGGGTTGCGGTTTCACCCCACCGTCAATCTGGGTATTTTGAAGTTCCTGGCTTTTGAGCAGGTGTTTAAAAACAGCCTTACCTCGCTGCCTATGGGGGGTGGCAAAGGTGGCAGCGACTTCGACCCCAAAGGCAAAACCGACAATGAAGTGATGCGGTTTTGCCAGAGCTTTATGACTGAACTTTGCCGCCACATTGGCCCCGACACCGATGTTCCGGCAGGCGACATTGGCGTGGGTGGACGCGAAGTGGGTTTTATGTTTGGACAATACAAACGCATCCGCAATGAGTTTACCGGGGTGCTAACCGGAAAGGGCATTGAGTATGGCGGAAGCCTCATAAGGCCCGAAGCTACAGGTTATGGCTGTGTATATTTTGCCCAGGAAATGCTGGCCACCATTAACGAGGGCATTAAGGGCAAGGTGGTGGCAGTGAGCGGATCAGGCAATGTGGCCCAATTTGCCACTCAGAAAGTAATTGAATTGGGCGGGAAAGTGGTAACCCTTTCCGATTCAAATGGTTACATCTACGATAAAGATGGCATTGACGCCGAAAAGCTGGCCTTTGTGATGAACCTTAAAAATGTAAAACGTGGCCGTATTCGCGATTATGCCGATCAGTATGGCTGTAAATACATGGAAGGCAGTTCACGCCCCTGGAACGAGGTTTGCGATATTGCCCTGCCTTGCGCCACGGAAAACGAACTGAATGAAGAGGAAGCTAATACCTTGGTAAAGAATGGCTGCATTTGTGTGTCGGAAGGAGCCAATATGCCCTGTACCCCTGCAGCCGTGGAAGTGTTCCTGAAAAACAAAATCCTTTATGGACCCGGGAAAGCAGCCAACGCAGGCGGGGTGGCCACCTCAGGCCTCGAAATGAGTCAAAATTCACTGAGGCTTTCCTGGACACGCGAAGAGGTAGATCAGCGTTTGCACAATATTATGATAAACATTCACAAAAGTTGTGTGCAGTTTGGTAAGGAAGAAGATGGGTATGTGAATTATGTAAAAGGCGCCAATATTGGCGGCTTTGTGAAGGTGGCCGATGCCATGATGGCACAGGGTTACGTGTAAATGGTTGAAGTTGGTTTCCACAAGAAAGGGGCCTCGGCCTCTTTCTTTTTTTACAATTCGGTCTGCTGAAAGGCATCGGCAATCATTCCGGCCGCATTGCCTATGCCATAGAGGCCGGCATTGAATTTGGGCATTGAGTTAGAAAACCGCTGAAATGCCGCGTAAATATTCTTCTTGCTGCTTCCCGCCACAATGTTGTAGCCGGCTTCTGCCAGTTCTGTCCATTCGGTTTCGTTGCGAAGTGTAATGCATGGCCTTTCGGCAAAATAGGCTTCTTTTTGCAGGCCGCCGCTGTCGGTGAGCACCATTTGGCACTTCTCCAGTAGGTAGAGAATTTCCAGATAGCTGACGGGCTCAGACACCGTAATGTTTTTGTGCATGGCAGGGAGTTTGCTGTGGTTCAGGACTTTAAAGGTGCGTGGATGAACCGGAAGTACCAGTGGCAATTGAACGGCTATCTGGTTAAGTGCTTCCACTATTTGCTTCAAGGTGGCGGGCTGGTCGGTGTTTTCGGCCCGGTGGAGGGTTACCAGACCGAATTTCTTTGGCAGTTTCAGGTTTTTGGGTGCTTTTCGCAAATCAGAAAAGTGCAGGTAGGCATCGTACATTACATCGCCGGTAAGCAGCACCCTGCTTTCGAAGTGTTCGAAACCCTCGCGGTCCAGGTTCTCGAGGGCCGTTTGGGTAGGACAGAAGAGCAAGTCGGCAATGCGGTCGGTCAGGATACGGTTGATTTCTTCGGGCATACTCATGTTGAACGATCGCAGGCCCGCTTCCACATGGGCAACCGGAAGGCCTATTTTCTTTGCAGCCAATGCACCGGCCAGGGTAGAGTTGGTGTCGCCATAAACCATTACCCAGTCAGGGTCTTCGCGCAGCATCACCTCCTCGGCCCGCTCAAGCATTCGGCCCGTCATAGCCCCGTGCGGAAGGCTGTGTATGCCCAAGTTGTAAGCTGGTGCAGGAATCTGCATTTGTTCAAAAAACACCTGGCTCATGTTGTGGTCGAAGTGCTGTCCCGTATGGACGATCACTTCCCGCAGTCCTTCCCTTCGCGCAATTTCACGGCTTACGGCTGCTGCCTTAATAAATTGCGGGCGCGCTCCGATTATCGTTAATATTTTTTTCATTTCAATAATGTGTGAGATGATCTGATAATAGTTATTAAGATTGTTCTTTTAAAGGGTGATCTTCCCAATCCCGGTGGTATTTTTTTACAATACCATTAATCAGAATGAGGTTGATGACATATGCCACCACTTCGACTGCTGCCAGTATGGCAATGAACTGCATCACGGGCAAGTTTCGGAAAAAAACCAGGGAGCAAACCAATAAAAAATAAGTGATTTGCCAGGCAGCCTGGGTTTTTAACTTTCGCAGGCCCACATAAACCATGGTGAGCGGCGAAACGGCCATGCGGGCCAGGGTGCTCCAGACTAAAATCTGGGCATAGTGGCCCGATTCGGTATAGGGTGCTCCGGCATACCAGCCGAGAAGTTTGGGCCCCCAAAAGGTAAGAATAAGAGCAAATGCCAATCCCAAAATACTCAGGACGCCCAGCAGTTGCCTGTATTCGCGCAAAAAGGACTCGCCCTTACGTTTTTTCTCCGAAACCTCCTGCAGAAAAACCTGCCCCACGCTCATGGTGAGCAGGGCCGAGGGTACCACAAGTACCAGCCGGGTGAGGTCGAAATACCCCGCCACCTCCTGGCTGTAAAACTTGTTGATAAAAACAGTGGGAATCATAAGGCAAAACACATTGAGCGTCATCGGCAACATACTGTAAAGGGGATAGTCGGCATACTGCTTCACCAGTTTTTTTTGCAACGCCCATGAATGCATGGTTGCCTTAAAATTGGCTCGCCGTAGTTGCAGCAAGGCGCTCACAACATTTGCCAGGTGTCCGAAAACATCGCCAACCACAAGCCCTGCCGGCCAGCGCAACTGTCCTAATCCGAGCTGAACTCCGCCTTCGGCCACCCGCCTCACGCCCTTGTTGACCGAAATGGCCCTGAACCTCTTTTTTCGGATCAGGTAATAGTTCATGGTTTGGTAGGTTCCGAGCATAAACACGCTGGCAGGCAAGAAAAGCAACCACCAGGCGTGGGTTTGGCTGATGTTGAGAAACGATGCCAGGTTATCCCTGAAATGAGACACAATAAGCAAAAGCAAAATGCTGAAAATCAGGTTGAAGTAAAAGGCAACGAAAAACAAATTAACGGCTTCTGGTTTCTTTTCGGGTTGAACTATGGCGGGCTCGTAGCGGAGGGTCGAGAGGGTTACCAGGATGCTGACCATGCTGAGGTAAACGGCATAGGCTCCAAACTCCTCGGGGGTGTAAAGTCTGCGCAGAAATGGCTGCAGCAGAATTGCCACCAGCTGGGCAGCGGCAGTTCCGGTAAAAAGGGTGAGGATACCTGAAAATAGCGACTTGTTGAGCCGGAGCTTCATCGGGTTTTCCCTGTTAAAAGGCTTTCACGCAAAGGTAGTTGATTTTGCGAATGAGCTTATATCGTCTTTTTGCCTTAAATTTATCAAAAAATTACCTTATGCGCATTTACCTGCTTGGCTTTATGGGCAGCGGAAAAAGCTCGCTGGGCAAACGCCTGGCAAAAAAACTGAACTATCCTTTTTCTGACATCGACGAGGAGGTGGAAGCCCTTGCCGGGATGAGTATTCCGGATATTTTCCTCAAATATGGAGAAAGCCGTTTCAGGCAACTCGAGCAGCAGGCTTTGCATAAAAGCATTCATTTTCATAAAGCGGTAATTGCTACAGGGGGTGGCACACCCTGTTTTTTTGATAATATGGAATTTATCAACACCCACGGCGTTTCGGTTTACCTGCGGATGAGTTCAGCCAGCCTGGCTTACAGGCTTGAACATGCGCAAAAGCAGCGACCCTTGGTAGAGAATTTCGCTGGCGAAAAGTTGCTGAGTTATATTGAAGAGAAATTGCAGGAACGGGAGCCCTATTACATGCAATCAAAATGCATAATTAAAGGTGAAACGGTAAAAGTTGACCAGATCATCTCACTGGTTTTCGGGCATTGAAGCCACGCTTGGTTTTTCTGGCAATAGTCGTCCTGCTTTTACGAATCTGCGCCGGTAGTAAAAAGCTGACATCTCGCTGATGGTGACCCCGCTGCTTGCTGAGGTATGAATAAAGCGCCCGTTTCCGAGATAAATCCCCACATGGTCGATCCGGCTTTGATGGTATATTCTGAAAAACACCAGGTCGCCTTCCTTCAACTCTTCAACATTAATTGGATTTGCCAACCTGGAAATGTCTTGGGAGCTTCCTTTTAACTCCATACCATATACTTTGCGGAAAATGATCTTTACCAGCCCGGAGCAGTCGATGCCGCCTTGACCCCTGCTGCGCAAAACATGGGGAGTGCCCAGCCACTTATGGAGTTCTGTGTAAAGCATTGGGTTGCTGAGGTAGTTGATGTCCACACCATTTTCTGCGAAAGTGCCAATTACCTCAATATAAGCCGAGTCGAGCAAAAGCGGAACCTCCTCGCTACCGACCGATGGGGCTTGCCAGAAAACCGGCGGAATTAGCAAAACCATTAAAACAAATGATTTGCGTAATCCATTAAAAAGTTTTCTGAAGACTTTCCTTGCCAAAAGAGGTTTGTTTTTTGTTGGAAATGGAACTTCGTTTAGTTCAGAATAGGGTCTGTGGGATAGTTTGACCAAATGGCGTAGTCGTCGCCCAGCTCTTTCAGCATATTACTCCAGAGCTTTTCGGGTTTGTCGCCCATCACGGTTTCCAGGGTGCACTGGGTTACAATCCAGGAGTCTTCTTTCAGTTCACGGTCGAGCTGGCTAGGCTCCCAGCCAGAGTAGCCGATAAAGAAGCGCACCTCCTCGGGGCTAACCAGTTTCAGATCAATGAGCTCCATGAGCTTTTCTATTTCGCCGCCCCAAAAGAGACCTTTTAAAATCTCCATGCTTCCCGTAACACGCTCGCCCAGGGTGTGCAGGTAAAAAAGCCGGTCGGGATGTACAGGTCCTCCCAAAAACAAAGGAAATTCGTTGGTGGGAAACTCTTTTACCACATCCTTAAGTTTGAGGTTGATGGGTTTATTTAGGATCAAACCGACACTGCCTTCTTCTTCGCTATGCTCAGCCAAAAGCACCACGCTGCGACTGAAATAGAAGTCGCGCAGGGTCGGTTCGCTTACGAGCAGTTTGCCTCGTGAAGGCGCTGTCATTTTCTTATTCATATTAAGAAAGATATTACTTTTATTTTGAATTACGGCTCCTAAAACTGTTTTTGTTACTTTTGGAGCTGAAATCAGCAGTAAAACAACAAATTCTTTGCCATTGTTCAAATGCGCCAAACTGACAATTCCTCAAAATATCATCAACTGAGGGCGGCCTTTCCGCGCTTTGTGTATGAATCGGCAAGGGCCGAAAAGACTGCTGAAGGCGTTAGCTTGCAATTCGTTTTCAGGCTGAACGAGGAGTTGGTTTTCAGGCCGACAATGTTTTTCTCCGACAAGGGGCGCTTTTTTAATCTGTCTGATGAGCTGCTGCAAACCTTTGCTTTTCATGTGGGCATGGTGGAAATGATCAGCTACTGGAAGGCATTTTGCTCGCCACGCATTCTGGTAATGCCTTTCAGACTTAACACAGGGCAAGAGCAGTGGTGGAAAAAACTTTTTCGTTACGGCTTGGGTGAGTTTTTCCATACCAATGGCATTGAGGTGCCCGGTGAAGAAATGCTGTCGTTTGAGTACCCGGCAGAAGCAGCTTATTTTAAGAGATCTGAACTGGAGCATTTCTCTGAAAGCATCATAATTCCCGTGGGGGGTGGCAAAGATTCAGTGGTTACGCTTGAGTTGCTTAAAAACCCGGGTGCTGACATTTTGCCGCTGGTTATGAACCAGCGCGGGGCCACCCGGCAGGTGCTGGCGGCGGCTGGCTTCGGGCCAGAAGACACCCTGGAAGTAAAACGTACGCTCGATCCTTTGCTGCTTAAACTCAACGAGCAGGGATTTCTGAACGGGCACACCCCTTTTTCGGCTTTGCTGGCTTTTGTGACCGTGTTTTCGGCTGCCCTTACGGGGAAAAAGCATGTGGCTCTCTCGAACGAATCGAGTGCTAATGAGGCCAGCATTCCCGGCTCAAAGATCAATCACCAGTATTCAAAATCTTTTGAGTTTGAGCAGGATTTCAGAGATTATCTTTCGGCGCATTTGCAGAGGGGGGTAAACTACTTCAGTTTCCTTAGGCCGCTCAACGAATTGCAAATAGGGGCTCTGTTTTCAGGCTTCACTCAATATCACGGGGTTTTTAAAAGTTGCAACGCCGGCAGTAAAACCGACTCTTGGTGCTGCAACTGTTCTAAATGCCTTTTCACATACACCATGCTGGCGCCATTTGTAAGGGAAGAAAAAATGACAGCCATTTTTGGAGAAAACCTTTTTGAGAAAGTCAGGCTTGCCCCAATACTTGACCAGCTAACCGGGGTGGCCGAAAACAAACCATTTGAATGCGTGGGAACCATCGACGAGGTGAATGCCGCCCTGCAGGAAGTCATTCGTCAGAAAAAGAAAGTTCAGCTCCCTGTTTTGTTACAGCATTACCAACAGCAGCAGCCTGCAGCAGCCGGATTGAAAAATTTTAAGGACTTCCTGCACGAATTTCACCAGCCCCATGCCCTTCAGCCACGATTCAAAAACCTGCTTCAAAAGTCAATAAATAACTTATAATCAATCATTAATAATTAACAATTACCCGTGAACCCTCAGCCATTTCAGGAATTTTTCCATAACAAAAGGGTTGCTGTTCTTGGTTTTGCCAGGGAGGGACAGTCAACTTTCCGGGCCATTCGCAAGGCCTTGCCTGAATTTCCGCTAGTGGTTTGCGACCGTCAGGTTCCGGGTAGGGAAGCTTTCCCCGAAAGGGAAAAAGACCAGCAAACCAAATGGTATTTTGGTGAACACTACCTGGAAGGGATTCAGGATGCGGATATTATTATTAAGTCGCCAGGGATTCCGTTTCGGGTCATTGAAAACGAGGAGCTTCGTGATCGGGTGGTGTCGCAAACGGGTTTGTTTTTGCAGCTTTTCAGACATCAGGTCGTGGGCATTACGGGCACCAAGGGGAAAAGCACTACCTCAAGCCTGTTATTTCACATCCTTAGAACTGCGGGCCGCTCCGCCTTGCTTGCCGGCAATATTGGCATTCCGCCCCTCGACCTGATTGATGAAATGACAGAGGAAACCGTGGTGGTTTTTGAAATGAGCAGCCATCAGCTCGAGCATTTGAGGGTTAGCCCACATATTGCCATTTTGCTGAATATTTTTGAGGAGCACCTGGACCATTATGCCAGTTATCGCGACTATCAGATGGCCAAGATGAACATTGTCCGGTGGCAGCAAACCGGCGATATTTTTATTTATAACCCTTTTAATGAACTGATTTCGGGCCTGGTAGAGGAGCTTGAAATAGCCTCAGACTTTTATTTGCTGGGCAACGCTCCTGGCAGCAGAAATCTGATTTTTTGCGACAAGGGCAGCCTGGTGCTGAGCCTGGCCGGGCGAGAATCGCGCATTCGCGATATTTGCCGGGTGCGAAAGCTCCCGGGTAACCATAACCTGCTAAACATTTCGGCAGCCAGCGCCGCAGCCTATCTGCTGAAGGTGGCTCCCTTGCAAATTACAAGAGCCGTTGCAAGTTTCGACGGATTGCCACACCGGCTTGAGTTTGTGGGTTTCTACCGTGGCATTTCGTTTTACAACGATTCCATATCCACGATTCCTGAATCGACTATCGAAGCCCTGAAGACATTTCCGAGAACAAGCACCCTGCTGTTGGGCGGCTTCGACCGGGGCGTGAATTACTCGTCGCTGATTGCTTTCCTTGCAGAATCGAAAGTGCAAAACCTGATCTTTATAGGAAAAGCCGGACGCCGGATGTATGAAGAAGGGAGAGACCTGCCCGGCATTAAAGGTAAAAACTGTTTTTTTCCTGAAACCTTTGAGCAGGCAGTCGAAATGGCCATGAATAATACACCTGCTGCGGGTATTTGCATGCTTTCGCCTGCTGCGGCCAGCTACGATTCCTTCAGGAACTTCGAGCACAGGGGCGATACGTTTAAGGAGCTGGTAAGGAAGGTTGAAAGTTCAAGCAAGTAGCAATAGCAGGTAGTGGAAGTAATGGCTCAGAGCACAGAGCTTAGGGTTTCCTGATTTTATTCCAGACAATTTTGGGTAAAAAAACAGCAGGTTTTTTCCTGCTGCTACTTTTGTCTTTTAAGAAAATTTATTTTTTGGTGGTTCTTTTTTTGGGTGCTGGCGGGGGAGGCGCGGCCACGCTGGGTTTACTGGTGTTGCGGGGCCTGGTTTTTCCGTAAGTTCCCCTGAAAAGTTTTCCGCGACGGGTTTTCTGATCTCCTTTTCCCATAACAAATATGTTTTAGGTTAAAAAAAATTCCTGCCATAAAATTAAGAAATCTGTGTGTGAAAGTCAATGTTTTGCTTGCCGGGTTTCAAGAAATCTTTTAATAAGCAATTCTGGCGTTTTAATGGATGCGCTGAGCCATTCAAGGTGCAGCTCGTCATACTGTTCTTCGGAGAGTTGCCAGGGAATGTTGCTTTTCTTAAGCCGGTTGGTTAATTCAAAGAGGCAAATGGCTGCCGACACAGAAATGTTGAAGCTTTCAGTAAAACCAGCCATGGGGATGCGCATAAAAAAATCGGCTGCCTGCAGGGCCTGAGCTGAAAGTCCTTCTTGTTCGGTGCCAAATAAGATTGCCACAGGCTTATCCAGGGGCAGGCCCACAGGGTTGAAGTCGTGTTCGTGCGGACTGGTGGCTACCAGCTGGTAGCCTTCCTGTTTCAGATGATTGAGGCAGGCCCCGATGTTGAACTCTCCATCGCGGTAACGGTGCAGGCTCAGCCACTTGCTGGCGCCCATATCCACTTCGGGGTTAATTTCGTAATCGTAGCGGTTCTCAATGATATGTACATCTTGCACTCCAAAACATTCGCACGAGCGCAGCACAGCGCTGGCATTGTGGGGCTGGTAAATATCTTCGAGCACTACGGTAAGGTGGCGGGTGCGTTGCGAAAGTACCTGCTGTATTTTTTGTAATCGCGAAGGTGTAACAAAATCGCCCAGGTAATTAATCACCTGCTTACGCGTTTGGCTGTCCATCTGGGTTGTGCTCAATCTTTTTGGCTTTTTATGATCATTCCTGCCAAGCGAAAAAGCAAGCGGCTTGACACAATGCCATCCATTTCACCGGGTCCGGTTTCCACCAGGTCGGCTCCAATGATTTTCTTTCCCTGGTTTATGATGGTTTCGAGCAGGTAGGTGGCCTGGTTAAACGACAGTCCACCCGGCAGAGGAGTGCCGGTACCCGGGCATAGGGCAGAGTCGAGGCCATCCACATCGAAACTTACGTAAACCTCTTCGGGTAACTTTTTCACTATTTCCTGGCATATCTCCATCCAATTTTCTCCCTCGAACAGGCGGCTGTAAATGTCGCGGTCGAAATAGGTGCGAATTTTTCCCGGATTTTTACTGATCACTTGCACCTCCTCCGGGCATAGTTCGCGAATCCCCACCTGCACCAGATTCTCCACACCCTCTGTTTTTAAAGCATTGTGCATGATGGAGGCATGTGAGTGGGTAAACCCTTGGTATGCCTCGCGCAGATCGGCATGGGCATCAATCTGAAGGATGCCGAAACCAGGGCGTTTGCGGGCCAGCGCCCTGATAAGGCCAAGGGGCACACTGTGTTCGCCACCAAGCACTACGGGCACCTTTCCTTGCTCAAGATACATCAGTGATTTAAACTCGAGTTCCAGACTCAGCGCTTCACTGGCTTCATTTATCTCCTTCAAAACAGCGATCATCTCCTCATTGTCTTCTAACTGCCCGCCCAGTTCAAGAAAGTTGATATACTTGCTCGATTTCTTCCTGAGTTGATTGTTGCGGTTAACCATGGCCGGATCGATACTTTCCATGGCCATGCCTTGTTTCCAGGCGTCCGGGGCAAAGGGATCGAAAAGATCGATCTGAAACGACGATTCAAAAATCTTTTTCGGACCGGCCGAGGTTCCGTCAAAGTTCGATACGGTTACATCCCAGGGCATGGGAATAAAAACCACCCTGGCGTTTTCGGGCGTGAAAGGCAGGCTGAAAATGTTGTTGTTGGCGTTGCCCGTGGCGTTGGGGTTATAACCTTCGAGGGCATCTGGGTTTGTCATGGCCATTCATTTAAACAAAAACCGGCGTTAGTTTGTGGAAAAAATAAAAAAAGCCCCGGAAATTCCGGAGCTTTTCAATGCTTGTTTCAAGTGTTTACTTAACCACTTTTGCCAACTCAGCACCGGCCTTAAATTTAACAACCTTCTTGGCTGGAATGGTGATTTCCTTGCCAGACTGGGGGTTGCGGCCTTTGCGGGCTTCTCTTTGGGAAACGGCAAATGATCCGAATCCTACAAGAGCTACCCTCTCACCTTTTTTCAGCGCCTTGGAAGTGGCACCAATGAATGCGTCCAATGCTTTTTTTGCGTCGGCTTTGGTTAAACCTGCTCCTGATGCCATGGCATCGATCAATTCTGCTTTGTTCATTTTTCGTTTGTTTTAGTTACACGAGTAATTGGTTGCTTCCATTAAACATTGCAAATATAGGCCATTTCTAAGAAAATGCAAGTCAAGCGCGCGAAATGTGCCGATTTTGTTGAAAAATCGGCGTTTTTGTTAATAACTCAGGGCTAAAACAGGCGGTATCAAACGATTTTAAGGGTAAAATAACCTTAAATGGGCATGTAATGCAAGTCTTCCAGTTGGAATCCGCGAAGAAAATCGGCGGTACTCATGCGCTTTTTTCCGGCCATTTGCAGGCTTTTTACCGCTACCAGGCCATCGGGAGTAGCAAAAGATAAGCTGGTTTTTCCATCCGAAAGAAGCTCACCGTATTTATACGTATGAATGAATTCCCTGGCTTCTGCCTCATAAATCTTCAGTATTTGCTCCTTTCCGCCCACTCTGAGCAGGGTAAAAGCACCGGGGAATGGGCTCATGCCATGGATGTGGTTAACCGCTTTCTGGCAGGGCTTTTCCCAGTCAATCAAACAATCTTCCTTGAATATCTTTGGGGCTTTTTTTAGTTGAGTCGTTTCGGCAAGCAGCGCCGACTGGTCAAGTGGTTCAACTTGGTTCTGAGCAAGGGCATCAATGGTTTTCAGCACCAGGTCTGCACCAGCTATCATGATGCGGTCGTGCAGGCTGCCTGCGGTTTCGTTTTCAAAGATGGCCAGTCTTTCCTGAAACAGGATCTTGCCGGTATCAATTTCGCGGTCGAGCAAAAAGGTGGTCACCCCGGTTTCCTTTTCACCGTTGATGATGACCCAGTTGATGGGCGCTGCGCCACGGTACTGGGGCAGCAAGGAGGCATGCATATTGAAAGTGCCCAGAGGGGGTTGGCTCCATACGGCTTCGGGTAACATGCGAAAGGCTACTACCACCTGCACATCGGGCGAAAGGCTTTTCAGTTGTTCAAGAAATTCGGGCGATTTGAGCTTCTCGGGCTGAAGTACCGGGATGGTTTTTTCATGGGCATACTTTTTAACCTCCGAAGGTTGCAGTTTTAACCCACGTCCTGCCGGTTTGTCGGGAGCCGTAACCACACCCACCACATTGTATCCCTCTTGGCACAGCCTTTTGAGTGAGAACGCGGCCAGGGCAGGGGTGCCCATAAATACAATACGCAGGTCTTTAGGGTTCATCATCTTTTCAGGCGCCCAGCCTGTTTTTCAGGTCCACCATTTTAATGGCAGTAATGGCTGCTTCATCGCCTTTGTTTCCATGCACGCCGCCAGCCCGCTCGCGTGCCTGCGAGAAATTATCTGTGGTGAGCACACCAAAGATTACGGGGATGCCTGAGTCGAGACCCAGTTTCATTAAACCCTGGCTCACGGCCTGGCAAATAAACTCGAAATGACGCGTTTCGCCCTGGATTACGCAACCCAAACAGATTACGGCATCCACCTCGAGCTGGTCGATGAGGTAGGCGGCGCCTTGCGGCAACTCGTAACTGCCCGGAACATAATGTACATGCAGATTTTCTTCGGGCATGCCATGCTTTTTCAGTGTCTCAATGGCTCCCTTGAGCAGGGTTCCGGTTATTTCTGCATTCCACTCAGAAACGACAATGCCCATGCGCATCTTTGCTGCGCCGGGCACCGTTGCTGGATCGTAAATTGAAAGATTCTGTTTCTTTCCGTCCATTAAATGCTTTTATTTCTGAATACTGGTACGTCCAATGTACCTTTCAATATTGCGGCCTTCGGCCGAGTTTTGGTATTCGTTGTGAATGCGTTCGTAAAGGCTGAGTGCTTCGCCGGGCTGTCCCATTTCTTCAAAGAGCAAGCCAGCCTTGAAAAGGAATAGGGGAGTAGTAAGATTGTTGGGTTTGTAGCGATAAGCCTTTCGATAATAGCGCGCTGCTGCACTCTGGTCGCCAAGCTCCAGGTGGGCATCGCCAATGGCACCATAGGTCATGGCACCAAGAAACTGGTCAGTTCCGCGGAATTTTTTCAAATGCTTAATGGCATCCTCATAATCGCCTATTTTAAGGTAGCTCATGCCGGCATAGTAATGCGCCAGGTTGGCCGTTTTGGTAAAGCGATAGGAGGAAATAACATCGAGAAAGCCAGGATATTCTGCATCGCCATACAGGGCAAGTTGCAGGCTGTCCTGCTCAAAATATATTTCGGCCATAAACATTTCGGCGCGGGCTTCCCTTTCGCGAGGAACCAGGATAAAACGGGTGTAACCAATGTAGCCGGCAATGACCAGTACTATAATGGCCACGGCCCACATGATGGTGTTCTGGTTGCGCTCAATAAACTGCTCGGAGCGGCTCAGTGCCTCCTCAACCGCCAAAATGTTCTTTTCCTCTTCGGGATGCTTTTTGCTTTTTGACATATTTTCTGATTTTAGGCTGCAAAATTAATTTATTTTTGCGTGTTTCAAATGTTTTTGCGGTTTTTTTTGGAAACCCCTTTCGGGGAATACAGCGAAAGCCTTTTCCAATAAAAAGCAAAGCAAAGCAAATATTTGACCCCGCAATGGCGTTTCTGAATAAAGTCTGATAATTATTTTTGCCGATGCGCAGCACCCGCCTGTTTATATTATTGTTGTTTGTGCCTTTTATGGCCAGCCTGATTTATTCCTGCCGCGACGACAGCTTTGATGCCAGCCCGGACATTACCTTGGGTTTTTCAGTCGACTCGCTGCTGTTCGATACGGTTTTTACCACCGTGGGCACGTCCACCCGGTCTTTCAGGGTGTATAACAACCACAGCCGGCGCATACGCATTTCTTCGGTTGGCTTGGGCAGGGGCTCAGAATCTTTTTTTAGGGTGAACGTGGATGGCCGCTCAGGAAGCCAGCTGCACGATATTGAAATTGGGGCCAACGACAGCATCTTTGTTTTTGTAGAAGTAACCGTTGACCCTGTTAACCAGAACCTGCCATTGATCATAACCGACAGCCTGGTATTCAACATTAATAATAATGTTCAGGATGTAAAGCTGGTGGCCTGGGGGCAGGACGCCAATTTTATTCAACCTAATTATACTGAGCCATCTGGTTTGTCGTACCACCTGATTTCCGAAAACACCGTTTGGACTGCCGATTTGCCCTATGTGGTTTATGGGCTGGCGGTGGTGGCTCCAAACACAACCCTTACAGTGAGCGAGGGCACATGCGTGCATTTTCACAACAATGCCAGCTTGGTTTTTCTTGCCGAATCTTCTTTTAAGGTTAACGGCACCATGGAGCAGCCGGTAAGCTTTCAGGGCGACCGCCTCGAATCGTTTTATGAAAATCAGCCCGGGCAATGGGGACGCATTTGGCTCACTGCCACCAGCAAAGATCATGAAATTAATTATGCCGTTATAAAAAACGGCAGTGTGGGGCTGCATGTCGACAGCATTGGCAGCCAAACTTCGCCAACTTTAACCATTCGCAATACCATTATCAAAAATATGAGTCTGGTGGGCCTGCTGGCACAGGGCAGTCATGTGGTGGCCGAAAATACCGTGATTGCTAATTGTGGCGAAAACACTCTTTATCTTGCCCTTGGCGGGAAATACGATTTCAGGCACTGCACTTTTGCCAATTATTACAACCTGCCCAATACCCCTCTGCGGCAGATCCCTTCGGTGTGGTTTAATAACTATTACCACGATGTGGATGGCAACATTCAGCAGCGCGACTTTGAATCGGTGTTTTTTGGCAACTCCATCATTTACGGCAGCCTGCAAGAAGAGTTTGTTTTCGATTTGGTGCCCGGGTCTGATTTCAATTTTACCTTTGACCACTGCCTTGTGCGCACTCAGCGCGACACTTTTAATCCCAGCTACATTAATATCATTAAAAACCAGGTGCCGCAATTCAACAACCTCTCGGTTCAGGATTATCGCCTGCGTGAAAACTCACCTGCCATTGATGCCGGCAAAAGAACCATAGCCCAGGGTGTGCCCTTCGATATTTTGGGCCGTAACCGTGTTCAGCGACCTGACCTGGGAGCGTATCAATACTATGAAATAGAAGAAGAATGAGGGTGTGGAGTTGGGAAGATGAGAAAATTAGAAAGGGATAAGTTGAGATAATGAAAAATGAGAAAATTTGAGAATTAGAGGATTAACAATTAATCCCTAATCCCTTATCACTTACCCTTAATTCAAAATTTCCTTCATTTTTTTGCCGATGTCGGCGGGTGAATCGACCACAAATACACCGCATTCGGTAAGGATTTTCTTTTTGGCCTCGGCGGTGTCGTCTTTGCCCCCGATTATGGCGCCGGCATGGCCCATGGTGCGGCCTTTTGGAGCGGTTGCGCCGGCAATGAAACTTACCACGGGCTTGGTGCCGTGATCGCGAATATAATAAGCAGCTTCGGCTTCCATGTTTCCGCCAATCTCGCCAATCATAATTATACCTTCCGTTTCCGGGTCATTCATTAGCAATTCTACCGCCTCTTTCATGGTAGTGCCTGGGATTGGGTCGCCGCCAATGCCGATGCAGGTCGATTGCCCCATGCCGGCCTTGGTTACCTGGTCAACGGCTTCGTAGGTTAAGGTGCCCGATCGCGACACAATGCCGATGGTGCCCTTGCGGTGTATAAAGCCGGGCATAATGCCCACCTTGGCTTCGCCTGGAGTTATTATGCCGGGGCAGTTGGGGCCGATCAAGCGCACGGGTCTGCCTTTCAAATATTCCTTCACTTTGAGCATGTCTTGTACTGGAATGCCTTCGGTAATACACACGATCACCTCAATGCCTGCTTCAGCCGCTTCCATAATTGCGTCGGCGGCAAAAGCCGGCGGAACAAAAATCAAACTAACATTGGCTCCTGCCTGTTTCACCGCATCTGACACACTGTTGAACACCGGTCGGTCAAGGTGGGTCTGTCCACCCTTGCCAGGCGTTACACCACCCACCACATGGGTGCCGTATTCAATCATTTGACTGGCATGAAAAGTACCTTCGCTGCCGGTAAAGCCCTGCACAATCACTCTGGAATCCTTGTTGACAAGCACGCTCATGGGTCTGTTTCTTTTTTTTGTTTTTCTGTATTTGAAAGATCAAAAATAATGTTTTCCGGCAAAAGAAAGATGAAAAGATGAAGGATTGAAAAGTTGAAAAGTTTATTTTTTTTTGGCAGTGGCCTTTATATTCGTTTAAATTTGTAATACCCACCAATGAAAGGAGGCCCCCATGCACCAGTATAACACCAGGGATACCATTTGTGCGCCTGCCACAGCCCCCGGCATGGCCGCCATAGCAGTGATCAGGATTTCGGGCCCGGAAGCCTTTGCCATAGCTCAGGTCTGTTTCGAACCGCAGAAAAAAGGACTGGCTTTTTCCGAAATTTCTACCCATAAAGTTATTCTTGGGCAGTTTCATGAAGGGGAAAGGCCAGTGGATGAGGTGCTACTGACAAAATTTCAACATCCTCATACTTATACGGGCGAAGACCTGGTCGAAATTTCTTGTCACGGTTCACCATTTATTCAGCAAGAAATTATACGGATACTTATCGATAAGGGCGCTCGTATGGCCAAACCCGGTGAGTTTACCATGCGTGCTTTTCTGAACGGACGCATGGACCTCTCGCAGGCCGAAGCAGTAGCCGATCTGATTGCTTCCAACTCTTCTGCATCACACAAAATGGCCTTCAGGCAAATGCGCGGGCACTTCTCCGAAAGGATCAGGGAACTGCGGCAGCAACTGGTAACCTTTGCCGGATTGATTGAGCTGGAACTTGATTTCAGCGAGGAGGATGTGGAATTTGCCGACCGCGGCAGCCTTAACACCTTGCTCGATACCATTGAAAACGAAATCGGTCGCCTTAAGCAAAGCTTCTCAATGGGCAATGTGCTGAAAAACGGCATCCCCGTTGCCATAATAGGAAAACCCAATGTGGGTAAATCAACCCTGCTCAATGCACTGCTAAACGAAGAACGGGCCATTGTCTCCGACATCCCCGGAACTACCCGCGACACCATTGAAGATACCATCGCGATCAATGGGGTAGCTTTCCGCTTTATTGATACTGCCGGGCTTCGGCACAGCGAGGATACCATTGAGACCTTCGGTATTGAGCGCACTTATGAAAAGATAAGGCAAGCGGCAATAATCCTTTACCTGTTTGATGCCAGCGGAACTACCCTGGAAGAAATCACGGAAACCCTGAATGACTTCCGCGAAAAGTTTTATGATGAAAATAAGCGGCTGATTCTGATTGCCAATAAGATTGACCTGCTCGAGGAGATACCCCATCACTTCCGCAACCTGGTGGAACTGGAAACCATTTTTGTTTCGGCCAAGCGCAAGGAAAATATCAATATGATTGCCGAAAGCCTTTTAAGTTCGGTCAGTACGGCCAGCGAAGAAGAGAACCAGGCCATAGTAAGCAACAGCCGCCACTACGAAGCCCTGGCAAAAACCGCCGAAGCCATTGCCGCAGTGCGCCGGGGTATTGAAGAAAACCTGCCCGGCGACCTGATGGCCATCGACCTGCGCTCGGCCCTGCACCACCTGGGCACTATCACCGGCGAGGTGACGAATGAAGAGATTTTGGGGAACATCTTTGAGAAGTTCTGCATCGGGAAGTAATTACATTTCCTTTACTACTCTAAACCCTTATTTTTCTTGCTTTTAGGCGGTTATTACTTCCTTTGTTTGTTGCTAAGTTTCCCTTTTTTTGCTTATATTTGTTTCTAATCTGTTGTTGATAGCAACAGGTTTGTTGATAGCAACAAGATTTTTAGCAACAGGCGAAATCATGTTACATAGAGATACGCCCCGATAAAAAGGGATATTCTACGATACATTTTTGAGCCAAAAAGGAAAACACTATGAGCAGCAGTATAGAAGTTCCAAAGATTTGTCAGGACTGCGGAAAGTCTTTCATCGCAAAGACTACCGTTACCAAATTTTGCAGCCACAAGTGCGCCTCCCGAAACTACAAGAAGCGTAAGCGAGAAGGAAAGATTGAGGAGGTTGCCCCTATTGTGGTTCAGAGAATTGAATACAATCAGGAACAGTTAAAGCACAAAGATTTTTTGAGTGTTGATGAAACCTGCAAGCTCTTAGGTGCAAGCCGCATGACAATCTATCGACAGATAAAAGCCGGAAACATCAGAGCGGCAAAGATTGGCAGTCGCACAATCATCAAGAGAACCGAAATCGATAAACTGTTTCAGATATGAAGGTAACACTAAGACAACGCAACCAGGGCGGACAGACCAGCTTATACCTCGACTATTACCATAAAGGAAAGCGGAAAACCGAGTACCTAAAATTGTACCTCGACCCCAATGCAAAGACCAAGGAGGAAAAAGAGGTCAACAAAAAGACCATGCAATTAGCCGAAACCATCAGGGCGCAAAGACAAATCGAAATCCAAAACGGTGTTTATGGCTTTCGTGATCAGGAGAAGCAAAAAGGGAGCTTCCTTTCCTACATTGAATTGCTTGCGCAGCAAAGAGACGACAGCCCCGGCAATCATGGCAACTGGACGAGCATGATTAAGCACCTCAAGGCTTTTTGCTCTTATGATATTTCATTCTCAGAAGTGGACAGGCAATTTGTTCAGGACTTCAAACTATTCCTTGATAAGAAAGCCATAGCCCACGGAAATCAGAAGCTATCCCAAAACTCCAAGTACTCCTATTTCAACAAGCTCAGAGCAGCCCTAAAACAAGCAGTGAAAGACGGCATCATTCCAACCAATCCTTCTGAAGGTGTTGAAGCATTCAAACAAGGAGAACCGGAAAGAGAGTTTTTGACACTGGAAGAATTGCAATCCGCAGTAAAGGCAGATTGCGAAATCCCTATCCTGAAAACGGCATTCATTTTTTCATGCCTTACAGGGCTTCGCTGGTCAGATATAAACAAGCTCGTTTGGTCTGAGGTGCAGCACTCAAATGAAATGGGCTACTACATCCGATTCAGGCAAAAGAAAACCAAAGGAGCAGAAACTCTCCCCATTTCAGAACAAGCCTTTGGCTTGCTTGGTGAGCGAGAAGATAAAGACGAGCGAGTTTTCAAGGGATTGAAATACTCAGCTTGGCACAACCTCAAATTGCAGCAATGGATGATGAAAGCAGGAATATCCAAAACCATCACGTTCCATTGCGCCCGTCATACCTATGCCACCTTGCAGCTTACAATGGGAACGGACATTTACACAGTATCAAAGCTCTTAGGCCATAGAGAATTGAAAACCACCCAAGTCTATGCGAAAATCATAGATGATAAGAAGAAGGAAGCAGCCAGTAAAATCAAACTCGACCTATGAGCAATCAAACCAAGATACTTGATGATATTCTAAACCAGGGGCTGCGCCCTTGGTTAGAAAAGAACAGCTTGGACGACAAGTTTGCTCCCAAGCTCCGTTCCTTGAAAGAAACCTCCACGGATTATCCGTTCAGGTATGAAATCAACTTTCTAAGGCCATTCGACAACAAGACCAAATACTATTCAAAGCTGATTCTGAATACAGTCAAAGCAGACGTTGAAAGGCTCTACAACCTCATCAGTGAAGATGATACTGAAAACCTCATCCGCTATTGGCTGGAAGATACTTTGAACAAGCGTTTAAAGACTCGTTTAAAGGACATTGGAAAGCTGATTAAAGAGAAGGAATTTGATTTGACATTCATAGATCCCAATAAAGCTTCCATTGAGTTTGACCAGGCACACAAAGCCAACACCTATATCATTCAATTGCTAAAGCTTGCATACATGCAGCTTTACCTCGAAATCCAAGATGCTTTCAGTACTTGGATTGATGATAAGTTGGTGATAGAGGATTTTTACACCCAGCTACTACTTGAACCAATACCGCAAAAAGTTTTATTGACCGAGATTCAAATCATTGAAGTTGAAGCCAAGGACGAACCAACTAAAAAGTCCCACCCCGAACCAACAGTAAATTCATTTCATTCATTTACCTACAAGCAATTCAGCACAAGTCCAGACAAGCTTACTGATTTATGCGACAGCCTCAAAAAGAACAATTTCATTAGCAAAGAAACTCAGCTATCCAATTTCAGAAAGATCTTTTCAGGAGACGAAATTAAAACACCTGTTATCTGGACAGGAAATGTAAGTGAGTTCTATTACTTCATCAAATTACTTTACACTAAACACAAGCTGGTTGCAGACCTAAAGCAAAATCAATGGAAAGTTGCTTGCAAATGCTTTATTAAAACTGATGGCTCATTCTTCGAATATGAAGGTCTCAGGAAAAATCAAGCTCCCAAGTCAACAGGCCATTTATTGGAATCCGCTATTTCATTGCTGAAATAAGCCGCTCGACACTTTACTCCTATTATCTTTTTTCTGTTTTTATTTAGCCCTCTTTTTCAAAAAAAGCGGGCTATTCTTTTTTTCAGCCCACTCGACACTCGACACTCGACACTCCCCCTGCTATTCGGCACTCATAATGCCCTATTAGCCACTCTAATTTAGCACTGTATTCGGGAATCGAATATGGCTTTACCGGTGAAGTCCATTCATTAATTCTTAACACAATTAAAGATGGACGAAATAATTGAACGTCTTGATAATCTCCAACGCCTAATTGAGAGCCAGGGGATTTACACAAAGGAAGTTTTAAACTTCAATGAGGCTTGCCAGTATCTGGAGCTTTCCCAATCTCACTTGTACAAGCTGACAAGTGCAGGGAACATTCCACACTACAAGCCCAATGGAAAGAAGCTCTATTTCAAAAGAAGCGAGTTGGAAGGCTGGTTGCTTCGCAACCGCAATGCCACTCAGGATGAAATAGACCAGCGAGCAGCAGATTATCTAATAAAAAAAGGGAGGATAAAGCTATGACGGAGATATTCGATATGCTCCTGACTCTTTCTCAGGACATTAAAACAGTCAAAGCCTACCTCCTCAACTTCCATAAGTCACGCTTAGAGCAGTTCAGTGATGAGTGGATTGATGGTCAGGTAGTGATGCAAACGCTGCATATCAGTAAAAGAACCCTCCAATCCCTTCGGGATAGTGGGGTTCTTCCCTACAGCCGAATCAATGGCAAATTCTACTACAAGGTTTCTGATATAGAAGCCTTACTGGAATCCAATTACTCACCTTCAAAATCAAAGCACTATGGAGGTAAGTAGAAAAGCCATTCTCGACAAAACGCACTATGGCCTGAATATTTATTCCCATGTGCTGCGCCACTACTATCCGGGCGAAACAGTCCTTTCCTTTTCGGGAAGGGACTGCAAACCTGCGAAGAACCCATTCAATGCAGACAAGCCTACATTGTTAGTAAAGGTTGTTGACGGTTGTGCTACGCACACCGATTCAGAAGAAGCCATTGCACGAGGCAATGTCTTTGATTTTGCAGCATTGCATTTCAGCCTCGAAGGGCAAGCCCTTCTCGACAAGCTGAATGAAGAACTGCATTTGCGTATCGGTAAGCAACAAGGCTTTTACAGACAGGCAGAATCGCAACCTGCGGTTGCTCTTCCTGAAATAGTCAAACCAGCTCCGCCAGTTTTCAGCTATTTCAACAAACCTGTCACCAACACAATCCCAAGTCGGCAAGCTTCCTTGGTTGAGGTGTACCACCTTATCAAAGGCAATGAATTTGCTTCGTGTACAAGTACACTTCGCAACATTCCCAACCCGAAGGAAGCCCGAAAGTATAAGGCTCAAAATTTCGATTATGTGACCTTCTCAGGCACTTTCTCCAAGAGAAATGATGCAAACCTCCAAAGACATTCAGGCTTGCTCACAATCGATTTTGACCACATTCAGGACATTCCTTCACTCAGGGCGGCATTACTCAACGACCATTATTTTGAAACGGAGCTACTGTTTGTGTCTCCTTCAGGTGATGGCCTCAAATGGGTAATCCCAATCGACTTGACACAGGCAAAACACCAGGACTATTTCAAGGCAGTGGCAAACTACGTTTCCCACACCTACCAACTCGAAATAGATCAATCCGGAAAGGACATATCAAGAGCATGTTTCCTTCCGCATGATTCAGAAATATTCATCAATCCTAAATACTTGTAGGACATGGAAAGAAAAACATTCAATCCGCAGGATTGGCTTAATCAGCCAACCCCGCAACCGAAAGTTACAGAGCAACAAACTTTCAATACAGATTCTCAAATAGATGAAGTAGAACGCATCATTCAAAGCATTGAAGCCAACCGTACAGATATTACCTCCTCTTACAGCAATTGGGTCAATATCGGCTTTGCCTTTGCTGATGAGTTTGGTGAGAAAGGCAGAAACCTATTTCATAGAGTAAGCCAGTTCTATCCCGATTATTCCGCTACGGAGTGCGACAAGCAATTTGACAATTGCCTGAAATCAAAAGGTCATGGCGTTTCACTAAAGACCTTTTTCTACCTCGCCAAAGATGCAGGAATTGACATTGCCCCTCCACGGACAGAAAAACAGGATAAGCACACCTTCAAAAGTGAAAAGCTGAAGGACAGTCAAACAGATCACCGACAGCCCGAGAAGCAGGAACCGGAAGAAATGCCAACTTTTCCAGATTCCTTGTTTCCTGAACTTCCTGAATTTCTTCAAAAGGTTGTGGCGGTTGCCACTTCCAATGAGGAACGGGATATTCTTCTCCTTGGCTCTATTGGTGCTATCAGTGCATGTTTACCCAAAGTATCAGGCATCTATGACGGTAAGCGAGTATTTGCCAATCTATTCCTATTCATAACCGCCCAGGCATCCGCAGGAAAAGGCCGCTTGGTGCATTGCCGCCAGTTGGTCAATCCGGTTCATAAAGAACTACGGGAACAAGCCAAACTCCACAAGCAGCACTATGAATTGGAAATGGCAGAATACAACGCCAAGAAAGGCAAGGAAGAAGGCATTGAGAAACCAGCCAAACCACCTGAAAAGATGCTGTTCATTCCAGCCAACAACAGTTCAACGGGTGCTTACCAATTGTTGGGTGATAGTGATGGCAGAGGGCTGATATTCGAGACCGAAGGTGACACCTTAGCCCATGCCTTCAAGAGCGATTATGGAAATTACAGTGACGGCTTTAGAAAAGCCTTTCACCATGAAACCATATCCTACTACCGCAGAACCGACCGTGAGTTTGTGGACATAGAAAGCCCTTGTCTTTCTACGGTCCTGTCAGGTACGCCAAAACAAGTTTCGGCATTGATACCCAACGCTGAAAACGGCTTATTCAGCCGTTTCATCTTCTATTTCATGAACGTTCGCCCGGTATGGAAAAATGTCTTTGCAAGCCAAACGGATAATGGATTAGATGATTACTTTGAAGCCCTGGGCAATGAGTTCTATGAACTCTACAAAGTCATCATGCAGGATGAACCAAGGCAGTTCTACCTTACGGCAGACCAGCAAGAGCAGTTCAATCAGTTCTTTGGGCAAATACAGGAAAAGTACCTTAATCTTCAGGGCTTGGACTACATGGCAACCATCAGAAGATTGGGTTTGATAGCCTTCCGTATCAGCATGATATTCTCCGCTTTGCGGATCATGGAAACGGGCGACACTTCCAAGAAGCTGATTTGTGAGGAAAGGGATTTTCAAGCTGCGCTTGAAATGGTGAAAGTATTGGTAAAGCACTCAAGCAAGGTATTTGGAGAGCTACCTCAAGAGGAATCCAAACCAAGCAGGATGAACAAGAAAGAAAAGTTCCTCTATGCACTACCGTACAACTTCAACCGCCAGAAGTATCTTGAAGTAGCCAATACCCTGAACATTCCGGCAAAGACAGCCGAAGGCTATATCACCGCTTTTGCCAAATCGGGAATGGTTCACCGTGAATCTCAGGACAATTACATCAATACCTCACTTGAGGATATTCAGGATTCTAAGGATGCTGAGGACGTATAGTCCTTGGCATCCTCCATTTCCTCAAAATCCTGAAATCAGTTTACCACTATAATTTGCTTTTACTATCGTTTTCTTTTCTTATATTAGCCAAATATTGACAAGTCATAAATTAACAGGTCATGTTTTTCGGTGAAAGAATTAGAGAGCTAAGAGAAAGCCAGGGATTGTTGCAACGGCAGTTAGCAGCAAACCTTGAAATAGACACCCCCATGTTTAGTAAAATTGAACGTGGTGAACGGAAAGCCAAACGGGAACAGGTCCTGAAAATTGCCGAAATCCTCAAAGCAAGTCAGCAGGAATTATTGGCTTTATGGTTGGCAGACCAAATCAAGGAAATAGTAACAGACGAAGATCAGGCATTACAAGCCTTGAAAATCGCTCAAAAGGATATAAACCAAGCAAACACCAAATAAGAATGAACCAAGTACAACATAACGCTATTGTTAATTTCATCTGGAGTATTGCTGATGATGTGTTACGTGATGTTTATACACGTGGAAAATACAGAGATATAATTTTACCATTTACCGTATTACGCAGACTGGATGCCATTTTGGAGCCTACCAAAGACAAAGTTTTGGAGATGCACCAAAAATTGAACGAAATGAAGATTGACAACCAATCTGCCCAATTACGCAAAACCAGTGGCTATGTGTTTTACAATACCTCTAACTACACCTTCAAAAGGTTGTTGAACGAACCGGGCAACATTCGCCAAAACTTAGAAACCTACTTGGATGGCTTTAGCAGCAACGTGCAAGACATCATCAGTAAGTTCAAGCTAAGAAACCAATTAGAGACCTTAGAAGAAGGCAACATCACCTTTCCATTGATTGAAAAGTTCTGCTCAAGCACCATTAACCTAAGCCCAATGCCTGTCACTGATAAAGACGGTAATGTGGTAATGGAAGGCTTGACCAATTTAGGGATGGGCTATGTGTTTGAAGAATTGATACGAAAGTTCAACGAGGAGAACAACGAAGAAGCGGGAGAACACTTTACACCAAGGGAAATCATTCGCTTAATGACCCACCTGATTTTTGAACCGCTCAAAGGAAAGATAAAGGACGGAACGTATCTCATTTACGACCCTGCTTGTGGTAGTGGTGGTATGCTTACAGAAGCGGAACACTTCGCCAAAAAACTGAACCCAAAAGCTACTTTCCATTTGTACGGTCAGGAGGTAAACCCTGAAACCTATGCCATCTGTAAAGCAGACATGCTCATAAAAGATGAAGACCCTGAGAAGATTGCTTTCGGTTCTACACTGAGCAAAGACGGCTTTCCAAACCTGCAATTTGACTTTATGATCAGTAACCCACCGTATGGGAAAACATGGAAAGTAGATGCAGATGCCATACTGGATAAAAAAGACATTATAGATCCTCGCTTTACCGTGGGTGTTCCCCGAGTAAATGACGGTCAATTGCTGTTTGTCATGAACATTGTTTCCAAGCTGAAAACCAACAGCGAATTGGGCAGCAGGGCAGCTACCATTCATAATGGTTCAGCGTTGTTTACAGGTGATGCAGGACAAGGAGAAACGGAAATACGAAAGTATCTCTTTGAGCATGATTTGCTGGAAGCGGTAATTGCCTTACCCAACGATTTGTTTTACAACACGGGCATACCCACCTACATTTTTATCCTCAACAACAAGAAGGAAGAAAAACGAAAAGGGAAACTACAACTCATCAATGTTACTTCTGAGGCTTTCTACAGCAAAATGCGCAAGCCATTAGGGAAAAAGCGGGTAGAGTTCAGCAAAGACCATATCCGCAAGATTACCGACCTGTTTTTGAACTTCGAGAACAATGAGCACAGCATCATTCTCGATAACGAAGATTTTGGCTACAGCCAGATAACCGTACACCGTCCGCAGCGTGATGAAGACGGAAATATCATCAAAGATGCCAAAGGCAAACCGAAAAGCGACAATGCCCTCAAAGACAAAGAAAACATTCCTTTAAAGGACGACATTGATGCCTTTTTTGCCAAAGAGGTTACCCCTTTTGTGCCGGACGCCTGGTATAAAAAGAGCGAAACCAAAATTGGTTATGAAATAAACTTTGCCAAGTACTTCTACCAACACAAAGCCCCAAGGAGCTTGGAGGAAATATCTGCCGATATTTTCAAGATTGAGGAAGAAACCGAGCATCTATTAAAAGAAATTGTTGAAGCGTAAATGATGGTACACGATATACATACAGCAACTTGGCTATCCACTGTTCCGCAGCATTGGAAGACTTTGCGCATCAAAAATCTCTTTGCCGAGATAGATGAAAGAAGCGAAACAGGCGAAGAAGAATTGCTCTCAGTTTCTCATTATACCGGAGTAACCAAAAAGAGAGACAGCCTTGAAAACGAGGATGATTTTATCAGCAATGCCAAAACACTCGTGGGCTACAAAAAAGTAGCAGAGAATGATTTGGTTAGCAATATCATGTTGGCGTGGAATGGCAGCTTGGGCATTTCAAAATACGAGGGCATTACAAGCCCTGCCTATTGTGTGTATCGCATCAAAGGAGACAATAACCCACACTATTACGGCTATTTGTTTTCTACAGCCATTATGAAGGCAGAGTTTAGAAAAAAATCCTTTGGCATTATAGATAGCCGCTTGCGCTTATACTCCGATAAGTTTTTCAGTATTCCGGTTACTGTTCCTCCAAAGGATGAGCAAGACCAAATAGTGAATTACATAAAAGCCAAGTCCAAAAAAATAAAGCACTTCATCCAGAAAAAGCAAGCCTTTATTGAGTTGCTCAAAGAGCAACGGCAGGCGGTTATTAGCAAAGCAGTTACCAAAGGTATTAACCCAGAAGTTACCTTAAAGGAAAGCGGCATTAAATGGTTGGGTGATATTCCTGAGCATTGGGGTATTAGGCGATTGAAATTTTGTTTGGAAGAAAAACTTAAATATGGTGCTAATGAAAGTGGTTTTGAATACAACCCGGATTGGTATAGATATATTAGGATCACAGACTTTAGTAAAGGGGGCATTTTAAGTGAAGAAAATAAATTATTCCTCCCAGTAGAAATTGGTAAAGAATACGAATTGAAGGATGGTGATATACTATTTGCCAGAAGTGGTGCTACTGTAGGCAAGACTTACCAGTTCAAGAAACAGGATGATTCGGAAAAATACTGCTATGCAGGATATTTGATAAAGGCTACTCCCGATGGCGAGATAGTGTCATCTGACTTTTTGATGTTGTATTCAGAATCATTGGCTTTTGAGAATTGGAAAAATTCAATATTCAACAAAGCCACGATTGAAAATATTGGAGCGGACAAATACTCTGTATTACCAATTACAATACCCCCTAAAGAAGAACAAGCGGATATAATTCAATTTATCAAAGCCGAAACCGCCAAAATAGACCAGACCATTGCGAAAGCAGAGAAAGAAATAGAACTCATCAAAGAATATCGGGAAGCCATGATAGCCGAAGCGGTATTGGGGAAACTGGATGTAAAGGTTCACACTAAAAAAGTATTGGAAAATGCCAAGTAAAAGGATAACCAGACATATAGACCGTCTGATACTTGACCCTAACAATTATAGGTTCAAAGACAAACCAGAGTACAAGCCTGTAGATCAGGCCAACCTTGCTGATACCCGTGTTCAGCAGAGAACGCTAAACTTTATCCTTGGCAAAAACAATGGTAATGTAAAAGACCTCATTAGCAGCTTTACTACCAATGGCTTTTTGGATATTGACCAAATACAGGTCACTGAGGTAGGCGAAAACCTCTTGGTGCTAGAAGGCAACAGACGTATTGCCACTTTAAAGTATCTGTATGACGAATTTAAAAAGGGCAATGATGTAGGTCGCCTTACGGAATCCGACTTTAAAAGTGTCAACCTGGTATTGATAGAAGATGAGGAGCCAATTCAGCACTTAATCGCTATGGGGCTTCACCACATTAGTGGTAAAAAGAGATGGAGTGCCGTAAACGAATCTCAATTGGTAAGTGACCTCATCAGTAACTATAACAAAACAGAGCAAGAGGTATGTGATGCCCTTGGTATATCTACAGTAAAACTGCGTAGAGGTTTAAGAACACTTAGCCTTATCCAACAATACAAGCAAAGCGACTATGGCGACCAATTTGAATCGCCTATGTACACCATTTTTGAGACTGTTATTTCAACACCGGAAATGCGTAATTGGATTGAGTGGAGCAATGAAGATATGACCGCCCATAATGCAGTAAACTTAGAACGACTGTTTGGCTGGGTATCTCAAACCGAGGATATTGAAATTGATGAAGATGGAAATGAACGGGTCGCAACCAAAGAAGCGATTATCAGCCAATACAGGCAAATAAAGGAAATTGCTAAGTTCATAAACGACCCCAAAGCAATTGAACTGATGGAAGAAAGCCGTAGCATCGCTGAGGCTTATTCTTACAGTGATGTAATTGGTGAAAACAGGCTAAGAAATGCTTTAGATACCCTTCGCAAAGAAGTACAAGTCGCATTCAATTTCAGCGAGCATTTAACTGAACCCGATTATGGCGAAATACAAAGGCTAAAAGACAAGTTAGACCGACTGATTCCTTCAAGTAAGGCAGTGGTGGCCATCAATGATAAAAGATTGGCAAGCTACTTTACCACAGTTGATAATCATTTCAGCGAAATATTCGTCCACAGCTACAGAAAGCTCCACAAAATCAGAGTTAAGAACCTGTCTAAGGTCAACATATTTGTAGGTGGCAATAACTTGGGTAAAACCTCCCTACTGGAATGTTTTTACCTATTGAGCCAACTGAATGACATCAATGCATTCCTGGATTTAGAAAAATACAGGGGCAAATTCTATTCAGATTTTCATTCTAAATGGATTCACAAAAATTTCATTTCAGATATTGAATTAGAAGGCTCATTTAACGGGGCTGAAACCAGTCTGCTCCTTTCAAAGACAGAAACCGAGGAGAATATAGAAAAGTCTGGATACCTATCTACCATAGAATCAGAAGGCAAAGTAAAGGACCTTACATTAGAGAGTTCTATTCATCTTTATACCAATAAAGCCCCGGAGCTTCACTTTACAAAGTCTCAGGTATTGTGTCCTGCCACTTTTACAAGTCCATTCAGATACAACACCGAGTTGCTCAAAAAAGCTCACGCCAATGCAGTAACAGAGAAATATTTTGACCGGGTGATAGAGTTCATACAGACTCATTTAGACCCAAGCATTGAAAAAATTGAGATGATCAGTGATGAAGGCGAAAGTAGGTTTATGGTTTCTTCTTCTCGCATAAATGAGGTGGTAGATATTACCAAGTATGGTGAGGGCTTACAACGGGTGTTCGAGATAGCCCTATTGATGGTTTACAGCAAAGATGGTGTGATATGTATTGATGAGGTTGATAGTGCAATCCACAAGTCCTTATTGATTGGGTTTACTAAGTTCATACAACAAACAGCAGAGCAATTTAATGTTCAGGTGTTCCTTTCTACCCACAGCAAAGAGTGTATTGATGCCTTCGTAAAGAATGACTACCACAATGATTTCATAAGAGCCTACGCCCTATCGGAATTAGATGGCGAAATAGCTTGCAAGTACATTGAGGGAGGCCGTTTAGAAAAGTTAATTGATTCAATAAATTTTGATATAAGATAATGGCTCAGAATTTATTGTACATACTCACAGAGGGGTCTCATGATGCTGCGTTTGTTTACCGGATACTTAAAACAAACGGCTTTACCACAAACAATGAGTTAATCAAGAATTATCCTCAACCGTTGAATGACTTTCTCTCAAGAGACATACTGAATGTAAGCATTCCAGAGGTAAAAATTCAGGAGGCTCGTTCAAGGTTTCTACCAGCCTATGTGATGAACAGAGGCAACAATCTTGTTCTTATCTATTCGATTGGTGGTGAAAGTAAAGCTGACATTAGAATTTCATTGATAAAGGCACTAAACGCCCTGAATGAACCCGACCCGGATGCTATACAAGCTATTCCAGACACATCCATATCAGTGCTTTACTTTTTTGATGCCGATAACTTAGGTACTGAAGCAAGAATGAACCAGGTGATCGAAGAATGCAAATTGGCATTTCCAAAAGTCGCCTTTGAGGAAAAGTATGACCCTGCTGAATTTCATCTGTTTGAGGATATACAGGTTGGTGCATACATATTTAGAAAGCCTGATGCAGATGAAGGAATGTTAGAAGACGTACTGTTGCCTTTAATGAGAGATGGCAATGATGATATTTTTCAAGCTGCGGAAGGCTTTTTGGCTGTTAATCATACCTGCACACTATTCAGTGCTTCCTTAAAATTGGACGCCTCAGGTCAAATTTTAAAAGTGAATGGCGAAAAGTACAGTCATAAAAAATCCTTGGTAGGCACTGTAGGCCAACTAAGAAAAAGCGGAAAATCCAATACTGTTTGCATCAGTGATGCTGAATACATTACAGATGCCAAAATCAATGCAAACGGTACTTGTCTGGATATTATGAGTAGAATAAACAAAGTATTGATTTAAGGAAATGCATACAACAGATACATCAGAAAAGGGCTTAGAAACGATCATAGAAAAGCATTTAATCAATCACAATGGCTTTATTGCAAGCTATAGTGCCGACTATGACCGTGACCTCTGCATCAATGAAAAGCTGTTGTTCGAGTTTTTGGCAGCAACGCAACCCAATGCCCATGACACTATTATCAAAAGAGGTAAAGACAAATTCCTGAAACGCCTTTCAGACCAAATTCGTCAGAAAGGTATCATTGAAATATTGCGCAATGGGGTCAAGGATTTGGATTTAAGAGTACAGCTCTACTTTAAAAAGCCAACCTCTCTACTTAACGATAAAGCTCAGAAGCAATACAGCAGCAATATTTTTTCTGTTACCCGACAGTTATACTACAGTCTGGAAAACAGCAACTCTTTAGACATGGTGTTATTTATCAATGGTTTACCATTGAGCACCTTTGAATTAAAGAACCAATGGACCGGTCAGAATGTAAAACACGCCATACGCCAATACCAAACTGACAGAGATCCGAAAGAACCCTTATTTGCCTTTGGCAGATGTATGGTTCACTTCGCTGTAGATGCCGATTTGGTTTACATGACCACTCACCTCAACAGTACAAAGACATTTTTCTTACCCTTTAATAAGGGAAATAATGATGGTGCAGGCAATCCGGTAAACCCCGAAGGTTTAAAAACTGATTACCTCTGGAAAGATATTTTGACCAAAGACAGCTTGAGCAACATATTGGAAAACTTCGCTCAAATTGTTGAGGAAAAGGACGAAGACACTGGAAAGGTTAAACGTAAACTGATTTTTCCTCGATACCACCAACTCAGAGCGGTAAAAAAACTGCTGCATCATTCCAAAGAAAACGGTGTTGGCCAGAAATACCTCATTCAACATTCGGCTGGTTCAGGCAAATCAAATTCAATTACCTGGTTAGCCCACCAGTTGGTGAGTTTACACGATAGTGAAAATACAGAGACCGTTTTTGATAGTGTTATTGTAGTAACGGACAGGCGTGTCCTGGACAAGCAAATTAGAGATAACATCAAGCAATTTGCTCAGGTCAGTAGTGTTGTTGAAGCGATTGATAAAGGAAGCCGACAATTAAAACAGGCCCTTGAAGATGGAAAGAAAATCATTGTTACCACAGTTCAGAAGTTCCCATTCATCATAGATGAAATCGGAGCTTTACAGGCAAAGAAATTTGCCATCATTATTGATGAAGCACACAGCAGCCAAAGTGGTGAAACGGCCAGTAAAATGAATTGGGTGCTGTCCGATAAAGAAGTTACATACGGTGAAGAACCCGAACCACCAACCTCTGAGGATATTGTCAATAACTTGATAGAGAACCGTAAAATGCTGAAAAACGGAAGCTATTTTGCATTTACGGCCACCCCAAAAAACAAGACATTGGAAACCTTTGGAGAAAAAACAGCCGAAGGTAAATTCATAGCTTTTGATAATTACACCATGAAGCAGGCCATTGAGGAGGAATTTATCCTTGATGTGCTAAAGAATTACACCACCTATCAATCCTACTATAAATTAGATAAAGCTGTTGAAGACAACCCTGAGTTTGAAACACGGCAAGCCAACAAAAAGCTACGTGCTTATGTAGAAAGCCACCCTTTCTCCATCATGGAAAAATCAAAAATCATGTTAGACCACTTCCATGCGGACATTAGAAAGCTCATCAATGGTCAGGCAAAAGCAATGGTTGTTTGCAAAAGCATTAAAAACGCCATTCTTTACTATCAGGCTTTCAACGAGTATCTGAAAGAAATAAACTCGCCATACAAAGCCATTGTAGCTTTTTCAGGCACAAAAGAAATAGACGGAGAAGATTGGGATGAAGCCAGATTAAACGGTTTCCCGAGCAATGACATTCCAACTGAGTTCAAGAAAAAAGAGTACCGCTTCCTGATAGTTGCCAATAAGTTTCAAACAGGTTTCGATCAGCCACTATTACATACCATGTATGTAGATAAAAAATTGGCGGATGTTCAGGCAGTACAAACTTTATCAAGACTCAATAGAGCTTACAAACCTTACAAAGAAGACACCTTTGTGATGGATTTCTTTAATACCACAGAGGATATTAAAAAAGCATTTGAGCCTTTCTATACCACCACCATTTTAAGTGAAGAAACAGACGCTAATAAACTCAATGATTTACAAGATGCCTTAGACAATGCTCAGGTCTATTCTCAGGATGATGTTGTCAACTTCACCGACTTGTATTTCAAGGAAGCAGACAGGCAGGAATTAGACCCAATCATTGATAAGTGTGTTGCAGAGTTTAAAACTGAACTGAATGAAGATGCACAGATTGATTTCTATGTAAAGGCGAAATCCTTCTTTAGAACGTATGCATTCCTTTCTAAGCTGCTATCCTTCAATAATTCTTATTGGGAAAGGTTGTATTGGTTTCTGAAATTCCTGATTCCTAAAATCAAGCCGGAGGAAATTGAGGATTTAGCCAAGGGCATTCTGGAAGCAATAGACCTTGATAGTTACAGACTAACCCGAACAACCCAAGAGAACATCAAACTAAGTGGTGATGAAGAATTAGACCCTACTCCGCCAGTAATGAAGGGTAAAAAGGGAGAACTTGGTTTTAATGAGTTGGACGCTATCCTCAAAGAATTTAATACAAAGTTTGGCATTGATAACTGGACGGATGATGATAAGGTAAAGAAATTCCTGTTCGAGCAATTACCAGCCGATTTTGCCCGTGATGAGGCCACAGTCAATGCTGTTAAAAACAGTGACAAACAGAATGCAAAAATCACCTCTGATAAAAAGGTTGAGGATTTGATGCAGGATGTGATTTTCCAATACACCGACTTGTATAAAAAATTCACGGATGATCCAGACTTCAAACGCCAGTATTTAGACTTTGTATTTGATAAGATTTGGAATCAGCAAACTAATCTTCAAAACAGACCTAAATAATGCCAAAACACTGTTTCAACATACTAACATTCAATCACCCAAGTGAGGAATTTACCTTCTACTTTACAGATAAAGAGCAGGAAGGAGTTACAAGGATATTCCATGCTTTAGTTCCTAAAGAGGTCATTGAAAAGTATGGTGAACAGGAGCATTTTTACACTTCATTCGGGCAGCAGTTAGATGGTTTCTTGCCAATCAACAAATCAACCGCACCCACATTTGAAACCATTAAAACCAAGGAAGGAATTGAAAAATCCGTTCCGGTTTCCAATTCAGCTTTTTCCTCATCCATTCTCAAGCGATACTACAACGGGCTAATTCACAATCACTTCAAGTCCAACGGCTTCTTGGTCAAACCTAATTTTGTAAGCGATACAGAAGTATGGTTGCCAAGTGAGGTACAGGATTCAGAAGGCACATACAAAATCTTCGACCGCTATTCCTTGAAGGTTCAATTCAAAACAGTTTCCACCAGCTTAGAGCTTTTGGTGACATTTGAAGGGAGATCCAAGATTTTCCGAACACCAGTATCAGAGCTTTTTGAAGAAGTGCCAGTAAAGGCTTTCAATTGGGTAGTTTTTGAAAAAGGATTGTACCGCTTTGATGAATTGCCTGACGAAGGAAAAAGACAATACGACAAGGTTTATCCAGTATGGAACTTTGAAATCAGGGATGCTTTGCAACAGGAAACGGAAGCACCCGACAAGACCAACAAATACAAGAAGTTCAAAACTGCCATAGATAAATTCTACAAGCAGCATCTAAATACACAGGAGTTTAAGGCAATTATTCCAATTTCATCCAATGGCTTTATTCCGGTGGAAGAAGCTCGAATAGGTACAGTAGAAAAGAGCAGTAATAAATTGATTTTCGGAAACCAGAAACCGCATCATATTCCTTACTACGGCATCACAGAACATGGCCCATTTGAATTAAGCCCTTCTTCTAAGATTCATTTCTTCTTCATTATCCATGAAGATGATAAGCCCGTAGCAACCACCATCCACAAGTATTTCAATGGCAATCTGCAAGGCTTCAAAGGGCTGTCAAGATTCATTCATACGCCATACCACCCCGATAAGGACTTGGCAATCTATTTCACCAACAGGGAGAATCCTTGGCCTGAGTTGTATGAACAAATCAATGACAAAGACTTTGACCCGGACGTTCAGCATTTAGCCATTTACATAAGCCCCATTAGCAAGAATGTTTCAGACAAATCCCGAAGGATGGTCTATTACAAGCTAAAAGAACTCTTGCTCAAAAAAGGTGTTTCCTCTCAGGTGATTGACCCTGAGAAGGTAATTACCAACGACAAGTATCATTTCAGCTTGCCAAACATTGCTATTGCCATACTCGCAAAGCTCAATGGCACTCCTTGGCGTTTAGACACAAAGCTGAAGAATGAATTGATTGTTGGTGTAGGAGCATTCAAACATTCGGAAGTAGATGTGCAATATATCGGTAGTGCTTTCAGTTTTTCCAATACAGGAAAATTCAACCGCTTTGAATGTTTTCAGAAAGACCAAACAAAAGAGTTGGCAGGCTCAATCCTAAGAGCAGTTAAAGACTATGTGAATGTAAATTCAGGAATCCGAAGGCTTGTAATTCACTTCTACAAGGACATGAGTAGAGAGGAAGTAGAACCGATTGAAAACGGCCTGAAAGAATTAGAATTGAATATTCCGGTCTTTATCGTCACCATCAACAAAACGGAATCCTCCGATATTGTTGCTTTTGATTTGGACTGGAAAGATTTGATGCCTGTAAGTGGCACATTCATCAAATTAGGCTACAACAGGTTTCTACTGTTTAACAATACCAGGTATTCCGCATCAGAGTTCAATTTCAATGATGGATTTTCATTTCCGGTAAAGCTCAAAATTAATTGCTCCAATCCTGAATTGGTGGATGATTACAAAACAGTCAAAGAGCTTATCGATCAAGTGTATCAATTCAGTCGCATGTACTGGAAATCAGTAAGACAACAAAATTTGCCCGTAACAATCAAGTACCCTGAAATGGTGGCAGAAATGCTCCCCTACTTTGAAGGCAACGAGATTCCTGATTACGGAAAAGACAATCTTTGGTTTTTATGAACACCTCACTAGAAGAAAAACTTAGAAAGAAATCCATTAAACCAACGGCCATGCGCCTTTTGGTTTTACAATGCTTAATGGAGCAAAACCGTGCATTAAGTTTGAATGAACTAGAAGTGCTTTTCGAAAATGCTGATAAGTCAACCATATTCAGGACGCTCAAAACATTTCAAGAAAACTACTTGGTACACAGAATCAATGACGGTAGTGGAGCAATCAAATATGCCCTTTGTGATGATGACTGTATTTGCAGTTTGGAAGATAACCACATTCATTTCTTGTGTACTAAATGCGAAAAAACCTATTGCCTAAAGGATACCCCTATCACAACTCCGAATTTACCAAATGGATTTAGAGCAAACTTTGCCAATTACCTGATTGAAGGCATCTGCTCTGCTTGTTCTTAGAACTTTGCAATGGCATTGCACTCCTTAATTACTTGCTTTGTGTTCGAATTAAAACTTGAACATGAAGCACACATTTCTATTTCTATTCATTCTACTAAGCGTTTCGGCTGTCGCACAAAACAGCATTTACTTTCAGGTTAATGATGATGAAGGTGAAAGCCTCATTGGAGCAACTATTGTTATTGAGGGTACGACAAATGGTGGTACAACAGACATAGATGGTAAGTATCATTTTCAAAATATTCCCAACGGCTCAATCAACTTTGTCATAAGCTATGTAGGGTATGAACCGCAATCCAAAACACTCCTTTTTCCTGAATCAGATGGTAAAACGATTGTTATTGTCATGGAATCCGGTGAAGAGCTTGAAGAAGTAATTGTTTCTGCTACACGTTCTTCAAGAACAATAGAGACCATTCCAACACGGATAGAAGCTGTAACTCTAGAAGAACTTGGAGAGAAAGCCGCAATGAACTCAAGTAACATAAGCATGGTACTTAGAGAGTCTCCAGGTATAATGATGCAACAAACCTCTTTGAGTTCAGGAAACATGAACATACGTATTCAGGGACTTGACGGTAGATATACCCAAATGCTCCGTGATGGAGCACCGATATATGGCGGCTTTGCAGGTGGGCTATCAATCTTACAGATCCCGCCACTTGACTTAAAGCAGTTTGAAATCATTAAAGGTGGAAATTCAACACTCTACGGGGGTGGAGCCATTGCAGGTATCGTAAACTTGGTTTCCAAAACCCCAGAAGAAGAACCTGAACTTACCATAATGATTGACCAAACAAGCGCATTGGGAACTACAGGAAATATCTTCTATGCCCAGAAGTATGGAAAGTTGGGACTAACCATGTATGGGTCGGGAAACAATCAAATAGCGTACGATCCAGATGATGATGGTTTCTCGAACATGCCTCAATCACAGTCTCTCACTCTAAATCCACGATTATTTTATTATCCCAACAACAACACAGAAGTTTCGCTTGGTGTAGGTGCAACCCTTGATGAAAGAACAGGTGGAGATATGAAAGTGATTGACGGCAATCCCGAGATAGAAAATGTCTTTACGGAGGTAAATAAATCCGAAAGGTATAATTCTCAATTTCTTTTGAAGAACCGGAAAGATAACCGTGAGATAATATTAAAAAACAATATTAGCCTGTTCAACCGTGAATTAACTATTCCCGATTATCTATTTGACGGACAGCAGCTATCCAGTTTTTCAGAAGCATTTCTAAAACTGGACAAATCAGATGAAAATGAATGGCACTTAGGAGTGAATCATTATTACGAATCTTTTACAGACAACAATCCTGATAGCCTTGGCGCTCAGGATTACACATTCAATACGTTTGGTGCTTTTATTCAGAACACCAGGAACTTAGGTGAAAGGTTTGTTTTTGAAGGTGGTTTGCGTACAGATTACAACATTGAGCATGGCCCTTTTGTGCTGCCAAGACTTGCTCTACTTTACAAGCACAGTAATAAGTTTTCTTCAAGGATAAGCGGTGCAATGGGTTATAAACTTCCAACGCTATTTACAGAAGATGCGGAGCGTATTTTTTATAGAGATATAGCACCGATTAGCACAAGTTCACTCAATCCCGAAACCTCCATTGGTGGGAATATTGACTTCAACTATAAAACTATTGTACTAGACAAATTCACTTTTGCCATTAACCAACTCTTCTTTTTCACGCAGCTCAACCAAGCATTAGTCCTAAGAGAAGATGTACCAAGCAGCACATACTTTTATGAAAATGCCGATGGCCCAATTCAAAGTTCAGGCTTTGAAACTTCGATTAGAACCACATACGAAGACTTTAAATTATTTATGTATTACACCTATACCAACACAGAACTGAAATACGACAATATAAATAAGCAGCAGCCCTTAACCCCTGAGAGTATGGCAGGTTTCATTCTGATGTATGAATTAGAAGACAATTGGTCAGTTGGCTACGAACTCTACTACACAGGTCGGCAATTTGATAACAGCTTTGATCAAAAATCGGACTATTGGACAATGGGTTTTATGGTGATGAAACACTTTGAACACATTACCTTATTTGCCAACTTCGAGAATTTCACCAATACAATGCAAACCAATTTTGAGCCACTTGTAAATGCTCCAATTTCGAATCCAACCTTTAATGATATATGGGCACCCACTCCAGGCTTTGTATTTAATGGTGGTGTGAAGATTAACATTTTCTAAACCATGGACTTTTACCAAATCATAACTCCAATTATCACCGTTGCGTATTTGCTCATAGTCTTTGTGTTTCGATCCATCATAGTGTGGCGGCAATCGGGTGTTAATCCTTTTGTTTTCAGTTCAACCGAGAATGCACATGACTACCTCGGTTTCATTTACAAAATGGCTGTTCTTTTTATGGCTATAACTATTGTCTGCTACTCCTACCTACCAGCTGTTTATCAGTTTTTGAATCCTATTCCTTTTTTATTGCGGGACTCAATACAAATGGTCGGTGTAGCCCTATTGCTAATCTCATTTCTTTGGACATTAATCGCTCAAGTTCAAATGTCAGATTCTTGGCGTATTGGAATAGACTATGACGAAAAGACTGAATTAGTAGTTAAAGGGATATTTGCTATCTCAAGAAATCCAGTATTCCTAGGCGTAGTGGTATTTTACATTGGCATTTTCCTCATTCTTCCAAACACCCTGAGCTTTACATTGGTACTAGTGATGTTCATAACCGTACAAGTCCAAGTAAGATTAGAAGAAGTGTACCTACTTGAAACACATGGTGAAGCATATCAAGCATATAAAAACAGTGTGAGACGATGGATTTGATGCAAAAAGCAATATTTCATATTTCAAAAATGGACTGCCCTTCGGAAGAGCAAATGATTCGTATGAAGCTAGCCGACTATGATTCCATACAGCAACTTGATTTTGACATTCAAGACAGAAAACTAACTGTAATGCACCTTGGCAATTCATCTGAAATATTGAATCTACTAGAAGAGCTGAAATTGGATACAAAGTTGGTTTCCGAATCAAAAACGACAGAGTCAATAAACTACTCTACAGACTCCAAAAAAGAGCGAAAACTACTATGGGCAGTACTACTGATTAATTTCTCATTTTTTGTAATTGAGATACTCTTTGGTTGGATTTCAAAGTCAATGGGGTTAGTGGCTGATTCATTAGATATGTTGGCTGATTCTATTGTGTACGCACTCAGTTTAATGGCAGTGGGGCAATCTGCTATCCGCAAAAAGAACGTTGCGAAATGGAGTGGATATTTTCAATTACTCCTAGCCCTAATAGGATTAGTTGAAGTGATAAGACGTTTTATAGGTTCAGAAGAAATGCCTGTATTTCAAACCATGATTGTAATCTCTATTCTTGCCTTAATAGCCAATGGTCTATCGCTATACCTTATTCAAAAATCCAAAAGCAAAGAAGCCCACATGCAGGCTTCAGCGATTTTTACTTCCAATGATATTATCATAAATATTGGAGTAATTATAGCAGGCACACTTGTCTATTTTACCAGCAGTCAGATTCCTGACCTTGCAATTGGTTCAATAGTTTTTTTGATAGTCATTCGGGGTGCTTTCCGAATACTTAAATTAGCAAAGTAATCCCTCCCACGGCCATGTGCCTGCGGTAGGTGCATTTCATTCGTTCCTCATTCCATTTACCAACCTTCAGCACCGCACAGCAAGAGTAGCCCGTTATTCCATTCCGCTGCGCTACATTCCATACCGTGCCACACTTGCTTTCCCCAACGCACCCCCCAACGCAGGTAAAGCGGTGTTCGTCAGTCGTTCCGTTTTGTTCCGCAAAAACATATCTGCAAGGGTAAAATGCACTCCCTTCGGTCGCCCTTGCATATACCGTTCACTTACCAGTTCGTTTGCGCTCCAGTGGGTGCTCACTCACTGCCGTTCACTTGTTTTGCTTCACACACTCTCTCCCTCCTCACTCGCAGCTATTTCATCCCCCCAAACCCCTTCTAAGGTGTTCGCTACACTCACAATATTTTTTATTGGGGGTCTGCCGCTGCTTATTGTTTTTGCTCGCCTGCGGGTCGCTGCGGGCTGATCGGGCTGTCATGTTTTTTGCTTTCCCCAATGTGCTTTCAGTCGCTTCGTTTCAGTCAATCGTTCCTCATTCCTTCAACTCAGCCCCTTTCAGCACCGCTCACAAGAGTAGCTCTTTCACTTCACTACACGAGCCAACGCACCGTCATTCCGCAATCTGCCTGCAATCCTCCTCCAAAGGGTTTGTACTCCAATCAAAAAATACAAACCCTACCAAAGCTATTGCAGGCAGTTATTGCTCCATTCCTTTCCAACAATCGTTTCGTTCCGTTCAGTCGCTACCCTTGCCTTTGCCGACCCTGATGCAAAAAAACACGCCAGCCCTGCCGTAAACGGTAGGCGTCTGCCGCTCTCATTCTTCGGGCTTTTGCAGCCACCACCCTTGCTCCGCTCGCAGGCGGCTCGCAGAAATGGCTTCGCCTTGGTTTACCTGCGTTCACTCAGCTTTCGCAATCAAGCTTATCTCCGATTGATATATTTAAGTATTTGCTTAAATATTAAACTCTTTTTCCTTTCTTTGTATTTATTTAAGTAATCTCTTAAATACGATTCTATATGACGGAAACTTGTATTAGGGTTTATGCTGATGAACAACAGATCAAACAGTGTAAGACAGCCATTGAAACAGTAGAGAATACAATAAACCAAATAGCAAGAACACTTAATCTTGCTGGTAATGAAGTACGCCTAAAGATTCTGTTTCTATTGGAAAAGGAATCCAAAATGTGTCCATGTGATCTTAGCGATATTCTGGGCATGACAGTTCCTGCTATTTCTCAGCATTTGAGGAAGCTAAAAGATGCAGGTCTGGTTGAAACAAACAAAGTAGGTCAAACAATATTCTACTCTATTTCCGAATCCAACAACCTCATTCTGAATCCAATATTTGGGCTATTAACACCAGAAAAAGAATCAGCATTATGAAAAACAAGAAATCAAGCTCATTAGTAATTACAAGCGTATTGACGGCTATTAGTGCATCGCTTTGTTGCATTACACCAGTGTTGGCACTACTTGCAGGTTCAAGTGGAGTAGCTGCAACATTTTCTTGGTTAGAACCTTTTCGCCCTTGGTTGATTGGAATAACTGTAGTCGTTTTATCATTTGCATGGTATCAGAAATTGAGGCCAAGAACGGAGGAAGAAATTGCCTGCGTTTGTGATGAAGAAAAGCCCTCTTTTTGGCAGTCAAAGAAATTCCTTGGTATAGTGACGGTATTTGCAGTGATCATGCTTGCATTCCCTTTTTACTCAGATACTTTTTATCCCGAAACCAAACTATCAGAATCAGAAAATGTCAATCTCGAATCAACATACGAAATCAATATTACTGGAATGACTTGTACCGGATGCGAAGAACATGTTAAACTTGAAATTGGTAAACTTCCAGGTATTTCAGGTTTAGAGGTTTCTTATGAAAACGCTAATGCAGTGGTAACGTTTGATGAATCTAAAACAGACATTGAGCAAGTAAAATCAGCAGTTAACAAAACAGGTTACAAAGTAGAATCGGTAAACAAATCAAAATGAGTGAAGTAGTCCTTAAATCAACAATTACTTGTCCTAAATGTGGACATGAGAAAGAAGAAACCATGCCTACAGATGCGTGTCAGTATTTCTATGAGTGCGAAAATTGTAAGGAGATACTTAAACCGTTACAAGGTGATTGTTGCGTTTACTGCTCTTATGGTACAGTGGCTTGCCCACCAATCCAAGAAGGTGGTAACAGTTCATGCTGTAGGTAAATCAGATAATAAATAACTCAAACATAAAGCAAAGTTACAGGCGTGCGGATGCGAGAGCTGCAAGGGTTCGCTTCGCCTGTTTGGTAAAAAAATCTCCACCCTACGGGTAGTATTTTTTTCCCACAGCCCTTGCTGCAATCGCTCCGTCCTGTATTGACAGGGCATTATGTTTAAGTTATTATTCAGAGTCCGTTTCGGCAGCCGGTGGTTGTTGGCGGGCGTTCGCACCTCAGGTCGTCCGTTCCATGCAGGCGTCCAGCGTTTCGGTATCACTGATTATACGCTGCGTGTCTTTTGGTTCGAGTTGTGCCTTTCAGAGCTTCCTTTTTAGGGGGCTCTTTTTTTTACTCGTTAAGGGAAAATTTTAAAAAGAGAAAAGCAAAGATAGGCGGGCTCGCACATGCCCACCGCACTTTCGGACAGTCAAGGTCAAGCCCTACGGGTTTTGAAAAAAATCTCCACCCTTCGGGTAGTATTTTTTCCAAAAACCTTGACAGCCGAGCCTCACCCGCCTGAAAGACAGCTTTCTCTTTTCTTTTTTTCCCTTTTTTCTTTTCTCTTTTGAAAAAATATATGCGAAGCGCAGCGAGCAAAACTTTAATGGCTCACTGTATGAAATCGTTTCGTATCAAAACACACCGACTGGAAACCAGCTACCAACAACCGCACTTCTTTATTCTCAACAAGGGATTGAACAGCGGAAAACCGCTCAACCGAGCTTGCCCGAATTGCTTTGTTTGCCTCACCGACAACCAAGAGGACAGGGAATTTCTCTTTTGGCTTTGCTTTGGATTGTGGAGGTCAAAATCCTTTCACTATCTCCTGAAAGGCTCCGTGATTCCATTTGTGACTATTGATGAAATCCGAAAGATGATCCGGGAAAGCTCTACCAAAGCAAGCTGCAAAGCTCAGGCATTCCAAAAGGCAATTCAAGCTCTTCAACTTCTCGATACCAACGAGCAAAAAATCAGGGTCACACTAAAGATGATTGATACTGCCAGACAAGCCATATTTTATGATTTGTTGAAAGGAACAGGTGCAGGATAGATTCCTGACCTGCCAAAAAAACAGGGCAACAAAAGCAAAATAAAGCACACTACCGCAACAGCACCCAAGAGAGAACTACCGCCTAATTCTTGAAGTAAATTAGTTGGCGAAGGGCAAATCCATGGTAAGTCCGTGTCAAGTCCAAGCAAATGTTTAACCCCTAAAAAATCGTAAAGAGATGGGAAAAATTAATCAAGGTATTCTCGGTGGCGTATCAGGCCAGGTTGGGAATGTAATCGGTGGAACTTGGAAGGGCATCGATTACCTGCGCATCAAACCTTCCAGTGTAGCGAACCCAAGAACTGAAGGTCAGGTTGACCAACGTTCGAAGTTCTCAACTGTCTTGCGGTTCTTGCAGCCCATGACAGACTTCCTGAGAGTCGGTTTCTAGTTGTATGCAAACAAAATGACCCAATTCAATGCGGCCATGTCATACAACCTGAACAATGCGATTACCGGAGCATATCCAAACTTCATGATTGACTATGCAAGTGCATTGGTTACTCGTGGTAATCTCACAGGATCTGCCAACGGTGCGGCCACTTCTCCAAGTGCTGGATCAGTGGAAGTGACCTGGACAGATAACTCAGGCAGTGGTAGTGCTCAGGCAACAGACAAGGCGCTGATTGCTCTTTTGAACACTACCCGTGGAGAAGCAGTTTTTACAACTGCTGGACCTGCAAGGAGTGCCGCAGCTGCAGCCATTCCAGTACCTTCTGAGTACTCAGGAGAAGATGTAGAAGTCTTCTTAGGGTTTGTATCAGAAGACGGAACTAAAGTCGCTAGCAGCGTTTATTTAGGCTCTGTAACAGTTGCTTAAAGCAATTGGTGTTTTCCTTAAAAACCGCTTCCTTTGTGGAGCGGTTTTTTTATGCCCGCACACTTCGTTTTTCCTTTCTTTAGCCCTTAATTAGTTTAATATCAACACTTCTTGTTGCTAATCTGTTGCTAATACGATATAACTACCTGATATACAGGTATTGAAAAGATATTGTATAGGAAAGTAAATACCCTTCCTTTATTTAGTTAGAGCATTCATTATCCAGCGACATTGTGGCTTTTGACTCAAGCCCGCATGTACTGGAAATCCGTAAGGCGGCAGAGCCTCCCCGTCACCATTAAATACCCCAAATCGTTTTTGTTTTAAGGCTTCACTTTTTCGTTATATTGCATATTTTGCTTTTTTATCCTTGTTGAGATTATATCTTTACTAAATTTTTTGAATGGGAGCATAGTGGTTTGGTAATATACCACAAGAAACTCGATTGAAGATTAATTATTTAGATGGGTTTTGCAAAAAGGTGCGAAAAACAGACGAACAAATCCCTCCCTGCACTGTTTTATACATATTATAAAAACAAAAAGAACTATGAAGTACAGATTATTAGGAGACACAGGATTATTCGTTTCAGAGCTATGCTTCGGCGCCATGGGATTTGGCGGTACCGGCATGTGGAAAAATGTGGGGCAAACCCAACAAGATGAAGCCAACAAACTAGTAAACAGGGCAATAGAAGAAGGCATCAATTTCTTTGATACGGCCAATATTTATTCAAATGGCATCTCAGAAGAGATGCTCGGCAAAGCCCTTGGTTCGAGGCGAAAAGACGTGATTCTGGCCACCAAGGTAAGAGGCCGTATGGGTGAAGGAGTCAATGATATTGGTCTTTCGCGCGTCCACATCCGGCAGCAGGTGGAAGAGAGTTTGACAAGGCTGAATACCGACTACATCGACCTGTACCAGATTCACGGACTGGATATCTACACTTCATTTGAAGATACCATGCGCACACTCAATGATTTGGTACGTGAAGGCAAGGTGCGCTACATCGGGGCCTCCAACCATATGGCGTGGCAGTTGATGAAAATGCAGGCTATTGCTGACAAAAACGGCTGGGAGAAATTTAAGAGCCTGCAAGCATACTACTCCATAGGCGGACGGGATTTAGAACGCGAAGTGGTTCCTTTGCTGAAAGACCAGAATATGGGACTGATGGTGTGGAGTCCGCTGGCAGGCGGTTTTCTGTCAGGCAAGTATCGACGCGGAAAAAACCCCGAAGGCGATTCCAGACGCAAGGAATATGATTTCCCGCCGATTGATAAAGAGAAAGCCTACGACATCATAGAAGTCATGGAAGAAATTGCCGCCAACCACAAGGCTTCCATTGCACAAATTGCTCTGGCCTGGCTGCTTCACCAGGATGTGGTTACAAGTATCATCATCGGAACCAAGCGGCAGGAACAACTGGAAGACAACCTGAAAGCGATAGATATTTCTTTCACGGATGATGAACTGCAAAAACTCGATGAAATCAGCCAGCTTAAACCCGAATACCCGGGCTGGATGACCCAATCGATGCAGAGCGATAGAAATCCGAATGAACTGAAATCATGGAAGGTATGATTGACGGAGATTGAAAGAGATTGATGGGATGGTTTTCAATAATAACCTATAAGCTTTAGATGTTCGGGTTCCTGCCGGTATCGAAAATACTGTGCTCGACACTCCGACTTTTACATGAGTTTTTCGGGAAGAAAAAAAGGGGAAGGGCTTCAAAACCTGAAAGCCTTTCCCCCGTTGATAACCAATATCGTCTTTCGGGTGAATGCTCAATGTGCCAGTAGTTATCGAGGTGCTTATTTCTGATCATGACCGCTGTTGTAAATGCTGCAAACGCGCAATTAAGAATTGGTAGCGGCGTGGTCGGAGCCATTCACCAGGCTGCCTGAACAGGCATCAAAGAAGAAGTGCCGTCTCATGGCTTCGATCAAGCCAGGAGAAGCCGTAATTTCAGGTGCTCATAATCTGCCAAATAAATACATTAGGCAATGTAACTTTTGGCCGGGCGCCCGGCCAAAAGGCATATGCTTGGAGGTGGGCAAACACTACTTGTAACTTACGGCAAAGGATTTTATCAGGGGAAAGGACAACCTGCCCAAATTAAAAGTAAAGGCGATGTTGCGAAAATTCCTCCTAATGCTGAGCACTGGCATGGAGCTTCTCCCGACATCGGGCTTACCCATATTGCCATTAGTCTTAATTTGCAAAAAAGGGGTGTGGGATGTTTGAAAGAAGTGACTCCGGATGAATATGAAGTAGCAAAAAGGACCATCGAAAACACCATAAATCACAAACCCGAATTACCTGTAATCTGACGGTGGAATTGCCGTATAACTTTCGGTTATGAACCTGTCACCAATTATTGGCATTTACTTTTTAATTGGAAAAAATTCAGAATCTCACAAATAGTGTAATGATTCACCAATCTTAACAATATTTTATTTTGAATGAAAAGAATTATGTGGATATCCATCATCATTATTGCAACTCTTTTAACCACAACTATTATAGTGATGGGTCAGTCGAAGTTCGGACAATTACCCCGTGGTGAAAGGCTTGCTCGCATCAAACAGTCGCCCAATTATCGAGACGGTGAATTCCGCAACTTGACCGAAACGCCCCTCATGACCAACGATGACGGTTTTCTGAAGTCTATTTACAACTTCATGTTCAAGAAAGTTCCGGGTCTGAATCCAAAGGATTCAATCCCCGTGGTTAAAACCAACCTATGGGAAATACCCATGGACAACAATGTGCTGGTGTGGTTTGGCCATTCATCGTATTATATGCAGATAAATGGGAAGCGATTGCTGGTGGACCCGGTACTCAGCAACCATGCTTCGCCTTTTTCCTGGATGATAAAAGCTTTTAAGGGTACCGACCATTACCAGACCGCTGACATTCCCGACATTGATTACCTAATGATAACGCACGACCACTGGGACCACCTGGATTACCAAACCATCCAAAAAATTCACCCACGGGTAAAACAGTTTATCTGTGGGTTAGGCGTTGGCGCACATCTCGAACACTGGGGTGTTAACGCCGAGCGAATCACAGAAATGGATTGGTACGATTCCACTGTCCCAACTGAAGGTTGGAAGATACACGCTTTACCTGCCCGCCATTTCTCTGGACGGGGTTTGAAACGCAATCAAACACTTTGGGTTTCATTTGTGCTGGAAACGCCTGATTTGAAACTGTTTTTGGGCGGTGACGGCGGATATGGTTCCCACTTTTCCGAAATTGGAAATCAGTTTGGTCCTTTCGATCTGGCAGTGCTGGAACAAGGCCAATATAACCACAAATGGAAACATATCCATTTGCTGCCCGAACAACTCTTCACTGCGGTTAATGATTTACAGGCTCAAAAGGTTTTACCTGTACACCACTCCAAGTTTGTGTTGGCAGAGCATCCATGGTCTGAGCCTCTGAGCTTGCTCCAGGAGAATAACGTGAATTTCGTGCCCTTATTGACTCCTATGATAGGTAAGCCTGCCTTTTTTAATGATACAGTGCATTCCTTTCAGCAATGGTGGTTGGAGTTGAATTAGTGCTTGAAGCATTCCCGGAGTGCGCCGGACCCCATGTCAACATTTGCTTCGGTGAATGTGGATATTGCAGAGTTCTCTGATGAAGAGATATACATCCGCTTCAGGCATTCCACCAATAATGCGGTGAACTATGCCAAGCCGGTGGCCATCGATGATATTACGGTTCAGGGTGCCACAGCCTCGCCGGTGCTGTGGATCAACAATGATGCATGGGATGCGGGAAGTATCGCCAACGAAACCTTCGTGTTCTCTGATGAATTCCGCATCCGAAACATGGGTGCAGCCTTACTCACCATTACATCGGCTGACTTCAACGGGGATTATTCTTATTACGCTGAGCATTACACCGTTTATGTATCTACAACCACCAACAGGCTGGACCAGTTCACCCATGTGCTCCATGATGAAACCCTGAAACCTATTCATGTGGAATGGTAGCAGCGGGTATTTGACCTGACCGAATGGGCCGGACAGGATATTTACATGGCCTTCCGCCACCACCAATCCGTGGGGAACTTCCTGATCAAACTGGATGATATCGAAATCCGTGACATCCTTGTGGTGGAAATGCCCTATGCTGACCCACCAGCAGGTGCGCTAGCCGCAGGTACTGAGGTAAGCCTGCATACCAATACCCAGGGTGCCAGCATTTATTACACTCTGGATGGCAGCGCCCCAGACGCTGGCAGCCTGCTGTTTGAGGCCCCTGTGGCAATCAACCACGACATGACTATAAAAGCCGTTGCCTGGAAAGAAGGTACTTTCAGCGAAGTGGCTACTTTTGAGTACACCGTGGACTACACTTCAGTACCCCTGCTTAACCCAGCCCTGTTAAAGGTGTATCCCATTCCGGCATCCGACAGGCTTTGGATTGACAATGCCACCGGCAATCCAATTGAAGCTACATTGTTTGACGTTTATGGCACTGCAGTGCGGGTGGTTTCCATTAACGGCCAGCAGGCCAGTATTGATCTGAGTGGATTGAGCACGGGCATCTATTTCGTCCGCATTCATGACGGGAAAAAACTGTCCCAGCAAAAAATCATCATCCAATAACTTTCAGGATAGTTTTCTTACTATATTGGAAGGAACAAGAGGAAACTCAGTGTACTTGCCCTTGCCTATCCATTGGCTTACCTGACTTCGTCTCTGGGCACCCAAAATCAATAACAAAAATGTTTTAAAAAACAGAATATCAGGTGTTTATAAAATCAAAAGATTTTTTGTCCAGGTCAGGATGTATGGTTGGCTGCATCGAGTGTTTTGCTTTCGTAGTGCTGCACAAAAGCCTCCATTTGAGGGTTCCAGCCCCTTTCCATAATTTCTTCGTAAATTTTGTCGCGTTCTTTTATCCAGTGAAGTTTGTCTGATGGGAAGGACCTTTTTTCAGCCAGGCGAATGCCCCTGTCCAACGCCACCCAGCACATGAGCTTGGAATACACAAAGTGTTGTTTTCCTCCACGCACTTCCCAAATTCCTTCATCTTTCAGGTGCCAGTTGGCTGCAACCCCGTTGATGAGTTTACGCAATTGTACCCATAGGTCATAAGAAATGGGGCTTCCATATTTATTGTAAAGGTAGATGAAGTCAAGCAACTCTCCGTAAATATCAAGCTGAAGCTGATCAGATGCACCGTTGCCTATGCGTACCGGGGAAGATTCTTTATAACCTTCCTCCAGGTGGGTCAGGCTTTCTTCATTCAGCTCATGTCTTCCATCAATCCCCTACATAATTTGCATGGAACCATCCGGATTCAACTCGTGACATCTTTCGTCGATCCAATGCATAAATTGTTCTGCTTCTTTGATAAAGCCAATACGCATCAGGGCGTACAAGGTAAAAGCAGCATCCTTGATCCAGGTATAACGATAATCCCAGTTTCGTTCTCCTCCAATGCTCTCGGGCAGGCTGCAGGTGGGTGCAGCAATAATGGCACCGGTGGCAGTATGGCCACTCTCGCGCCAAGCATAATCATTACAATGGCTACAATCAGCAATAGGATTAACAATATTTTTTTATGGAACTTAGATTTTAAGTTGTGTCTTTGCTCTTTATTTTTTGAAAGGTCAATGTTCTTTTTATTACCTTAAAGTTACCCCTTAAAGTTACAGTTTTTGTTCTATAAACTTATCAGGTGATTTAAGGGGCCAATACACTTTACTGCTTTTTTCTATATCAGGCTGCTCAGAAATACGATCATCCAGACATTTGCGCAATTGTTGAAATAGGAATTGAAAATCTGTCAGGAAAGTAATTTCCTGCGATTATGTGGTCAAATAGGTTTTGGCGTTTTATTCGTCCAACTCCTTAGGAGTGTAATTCATTTTTTAGTGTACATGCCCTTGCATTTCCCTTGGCTCTTCCCTTTGTCCTGTTGCAACACCTTCGCGCAGGGTTTCACGCACTTCTCCGCAGCGGAGCATCATACTGCCGAAGTAGGGGTTTTTGATTTGCTCAAATTCGCTGAGCCAAAAGGCCCCGCGGTCATTATCGTACATGGGGCAGAAGGCCACGTACCAGGTTTGCCCAATGGCACCCAGGGGGCGTGCGGTTTCAATAAATGCTTCTGAAAGGGGCTCGAAATGAACCCGCATTTTTTCTTTGTCTGAAGCATTGACAAGCTTTTCAGTGCTTTCTTCGATGTCTTCATACCGGTCCATCCAGAACATATGGTGCTCACCATCCAGGGAATGCTTGCCGATGGTTGCCAGCTGTTCTTTGATTTTACGACCATGTTCCCGGGCTTTTTCGGGTTCATCATCGGCAAGGGCATTTTTCAAATCGAAATATATGTGGAAGAGTTTTTCCAGCTGGCTTTTAAAAGGTTCAGGGATGGCGGCCTTTTCAGGCGGTGCCATCATACTGTAATGGCCGCGCAGCTGCGCTGCTGCATCGATGGCAAACACGCCGCTCACCGCAATTTCTTCTCCTTCAGATAAGCCGGAAAGCACCGTGTAGCCTTCTGCTGTTCTTGGCCCGGTTTCAACCTCCCTGAATTCAAAGGTAAATCCATTGTCCTGCGATTTTTTTACATATACCACCGAACGTTTGCCCGTCCATAATACCGCCGTTTCAGGAACTACCAATTGGTGCTGTCCTGTGCCGGTAAGCCTGGCATTGACCAGCATGCCGGGTTTGAGCAGATTTCCGGGATTAGACATTGTGAGTCGTACCCTGGCCGTCCGGGTTTGGGGGTTGATGAAAGGATCTACAAACTCTACCTGGCCGCGTAGTTCTGTTTCCGGGCGGGCAGGAAGCTCAATAATAGCCTGCTGTTCCCTTTTGATCTGACCGATCTGGTTCTCGTAAGCGTCCAGTTCAACCCACACGCTTCCAAGGCCTGCAATGGCAAATAGGGTTTGCCCGGTGTTTACATAGTCGCCCTCCGAAACGGCCCGTTGGGTAAGGTAACCAGAGCGGGTAGCAAAAATGTCAGTGGTGGCCGATGGCTGCCCGCTTTCTTCAATGCTATTGATTTGTGCCTCGGTAAGATTGAATAATTTCAGTCTTTCCCTCGCTGCAAGGTAAAGTCGTGGCTGGCTTTCTTTTACGGAAGCGGCCTGAATGAGCTCTTGCTGGGCCTGCATCAATTCAGGCGAATACAGTGTGGCCAGCCTTTCTCCCTGGCTGATAAACCTGCCGGTATAATCGGCATACAGCCGCTCAATCCGACCGGGGAAATGGGCGGTGAGCATACGTTCTTCCCTTTCGTTTACGGCTACCTTCCCGGTAAGCCTCATGGTGGTGCCGGCATGCAGTGCCTGTACTTTCTGGGTGCGCACGTTGGCCCAGGTGCTGTGGCTTTCGCGCATAGTGAACAGGAAGGGGTCGTCATCCTGGTGGTCGTCAGCATCAGAAACCGGGATAAGATCCATGCCGCATATGGGGCAATCGCCGGGTTCGTCCTGCCGCACCTGGGGGTGCATGGAGCAAGTGTATTCTATATTGCCGTTTTGATCGGATTGTTCATGCTCGTGCGTTTCATCGTGGGAGCGGCTTCCGCCGAAAAACAGCCATCCCAGCAGCAATCCTGCCAGGATAAGGAGGAGGTAAAGGCCGTAGGTTTTAATTTTTTGTTTTTCCATAATGATATTTATTGTGAGGCAAAAGCCCAGGAATTTTATTGGTTGTTAGTCCAACTGCAAAAGCTGGCGGCCAGCTTACTCAAAAATATTTTGGGCCAGCAGCATGTCCATTTCTGCCCGTGTCAGGTGCATGTTGACCAGGTTTTCCAGTATTCGCCACTCAAGTTCAAGGAGTTGGTCCTGAATGCGCAGCAGTTCATCAAAGCCTTCATCGCCCGATGCATAAGCGGTAGTAACCAGCTCCCATGTTTTTTGGGTGATATCGATCTGTTGTTCGAAAAAACGGTGGTCGCGTTGCAGGTTGTTCAGTTTTGCCAATAGCTGGGTCCATTGGGTTTGCAGGCTGTTGATCCGGTCATCCTGCCGAAATTGCGCTGCCTCGGCAAGCAATTGGCTCTGTTGTTGTGTGGCCTGATTTTTCCTTCCAAAGATGGGCAGGCTCACCGATACCATGGGCATAAGCATGTGTCCGCCGTCCATTTGTCCCATGGCGGCTTCACCCGGGGCAAGGTACGAATACTGCAACCCCACCCCCAGCATAGGGCGTGTTTTGAACCGGCTGACTTCCTGCTGAATTGCGGCTGCTTCTGCTGCCGCTTGAGTACTGTTGAATTGTGGGTTGGCAGCGAATGCTACAGCACTGGGTTGTGTGTCAAAATTTCCGGGAGTAAGAACCGTAAGGGTGTCGGGTGTTTCAATTACTTCATCTGGCTCTTTTCCCATAAGAATGTTGAAACTTTCAACCAAAGCCCTGTGCTCTTCACCGATCTTTTCTTGGCGGTTTTCGAGTGCGGCAAGCTGGATTTCCAGCCGGTAAATGTCGAGGGTTAGCCCGGAGCGCTGCTGCCCGCTTTCGTAGCGGGTGTAAATGATGTCTTCACGGGCTTTTAGAATTTGTTTATTCCGTTCAAGGATGTTCAACGCTTGTTCCTTTCGATAGATTTCAAGCCAAAGCCGGGTCATTTCCATAAACAGACGGTTGCGCTCATCGCGGAACTGGTGGTACTGGCTTTCAGCCATTTTTTCTGATGCACTTTTTTGTTTTCCCAGGGTACCCGGCCAGGGAAACATCTGCATCACGCCCACATCAAACCATTGATTGCCCATGAAACGTTCCATGGGTGGGATAAAGAAACCGGCCGACAAGGTGGGATCGGGCAGAGCGCCCGTTATAACCACCTGCTGATGAGCGGCTTCCCATGCTTTGTGCTGGGCCTGCAGGCCGGGATTGTTTTCCAGGGCTTGCTGCAGGTATTGCTCGGGGTAGGCTTGAGCATGGGCGGAATAAGCTCCCCAAGTCAATGCTGTGGCAACCATTGCGATTTTAAAAAATGGATGAACTATGCTGTTCATTGTTTTATCTGTTTTAAGTGGCCCTTTCAGGGCGAATTAAACTTTTTAATCATTATCCTTTCTCGGTTCATTATCCTCGTTTTTTATCAAATATTCATTCCAGGCCGTAAACAACACCGGCACCAGGAACAGGGTAATGAGCGCGATGGTCATACCGCCAAAGGCAGGAATGGCCATGGGTATCATGATGTCGGCGCCGCGGCCGGAAGAGGTAAGAATGGGCAATAGGGCCAGAAGGGTAGTTGCCGTGGTCATCAGGGCGGGACGTACCCTTTTTTGCCCGGCTTCCATTACCGCCTGGTGCAGCTCTTCGCGGTTTTCTGGTTTATGCTTTTTAAAACTGCCCTGAAGATAGGTGGCAATAAGTACCCCGTCGTCGGTGGCAATGCCAAAAAGGGCAATAAACCCCACCCAAACGGCCACACTCAGGTTTACCACATCCATCTGGAATAAATCACGCATATTCACTCCGAAGGCACTAAAGTTCAGGAACCATCCTTGCCCGTATAGCCACAGCATCATAAAACCGCCGGAAAAGGCCAGGGCAATGGCCGAAAATATCATTAGCGAAGTAGCCACCGACCGGAACTGGAAATATAGGATCAGAAAAATCACAATCATAGAAAGCGGGATAACCAGCATCAGCCTGCGTTCGGCACGCATCTGGTTTTCGTAATTGCCCGAGAAGTAAAAATTTATTCCTTGGGGTACTACCAATTCACCGCTGGCTATTTTTTCGTCAATCATATCAGTGGCCTGCTGAATCACCGAAAGCTCTGCATGGCCTGATTCCTTGTCGAAGGTGATGTAGGCCACCAGAAAGGTGTCTTCCCCGCGTATCATACCCGGTCCTTTACGGAATTCTACGGTGGCCACTTCGGCCAGGGGCAGCTGGTAGCCGGCTGGGGATTTTATCCAGATTTCTGTAAGTGCAGCGGGGTTGTCCCTAAACTCTCGTGCATAACGTGCCCGGATGTTGTATCGTTCTCGCCCTTCTACAGTGGTAGTCATAGGCATACCGCCAATGGCCACTTCCAACAACATCTGAAACTCTTCGATAGTAATCCCATGGCGTGCCAGGGCCTGCCGGTCGGGGCGGATTTCCAAATAGGGCTTGCCCACCACCCGGTCGGCAAATACCGTGGAACTGCGAATGAAAGGTACTTGCTGTAACACCCTTTCCATCTGCATGGCAAAATCTTCAATGGTCTCCAGGTCGGGCCCGAATACTTTCAGTCCCATGGGCGTGCGCATTCCCGTTTGTAGCATTACCAGCCGGGTTTCGATAGGCTGGAGTTTTGGGGCAGAGGTTAATCCCGGGAAACGGCTGGCACGGGTAATTTCGTCCCAGATATCGTCGGGGCTTTCGATGTGGTCGCGCCACTGGCGGTAATAACGTCCGCGGGGATGGGGTATAAGCTCGCCGTCTTCATCTCGGACAAACGCCCCGTTGCTATCGACTTGGAAGCGAATTTTGCGCCCGTCCATATCGGTCATGTATTCGCTTTTGTAAATAATTACGTTCTCAAACATGGTCATGGGGGCAGGGTCCAGCGGACTTTCGGCACGTCCGGCCTTCCCAACTACCATCTCCACTTCGGGAATGGCTTCCACGCGGCGGTCAAGTTCCTGCAATACTGTTAAATTGTATTCAATACCGGTATGGGGCATGGTAGTGGGCATGAGCAGGAAACTGCCCTCATCCAGCGCCGGCATAAACTCCCGGCCCAGGCCGGGGAAGGCGTGGTACAGACCAGACCAAACCGTGGTATTTCGAATGTTTACGCCAATTTTGTCAAAACCATTGGCTGCAAAACCAAAAATGCTTCCAAAACCCATCCAGATATTCAGTCCCAGAATAAGCAGGAAGGCCGGGATTATCAGAAAAATCTTTTTGTGGGTAAGGCACCAGTTTAAAATGCGGGGGTAATAAAGGAGAAACGCCCTGAACAACCCCAGTACCAAGGCAATGACTATGACCAGGAACAGGATGTTGATAAACAGGCTGCGGTCCACCCCAATGGGCAGCCACTCACTGGCCAGCAAAATCAGCACCACAACCAGGGTAATGCCCATGTTAATAAGGTTTTTATGGGGTTTTACCCTTTCGGGGAAAATATTTTGCAACAGGCCCGAAACTCCCGAAAGAATGATAAACAGACCGGCCCACCAAAGGATAAAAAAAGCGATGAGCAGTCCGGCAATGATGGCCAGGCCATTTATGGTAAATCGGCTTGCGCGTTTTTCATACAGGTTTTTCCACCTTTTCCATTCCCACTTACCCGAAAACTGGTAAGCAAGCACAGGCATAAAGGAGATGGTAATGATAAGGGCCGAAACCAAAGCAAAGGTTTTTGTAAATGCCAGGGGCGTAAACAAGCGTCCTTCGGCAGCCTGCATAGTAAATACGGGGAGAAAGCTTACGATGGTGGTGCTTACTGCCGTAAGGATGGCCGGAGCTACTTCGGTGGAAGCTTCGTAAATGATTTCAAGCCGGTTCTTCGCGCTGTCTTTGGCTTCCTGCATGTGGCGCAGGATGTTTTCGTTCATGATAATACCCAGGTCCACCATAGTGCCAATGGAGATGGCAATCCCCGAAAGGGCCACAATGTTGGCGTCCACCCCGAAATAGCGCATCATAATAAAGCTCATCAATACGGCGATGGGCAGCAGGGCTGAAATAAGCAGGGAGGTGCGCAGGTGGTAAACCATCACAATAATCACAATGATGGAAATAAGAATCTGCAGGATGATGGCATCGTTGAGGGTACCCAGGGTTTCGTAAATAAGCTGGGTGCGGTCGTAAAAGGGTACGATGGTGACCTGCGAAATGGTTCCATCGGGCAATTCTCGGGAGGGAAGTCCCGAGCTGATCTCTTCAATTTTCGCCTTCACATTCTCAATCACTTGAAGCGGATTCTCCCCGTAGCGGGCTACTACCACTCCGCCCACGGTTTCAACTCCACCTTTATCCAGGATACCCCCCATATTCCTGACCGCCGGACCGATGTTTACCCGGGCGATGTCCATAATGCGCACAGGTACGTTGTTGTTTACGGCCACCACGGTCTGGCGGATGTCGTCAATGCTTTCGACGTAGCCCAGCCCCCGCACCAGGTATTCGACCATATTGAACTCGATGGTGTTGGCCGAGGTTTCGCGGTTGCTTTGCTGCAGGGCACGTGCCACCTGCATAATGGAAATGTTATAGGCCTTCATGGCATCGGGGTCCAGGTCCACCTGGTACTCTTTCACATGTCCGCCAACGCTGGCCACTTCCGATACGCCCTGCACGCTGTTGAGAGCCAAGCGCACATAATAGTCCTGTATGGAGCGCAGTTCGTGCAGATCCCATCCGCCAACCGGATTGCCCTTTTCATCCAACCCTTCCAGGGTGTACCAGAACACCTGGCCCAGGGCCTTGGCGTCCGGCCCCAGGGCCGGCATGGCGTCCTCCGGGAGCAATCCCGGCGGCAGGCTGTTCAGCTTTTCGATGATCCTCCCCCGGGACCAGTAGAACTCCGTGTCCTCGTCGAAGATCAGGAACACCATGCTGAAGCCGAACATGGAGGTGCTGCGCACCTCCTTGACCCCGGGAACCCCCATGAGGGCCGTGGTGAGGGGGTAGGTGACCTGGTCCTCCACATCTTGCGGGGAGCGGCCCGGCCACTCCGCGGCAACAATCTGCTGGTTCTCCCCCAGGTTCGGATTGGCTTC
>DHFW01000026.1 GCA_002402465.1 Bacteroidales bacterium UBA4814
GCCAAGGGAAATTATTGTAAACGATTTTATTGGAGTAAATGAAATCACTTTTCATTCTACCGCATACATAACTCATCCAAGCCATATGCATCTTACTTTCTAAAATGCCGAAAAGATATAGACTTGCATTAGGAATAAAAGAAGCGGTATTGTTTATTATAAATTCAGGTTCAACATAAGCAAACGGAATATAAGCCCGCCTTTCGGATGAAACTTTTGGGAACATTAAATATCTTGTAGTTGGTTGCCTGTCTTCCGAAAAAAGTGTTGGGAAATTTGCCCAATGTCTTGTTCTTGCTTTTGTGCTTGCCAATCGAAAGTTTTTAACTCTCTCAATTCGTTCTTGAATAAATGGAATATGTCGGATTTCATTTAATGGAGCATCTTTTAACCAAAGGCAATACCTGACATTTCCGTTAATAAAATCACCGCCACCGACAAATGGACGAATGAATTTTGAACTTTCAGGATACTTTGCTTTCAGTTCATTTACTTCTTCCAAAGTCAACATAAAATGACCATCGTCAGTAGTTTCGCTACCTTTTATGATTTCGGGAACATTGCATAAAGGCTTTGCTCTTGTTGTGATAAACATATCTTTCCCTTCAACTAAATAAGGATTAATGTTTTTCACTTTTATTTCGTGTGCTTCGCCTTTTATATCCTCATATTCAAAAACGCTTTTATCATTAGTATCATAATTGGCGAAGCCAATTATGACTACGTGAACGGCTGCATTTCCCTTTGCTTCATTTCCCCATTTAAAAGTTCTATGAGAAAAATGTATTTTAATTTTGTATTTGTGGAATAGTAAGCCCCAAATAATTCCAACTTGTTCTCCTTGTGCGATTGAATTTGTTGAAACGAAAGCAACTTTAATTTTTGTGTCTTGAATATATTGAGCCGCTTTAACATACCAAGCTGTTACATAATCTAAAGTTCCACCACCTGTTACACCTGCAAATATTTTTTCCATATCCGCTTTTTGTTCAGGTTTTTGAACTTGCTTTCCTATAAATGGGGGATTTCCGAGAATATAAGAAAGTTCGTTTTTAGAAACTATACTTTCCCAGTCTGTTTGCAATGCGTTTCCGTGAACAATTTTTGCGGATTTTTTCAGTGGTAAACGAACAAAATATTGCCCAAACTCATTGCTTATTTGCATATTCATTTGATGGTCAATTAACCACATTGCAACTTCGGCAATCCTTGCAGGAAATTCTTCATATTCAATTCCGAACATCATATCAACGTCAAGCCAAATAATATCTCTTACATCAATTACTCTTTGTCCTGATTTGTTTAAGGCTCTTAAAATTTCCAATTCAAGCAAACGCAATTCTCGGTAAGTGATAACTAAAAAATTACCACAACCGCAAGCTGGGTCAAGAAATTTGAGGGTACTTAGTTTTTTATGAAATTCGGGTAGTTTGTTTTTGTTGTCTTTGATGCTTTCAAATTCTTTCCAAAGGTCGTCCAAAAAAAGAGGTTTGATAAGTTTTAAGATATTGGTTTCGCTCGTGTAATGTGCTCCTAAATTTCTTCTTTCAGTCGGGTTCATTACACTCTGAAACATTGAACCGAAAATTGCAGGTGAAATTTTGCTCCAATCAATGTAACAGCAGTCAAGCAAAGCTTGACGCATTTTTGTGTCGAAACTTGCCGTAGGCAATATTTCTTCAAAAAGTTTTCCGTTTACATAAGGAAATTCGGCAAGTTGCTCGTCAAGATTTTTAAAACGGTTTTCTTTAGGTGTGTTCAGCACTTGAAAGAGTTCTTGCAGTTTTGCTGCAAGGTCGCTTCCGTCCTCGTTGGTTCGTTGCTCTAAATAATCCTGAAATTGTTGTTTGTTGAAAATGGTTGTGTCTTCGGAAAACATTAAAAACAGAATACGAACCAAATACACTTCTAATGGATGTCCTGTGTAACCAATTTCTTTTAATCGGTCGTGAAGTTTACCCATCAATTCTGCTGCTTTAATGTTTGCAGGGTCTTGTTCTTTGTAAACTTTCTTTTGATAGCCTAAAATGTATCCGAAATGCTGAACGTTACTTACAAGGTCGTTGAGTTTAAATTCAATGTGTTTGTCTTCTTCAAGGTCGAAAAGCCGAAAGTTTTCAAAGTCGGAAACAAGAATGTATTTGGGTAATTCGTGTTGTTTTAGTCCGTGAGTATAGTCAATCGCTTGCTGATATGCTTTGTCTAGGTTTTTGCCCCGACTTTTCATTTCAATCAAAATTGTCCCTTTCCAAAGCAAGTCAATATAACCGTCCTTTTCATCGAGTTTTTTAACTCGATGCTCAAAAGTGCCAACTCTCTTACTGCTAATACCAAAAACATTAAAAAACTCAACTAAAAATGGTTTTGCGTCCGCTTCTTCGTTGGAAGTATCTGCCCATTCTTTTGAGAAATTTAATGCTCTGTCTTTTATTTCGTTCCAGCTTAAAGCCATATTATCTTAATTCAATTAGTTCTTAAATTTACAAATATTCGTGGTGTGCGTTGGCAAGATTGCACTCTTTGACAAANNCTTTGGCAATGTGTGCAATGTGGGTGGGGTTTCCTTCTTCTTTTGCGGGGAGGAGAAAAAAACAAAATAAATTTCCATCAAATTTGCACTGCCCTGTCAAAAAACTAAATCCTTTCTTTCGTTATTATTTATCACTATCATATCTGTCTGCTCGTCTGTCTTTTTACACTTGTTGCCAACTCGTTTATACATACACCCAAAATCCCCCAAAGGTGTGCTAATTATTCCATATAGGGATGTATTGTGCACCTTTCCCTGCTTTTGGGGTGCACAATATATTTTTCAAAAATAGGGATTTTCAAAAATAAAGCAGCAAAATAAAACGTAGAGGAAGGATACTAAATCCTCCTGGCCTTATACCCCGCTTTTACCAGCAGCTCCACGGCTTTGTCGCGCACATCGCCCTGCAGTATAATTTCGCCATCTTTGGCTGAGCCGCCCACACCGCATTTGTTTTTGAGCATTTTGCCCAGGGCTTCCAGGTCGCTTCCGCTGCCCATGAAGCCGCTGATCAGGGTGGCGGTTTTGCCGGCACGGCCTTTCTTGCTGATCTGGGCCTTCAGGATTTGCTTTTCGGGAGGCAGGGTGGAGGCTTCTTCCTCCGGGATGTTGTACTTCAGATCAGGGTTGGTAGAGTAAACAATATTGTGCAGGGTATTTTTTGCTTTTTTTGACATGGCATTGAATTTTAGCGGGGTACAACCACATTCAAAGATAGTGGATTCACCTTTACATGCAAAACCTGTCCGGATTTAAGGGGCTCCCCATCCACATGGCAGTTCTCATCAGCCTCCTGCACCACGGTTATCTCTGGGGTTTTAATGTATTCCACATAGTGGGTGCGGTCAATTAGCTTGAGCATAAGCATCTGCCCCAGCAGGGGCGCTTCAATCAGGGGCACTTTCGAAAGGATGCACACATCGAGCAGTCCGTCATCGGCTTGGGCATCGGGAGCAATAATGGCGTTGTTGCCATACTGGTTGCTGTTGGCAAAGGTTATGAGCAGCGCCTTGCGGGTGATTTCCTGCCCGTGGTATTTCAGCTTGTAGGTGCGAGCTTTGTAATTTGAGTATTCCTGAAGCACCAGCTTGAAATACGACCAGAACCCCCTCCTTTCGACTTTTGCAAACTCGGTGGCCACGCGGGCATCGAAGCCGGCCCCAGCCACATTGCAAAAGAAATGCCCGTTGAGGGTGGCGGTGTCGATCTTTTTCGAATGAAAATGATTCAGGTTGTCAATGGCACGGTCGAGGTTAAAGGGAAGGTCGAGGTAATGTGCCAGCCCGTTGCCCGAACCCGTGGGGATGATGCCCAGAGGTGTGTCGGTTCCAACCAAACCAGCGCCGGCTTCATTTACCGAGCCATCGCCGCCCACGACTACCACCAGGTCGAGGCCTGCACCGGCAGCTTCGCGGCTGAGCTCTTCCACATGCCCGGCGTATTGCGAAAAAATAATCTCAGGATGGAAGCGCTTTCGGTCTATCTTCTTGTGCAGCAATTCCTTAATGCGGGCTTTGTTGCTAATGCCGCTCACGGGGTTTATTATGATCAGGGCTTTTTTCAAAAGTGGGTGTTTTTTAGTTGATTTTAAGTCGGTTATTCAGTAGCGATGGTTGAAGGTCTGTATTATGGCTTTCAGTCTTCCACTCGCCACGGGCATAATCGGCATAGCCTATGGAGCAATGCACTTCCAGCGAGCCCTCCGCGCGCACCCACAACAAAAACCATAGCCAGCAGCAGGCTCCAGGCCAGATGTGGCAGATGAAACCCTCGTCCTTGCGCCAACAGGTATTTCCCCTTTATGGCCCTTGTGGGATAATAAAACCTGAACAGCAGCCACACAAACACGGATGTGATGAGTACTACCTGCCATAAATCGCGAATGTTTAGCGTGCTGTTCGAAAAGCGGAAGTATACCATATGGGCCGCGAGCAGGGCCAGGCCGTTTGCAATAACCAACCAGGCTTTAAGCATTATGCGTGGCAGCGGCCGGTTTTTTCCCCGAAAGGGGAGCAGGTAAAACACCAGGCAGGGCACATTGAGCAGCAGCAGGTTGGAAATATCGAAGCGCAAGCCTTGCAGAAAAAGGCCCGCTATTTGCCTGAAACCGCTGGCCGGAATGGCGCTGCCATTGAACAAATAGAACAGGAAGCGGCTTATAGAAAATAGCAGGGTGATCAATAAGAGCCGCCAGAACAGCAGCAGAAAGCCGCCTTCCGTAAAACCCTCGCGCAGGGTGCCGGCAATTTTACCAGACTTCATGGCCTCGGCTGAATATGGTTTTGGGTGTTTCTGCTTTATTTTGCAGGGAATGCAAAGTTAACGAAAATAGTTTGCCATACTTTTTGTAATTTGGTGTCCGAACAGGTCGGACGGTAGAGCAATTCAAAAACTCAGCATTTGAAAAAAACCAGCACATATTTGAAGCAAATCCTGAAATGGGCCTTGCGCCTGTTGCTGGGCCTTTTTGCGCTGCTGTTGCTGGTGGCCGTTTTGCTGCAGTTTTCGCCCGTGCAAACGCTGCTTACCCGAAAGGTGATTGCAGAAATTTCAGAACGCACCGATGCTCAAATGTCACTGCAAAGGATCAGCCTGCGTATTCCTTTTGGAGTGGGGGTAAAGGGCCTTTTTGTGGAAGACCAGCTGGGCGATACCCTGGTATATGCCGGCAACGTGAAGGTCGATATAAACATGCTGGCCTTGATGCGCAACCGTATCAAGGTGAAAAACATTAGCCTTAACGACATAACTGCCAATATTACCCGCCTGGAGCCCGATACGGTTTTCAGTTATGCGTTTATTTTACAGGCCCTTTCGGGGAAAGATAAGGTTGCCCCCGATCTGCCCGATACATTATCCACCGGTCCTTCTCCCTGGCAATTCGAACTGGGGAAAATTGAGATCATTAAGGCCCGCGTACGATTTGCCGATTATTTTTCGGGCATCGACCTGCAAACAACCATAGGAGGCTTTTCTACCTCCGTTGAAAACTTTAACCCAGCTGATTTTAGTTACAACCTTGGAAATACAACCATAAAAGACACCCAAATAGAACTGGCGCTGAATGAACCTTCGAGACCTTCTGAAGACAGGGAGAAAGAACCAACTGAAATGGATCTGGGCTTAAGGCAATTGGAGTTGGATGGATTTACCTTCGATCTCAATTCGCATAAAGGACTGGCCTTGCATACTGACATCGATCAGCTTCTGATTCTTTCGCGAAAGCTTGATATTACCCGTCAGCAGATTGAAATTGAGCAATTCTCACTGGCTGGTTTGCTTGTTGAAATGAAACTTACCGAAACAGACGGAGATGCACAGGAAGTTGCTGACCAGCTTTCAGAAGCCGTCGGGTTTCGCTGGGCCGAAAACTTCGATTGGTGTTTTCTGGCCGATAAGCTGGAATTGCGCAATGCGGAAGTGGCCATTTCAACCCCGGGAGCACAACCTGTGGCAAACACTTTTGATGCCGCGAATTTCCGTTTCAGCGAGCTGGAGTTGCTGGCAGAAACCATGGAGGTAAGCACTGATAAAATCATGTTGCAGCTTCGCAATCTGAAAGGCAGGTCAGGCAGCGACTTCAGGCTTAACCGTCTTTCGGCAGATATTGACCTGGGCAAAACCTTGCGGATTGAAGATTTGAACCTGGAAACGGGTCTGAGCCTTTTGCAGGGAAGTATATCAGCCGGCTTAAGCCCGCTGGAATTCCCTTTGAATGTTCAGAAAGGAACTTCGCTCGACCTTAACATTATCCGCGGAAGGATAGGATCAGACCTGGCCTTTTTTGTTCCTGGTATCAGCGAATATTTTCAACCGGCCGATCGCATTCTTTTTGCCGGGTCGGCTTCCGGAACAACCGAAAACCTGAAAATCGACACCCTTTGGGCCGAGGGACCCGGGGTATTTACACTATCCCTTGGCGGGAATGTCAGGAATTTACTTAACCTGGAAAACCTGGAGTTGATGGTTCCCTGGGCACTGCTTACAGCCAATCCAAAAAAGCTCCGGCGATTTATTCCGGAAGATCAACTGCCCGAAAATCTGGTTTTTCCCGATAGTCTCCGGATGGAAGTCGCTGCCAATGGCAGTATGCGCGAAATGCTGGCAAGCATTGACCTTAGTTCATCTTTTGGTGGGTTGGAGCTGGATGCAACATTTACCGATCTTTTGGCTGATACCCTGGGCTACGACATTGAGTTGCAGGTTTTGGGCTTCGATCCTGGCAAATTGCTTGCGCAGGAAGAAATGATGGGGCCGGTTAGTGCCCTGGCTGAAATAAAGGGAGCAGGCTTTGACCCGGAAACCATGAATGCCAGGTTTAACCTTTTGGTTAGCCAAGCCCTGGTTAAAGGATATGAATACAAAGACCTTCAATTGACCGGAGAATTTGCTTCCGGTACGCTGCAGGCTGACTTTGATTACCTTGACGATAACCTTGGATTAAATGCCACCAATCAGCTTGTTTTTGCCAGCCTCGAACCAGAGATCAAGGCGCAATGGCAAATCTCGCATATGAATCTCCATGCATTAAATTTTTCTGAAGATGAAATAATGCTGAGGGCGGTGGTATCAGCTGATTTGCATCTTACCCATCCTGATTTTGCTGTGGGTAGCCTTCTTATTTCCAATGCCCAGGTACTAAAACAAGAGGACCTTTTTACCCTGGAAAAACTTGAAGTGAATACCAGCTTTGCCGAAGGAAAATATATTGTTGAGGCCATTTCCCCAATTTTGAATGCCAATTTTGGCGGAAGCGTTTCACCCATTAAAATCCCCGAACTTGTAAGCGCTCATTTTGCTTCCCTTATGCTTGCACAAACAGATACCCTTTTTGCGGCCGAAGGTAATGGGGATTTTGAATTTGACATACAGGTATTGCCATCCCCGTGGTTCACCGAATTTTTGCTCCCCGATTTGTCATTTATCGATCCATTTTTGGTTAAAGGCAGTTTTGATGGGCAAAAGGGATTGTTTTTGATGGAAGCGGGTATTCCATTTGTTGGTTATGGCACCCTGACGTTTCACGATTTTGCCTTGCTTGTCGATACCCGAGCCGGAAATACAACGCTATCAGCAAAACTAAATTCATTTGAAGGCATCGGAGCCGAAATTCGCAATTTCTCTGCCGAAGGACTGCTTAAGGATAATGCCTTGTCTTTTGAACTTTCTTTTGACGACAAAGAGGATATTAACTGGCTCGCACTCCAGGGCAATCTCAAACGTGATGACGAAAAGTTTTTGTTATCCTTCGAGGAGGATATGCTTATTAACAAGGAGCCATGGCAGATAAGTCCGGGCAATCAGATTGTTTTTGGAAATGAACAACTGCTGGTAGAGCAGTTCAGAATTGGGCAAAACAGCCAATACCTGCTGGCACAAAGCCAGGAAACAGATGAAGGTTTTGCTCCAATCGACATTAGCTTTCACCAGTTTGAGCTTGGGCAATTTTTTACTTTCGATGAAAAGCCTTTACTGGGAGGCTTGTTTCACGGATCAGCAACAATAAACCAATTATTTTCAGGATTCTCGTTCGTGTCTGACCTGACCATCGACCGGTTTACCTACCTGGGCAACACCATTGGCGATATACACTTGCTGGCCCGAAACCCCGTTGCTGAACAATACATCCTTTTTGCCAGCATTAAAGGTTATGGCAATGAAATAGAAATTACCGGCGATTATCAGCCTGGTGAGAATCCGCTGGTCGACCTGGCATTGCAACTCAAAGAAACCAACCTTTCCACCTTTGAGGGGTTTACCGCAGGGCAGCTCGCAAATCTTCGGGGCCAGCTTACCGGCAATCTAACGGTAAAAGGAAACCCGGCAAGTCCGGCAATTAACGGCTCTTTGCGTTTCACCAATGCTGCATTTTTGGTTGAATTTCTGAATGCGAATTTTCGGATAGAAAACGAGCAGATTAATATCGACCAAAACACCCTTGGCTTTCAGAATTTTACATTGCTCGACTCATTAGGGCGCCGGGCAAACCTGAGTGGTACCATCAGTATGGCCGAATTCAGCAATCCATCATTCAACCTCAATCTCAACTCGCGCAACTTCTTGCTGATGAATGTGCCTGAAGGGCAAAATGAACTCTTTTCCGGAAGGATGTTTATCGACAGCGACCTTAGCCTTCTTGGAAATTTGGTTAGCCCGGTGATAGAAGGCCGACTGAAGCTAAACCAGGGCTCATTCTTTACTTTGATAGTGCCTCAAAGTTTGCCTGAGGCTATTGGCGACGAAGGGGTAGTTGAGTTTGTGAGCTTTCGCGACACTCTTTTTCTCGGATCGCCTTTACATGAGGCACAGCCCCTGTTGTCAGCTTTCAGTAATCTGAATATGAGTCTAAATGTGGAAATTGATCCGCAAACCGATGTGAGGGTGATTATTGACGAATATGCCGGCGATTTTCTGGAAGTGAAAGGAGGCGGTGTGCTAAGCTATGGTGTGGATCCGAGCGGCAGAATTTCCATTGCTGGCCGTTATGAGATTACTGATGGGAACTATCTGCTCACCTTTTACGATGTCATCAGTCGCAACTTCCAGATACAGCGCGGCAGCAGCATTGTGCTCACCGGCGATCCCATGCAGGCCCGCGTCGATATTACGGCCATTTACAATCTGCGTACCTCGGCCCGGGAACTTTTTGAATCACCTGTGTCAGGGGCACAGGCCGATCCCGCCTTGCGGCAGCAATACCCCTTCCAGGTGTTTCTGCACATGCGCGGCGAGCTGCTCAACCCCGAGATCAGCTTCGAAATTGGCTTGCCCGAAAGTCAGCAAAATGCCATGGATGGGCGCTTGCAGAGCCGTCTTACTGAACTCAGCCGCAATGAGTCTGAACTGAACAAACAGGTTTTTGCGCTGCTGATGCTGGGCAGTTTTGTGCAGGAAAACCCCCTGGCTTCGCTGGGTGGCCCCGGACTAACCACCACCGCCCGCAACAGCGCCAGCCGCATTCTTTCGCAACAGCTCAACCGCATTTCCGACCAGTTTATTAGGGGCGTAGATCTGAATTTTGAAGTAGAATCCTACAAAGATTTTACCTCAGGCGAAGCTGTTGGCCGTACCGAGTTGCAGGTAGAAATTTCCAAAAACTTCCAGGATGAGCGCCTGCGCCTGACCCTGGGAGGAAACATTGAGCTGGAAGACGAAACCCGCCGCCAGACCAGCGCCGGAGAGATTGCAGGAGACTTCCTGATCGAATACCTGCTAAATCCGGAAGGGACTTTGATCCTGCGGGGTTTCCGAAAAAAAGATTACAGAGACCTCTTTGAGGGTGAGGTGATTCAAACCGGTATCGCCCTGCTGCTTACCAGGAGCTACAACCAGTTTCGCGAACTTTTTATGAAAAAGGAAGAGTCGCCGGAGATGACGCCCGATGGAGATCATGAAGAAACAAAAGAAGCAGAAGAAAATGACGAATAAGGGCCATAAATACCTGTTGTTTGCTTTGCTTCCGGTACTGTTGCTTGCCGGGCAGGGCTGTTCCAACCTTCGCTATCTGGAAGATGGGCAGGAGCTTTACACAGGCAGCCGGATCCAATTTGAGCATGAGGAAAAAATATCGGGTTTATCGAAGGTGGAGTCGGAACTTGAGAGCGTGCTGCAACCCGAGCCCAACGCCACTTTCCTGGGAATGAGAATTCGGCTTTGGCTGTATAATACGGCAGGCGAACCCACCGGCCGCGGCCTCAGGCATTTGATGAGAAACCGCTTTGGCAGGCCACCGGTACTTTTTGAGGAGGTGTCGGTTTCGCGCACCACCCGCCTTTTGGAGAACCGCCTGCACAACCTGGGTTTTTTCGATGCCAGCGTTGAATACGAGATCAAAAAGAAAGAACAAAAAGCTTCTGTCAATTACATCGTTTCGTTGCGACCGCCATACACCATTAGTGAATTATTCCCTTTGCCTGAAACCGACAGCCTTTCAAAAAGCATCAACGAAACCCTGGATGCCAGCCTTATTAAACCCGGTGATCCATACCGCTTGCAGACCCTGCGCGAGGAGCGCACGCGCATCGACAGGGTTTTGAAGCGTCAGGGATATTACTTTTTCCACCCCGATCATATCCTTTTCCGTGCCGATACTACTGCCGGAAACCGAACAGTAGAGCTTCATGCCGCCCTCAAGCCCGAAAACCCTCCACAAGCAGCCCGATCGTACATGATTGCCAATGTGTACCTCTTCGCCGATTATTTGCTCGAGGTTACTCAGGATGGAACCCGCTCAGATACCATTATTTTGAGGGATGGGCTGTACTTATTCGACCGGGAAGAGCAGTTTAAACCGGCCACGCTAGCCAATGCCGTGTTCCTGAAAAAGGGCGAGACTTACAATGTTGAAGAACATGACCGAACCTTGAATCACCTGCTTGGCCTGGGCGTTTTCAAGTTTGTAAACATCCACTTTGAAGAAACCACCCTGGATGGGATGCCTGCCCTCAATGTCAGGATTTTGCTCACCCCGGCAGAGAAAAAATCGCTCAGCACCGAGATCAGGGGCGTGACCAAGTCGAACAACTTTGCCGGGCCCGGCCTCAATGTGAGTTTCAGCAACCGCAATGCCCTGGGAGGTGCCGAGCAGTTGCGTTTTTCCACCAACACTTCCGTGGAAACCCTCATTGCCCGCAAACAGAGTTCTGCTTCATCTGTGGAGGCAGGTCTGGAAGCGGAAATTACCTATCCGCGATTTGTCATTCCATTCAAAATCAGACGTTCAGCGCCCGTTCTTCTACCCAAAACCAGTTTTTCACTGGGTTTTAACTTCCTGAGCCGCACCGATGCCTTTAACCTTTCCTCCTTGCGCTTTCAGTATGAATATTCCTGGAATCAGCGCATTGCATCCAATCACCGGCTCTCGCCAGTGGTGCTCAACTGGTTTGCTTTGGGAAAAATTTCTGATAACCTTGGCGCTGATATCATTGAAGGCGAATTGTTGCAGCGAGGGCTTTTTGAGCAATTTATCATGGGATCGGAATATTCGCTCACCTATAATTCGCAGCTTAAGCAAAAACGCACCAACGACTGGTATTTCAATCTGAACCTCGATGCTTCGGGCAACCTGGCCCGTGCCCTGTTTGGCCTGGCAGGCGCTCAAAAGAATGAAGAAGGCAGTTACCAGGTATTCAGGCAGGACTTCTCACAATATTCCAAAGCCGACATCGACCTGCGCTGGTATAATCAGATTAACCGGGGGCAGCGCCTGGCAGCACGCTTTATTGCAGGGGTGGGCGTGCCTTACGGAAACTCGCAAACACTGCCTTACATAAAGCAGTTTTTTATTGGCGGATCGAACAGCATTCGAGCCTTCCACCCCCGGTCATTAGGCCCCGGCGCTTATGAGCCGCCCGATTCGTTGCAGGGGCGTTTCAATATTTACCAGAGCGGCGAAATTAAACTTGAGCTGAATATTGAATACCGCTTCGACATTACCCGCTTTGTGAAAGGGGCTTTCTTTGTGGATGCCGGAAATGTTTGGCGGCTCAAAGACAACGAAAATACCCCCGGCGGTCGGTTCAACCGTAACACCTTTTATGAACAGATTGCCGTGGGGGCTGGCACCGGCCTGCGCATCGATGTGAACTTCTTCGTGCTGCGCTTCGACTTCGCATTTCCGCTTGCATTGCCCTGGGACACCGGAAGCTTTTTCCAGCCTATCGAGCCATTCAAAAAAGACTGGCGCCGCCAGAACCTGATCTTTAACCTGGGCATTGGGTATCCGTTTTAGACAATTAAGCTTTTTGGTTTAAGGCCCCAGGTGCTGTTTAGTGTTTAGCTTACTTAACCACCACAACATGCTGCTCGCTGTATTGCCCCTACTGCGCATAAAGGATATAAAACCCGGGTTGGAAGCCACCAATATTAATAGTTTCAGGCAGTGTTGCCGAATTGTTCATCAGGACAATACCCTGGCTGCTGGTCAAACGAAGTATCCAGGGCGTATAGTCATTCATTTCGGCATCAGCTTCAGATATTGTAATGATGTGGCTGGCAGGATTTGGGTGAACCACCAGGCGCAATACTCCCCCGCAGAGTGAAACGTACTTCTGATTGGTGCTCCACGAGCATCCATCTATGCCATAGCTGACCTCAACATAGCGGGGAGGGTAATTTCCGCTTATGGTAAAAGGCATTGATGTTGGCCCGTTCCCTAACATTATCGGGTATTCGCTCTCATCGAACAGCGTCCATGAGTAGTCCGTCACATCAGGGTGCGTGTTTATCAGCCGCATGGTTGCCCATTGCCCGGGTTCCAGGCAGTGTACCTGCAGTTCCTGTCCGTACTGCCACACGTATGGGCCGGCTATGTTACCGGGAGGGGTGCCTACCCATACATGTTTTATCAGGCTTACGGTATCGCACGATCCGGATATAATGGCTTTTACCCAGCCCGGGCCATTAGCGGCAGGGCTGGCAGCCCGAACCTGGAAAGAAAACGGACCCATTTTATCCGAGCGAACCAGGTTCTCGCTTTTGTCCCAACTTACGGTTGCTCCCTGGGGAAGGTTGCCAACGGTATAGGTGACCCAGGAATTGCATACAACGGTGGGGCCGGAAATTGGGCCTGCTGTAGCAGCGGTATTTAACACTCCAACTGCTGTATAAGATATATTAGACTGTGAAACATTAGATGGCACCCACTTGTTAATAGTTTGATATAAAATATTATATCTAACATAATAAACATAGTATGTTACATCAAATCCTGTTTCTGTAACATTCGTTATCTGTGCCCAGGGGATGCCATCGTTAGGGGTCGCGGCACTCAGGCAGGTGCTTTGACGCTCTCTCATCCACACTGTAGGGGGTGAGCAGAACGGAATTTCAAAATTAATCCGCTTGGTTACGGTGTACCTGTCAACATCCAGGTACGTTCCCGGAGCAATACCCCAACTGCTTCCGGTATAAATCCATTGGCTGATATTGGTTTTGGTGGAGAACCCTCCATACGAAACCCCGTGCACCACCTCGTTGGGCTCATCGATGAATTGAAGCGCAACTCCAGCATTGATTCTTCCATAGCCATATTCAGGATCATGATCAGGAACAATATTATCATCAGCAGTCAGCCTGATGACCTGCCTGATATCATCGTTAGTCAGGTTGCTTCTGTAGCCCTTTAGCAACGAGGCAAGGCCTGCTACCTGGGGCGCAGCGAGAGATGTGCCGTTTACAAATCTATATTCTCCTCCAATAGTTGTAGTAAAAATATTACGGCCATTATTTAGATCGTCCACTCCTCCCGGGGCAACTACATCAATATGGTTCCCCATGTTTGAAAAGGGAGAACGTATATCGTTGTTTTGCGTTGCTCCCACAGCAATCACACTTCTATAACCGCAAGGATACTTTAATCGAGTGTCCCAATCATTGCCCATTGTTGCCACCACTACTCTGTCCATTTGATAGGCATGTTCAAAGGCCATTCTCAGAGTATTGCTAAGTGTATTGTCAAAACTCCAGCTGCAATTAATTACGTTTGCCCCTTCAGCAACTACATCAGTTATCTTCTGTGCAACAGTATTGTCGCCAAGCCAACTGCCATTCGAAGAGCTGACTTTTTTTGATATTATTTGCGCATTCCAATCAACACCTCGCATTCCCTCTCCATTCATAGCGTTGGCTGCTGCCACCCCTGCAACAAGAGTACCATGATCGTCGCCGGAATGGGAGTCACCCGACACTCTCCCCTCAAACTCAATATGGTTTAGGTCTATTCCTTTATCCATTATTGCTATTTTGATTTGAGGGCTGCCAGTGAATATTCCCCAAGCAGTTTCTGCATTAATATCGCCTCCAGCCACACCGCCTAACCTCCCATCGTTGTTTAGGTACCACTGAGGCCCATCCAAATAAGAAGGGTCGTTGTCAAAAACAGGTTCAGCGTGCTTTTCGGCAAACTTCACTGATGGCAGTTTACTTAAGGTAGAAATAGCACTTTCAGCCTCCTGCTCTGAATCGAAAGTAACAATAAATATCCGGTGGAATGAAGGAGTATTTATCAATTCGCCATCGCTGCGTACCGCTACGCTATCCCTTGTCGGCCAAGCCGGGAACGCACGCCCTATGTGCCTTGCTCCGGTAGTTGCAAGTGCGGTTTGCAACTCCCCGGATTTTATGCTTTTACCTGCCTGCGTTATCGGAATTAAACCTTTCTCCTTTTCGGGCAATTCAAGTGAATCAGGCAAAACGTAAACCAGCAACTCGGTTTTAAGATAACGCTCCTGGGCATAAATCGCTGAGCCAAAAATGGAAAATGAAAAAATAAATGCTAGGTACATATTGATATGTAATGCTTTTTTCATGGTTTGGTTTTTTTGGTTATACAAACAGAATTATTGTTTATTTTAAAAATGATGCTCAAAAGTAAGCTGTCGCTTGTTGCTTCCATTGGCATTCATAATCCAAAGCCGCCCATTTTCTGAGCGAGCATCGGTGTAAACGATATAGTTCCCGCAAGGGCTCCAATCGCATCTATAGCCATGAGTATTTGTTAGCTGTTTTAGATTTGAACCATCTATTTCCATAGACCATATTTGATGAAGACGTGTAGCTTGTGACTGTGAAGTGAAAGCAATTTTTTTATGTATACTGGAGATTTTGGGGTAATAATCAGTTGATTCATTGAATGTTATCCTAGTTTCATTTCCCCCTTCTGAGTTCATCGAAAAAATCTCAGAAGAAAAGAAAACCCCTTGTTTATAACGAATATGAATTATTGTATCTCCAACCCAATGGGGCATTCTTACCGCACCTTCTCCGGGTTTATACGATATTAGAAATTTATCACTTCCATCAAATTTCATTTTCCATAAAGCGTATAAAGTGGTTTCTCCTATAATAATCGCATCATAAGCAATCCAATCTCCATTTGAACTCCAGGCGGGGAAAAAGTTTCTTCCCTCAAACGTCAGCTGGGTAAGACTATCGCCATCAATCTTCTTCTTCCATATCTGTGCGCCCTGCGAGAAGGCTAGCCACTGACCGCAGGGGCTCCACGCCGGTGAATCGGCAATGCCCTGATGCCAAAGCTGTAATTGCTCCCCATCGGGGCTAATAAGATAAATACCATCATTAGGCATACTGCCATGCACAAATGCTATCCACTGGCCATCGGGGCTCCAGGCTGGTTCGCTATCGGTAATGTTGAAATCGAAGGGGCCGGGAAAGGGATCTTCCCGCCTTTCGCATGAATTATAGGTAAGCAGGAAGAATGCTGTAAACAGGTAAAGCGCTTTGGTTTACATTTTCAGTGAATTCCTTCATCATGGTAACATTGCAAACCTATAAAAAATAAACAAAGCACCGGATTTTCCTGTTAAAAAAATCCAGCGCCTGGTCTTGTTGGTAGTTTTTAGTTTAAAGGACAGGCTGTAACACTGAAGATCAGGATCCGAAACTACGGCGAACACCCACTCGAAAACCAGCCCTTGCGGCTTTTCATTAACGATGTGCAGCGTACAGTGGCTTCCTTCAGCATTCCGGCCTTCGGGCAAACCGAAGAAAGCCTCACCTGGACCATTCAGCAAGAAGGAATCAACCAGGGTCGCATCGAGATTGTTGACTACCCAGTGACCTTTGATGACCAAATGTTTTTCAGCTATGAAGTGGCTACTGGAATTCCAGTGCTCAGCATCGATGAGCAGGGGCAGGGCACTTTCCTCAGGGCATTGTTCGGACGCGACACCACTTTCTCTTTCAGCTCAATGCCGGCCTTCGCCGTCGATTTCAGCGCATTCCCGCGTTATAATTTGGTGGTGCTCAACGGGCTTAATGCCATTAGCCCCGGATTGGCAATGGAAGCCCAGCGCTATGTTGAGCAGGGTGGGCACCGGCTTGCGCATCGATGCCTCCATCTTTGTGCTGCGTTTCGACTTCGCATTTCCGCTGGCCCTGCCCTGGGACACAGGAAGCTTTTTCCAGGCTTTAGAACCATTTAAAAAAGACTGGCGCCGCCAGAACCTGATCTTTAACCTGGGCATTGGGTATCCGTTTTAGAAATTTTTGTTAGAATTGCTGCATAAAGACTTTGGCTGTTAGTCTGCAATTACCTGTTGGCTGGCGTTTTTTGCCGGTCATTGCTTCACTTTTTTGGTTTGTTAGGGAAAATAGTACAAAAACTCTGTTAAAATTGCCCTAATTTTGATTTTTAGAACCATTTTTCTAACCATAATTTTTACCTCCTATGAAAAAATCTACCATTACCCTTTTGTTTGCTTTTTTTCTAGTCTCTTTTGCCCTTGGGCAAGAGCCAAATGGGGAAATGCCATTACCTATGAACATTGATTTTGAGCTTTTTTACGGGGTAAACCTCCCCGAGGTGTATCCTGGCTGGCTCGAAGGCAAAGGTGTTGGTACCCCACAGATTATGAACGGGGCCTGGTATCGTGCCGATGTGCTCTATGGCTCGGCCACTGCTTCCGTTACTTTCGACTACGTCGGGCTAAAAGATGAATGGATCATCAGTCCGCCATTTGTGGCTTCCGAATCCACCAAAATTACCTTTATGGCAGCACTAAGCCGCATATGGAACGATCCCAGCCAGGGAAACCTAAGCTACAACGACAGCATCAGCGTGCTGGTTTCAACCAGCGATTTCAACTTCGAGCATGTGGTGCATACGTTCAAATTCTCCAATCAGCCCACCTGGATTCCCCAGTATTACGATTTTGACCTGGGTCAGTTTGCTGATCAGCTTATCCGGGTGGCCTTTTATGCCACTAATGGTCAGGAAGCAAATAGCCTGGCAGCCTTCCACCTCGATGATATTGTGATAAAAAATGCCGTGCCCCACGACGCCTTGGCTTTCGGCCTGGTAGAGCCTTCCAATGCCAGTTGTTTTGAAGAAAACCAGCCTGTGGTGGTTCGTATCAAGAACGATGGGCTGGAACCCATCAGCTCCGTGCCGGTAAGGGTCAGGATAAGAGGCGCCCTGACAAAGAACCTGTTTGGAGCCTACCAGGGGATAATCGAGCCGAATGATTATGTTGACTTTGAGGTGGGAACACTAGAGGATACCCCTTTCGGGGAATATCATTTCAGCGTTGAAACCGAGCATCCGGCCGATGGCTTTGGGGCAAATAATGTGAAAGGCAATATTGTGGTAAACAATCCCGAGCCTCGTAACCTTCCCTTGCCATTTATGAATTTTATTGGTTTTTACACCAATAATTTGGGCGATATATACCCAGGCTGGTACGAAGCCCGGGGCAAGGATTATCCGCGGGTAAAAATGGACACCGACTGGCAGGGCGACAACTTTGGGGGCTCGCGCACAGCCAGCGTATATTTTGTTCAGCTGGGCACCGAGGATTGGATGATTGGGCCAAAATTTACAGCGACCGAAAACCTTGAACTGCAATTAAGGGCTGCCTTGCAGTTCGACCAGGGCACCACCCAAATGGGATCGGATGACAAGCTTGCCATTATGGTTTCGACCGACTGCGGGGCCACTTGGGAGCAGGCTGCCGCATTCGACCGTGGCAGCGGCCTTACCTCCTCACTGCAGGCATTTTCGTTTCCGCTTTCGCAATATGCCGGACAAGAAATTATTCTTGCTTTTTATGCCACCACTGGAGCCATCAACAACCCCGAGAGTTATATTTTCCACATTACCGATGTGGAGATCAAAAATCAGTTTGGAAATGATGCCGGTGTAACAGCCTTGTTGTCGCCCGGCAATTCGTGCTCTTTTTCTGATACAGAGATGGTTACGGTAGAAGTGACCAATTTTGGCACCCAATCCATTAGCAACTTCCAGGTGGCTTTCAGTCTCAACGATGATCCACCTATTGCCGAAACCATTAGCCAAAGCCTTGCCCATGGCGAAACCCTTGAATATTCTTTTCAGACAACCATTGACCTGAGTGAAGGAGGAGAAAACCATATCTCTGTTTACACGCTGCTTGAAAACGATGAATTCGAAGGCAACGATGGCCTTTTCGATGTGCCTTTGGTGCTTTCTTCCTTCGATCTTTCATCCCAGGGTGCCTACACCATGGGCTTTGAGCCTCACGAAGACTTCAGTGGATGGCTGGTGCAGGATGCCAACAACGATGGCACCACTTGGATGCTGAACCCCGACCCGGTACATGCCAACACGGGAAGCCATTCTTATTCCTTTATGTCGAACCAAACCAGTGTGCCCAGCAACGACTGGCTTATGAGCCCCTGTTTCAACCTGCAGGAAGGTGCCACCTATTACGTGAGCTTCCACTACAAGAATCGGGCAGCCAATTGGCCCGAAAGCCTCAAACTAAACCTTGGTACAGCTCAGCAGGCTTCGGCCATGAGCCAGGTTATTCTTGACCTTGGGCAAATCAGCAATTCGGTTTATAATAAAGTAGAAACCACATTTTCCGTAAGCGAGACAGGCGAATATTATTTTGGCTGGCACGCTTATGGTCCTGCCGACCAGTTTGGAATGCACATTGACGACATTACCATCTACCAGGTGTTTGAACATGACCTTTCTGTGACCCAATTAATTGTTCCCCGCGAAAAGGATGAAAGTTGCGGCCTTATTCCGGCCCAAAGCATGCAGATTGAAATCACCAATTTTGGAAGCACCGCAGCTTCTGCATTTGATGTTTACCTGCAGATTAACGACCTTGGCGCCCTGGCCTTTTCCTTTACCGAAACAATTGCCGCCGGCCAAAGCCAATGGTTTAGCCTCGAAGGCGGTTTTACCCTTATGCCCGACCAGGTATATCAACTCACAGCATGGAGCAGCCACCTGCAAGAACAAAACCCGGTTAACGATACCCTTTTTGTTGCAGATTATTTGATGCAGCAATACTTCACCAGTTTTGAAGCCACTGATGATGTGAGCGACTGGATGGTTCAGAATCTTGGCGGAGTCAATGAGTGGCAGTTAGTTGAGGATGCCTCAGTGGCCAACACAGGGTCTTTCTTATACGCCATTCGCACCGATGGTGCCGGCGGAAATGTTATTAACAATGACTGGCTTTTCAGCGAATGTTTTTACCTTGAGGCAGGTAAGTGCTACGAGATAAGCTTCTATTATCGTTCCCGATTTTCGACCGAAAACCTGCGATTGAGCATTGGCACCGGGCAGGATGTGCTGCTTATGGAACAGCTACTGATTTCTCTGCCTTCTTTCAACACCAACGCCTACCAGCGAGCTGCTCAGCAGTTTACGGTGGAAGAAAGCGGCGTGTACTACTTTGGCTGGCACACTGATGGAGGCACTTCGGGAAGGTATTACATTTACATTGACGACGTGGCCGTGGTCGAAGACCTAGATAATCAACCCGTGGCCAACCCTGATTACTTTGTGCTCGACCATGAGGTGGGCTTCCGGGCCAACGCCCAAAATGCAACCACCTATCTCTGGGACTTTGGCGATGGCCAAACTTCTGTGGAAGAGAACCCATTCCATGTGTATGCCCAGGCCGGAACCTACAACGTCAGCCTGAGCGTGGGCAGCGGCTGTGTGACCAATACCATGGAGTTTACCGTGGAACTGGAATTGCCCGTTTATGAAGTTACCTTCGAAGTTACTGATTTGAATGGCACTCCGGTAACAGAAGCCGTGGTAAACCTTGAAGGCAACCCAGGAGTAGCAGGAATGTATCTTTTCGAATTGTCGCAAGGCGGATACGTTTACGAGGTAACTTTTGAAGATTATCTTGCTACCGGAAATTTCACAGTAATCGATTCGGACCTCACTGTTCCGGTGATTTTGCCCATGGAAGGCGAAACTTTTACGGTTACTTTTGTGGTAAAAGACACTTATGGTCAGGATGTCGCTGATGCTGTGATAAGCCTGAACGGCGTTGAGAATGATCCCGGCGATTATGTTTTCGAATCGGTGGCTCCCGGCACTTACGCCTGGATGGTAACCCAGGCCGACTTTCTGCAGGCCGAAGGGGAGGTGACCGTAGTAGATATGGATGTGACTGTACATGTGGAATTAATCACTACCAGCATTACCGATCCGTTCCTTAGCGGCATCAGGCTCTATCCCAATCCTGCGGGAAGCCGCATCACCATAAGTTTTGATGGCATTATTACAGGTTTCAGAATAATGAACATGAACGGCCAGGTAAAGTTTAACCAGGTAGTTGAACGCAATCGTCAAACTTTCGATGTTTCGCTCGAAGGCCTGCAACCAGGCACTTACATACTGCAACTCATTACTGAATCAGGCATTCACAATCAGACGTTTATCAAAAAGTAATTTTTAAATTAAATATAAAACGCCGCCCCAGCAACAACACAAGGGCGGCGTTTTTATTACCAGCCCTTAAACAATTAAACCTAACTTTGTGTAGTTTATAAAAAGACCGCTCGAAAAACTGATCCATGCAATTTGTTTACCCGGCATTTTTGTTTGCGTTGCTGGCTGTTGCCATCCCGGTTATCATCCACTTGTTCCATTTCCGGCGTTTCCGCAAGGTGTATTTTTCTGATGTGTCGTTTTTGCGGCAGCTCAGCGACGAGTCGAAAAAGCAATCGCGACTTAAACACTGGCTGGTGCTTGCTGCCCGCATGCTGGCCGTGGCTTTTCTGGTGCTGGCCTTTTCAAAGCCCTATATCCCTTCCGGGGAAAGCCAGGTAAGCCCCGAGGGCAATGCCGTGGCGGTTTACATCGACAACAGCTTCAGTATGGATGCTTTAGCACGCCGCGGCCGCCTGCTCGACGAAGCCCGCGAATCGGCCCGGCAGGTGGCCGACATTTATCAAGCTACCGATCGTTTTCTGCTGCTCACCAACGACTTTGAAGGCCGCCACCAGCGCTTTGTCAGCCGCGATGAATTTCTCTCGCTGGTCGAAGAAGTCAGTCTTACCCCGGCGGTTAAAACACTGGAGGAAGTTTTACTGCGAAAGAACGAACTGTTTTCGTCGGCCGCTCAGGCCAATCATAGCGCTTATTACCTTTCCGATTTCCAGAAGAGTATGGCCGTAATCGGCGATGCAAAACCCGACAGTAGCATCGCTGCTTTTTTTGTTCCGCTTCAGGCGCAGCGGGCCGCCAACGTGGCCATCGACAGCTGCTGGTTCGAATCGCCCGTGAGGCTCAAGGGGCAGGCAGTAACCCTAAAGGTAAGGATCCGCAATTTTGGTGATCAGCCGCTCGAAAACCAGCCCTTGCGGCTTTTCATTAACGAGGTGCAACGCACGGTGGCTTCTTTCAGCATTCCGGCTTTTGGGCAAACCGAAGAAAGCCTCACCTGGACCATTCAGCAAGAAGGAATCAACCAAGGCCGCATCGAGATAGTGGATTATCCGGTGACCTTCGACGACCATCTGTTTTTCAGCTACGAAGTGGCTTCAGGCATTCCGGTGCTCAGCATCGATGAGCAGGGGCAGGGAACTTTCCTCCGGGCATTGTTTGGCCGGGATTCTACCTTTTCTTACAACTCCATGCCTGCTTTCGCGGTCGATTTCAGCGCATTCCCCACCTACAATATGGTGGTGCTCAACGGGCTGAATGCTATAAGCCCGGGCCTGGCAATGGAAGCACAGCGCTATGTTGAGCAGGGCGGCCACCTGGTTATTTTTCCCGGGGCCGGAGCCGAACTTTCTTCGTACAACACATTCCTTTCTACGATGGGACTGGATAACATAATAAGATTGGATACCACCGACTTCAGGGTCAGCACCATTAACGCACAGCACCAGATTTACACCGGGGTGTTTGATAACCTGCCCGAAAACATTGACTTGCCCCGCGTTTTTCAGCATTACCCCATTTCGCGAAGCGCACGTTCGGCCGGACAGCCGCTAATGGAATTGCAGAATGGCAATCCCTTTATGGTTGCCTACGACCTGGGCCGCGGAAAGGTGTTTCTGGCAGCCGTGCCGCTAAGTGATGACTTCAGCAACTTTCAGCGGCATGCCGTGTTTGTGCCAACTTTGGTAAACATTGCCCTGCAAAGCGGCTCATTCCAGCCCCTGTATCATGTGGTGGGCGACAATGAGCCCATCCTTGTCAGGGGTGCTGCATTGCAGCGCGACCAGGTTTTGACTTTAAGGGGGGCAGACATGGAGATCATTCCCGAACAGCGCCTCAGCGGAAATAATATGCAACTTTTTGTACACGACCAGGTGCCCGAAGCCGGCAATTATTCCCTGTGGAACGCTGGCGAACTGGTGAATGGCCTTTCATTCAATTACGACCGCCGCGAGTCCGTTCCTGAAGTGCTTTCAGCATCCGAGCTCGAAAGCATGCTGCTGGATGCCGGCCTCAGCAACATACAGGTGGTCGAAACCACCGAAGCCGGCCTTGGTCAGGCCCTCGAACAGGCCCGCCTCGGCCTGCAACTATGGAAGCTTTTCCTTATCCTTGCCCTTGCCTGCCTGCTGGCAGAAGTGCTGCTGCTGAGGTTTTGGAGGTAATTATGTTTTTCCTTCCTGTTGCTTTCCATTTCAGCAAAATTATTATGCTTAAATTTGCAGCGGTTTTCCTTCAAGGAAAATCTGTTTTATTGGTTCAGCAATTGTTATGAGCGACTCCCACGAAGAAAGTCTGGATTCCCTGCAGCCGGCTGGCGATGGCTTGGATCCATTGTCCCAGCCAAAGGATGAAGTGCCTGTCATTGATCAGTCCACCACACTCCTTTCGGGGATGTATCAGGACTGGTTTCTCGATTATGCTTCTTATGTGATCCTTGAGCGCGCGGTGCCCGAAGTGCGCGACGGGCTCAAGCCCGTGCAGCGCCGCATCCTGCATTCCATGAAGGAAATGGACGATGGGCGCTACAACAAGGTGGCCAATATCATTGGCAACACCATGAAGTATCACCCCCATGGCGATGCTTCCATTGGCGATGCCCTGGTACAACTGGGCCAGAAAGACCTGCTCATCGACACCCAGGGAAACTGGGGTAACATCCTTACCGGCGACAGCGCAGCAGCGCCACGATACATCGAGGCTCGCCCTTCAAAATTTGCCCTCGAGGTACTATACAACCACAAAACCACCACCTGGAAACCCAGCTACGATGGCCGTAACAAGGAGCCACTTACGCTACCGGTGAAGTTTCCGCTGTTGCTGGCTCAGGGGGTGGAAGGCATTGCCGTGGGGCTTGCCTCCAAAATTCTGCCCCACAACTTCAACGAGCTGATCGATGCTTCCATAAAAATTTTGCAAGGCGAAGAGCCCAATATTCTGCCCGACTTTCTTACCGGTGGTCTGGCCGACTTTTCGAAATACAACGGCGGCCTCAGGGGTGGAAAAGTCAGGGTGAGGGCACGCATCAATATTCTCGATAAAAAAACTTTGGTGATTACCGAAATCCCCTACGGCACCACCACCGGCAGCCTTATGGACAGCATTGTGGCCGCCAACGACAAGGGCAAGATCAAGATCCGCAAAATCGAAGATAACACTGCCCAGAACGTGGAGATACTGGTGCACCTCATGCCCGGCATTTCGCCCGATCAGGCCATCGATGCCCTGTATGCCTTTACCGATTGTGAGGTAAGCATTTCGCCCAACTCCTGCGTGATCGACACCGACAGGCCACTCTTCCTGGATGTGAATGAGCTGCTGAAAATCTCTACGAACAACACCCTTGATCTGCTGAAGAAGGAACTGGAAATTGAAAAGCACGAGCTGCTCGAACAGCTGCTTTTCTCCAGCCTGGAAAAGATTTTTATTGAAAAGCGCATTTACAATAAAATTGAGGAGTGCGAAACCTGGGAGTCGGTGATTGAAACCATAGACAAGGGTCTCAATCCCTACAAAAAGCAGTTTTACCGCGAAATTACCCGCGACGACATCCTCCGGCTTACCGAAATCAAGATCAAGCGTATTTCGCGTTTTGACTCCTTCAAGGCCGACGACCTTATGCGAGACCTGGAAGCCAAACTTGAGAAGGTGAACCACCATCTAGAGAACCTGGTGCAATATGCCATCGATTACTTCCAGCGCATTAAGGATAAGTTTGGCAAGGGGCGAGAACGCAAGACGGAAATCCGCTTCTTCGACACTATTGAGGCTACCCGGGTGGCCGTGGCCAACGAGAAGCTTTATGTGAATAGAGAAGAGGGATTTGCCGGTACTTCCATGAAAAAGGACGAGTACGTTTGCGATTGTTCCGACATCGACGACATTATCGTTTTCCGCGAAGACGGCACTTTCCTGGTAACCAAAGTGGCCGACAAATCTTTTGTTGGGAAAGGCATTATTCACATAGCCGTGTTCGAAAAGAACGACGACCGCACCATTTACAACATGATTTACCAGGATGGTCCCAAAGGCGCCTCCTATATGAAGCGCTTTGCTGTGAAGGGCGTTACCCGCGATAAGGATTACGACCTTACCAAGGGCACCAAGGGCAGCAAGGTGCTGTATTTTACCGCCAATCCCAATGGCGAAGCAGAAGTGGTGTCGGTTTACCTGCGTCACAAGCCCAAGCTCAAGAAGCCTGTGTTCGACCTCGACTTTGCCGAACTGGCCATCAAAGGCCGTGCTGCCGGAGGAAACCTGGTCACTAAACACCCCATTCGAAAAGTGGTGCTCAAAGATCAGGGCGTTTCTACCCTGGGTGCAATGGATATTTGGTTTGATGACACCGTTATGCGACTGAATGCCGACAAACGGGGCACATATCTGGGCGCGTTTAAGGGCGACGACAAGCTGCTGGCCGTATATGCCAACGGCACTTACCGCATTATTGGTTTCGACCTGAGCACCCACTTTGACGAGAAGCCGCTCATTCTCCGTAAAATGAAAGAAGGGCTTGTGCTCACCGCCGTATTCTTCGATGCAGAGCAGGGCTTTCAGTACCTGAAGCGTTTTGAGCCTGAGGCCAATGGTAAGGCCATCGGCTTTATCGGCGACGATCCCTCCAACAAACTGATCCTGGTAAGTGACGAGCCCTGGCCACGACTGAAAGTGAATCTGGCGGCCACTGCCCGCAAACCAGCCAGCAGCGAAGAAATTGATGCCGAGAGCTTCATTGCCGTGAAAAGCTTCAAGGCCCGTGGAAAGCGCCTTTCGGTCAGCGAGATCGAATCGGTGGAATGGCTGGAGCCCCTGCGCAGGGAAGAGACAGAAGCAGCTCCTGAGCCGGAAACTCCTGATGAAGCCGCTGCAAATGAAAGTGAAGAACCTCCTGTTAGCATAAATGAAGACGGAGAAATCACCTTTGAATGGGTGGTAGGGCAGGACGGTGAAACCAAGGAGGTGGAAGAGGAAGAAAAGCCTGAAGTGACAAACGATACAGCTGAACCGGGCGAAAAGAAACCCCGAAAACCCAATCATGGAAAGCCATCAGGCGACATTAAGCCCGGCGACCGCGAAAAACAGATCAGGCTCGACCTGGATATTTAATACCTCATTATGATCAGGGTAGGAATCAACGGATTTGGCCGCATTGGCAGGCTCGTTTTCAGGCTGATGCAGCAACGCAGCGATATGCAGCTGGTGGCAGTAAATGACCCCATGCTGCTCAAAACCCTGGTGCACCTGCTCAAATACGACACCGTGCATGGCCGATTCGGCCGCGAAGTTTGGGGCGACGAAGCTACTGAAACCCTTTTTGTGGATGGCCGGCCCATGCAGAAGTATTCGCACTTTCACCCCGACAAAATTCCATGGGATAAGCATGATGTGGATGTGGTGGTCGAATCTTCCGGATTGTTTCTCACACGCGACATGCTGCAGGGGCATTTGCGGCCCGGCGTGAAAAAAGTAATCCTTTCATGCCCGCCAAAGGAAAAGCTGGATAGTATGGTGGTAATTGGAGTGAATGACCATATGTTGACACCTGAACACCTGCTGGTATCCAACGCTTCCTGCACCACCAACTGTGTGGCCCCGGTGCTGAAGGTACTCGAAGATCAGTTTGGCATCGACCGTGTTTTCCTCAATACGGTGCACCCATACACCAATAACCAGAACGTGATCGATTCACCCCATCACGACCTGCGCCGGGCCCGCAATGCCGCCGACAACATTATTCCCACAACCACCAGCGCCATCAAGGCCGTGAAAGAGATCCTGCCGTCACTAAAGGATCGTTTTGACGGATTTGCCACCCGTGTGCCAGTGAGCGATGGTTCCTTTGTGGAGTTGAGTGCGATATTGAAAAGCAACACTTCCGTGGAAGAGGTGAACAGCCTGTTCGAAATGGCCGCTCAAGGCCAAATGAAGGGCATTATTCAGTATTGTGAAGACCCCATTGTGTCGAGCGACGTGATCGGAAATTCCCATTCGGCCGTGTTCGATGCCCTTAGCACCCGTGTGCTGGGAGGTAATTTTGTGCAGGTTCTGGCCTGGTACGATAACGAATATGGTTACTCTTCGCGGATGATCGACCTGATTGCTTTGCTGATGAAATAAATGCTCCCGCCATCCCACAGCGGTCCATCGTATAACTCCACCAATTCAATATCTCTTTTTTCAAGGTGTTGAATTAATGAAGGCCCTTCCGGGAAATGCTTCACGCTTCCAGCAAGGAAAAACTGATTTTGATGAACCCCTGCGCAGCCCCCGAAGAACCCGTGTTTTTGTCCGGGTAACTGTATGAGCGACGGGTCAACAAAAAAAGTTTCCTTACCTGCGTTTTTAAGTGCTGTTTCTATGCCGCGGTCGCTGGTGATAAACAGCCCGCCGGCTTCCACAAGATTACATCGGGTGTAGCCTTGTTTAACGTCCACTTTTTTCAGGCCTTCTGAATTTTGGAGAATTGCAGGATCTGTTAATCTTTTTCTGTGAACCAGCAGTCCCGATCCTGAGAAAGCATTATACATTGCAGAAGCAGGGTAGGAGGCGCCAACCGGTTGCTGTCCCTTCGCAACCATGACTCCAGACTTAACTATCTGGTTAAGGATTTCTGCAGGGGTGTTTGGTGCCGCCACAAGGGCATTTGGCGTCTGGCAAAGAAAAATATCAGGGTGGCCGCTGATGGCTTCATATACGATCCCCTGGCTTGCAAATGGCAGCACCTCACCGTAGCGCTCCAGGGTTTTTAATACCCTTTCGGGGAAACGGGCGTCAGCAATAATCAGCATGGAAGGCCCTCCCGTTTAGCTTTGGGTCTGTCTTAAAATCCACCCTTTCATAATGTTCGAGCAGCCATTTTTTATTTGCAGCCTTATGCCCAATGGCTGCATTCAATTCTTTAGGCGCAACACTAATTACCAGGCAATTACCTTTTTTTTTTATAACGCTTTCGCGGAAAATATCCTTCCAAATGGCGGTGTTCACCAACTCTTTCAGGGCAGGATGAAACGGACCGGCCAACAGTTCGCTGCAATTGCTCAACCCATCAGATGGGTGCAGCCCTAAACGAAGTATCCTGATTTGGTTTTCTTCAAAGAAAAGTACCAATTTTTTGCAGCGTTCAATGGTCTCTTCCTGTCTCAGTGGCTGATAGCTGCCCGCCAGGTACATTTGTTCCAGCTGGGTGCCACGAATGACCAGCGTTGGGTAAATCCGCGTTTCTTTTGCGCCAAGTTCTTTTATGCGGTGGGCAGTATACACGGACTTTTCCATTGTGTCACCGGGCAAACCGGTCATCATTTGCAATCCAAGCACAAAGCCGGCATCCAGAATCATTTTTGATGCCTCTTCTACATGTTTTGCGCTATGGCCACGGCCGGCCAGCCGAAGCACTTTCTCATCGAGCGACTGCGCGCCAAGCTCAACGCTGCTTACACCATACTTCTTCAGCAATTTAAGGACTTCAGGGTTTATGTAATCGGGCCGGGTTGAAAGCCTGATACCATTCACCTCTTCGTTTTTCACCCATTTTGAAGCGGCCTTCAGGTAGGCTTCCTGCTCATTCTGAGGCAGCCCGGTGAAGTTCCCGCCAAAAAATGCGATCTCCACTTGCCGTTCTATTTTAGGAAAAGTTTTCAGGTAGGCTGCCACCTGCAAATCCACTTCTTCCGGTTTTGGCGCCTGCAGTGTTCCGCTTATCCGGTGCTGATCGCAAAACACACATTGATGCGGACAGCCCAGCTCCGGAATAAAAAATGGAATGTTGAAATGACGCAATGCCTTTGGTTTTCTGCAAAGGTAAACGTATTGGCTTACAAAGAAAATTCTTATGTCGTTTAATCAAAATCCCGGTTTTGGTAAAAAAATGTTCTTTTGTTTACACAAATATCGTTTATATCAATAAAAACTTAACTTTGTTTTATAAATTCTAATTTTTTTAACTATGTCTTCTGAACGTCAGAGATTCCTTTCCGATCGTGATTTATGGATTCTCATTGCACAGAGTTCGTATGGCGATTCGTACAGGCCCTTAAACCTCCGTGGGGCAGTTTTACGGGGTGCTGACCTTTCGGGCGCCGACCTTACCGATGCCAGTTTTGTACGTGCCGACCTTTCTGGCGCAAATCTTGAAGGGGCGAATCTTTCGGGTGCATTCCTGGCTGAAGCCAACCTTAAAGGTGCCAGCCTTAAAGGTGCCAATCTGATTGGTGCGGTACTCTCGAAAGCCAACCTTATGGAAGCGATCCTTTCTGAAGCCGATTTTACCGATGCCAAACTCGATGGCGCTGACCTTTCAAACTCTGATATCATTGATACTGACCTTACCAGGGCCGATTTGTCAATGACCTTTATCCGGTCTTCCAACCTTACACGCGCTAACTTATTCAAGGCCAACCTTTCAGGCGCTGACTTTACCGGTTCTGAATTGCTCCAGGCAAACTTTGGCAAAGCATTCCTGAATGATACGGTTATGGACCAGGTGCAGAACCTGGAGCGAACGATAGGGTATAAGGGGTAATGGGTTAACTGGTTGATTAGTAGATATGTAAATCGGTTCTTTGTTCGATTTGGAAAAAATTGAAAGCCCCAACGAGTTTTTTCAACGTTGGGGCTTTCTTTTTGTAATTAATTATTGCGGTCCCCGAGCGAAGTTCCCGCTAAGACGGGAATGCAGTTGAGGGGCTTTCTTTCGGTATTACGCCTTTTCGTAATACAGGTTGATAATCTTCAGGATGACGCTGGTGGCTTTCTCCATGCTTTCCAGGGGCACGAACTCATACTTTCCGTGGAAATTATGTCCGCCAGCAAAGATGTTTGGGCAGGGCAGTCCCATGTATGAAAGCCTTGAACCATCGGTGCCACCCCGAATGGGCTTAATGTGCGGCTTGATGCCCAGGTCTTTCATGGCCTGCTCGGCAATGGCTACTATATGGTATTCGGGCTCTACCATTTCGCGCATGTTGTAGTACTGATCTTTCATTTCAATGGTGATGGTGCCTTCGCCATATTTCTTGTTCATGAAGTCGGCCACTTCCTGAATTTGCTCCTTGCGGCGCTCAAACTTTTTGCGGTCGTGGTCGCGGATAATGTACTGCAGGGTCGATTCTTCAACAGTGCCATCGAACTTGATGATATGGAAAAAGCCTTCGTAATGCTCAGTAAATTCGGGCCTTTCGAAAACCGGCAGCATATCATTGAATTCTGAACCAATGATGATGGCATTCTTCATTTTATACTTGGCATAGCCGGGATGCACATTGCGTCCCTGCACCTTCACCTTGGCGTAAGCAGCATTGAAGTTTTCGAACTCCAGCTCGCCTACTTCCGAACCATCGAGGGTGTAGGCATATTTGGCACCGAATTTTTTTACATCAAAATGATCCACGCCTTTGCCGATCTCTTCATCAGGAGTAAAACCAATTTTGATGGTGCCATGCTTTATAGCGGGATTCTTCACCAGGTATTCGATGGCAGTCATGATTTCGGCAATGCCGGCCTTGTCGTCGGCACCAAGCAGGGTGGTGCCATCGGTGGTAATGATGGTTTGGCCCACATATTTGCTCAGTTCCGGGAAATCCTTCACTGTAAGGTACATTTCCTTATCCATATTTAGCAGGATATCTTTGCCATCGTAGTTTTTAATGATCTGGGGTTTAATGTCCTTGCCGTCCATATCGGGGCTGGTGTCCACGTGGGCCACAAAACCGATCACCGGGATGTCTTTGTCGGTATTGGCAGGCAGGGTAGCCATCACATAGCAGTTTTCGTCCACATGGGCGTCGCTCAGGCCGAGTTCTTTCAATTCTTCCACCAGCAATCGGGCCAGGTCGAACTGTTTTTCGGAACTGGGGAATGTGGTGGAGTTGGGATCGCTCTGGGTGTCGATGCTGATATAGCGCAGAAACCTTTCAAGCAATTTTTCTTTCATAATAGATCCTTTCTAATTTTTAAACTTATAATGCTATTAACAAAGGCCCCCTGCCAAATGTTGGCTGGCAGGGGGCTTTTGGGGTGTTAATCTTCCTTTTTAGCTTGCAGTGCGGTGCGATACAAGTAAATGCACAGGGCAATGAACATAACCAATCCGAGCCACTGTGATCCGTTGCTGGCCAGCCAGCTTTCTGCTTCCAGGTTGAGGCCGCCAAACTTCAGCATTGCACTGATCACGCCCATCAAGGCGCCACCGGCAATGAATCCGCTGGCGATCAGGGTACCGCGCTCCTTGCGTGCGTTGGCCAGCTTCACATCCTTGCTGCTGGTCGAAACGTACCAGGCAATGATACCACCCACGAGCAGGGGAGTGTTGAGTTCTAGCGGGATAAACATACCCAGCGCGAAGGCGAGGGCAGGCACGCCCAGCATGGTGAGGATCAGCGACAGGAATGCACCCGCGGCATAAAGCAGCCAGGGGGCCGATCCGCCGGTCATCATAGGCTCAATCACGGCAGCCATGGCGTTGGCCTGGGGCGCTACCATGGCGCCTTCGCCGGTAAAGCCGTAGGTCTGGTTCAGGATAATGATCACACCACCCACGGTGGCGGCCGAAACCACGGTGCCCAGAAACTTCCAGCCCTCCTGCTTGTAGGGCGATGAACCCAGCCAGTAGCCGATCTTAAGGTCGGTAATGAAACCACCGGCCATGGCCAGTGCAGTGCAAACCACACCACCAATGATCAGGGCAGCAATCATGCCCGAAGTGCCCGAAAGGCCCACGGCGGTCATAATCAGTGAGGTAAGGATCAGGGTCATGAGCGTCATGCCCGAAACAGGGTTGGTACCCACAATGGCTATGGCGTTGGCTGCCACGGTGGTAAACAGGAAGGCGATGATCATTACGATAACCAGTCCCACCAAGGCATGGGTGAGGTTATTGACCACACCGAACTGGAAAAATACGAAAATTAGCACGGCCGTAACCAGGATGCCGATAAGGATCAGGCTCATGGGCAGGTCGCGGCGGGTGCGCAGGTTGTTGTCGCTGTTGGCGTGCTTGCTCAGGGTTTCTTTCACGGCTAGGCCCACGGCGTTTTTAATAATGCCCGAGGAGCGGATAATGCCGATCACCCCGGCCATGGCAATACCGCCAATACCGATCATGCGCACATAGTCGCGGAAAATCAGCTCGGGTGCCATGGCGGCAATGGCGTTGGCTTCGCCCCCAAACATGGCTGCGGCATGCGCTATCATGGGAATGATCACAAACCATCCTACGAAAGAACCGGCGGTGATGATCACGGCGTATTTCAATCCGATAATGTAGCCAAGACCTACGATTGCCGCGCCCACGTTAATTTTAAAAACCAGTTTGGCTTTGTCGGCAAGTGCTTCCCCGTAAGGGATCACCCTGCTCGAAAACACTTCGTTCCACCAGCCGAAGGTGGCAATCACAAAGTCGTAAACACCGCCAATCAGGCCGGCAAAAAGCAGCACCTTGGCCTGGTCGCCGCCTTTTTCGCCCGACACCAGCACTTCGGTGGTGGCTGTAGCTTCAGGGAACGGGAACTTGCCGTGCATCTCGGCCACGAAATACTTGCGGAACGGGATCAGGAATAGTATGCCCAGGAAACCGCCCAGCAGTGAGGAAAGAAACACCTGGTAGAAATGGGCCTCAAGACCCAGAATGTAAAGTGCAGGCAGGGTAAAGATGGCCCCGGCCACAATCACGCCCGAGCTGGCGCCTATGCTCTGAATGATCACATTTTCGCCCAGGGCATTTTTTCTTTTGGTAAGTGCCGAAAGCCCCACGGCAATGATGGCAATGGGAATGGCCGCTTCGAAAACCTGCCCGATCTTCAGGCCAAGGTAGGCCGCAGCCGCCGAAAACACGATGGCCATGAGCAAACCCAGCGAAACCGAACGGAAATTCACTTCGGGGTAAATCTTGTCGGGCGCCATTACGGGGATATACTCTTCCCCTTCTTTCAGCTCCCGGTAGGCATTCTCCGGCAAGCCTTTGATTTGTTGGTGTTTCACTTCCATACTGTCTATTTTTGGTTAGGTTAGTAAAAAATGATCCTGTTAGCAAAAAACGGCCTAAAGTATGAAATAATCCGGAAATGGCAAAGGAAAAGAAATGAGAGGTGAGTTATGAGAGGGAGAGAAGGGGAGAAAATTTGAGGGTGGGAAAATGTGAAAATGAAAAGATGAGCAGATTTGAGGATTTGCAGATTCAAAACCTTTTCTGATTTTACTCACGGGGGGGGTTTAATGGAAATCCACCATAATAATTAGTTTCAAGTCTTCCTTAGAGTTATCGGCTTTAATTGGTGCAGCTCACCAACCTATCGGTAGGGATTGATACCGACACAATCCATTAAGGTGCAGCGCACCGCGACAAAATATATTACGGTGCGCTGCACCTTATGGGAACCATCACATTTTTTTGCTACCCATGTTTCGCGGCGCTGCCGCTAATGCCAGCTAAGTCAGGGTTTGACTTCAAGTCAAGCCCTGACTTTTTACACGGTCTTATGGTTCAAGGTTTCAGGTTCAAGGTACCTATTACTGGCTCTGAACTTTGAACCAAGGACCTCCCCTCCGCTGGTGAGCGGACACGCCAACCCTCTAAAGCCTGCCTGCCGGCAGGCAGGGGGGGGGGGCTATAACCCCAAACCCCAAACCTTACCGCTTGCAAAGCATTATCCCCGCGGCATAGCGGCCCGATTCGCCCTGGCCGGCGCGGTTAGAGAAGAAGGTTTCGTGATGGCACTGGTTGCAGATGCCCGAGACTTCGATGTGGCTTTCTTTAAGGCCGGTATCCATAAGCTGCATTTTTACGGCGTTCCACTGGTCGAAGATAAATTTTCCGGGGTTTTTGCCGGGTGTAATGATGCCGTTTAGGGAGCCAAGCGAAATGAGGGTTTCTCTTTTCACATCCTCTTCCACTTCGTAGCAGCAAGGTCCATTGGAGGGTCCGAGCCCGGCGTAAATATTTTCGGCGCGGCAGCCGTAGTGTTGTATCATTTTTTCGACGGTGGCCGGTACAATGCGTTTCAGAATGCCCCGCCAGCCGGCATGCACCGCAGCGATGACGCGCTCCACGGGGTCGTACATGAGCACCGGCACACAGTCGGCCACCAGCACGCAGAGGCAAATGCGCTCTACGTTGGTCACCATGCCGTCGGTGTTTTCGAGGGCGGTGCGATTTTCGGTGGCGCCTTTGCCGCGGCCGGCGGCATCGACCACGGCCACGTTGCCGCTGTGGGTCTGGTTGGCGAAGGTGAACCAAAACAGGTCTATGCCCGCTGCATCAGCAAGCTTCTGGCGGTTTTGCAGTACCTTAAAGCTGCTGTCGCCCACGTGAAAGCCCAGGTTTAGACGGGCAAAGGGTCCTTCGCTGAAGCCACCTTTGCGTGAAGACACAAAGTGCCTGATGTCAGAGAATGCCGAAAGTTGTTCAAAATGATACAGTTCTGTGCCTTTGCGCTCGCTCTTGTTCATGGCCTGCCGGGTTGGGTTTTCAAATATAAAGAAAATGAATCAACCCAACGTATTTATTGGTTATTTTTGATCTGGCCGTTATTTTCCCCGAAAGGGGCCAATAAAAACCGGAATAAAACATGAAGAGATTTGGTTTGATCATAATAATGCTGGCGGCTTGGCTAATGTTGCCGGCCCAGAGTGTGTTTTTGCCGTCGGGCAGCCCCGATCATCAGTTGCTGCAGCGCCTGGAGTTGCTGGGCGGCCGGCATGCCACGCAGTTTCATTCATCATTGAAGCCGCTGGAGCGCCGCGCTGCGGTTTGGTTTGCTGAAGAGGCCGATTCGACAACGGAAAAACTGACCGCTATCGACCGCCACCTGCTTTACCAATTTCTGCAGAAGCACCCGGAGTGGACTGCCCAGCCTTCCGACTCATCGAAACGGCCGGTGCTGAAACGTTTTTATGCCTTCCCGCACGACTTTTTCCGCTACCAAAGCGATGATTTTTTCCTTTCGGTGAATCCGGTGCTGGAGCTGACCTTCGACAAGGAGCAAGGAGTTGATAACCTGCACTACCTGAACACACGCGGTGTGGAGGTGCGCGGCATGATCAACAAAAAGGTGGGCTTTTACACCTTCCTGGCGGAGAACCAGGCGCGATTTCCCGACTATGTGCGGCGGCAAATGCAGTGGCACCGTGGCGCTGTACCCGGCGAAGGTTGGACCAAGGGCTTTGGCGAGGGGGGCGTGGACTTCTTTACCGCACGCGGATACATCGCTTTTCAGGCTACTGAAAACATTGGCTTTCAGTTCGGACAGGACCGCAACTTCAGTGGGCATGGCATCCGTTCGCTCCTGCTTTCAGATTACGCCAACAACTATCTTTTTCTGAAGATCAACACCCGCTATAAATGGTTCCATTACCAGAACCAGTTTGCGCATCTTGTGGACTACCCCATCCGCTCCCTTGGAGGGAATGCTTACGATCCAAAATATGCCATTACCCACCAGCTTTCGTTCCAGATTACCCCCAATTTTCAGTTGGGCTTTTTTGAAAATGTGATGGTTGGAGGCTCTGACAGCATCAACAGGAGGGGTATGGACTGGCATTATTTCAATCCGGTGATCTTTTACCGCGCCATTGAGCACCATGTGGGCGATCCTGACAAGGTGACCGTGGGCATGAACTGGGAGTACCTGATTACCCGCGGGCTGGGGGTTTACGGGCAATTGCTGGTGAACGAGTTTTACCTGGATGACATTCGCAGAGATGTGGACTCTATGCTGGTGCGACTTGGGTTGCGGAAGGAGCGCAAATACAGCGGGTTTGCTTCCCATCGCAATAAATTTGGGCTGCAACTGGGGGTAAAGACCGCCGACATTTTTGGCATTAAGGAACTGGACCTTCAGGGTGAAGTGAACCTGATCAGGCCGTTTGTTTATCAGCATTACGATACCTATGGCTCAGGTTTGCGCCCGGGCGCCAGCTACTCGCATTACAGCCAGCCACTGGCGCACCCCGTGGGCGCCAACCTGGCCGAATGGGCCTTTATGGGGCGCTACAGGCCAATGAAAAACCTGGAGGTCAGCGCCGCGCTGTTCTCATACACCCAGGGCACCGATGTGGGCGGGGTGAATTATGGCGGCAATATTTTTCGCGACTACCGCGACCGCCCCGGCGATTTCAACAATACCTTTCTGCAGGGCCGCCAGATCAGTGTGCTGCTGGGTGAGCTGAGCGCCAGCTACCAGTTCCGTCCAGGCTGGTTTGTGGATGCGCGCTACCTGGCCCGCCGACAAAACGAAAAAGAAACCGGCGAAAGCCTGTTCACCAACGATATGATCGGCCTGGGCCTTCGGGTAAATGCCGTGCCCCGAAAGCATCATTTCTAATGCGCTTTGATTGGTGTTTGAAAAATTTTTATGTATGCAATTTTTTTGGATTTTTTTTGGGGAAAAAGGGGTTAAGTGAATTTTGAAAAAATATTTTTAAATGTAAAATATTCATATTTTTATGAAAAGTTTAATATATTATGCGAAAAAAGTTTTTTTCGAGCAGTTTTAAAAATTCAAAAGAATTTTTTTAAAATTTCAGAAGTTTTTATATCTCGAACCAAAACTAATCGAAAATGAAAACAATTAAGCTTTTCAATTTGCTTTTTTTCGTATTGCTTTTTTCTCTTGTGAAAAACAATTTTCCATCGATTCAATGGAAGAACAGACTTCAATTGACACAAAAATATATGGAGAAATCCATAAGGTAGTTTTAAGTAGTTTTTATAAAGACGTTAGTGGAAAAGATTTTGTTAGTTTCGATGAAAAACTTAATCTTATAGACCAGTTTCTTTCTGAAAATTTGATTGAGGTTGAAGTAGGTTTTTTCAAGGATTTTGTTAACAACAATTTTGAGCTAAAGAGTTTAATGGAAATTGTTGAAAATCCAAGCAATTCTGATTCTGAAACAGCTTTAACAATAATTGATGATTTCTTTTTTGAAGGGAAAATTGGATTAAATGAAAAAAGTTTATTAACTACGATGGTCTATTACTACGAAGAATTTCCTTTTAATTTCAGTGCTCTGAAAAATGCTATTTCAGATTTAGAAATTATAACCATGGAAGATCCGAACATTTCGATTGAAGAAAAAGAGAAACTTTCAAAAATTTTTTCAATTACGAAATCATCCATAGAGTTTTGGGAAGAATTTGAGGGTTTTTTGCCAGATAAGACAAGAAGGTGGTATGTTAGGGATTTAACTGGAGCAGCAACTGCAATATATTCAGGAGCCGTTGGTTATGCAAGTATGGCTTTTGGGCCATGGGGAGGTGCAGCTGTCTTAATTGGTGTTGCAGCTTTTAATTCTGCGGTAAGTTAAGATAAAAAAAATTTTATGAAGAAGCTTGTTTTGAAAAGTGCTTTTCCGCAGTATTATTATACTAATGCGAAGGTGAAGATCAAGACTTCGAGCGGAATTAGGTATGTGTTGCACCACCTGCAACCCCTTGAAATAAATGTGGAAAATGAAGAATGGCTGCGGTTCAGAAATGACCAGCACGGGAGAAAACTTTTCCTTGAAAAATCTGATTCTTTTGATCTGGCTTATGCCGTGGTAACTATTGAAACCAGGGGAAACCCCATTCTGAATATTATAGATGCCCTTTTCAGGAACCGCATGTCTGTAAAAATAGTTAACAAGGAAGCTTTTGACCGCTTTGAGACCGATGTGGTAAAACCTGCTGAATATAAGGTTTTCAGGCCGGCCGATAATTTTATGTTAGCGCTGAGTGCAATGGTATTTCTGGGTTTTGTGCTGTATTCGCTTTTTACACCCCAATCGGCTAATTTCGACCGCGATTATGTTTTCATTATCAACCTGATCTGCTTGCTCTCATTGGGCCGCTTGTTTTTTCAGCGCAAAACTATCAGGAAAGGAACGTTTAAAATGCTCACGCGCTTTCCGGTTTTTTTCGGATACCTGTGGCTTATTTTTATTGAGTTTTCATCTCCCTTTATGGAAATAATGTTTTCCATAACTTCGATTTTGTTTTTCGTGGTCATGTTCTGGCCCGAAGAATAAATTGCTTTTCAAACCAAAGCTTGGGGATATTAAAACAGTGGCTTGTCACCCTGCCCTTGAATCATTACTTTTGGGTTTAAATTTAACAACCCATTCATGGCCGGAATTTACATTCATATCCCGTTTTGCCGGCAGGCCTGCCACTACTGCAGCTTCCACTTTTCTGTGTCGCAGCGGCATAAGGAAGGTTTTCTGGCCAGTTTGCTAAGAGAGATCGAGCTGCGCCACGATTTTTTTGGAAAACCAAAAATGCCCGGAGGAAAATTCCGGCTCGACAGCGTTTACCTGGGCGGTGGCACACCTTCCATTCTGGGCATTGAAGAGCTGAACAGCATCTTCAAACGCCTTTCAGAATATTTTAATTTTGACCAGGGCAATGAGATTACCCTGGAGGCCAATCCCGATGACCTGACTTACGAAAAACTGGGAGCGCTTCGGCAAACGCCCATCAATAGGTTGAGCATTGGCATTCAGTCGTTTCATGAAGCCGATCTGAAATATATGAACCGGGTGCACACCCCGGGGCAGGCCGTTAATGCGGTTGAAAATGCCCTGAAGCTGGGTTTCGAAAACCTTACCATCGACCTGATTTATGGCACGCCCACTATGAACGACGCTCAGTGGAAGGAAAACCTGCAGCGCACCATTGATTTTGGCATTCAGCACATTTCGGCCTATGCATTGACGGTAGAGCCCAAAACCGCACTGGATGTGTTTATCCGCCGCGGGCAGGCCAGACCGGTAGAAGAGGAGCAAAGCGCCCGGCAGTTCGAGATCATGGTGGAAATGTTGGCGGGGCATGGTTACGAGCATTACGAGATTTCCAATTTTGCCCTTCCGGGGAAATTTTCGCGCCACAACCTGTCTTACTGGACTGGTAAACCTTACCTGGGTCTGGGCCCATCGGCCCATAGCTTCCGCGGAAGCGAACGCTCATGGAACCCGCCCAATACCACTAAGTATATTCAAAGCATTCAAAAAGGAATCCTGCCCCTTGAAACGGAGCAGCTCACCCCGGCCCAGCGTTACGATGAATACCTGATGACATCGCTGCGCACCATGTGGGGATGTAACCTGGACAAAGTGAAGGAGGGATGGGGAGAAAAAAAGAGAGAAGAATTGGAGAAACAAACCAGGCGCTATATTGAACAGGGACTAATGTTCGAATCGGATTGCCACCTGATCCTGACGGAAAAGGGCAGGCTGTTTGCCGACAGGATTGCTTCGGATTTGTTTTGGGTGTAATTAGCCCGTAGGACTTAAATTTCAATAGCACCCCATGCCAGGCAGATTCATTTTGCCCGTTGGGCATTAATTTGCATAATAGCTTACAAAATGCTTAAATGGTTCATTTTCTGCCATTTTATTGTTACTTTGTATTCAAAAAAAAGAAATTTCTATGGCAAACACTTATTCCCAATTATTTGTACATTTTGTTTTTGCAGTAAGAAACCGGAGTTCAATTATTAACGATAACTGGCAAGGGCTTCTGTATAAATACATAGCCGGAATTATTGAAAAACAAGGACATAAATTGTTTTCTATTAATGGAATGCCTGATCACATTCACATCCTGGTTAGTATGAAAACAACACAATCTCCTTCAGATTTGGTTTATCATATTAAGCGAAGCTCTTCTTTATGGATAAATGAAAACAAATTTGAAAAAGGTAAATTTTCGTGGCAGGAGGGCTTTGGTGCTTTTTCATACGGAAAATCTCAGGTGCCTGCAATTGCCAAATATATTGAGAACCAGAAAGAACATCATAAAAAGAAATCTTTTGAAGAAGAATACATGGGATTCTTAAAGGCTTTTGATATTGAGTTCGATAAGAGGTTTACATTTAAACCCATTGAATAATTTTGTTTATTCCCTATAGGAAAAACGAATAAATAGAGATTGTCAAGGCTATTGAAATTAATGTCCTTTGGACAAATGAAGCAAGGATCAATTTTTTGAGAAGTTTTCCCTAATAATGGCTGACACAATCCATTCTATGAATTATTTAAATTTCAAAGCTTAAGGCCGTTTCCGGAACCTGAAACTTGAAGCCTGAAACCTGAACCGAGCCGAAGGCGAGCTCTTGAGCGAAGCGAAAAAACCTGAAACCAAAATACTCTCCACAAATTTTCACAAATAAAAAACCACCCTAAAAAAACTCAACGGGTGACTTCGAGTCACCCGGTGAGTTGGAAATGCTTGAATCCACCCGGTGAGTGGGTTCTCATCATTCTATTTCTTGTTTTTATTTGACCTTTTTATAGGTTTTTAATCTTGAAGGTTTTCGCTTGCCATGGATAATTCCAAGAATCAGCATCTCTTCGGGTTTGATCTTGAAAATGATTAACCAGCTTTGGCAAAGTGCCTTTCGGTAAAATTTCTTTTTTGTTTGAAGAGATTCACATTCAGGAAAAGCCAAAGGATTTTTTTCAATCCTTTGAAAAGTATCAAAAATCCGGTCACCAACCCTGATTGCATTTTCGGGCTGGTGATTGACATTGGCAATGTAACCTGTAATCTTGTCAATGTCAGATAAAGCCTGAAGGGAAACTCTTACTTTCCGGTTTGCTGGATTTTCTTTTTCCGGATTTCCCATCTTAATCTGGCTTCGTTTAAGCTAATCGATGGGGCAAGTTCTGCCCTATCAGCCCATTTTCTGAAGTCTTCTTCACTAATCTCATTTCCGGGAAGAGCAAGTGAATCAGAAACTAAGGGTTCAATGATTTCGATCAGATGCTGCTCTTCCAGTTCCCTGAGTGCCTCAAGGGCTTTTTTACCGGTAAGCTTTATGGTGAGAGTTTCCACTGAGATTGAATTTTTCTAATCAAAGTTACAAAAAAACCGCCCCGTAATCACCAGGGCGGTTTTGTTTTCCCAGAAAGGGGCTGCTTTTATTCAAACGAAAGCACGGATTTTTTAATGATTTCCACGCATTCCATGAGTTGTTCTTCGGTGATGACCAGCGGGGGGGCGAAGCGGATGATGTCGCCGTGGGTGGGCTTGGCCAGCAGTCCGTTTTCGGCCATCTTGAGGCAAACATCCCAGGCTTCCTTGCCGTTTTTGGGGGTAATTACGATGGCGTTGAGCAGGCCTTTTCCACGAACGAGCGAAATCATATCGGTTTTGATGGCACGCAGCTCGCGGCGCAGTATCTCGCCAAGGTATTCGGCCCTTTCGGCTAACTTTTCTTCCTTCACTACTTCGAGGGCGGCCATGGCCACTTTTGCTGCCACAGGGTTGCCACCAAAGGTGGAGCCGTGCTGTCCGGGCTTTATAACCAGCATTACTTCGTCGCTGGCAAGCACCGCCGAAACAGGATAGATACCGCCGCTGATGGCTTTGCCAAGGATCAGCACGTCGGGCTTCACCCCTTCGTGGTCGCAGGCCAGCATCCTGCCGGTGCGGGCAATACCAGTTTGCACTTCGTCGGCAATGTAAAGCACGTTGTGCTTCTTGCAAAGTTCATAGGTCTTTTTCAGGTAACCTTCGTCGGGCACGAAAACGCCTGCTTCGCCCTGAATCGGTTCAAACAGGAAGCCAGCCACGTTGGGATCTTTCAGGGCTTCGGCCAAAGCATCCACATCGTTGTAGGGAATGCGGATGAAGCCGGGGGTGAAGGGACCGTAATCGCCGTAGCCATCAGGATCGTTTGAGAAAGAAACGATGGTGGTGGTACGTCCGTGGAAGTTGTTTTCGCAAACTACGATTTTGGCTTCGTTTTGCGGAATGCCTTTTTTCTTGTAAGCCCATTTGCGTGTGAGCTTGATGGCTGTTTCAACGGCTTCTGCGCCGGTGTTCATGGGCAGCACTTTGTCAAAGCCGAAGTACTCGGTAATGTACTTTTCGTAAACTCCCAATACATCGTTGTAAAAAGCCCGCGAGGTGAGGGCCAGCTTTTTCGACTGCTCAATAAGGGCGTCGACAATTTTAGGGTGGCAGTGACCCTGGTTTACGGCCGAATAGGCCGAAAGGAAGTCATAGTAGCGCTTTCCTTCAACGTCCCAAACAAAAACACCTTTGCCGCGCGAAAGAACCACTGGCAGGGGGTGGTAGTTGTGGGCTCCGTGCTTGTCTTCCAGCGCAATCGCTTCTTGCGAGGTAATGGTTCCGGTCTTGGTACTCATAACAAATCTCCTGTAATTTTTAGTTAATGGATGGATTATTTTGATTTATGCTTATTCGTTCTAAAATTCGCCGCAAATATAGCAAAAGGGACTTGGATAAAAAAACCAAATCCCTGAACTTATTTTACTGGAAATTAAATCTTTGGATGAACCGGAGGGCGATTATGACCAAATATGTTTTAAAGGTGGCAGGAAAATGCCCAAAAAAAGACCGGCAGGCCCCGTAAAGGACGCTGCCGGTCACCATCACTCATCACCCAATGATCGTGATATTATTTAACCGCTTCTTCGTACCTGCGTGCAACCTCGGTCCAGTTGACTACGCTCCAGAAGTTCTCCAGGTACTCCGGACGGCGGTTCTGATATTTAAGATAGTATGCATGCTCCCAAACATCCACACCCAGAATGGGCTGGCCTTTTACATCGGCCACATCCATAAAGGGATTATCCTGATTGGGGGTGCTGGTTACCTGAAGTTCGCCATTGGCGTCAACAATCAGCCATGCCCAGCCACTACCGAAACGGGTAGCACCTGCCTTGGCAAATTCTTCCTTGAATTTGTCGAATGACTCGAAACGCTTTTCAATGGCGCTCAGGAGTTTGCCCGAGGGCTGACCACCTGCGTTGGGGGCCATAATTTCCCAGAAAAAGGTATGGTTCCAATGACCACCGCCATTGTTGCGAACAGCAGCCGGATACTGGCTCATATTTTTGAAAATATCCATCAGGTCCATTTTCTCCATTTCGGTGCCTGCGATGGCATTGTTAAGGTTGGTTACATAAGCCTGATGATGCTTGCCATGGTGAATCTCCATAGTCATTTTGTCAATATAGGGTTCCAGTGCATCGTGTGCATAGGGTAATTCGGGTAAAGCGTATTTTCCACTCTGATCTTTCATAGCTAAAGGTTCTTTTGTTTGGTTATTATTCGTTTCATTCTGGTTGGCGGGCTGCTGGCATGCTGAAAAAGCGAAGGCCGAAACCACGGCAACCATCATTATTTTGTAAATGCGTTTCATTGTAAAAAGCTTTTGGGTTGGTGAGTTTATTTTTATTTGGTCTGTGTCTAAATAACAAGCTTCGAAGCATTTTGTTTAATGGGTTGCTTCTGATTTATAATTTCAAATAAAATGCTGAAAATCAAATAATGAATTTTACTTATCCTATGAATATGAAAGGCATGATGCTGCTGATTTGGCGAAAAAAACGGTTAGATTTTCAATTTTCGATACTTAGGTAGGGGGCAATTTTTTTAAATAATTCATCGGTTATCAGTTGCGAGCGGCGAATGTCGCTTACCGATTGATAGGGCCCATGCTGATTTCTGATGGCGATAAGCGAATTGGCAATGTTGCGGTCGATGTAAGGGTGGCGCACCAGGTCGGCCCATTCGGCCTGGTTGAGGTTTATTTTTCGGATGGCGGTGGTGTCGATGACGAGGTTTTGCCTGATACCTTCGAGGCGTGTACTGTCCATGCCAAACACTTCGAGCAGCTGGTCGGTGTGCAGGTATCCGCCCAGCAGTTCGCGATAGTTTGCAATGCGGCGGCTGAAGGCGGGCCCTATGCCATAAAGCTGAATCAGTTCTGTAGTGTCAGCAGTATTCAGGTTTATCCGGAGTGAAGCCCTGATTTCAGCCGGATCGGGCCTTTCGGCAAAACGGCTCAGGCTGGCAGGTAGCTCACCGGAAGTTCCCCTTGCATCCCGTGAAGGCAATTCAATAAATGGCTCCAGCTGGGCGTACATCTCATCAGAAATAAGGTAAATTCGCTTTACATCTTCTTTATATCGGAAGCTGCCACCAGCGTTTTCAAAATTTTTTATGGAACGGACCACATGCGCGGGCAGGCCCATGCGTTCCCATTCGGCGGCAGGAAGTTGATTGGGATTGAATGGGAAGGGAGTGAGCCGAAGGCTTGCTGAAACAGGTGCTTCGCGCGAAAAGGTTCTCCTTTCTAGCCTTTCGGCTTCAGCGGCTTCGCGCATGGCTTCCAGGCGGGCTTCAAAATCAGCAACGCTGGCTTCAAAGGCTGAAAAATCATGGGGCTTAGGCTTTGCAAAATACCGGTAAACAGCCGGTGAAAACAGCACTACGATGATTAAGGCCAGCAATACCAGTATGCCATTGCGCTCGCCTTTGCTGAAGTAAAACAAGTCTTTCCAGGCCATATCCTTTGGTCTTTGAAAAACAAAATTGCCAGTGCCTTTTGCAGATATAAATTAAACAATAATGATATTTATTAGACTTAACTGTAAATTATTTGCACCTAAAAATATAAAATTATTTCGAAAAATCAAATAGACACCTGGTAAAAGCACTCCATGAATTTTCAATAATTGGTTACTTTTGTTCTTTACGAAAGAAAACTATCATGAAACTTATTTCTGTCTTTTTCAGGGAAACCTTGATTGTATTAACTTTTATGGCTTTTATTGGCCATCAAGGTGCTCGAGGACAAACCGTTGAGGTAAACGGTTTTTTCGAAGAACTCGAGCCGGCCTGGGAACAATCGGGCATTAAGGGGATGGTGTTTGGATTTGTAACGGCTAGCGGACAGCGATACACCCAGCCTTTTGGCCGGGCGGTATGGTCGGAAGAAGGAGAAGTTACGCCCGATCATATATTTCGGATGGCCTCCATGACCAAGGCCATTACCAGTGTGGCTGCACTTCAGCTGGTTGAGCAGGGCCTGATTGGACTTGATGATCCGGTAAGCCGGTATTTGCCCGAAATAGACAGCATACCTATCTTGCGCTCAAACGGGCAGTTAATAGAAGCCCGGCGGCCCATTACCCTCAGGCACTTGCTGACACATACTGCTGGTTTTGGCTACAGTTTTATGAACGATCGCCTGGCAGGTTTTGAGCAGCCCGAGAACTGGCCCCACCGCGACCTGCCAAGACTTACCGAGGCAGGCAATGTTTGGATTTACGGCACGAGTACCGACTGGGTTGGGCGCCTGGTGGAGGAAATCAGCGGGCTGAGCCTGGAGAATTACTTTAGAAAAAATATTACCGGGCCATTGCAAATGCACCGCACCTGGTTCGATGTGCCCGACTCGCTGAAAAACTCTATCGTTTCGGTGGGAACACGGGTGGCCCCCAGCCAGCCCGATTTCCGCGAAAGCCCGCAACGAATTCCTGCCTTGCCTGTGACAGAATACAGTGGGGGTGGCGGGCTGTTTTCTACCATGAACGACTATCTGAATTTCTTTCAATGCATTTTAAATGGCGGGGAATGGAACGGAGTCAGAATTTTGAACGAAGAAACCGTAATGATGATGTTTGAAGACCAGCTGCCAGCATTGCTTGGAACCGAAAGAAATCCCGTGGATCCATCTGCCGGAGAAAGAAGGGGCCAAAGCCTGGCCTGGGGCATACAAACGGTCGATAACGATTTTGGCCGAAAGGCTGGATCAGGCTATTGGAGCGGCATTTTGAACACCTATTACAGTATCGATATTAATACGGGCATTGCAGTGGTGGTTATGGCCAACTACATGCCTTTTCTTGACCCCGGGGTACTAGACCTCTACAAAAAGTTTGAAGCAATGGTCAGGACGAACTAGGCTTGTCTTTGGTTTTCTTTTCTCATAGATTTGTTCTGCTCGTTCAATTTTTTTTATTTGCCGTTGCCATAACGCTATAATTTTATATTTTTGGCCCTTTGCGAATGGCTCGCAAATGCACCACAACAAACCAAAACCACTGCCATATGTCACTTTCGGGGAATGATGGCCGCGATGGCTTTACCAGCAAATTTGGCATTTTGTGTGCCACAGCCGGTTCGGCCATTGGGCTTGGAAATATCTGGCGCTTTCCATACGTTGTCGGCGAAAACGGGGGAGGCGCTTTTTTGTTGGTTTACCTTGGTTTTATTCTCCTGCTCGGAATACCGGTTATGATCTCTGAGCTGGTGATTGGCCGCCGCGGGCAGCGCAACACTTTTGGCGCTTTCCGAAAGCTGGCACCGGGCAAGCCATGGTGGATTATTGGGGTGATGGGCATTGCCGCCGCATTTATGATCCTGGCCTTTTACAGCACCATTGCCGGCTGGACCCTCGAATACATTGTTAAATCGTTTGCCAATGCATTTCAGGGGCAATCCAGCGAAGGCCTTGCTGAAATGTTCAGGGAGTTCCACACCGGCATTTTCTGGCCTCTATTCTGGCAGGTAATATTTATGGTAATGACTGCCTGGATCATATTGGCTGGCGTCAAAAAGGGCATTGAGAAATACGCCAAGATTCTGATGCCTTTCCTGGTGGGTTTACTTTTAATCATGGCCATTCGCAGCATCACCCTTCCGGGCGCCATGGGGGGCTTGCAGTTCTTGTTCAAACCCGATTTTTCTGAACTCACTGCAGGGGTTTTCCTGGCGGCATTGGGGCAGGCATTCTTTTCACTGAGTATTGGCATGGGTGCTATTATTACGTATGGCTCATACATTAGCAAAGAAAACAACCTGGCTAGGATTGCAGCTGAAGTTTCTGTGGCCGACACCCTGATCGCCATCCTGGCCGGGGTGGCCATATTTCCGGCAGTTTTTGCCTTTAATCTCGATCCGGCCGAAGGTCCGGGACTGATTTTCCATGTGTTGCCCAGCATTTTTCAACAAATGCCCGGAGGCTATTTCTTTGCCGTCATCTTTTTTGTGCTGCTGACTATTGCCGCGGTTACTTCTTCCATTTCCATTCTTGAAGTAGTGGTAGCCTTCGTGGTGGAAGAACTCAAGGTTTCGCGCAGAAAAGCCACCATCATGTCTGCATCGGCTGCCTTGTTCGTGGGGATTTTCTGTACCCTGTCGTTCAGCTCGCTGGGCAATGTTACCATTGGCGGGCTAACCATATTTGAGGCGCTTGACTTCACTGCCTCCAACATTTTGCTGCCCTTGGGTGGCTTGCTAATCGTGCTTTTTGTGGGATGGGTTATGATGGCAGCCGATGTAAAAGACGAACTCTCGAACTCTGGCGTTCTCAAAATCAGGCTTTACAGCGTTTTCAATTTTATTATTAAGTTTATGGCCCCGGTGGCCATTGCCATCATCTTTTTGAATAGTATTGGAATCCTTAAAATTTAACGCTTATGTCAGCATTCCTCGAAGGTTTTAATCGCATCATAATGTTCTACAACGAGTATGTGGGCGGTTACCTCTTGCTTGCCATGCTTTTGCCTACGGGTATTTATTTCGCTTTCAAGTTTCGGTTTTTGCATGTGCGTATGTTTGGCCATTCATTTGCCATCCTGTTCGGGAAATATGCAAAAAAAGGCGACCATGGCGATGTAAGCCATTTTAAGGCGCTTACTACGGCTCTTTCGGCTACGGTTGGAACGGGAAATATCGTTGGGGTGGCCCTGGCCATTTATCTGGGCGGACCCGGAGCCATTTTCTGGATGTGGTTTACCGGTTTTTTTGGCATGATGCTGAAAATGGTTGAATGCACCCTTGGCCTTAAGTACCGAAAGTTCAATGCCGACGGTACCGTTTCCGGTGGCCCCATGTACTATATGGAATACGGCCTGAAAGACAAGCTTGGAAAACACGCCAAGACCCTGGCCATTGTTTTTGCTGTGGCAGCGGTGCTTTGCTCAATGGGCACCGGTAATATGGCCCAGAGCAATTCCATGACGGATGTGCTGTTTACCAGCTACCAGATTCCTACCTGGATCAGTGGTTTAGTAATTGCCGGACTGGTGCTTTTGATCGTGGTGGGTGGCCTCAAGCGCATTGCCGAAGTAACATCGCGCCTGGTGCCTTTTATGGCTGCCATTTATTTTATTGCAGCCCTGGTTATTTTTATCCTTCATATCGAAAACCTGGGCCCGGCATTTATGCTCATTTTCGAAGATGCCTTTACGGGAACCGCAGCCACCGGTGGTTTTGTAGGTTCGGCATTTATCCTTACCCTTACCATGGGGGTGCGCAGGGGCTTGTTCTCTAATGAAGCCGGACAGGGCTCAGCAGCCATGGCTCACTCGGCGGCAAAAACACCCTATCCCATCCGCGAAGGCATGGTGGCCAGCCTCGAACCTTTTATCGACACCCTGTTTATCTGTACCCTCACCGCACTGGTTATTATTATGACCGGTGCCTGGGAATCGGGCCTGCAAGGGGTGAGTATGACAGTGCTTGCTTTCGAAAATGGACTGGCCAAAATTAACCTGGGCTACCTGGCACCGCATATCATTGCCTTTGGACTACTGCTGTTTGCTTTCTCCACCATCATTGCATGGTCGTACTATGGCACCCGCGCAGCTCAGTATCTTTTTGGCGACAAGGCCATTACGCCCTACTACTATGTTTATGCGCTCTTTGTATTTTTTGGCTCGGTATGGGGCATTGACCTGGTATGGAATTTTGTGGACATGGTAATTACTTTTATGACCATTCCCAATCTGATTGCCATTTTGCTGCTGATGCCGGTAATGAAAAAAGAAATAGACGATTATTTCTCAAAAGATTATAAAAAATTATAAATCGTCGTAGGCTGGCCTGCACTTTAAAGTTACCAATCGTTTGCCGCTGCAAAACAATTGGCTGTTTTTTTAGTTATTGATATAGCAGATCAAAAGCTTGATATTGTATAAATCCTGTTGCCACAAATGTTGAATCGAAATTACTTTTCCTGCTGTTTGCTTTTGGCGATGTTTCTTTTGATGCTGACGTCCAGGGCTTTTGGTCAGGGGAAGACTCCCATCGACTTTTCGGCCAACAGCATGCGTTTTGCCCGCGAAATCGAAGAGGATGCCCGCCGCCTTATCAACAACGTGCATTTCAGGCATGAGGGTACCGACATGTATTGCGACAGCGCCTATATTTTTACCCGACAGAACCGCCTGAGCGCATTTCGAAATATTTTTATCCAGGTGAACGACACCGTGAGCATTTTTGGCGACCGGCTCGAGTACGATGGCAACACCCGCATTGCTGAACTTACAGGCAATGTGCTGCTGATCGACCCACAAATGAGGCTTACCACCACTCATCTGGTGTACGATCTCGACAGGAATACGGCCAACTATGTGGGTGGAGGCAGGATAGTGGATGCCGACAACACCCTAACCAGCCGCTGGGGATTTTACTTCGTAAACGAAAAGCAATTCTTCTTTAAAGACGACGTGATGCTGGTCAACCCTAAATATGTAATGGAGTCTGATACCCTGCGCTACAACACCCTTACCGAGGTAGCCTACTTTTTTGGACCCACCACTATTGTCAGCGACGAGAATACCATCTTTTGCCGCAATGGCTGGTACGACACCCGCAGGGATATTTCGCGCTTCAGCAAAGATGCTTTTTTGCAAGGCAAAGAGCAGTCGATCACTGGCGACAGCCTTTTTTATGACCGTAACACTGGCTATGGCCGTGCCGATCGCAACGTGATGATTCGCGACACCGTGCAAAACATCCTTATAACCGGCCATTTTGCCGAGCACTGGGAGCGCGAAGGCCTTTCGGTAGTAACCAAAGAAGCCCTGCTAACCGTTATTGCGGAGGGCGATTCCCTGTTTATGCATGCCGACACCCTGCGCGCACTCTACCTCGAAGATTCGGAAGAGCAATTTGTGTTTGCCTATCACAGGGCCAAATTTTTTCGCAACGACCTGCAGGGCATTTCCGACTCCATTGTTTACAATTTCAGCGATTCTACCATTTATCTTTATCATAATCCCATTATCTGGTCGGATGTGCATCAGCTCACCGCCCGGCGCATGGAGATACAAACTTCAGATAAAGAAATCCTTGCAGCTCACCTTTTTGATGCTGCTTTCATTATTTCGCAGGAAGAAGATATCGGATTTAACCAGGTGAAAGGCCGCAATATTACTGGGCATTTTATTGACAACGAACTTCGCCGTATCGATGTGTTTGGCAATGGCGAAACCATTTATTTTTTGAAAGAAGACGATAACAGCCTGGTAGGCATTAATAAGGCACTTTCGTCCGATATAGTTATTTATGTGGAGGACCGGCAGGTAGTGGGCATCCGGTTTATCAGGGATGTGGATGCCAACCTGTATCCTGTTGATGAACTTCCCGAAGAGGAAAGACTATTGCGCAATTTCGAATGGCTCGACTTTAAGCGCCCCAAATCAAAGGCCGATATTTTCATCAGGGATTAAGCAAGGGTTTCATGGTTCATTTCGAAAAACAAATGCTGGGCAATGGCTTGCGTGTAATCGTTCACCGCGATACAAGCACGCCAATGGCTGCGGTTAATGTATTGTACGATGTGGGTGCCCGCGATGAAGACCCTTCGCGCACCGGGTTTGCCCACCTGTTTGAACACCTGATGTTCGAAGGCTCGGTAAACATACCCGACTTTGACACCCAATTGCAGGATGCCGGGGGCGAGAACAACGCATTTACCACCAACGACATTACAAATTATTACGACACCCTGCCTGCACAGAATCTCGAAACCGCTTTCTGGCTCGAATCTGACCGCATGCTGGGTCTTGCATTCTCGGAACAAAAACTCGAGGTGCAAAAAAATGTGGTAGTAGAGGAGTTCAGGCAATCATATCTGAATCAGCCCTACGGCGATGTGTGGATGTTGCTTCGCCCTCTGACTTACCAGGTGCACCCTTATATGTGGCCTACCATTGGTAAGGATATTTCGCACATTCGCGAGGCTTCGCTGGCCGATGTAAAACATTTCTTCCGTAAATTCTATCACCCGGCCAATGCCATCCTTAGCGTTTCGGGCAATGTCGATCCCGACCAGGTGTTTCGTATGGCCGAAAAATGGTTTGGCGACATTCCGGCGGGTGCGTTTTCTGAGCGTAATTTGCCCGAAGAACCCGAACAAAACATACAGCGACGCCTGCGCGTGGAACGCGAAGTGCCCTTCGACCAGATTTACCTGGCTTTCCATACCTGCAAAAGAAGCGATTCAGCCTTTTATGCCACCGACCTGCTCAGCGATGTCCTGTCCAACGGAAGTTCATCCAGGCTGGTGCAACGCCTGGTAAAGGAAAAAAGAATGTTAAGCGAGGTGAATGCTTACATTACCGGCAGCATTGATAAAGGCCTTTTCGTGGTCTCTGGAAAGCTGCATGAAGAAACTTCCATGGAAGTCGCAGAACAGGCTTTCTTTAATGAGTTGAACCTGCTGATCAACGAACCCGTGGGAGAACGCGAACTTCAGAAAATAAAAAACAAGGCCGAGGCGGCTCATATTTTTTCTGAAAGCAACGTTATGGCCAAAGCTATGAACCTGGCTTACTACGAGCTGCTGGGCAACGCCGACCTGCTCAATCAGCAGCCTGCCTTTTATTTTGAACAAAATGCGGAGCACCTTCAGCAAACGGCTCGAAGCCTTTTTTCTCCCGAAAGGGCGTCCATACTCGAATACCATTCCGCAAAAACCCAGTCATCTGCATAAAAATTTTTATGGTAAACAGAAAGCAACAGCCCCCTACCCGCCTAATTACCCACCTGCCATTTATTTCGCCCCAAAAAGGCTTGCTGGGCAACGGGGTACCCGTGTTTCTGGTAGAAGGGGGAACGGAAGATATCGTTAGGGTGGAATTGCTTTTATTGGCCGGAAGTTATCATCAGCACAAGCCATTGGTAACCTATTCGGCTGCCAATTTGCTCAAAGCCGGAACTGCCGGAAAAACTTCGCACGAGATTAGCGAAATGCTCGATTTTTACGGGGCTTACCTCCAGGTGGATGCCCAGAAGGATATCGTGTCAGTAAGCGTATATGTGCTCAGGAAATACCTTGAGCCGGTGCTTGCCCTGGTGCAGGAAATCGTGTCGGCACCTTCGTACCCGCAGGGCGAGCTCGACATCCTACTGAAAAACCAGAAGCATCAGCATATCATTAACAGCCGCAAAGTGGCCTATCTTGCCAGGCTGCATTTCAGTGAACAACTTTTTGGCCCGTATCATCCTTACGGTTACCGGATCCGGAAAAACGACTTCGACAAGATCAGTCGCCACGACCTGCTGAGCTTTCATAAACAGTGGATACACCCGGGCAACCTCAATATAATTGCTTCGGGTAAGCTGCCAGGAAACATTACCAGCATGCTCGAAAAGTTTTTTGGCAACAGCAACTGGGCGCGGCCGGCGCAGCAGCCTCCCGAACCAGTTTATTTGGCTGCTACCAGTGAAAATAAAAAATTGCTGATCCATAAAAACGAAGCATTGCAGTCGGCCATCAGGATGGGGAAACGTACCATTAACCGCTCCCATCCGGACCATCAGCGGCTAATGATTGCCAATGCCCTGCTGGGCGGTTTCTTTGGCTCCAGGCTTATGAAAAATATCCGGCAGGACAAAGGATTTACCTATGGCATCAACTCGGCTGTAGTATCGCTGGTGCGCGATGGCTATTTTTTTGTGGGCACCCAGGTGGGAGCAGAGGTTTGCCAGGCTGCCATCGATCAGATATACCAGGAAATCATAGACCTCCGAACAAAACCAGCCAGCCCTGAGGAATTAACGACCCTCAAAAACTACTTATCAGGAAGTTTCCTGCGGTCGTTCGATGGGCCCTTTGCACAAGCCGACCGATTTAAGGAATTACTGGTTTTCGGAATTACCCCCGAATATTTCGACAATTTCTTAGTTGAACTGAAAAATACCACGCCGGAATCTGTCATGGACACTGCAGGGCAATACTTGCACGAAGACAGTCTCATTGAAGTGGTGGCCGGAAAACGATAGGTATTTCAATAATTTTCCCTTAAATTCGTTGATGCATAATACACTGCATCAAAAACTCTTTTTTCTATGAGGAAAACTTTTTCCGTTGGTTTCGGAGGGAAACTTGTTTTTTTGCTTGTATTGATTTTTGCATTCCTAAACGAGGGCTTCCCTCAAAATCAAAACACCCTGCGCATAGACTCAGTTTCCGTTATTCCCGGATCGAACCATGTGATTATTCGCTGGACTTTGCAAACAACGGTAACCGAAGGCTATATTGAAATTCACCGTCAGCTTCCTAATGAAACATACGGTGAAATTGCCAATATCCCAAATGTTTTTACATCTTCCTTTATTGATAATGGGGTAAACGCTGGCAGTGCAGCTCAGTCTTATTACTTGACCAGTAAAACTTTGATTGATACACTTTTCAGTTCTGCCCACCGAACTATTTTTCTGAGAGATCCCAATGCAGATTTTTGTGAAGGGGAGATAAGCCTTTCCTGGACCAATTACCAGGTTACAACAACCACAGGTACACCGCTGCAACAACCGGTTCCTTTTGACTCCCTTCGAATTCAGGTTTCCAATGATGGGCAAGTATTCTCAACTTATGAAACATTGCCCCATCCGCAACCTCCACAAAACTTGCAAATTCAAGAGTTTTCAGTTTCTGGCCTCGATCCCAGTCAGTACTTTTTTCGCATTCAGGCCTATAATTCCGAAACCGGAGTAACTTCAACTTCCAACATAAGGTCTTATGGTTATAATCCGCCGGAGTTATCAAGCCTTCAGGTTGATTATGTTGACATTGTTGAAAACCAAGAATTACAGATAGCATTCAGCGCCTCGGGAGATACGGGAGATTTTAGTTATGAAATTCTTCGTTCAGACAATCCGGATACAGGGTTTGATCCGATGGATACGGTCACCACGCCCGGAGTGGTTTCTGATGCGGGCACTGATGTGGGCCAAGGCCCCTGGTTTTATCGTATTAAAGCCTGGCTGGCCGATTTGGAATGCGAATGGCCCGCTTACGAAACTACAGAGACTTTTTCGAGCATATTTCTTTCAGCCACCGCCCGTTCTGCTCCAAACGAAGTTATGATCAGCTGGCAGCATCATTTTCCCGCGGTGGTGGACTTCGAGTACACCCTGAAATTGAAGTCGGAGCAAGGCTTATGGGTGGATGTGCCAAATTTTATAAATGATGGCTCGGGTGAGTTTTTTCATCGGTTTATTCCTGGTGAGCTGGTAGGTATTGTAACCTATAAACTTGAAGCCTACAGGCGGGATAACCCTACGGTAAGGATTTCTTCCAATTACGTGGCTGTGCAAATAGAACCCCTGGTGCACATTCCCAACGCCTTCAGGCCAACGAGCCAGCATGCTAAAAACAGGACTTTCAAACCCTTTTTTGTGGGCTTTATGCCTGAAAGCTATCAGCTCAGGGTTTTTAATCGCTGGGGACTGGTGATATATACCAGCGACGACCCCGACGATCTGGGATGGGATGGAAAAATTAATGGCAGCACTGCCACACCGGGCGTGTATTCTTACCTGCTGCAATACACAGCCCCCGGCGGAAAAACTACCGAAAAAAGAGGGGTGGTTACCCTGGTTTATTAAGCCTTGAAAATCAAAATTCTTTGGGCGCTGCTTCCCTTGATTTTAGCAATTTTTAAAACACACTCTGTGTAATTTTTCATACTTTTGCATTTCATTTTCCTATACTACCACCCATGCTCGATGATAACCAGAAATTTGCCGGACAGGGACTGACCTACGATGACGTACTTTTGGTGCCTGCCTATTCGGAAGTGCTTCCCCGCCAGGTCGATATCAGCACCGATTTCTCGCGCAATATCAGGTTGAAAATCCCAATCGTGTCGGCTGCCATGGACACCGTAACCGAATCGCGCATGGCTATTGCCATTGCGCAGGAAGGCGGCATTGGGGTGTTGCACAAGAATATGACCATTGAGGCACAGGCCGCCAAAGTGCGCCAGGTTAAACGTGCCGAAAACGGGATGATCATCGATCCTATCACCCTGCATGAAAATGCACTGATTGGCGATGCCCTGAAAATCATGAAGGAATTCAATATCGGGGGCATTCCTGTTATTAACGACGATAAACGACTGGTGGGTATCCTTACCAACCGCGACCTGCGCTTCGAGAAAAATCCGGCCAAGCCCATCACAGAGGTAATGACGCGCGAAAACCTCATAACAACCAATGAGTTTATCGATTTTGCCAATGCCGAGGAAATCCTGCAGGAACACAAGATTGAGAAACTTCCGGTGGTCGATTCCGAGTTTCGCCTGGTTGGGTTGATCACCTATCGTGATATCATAAAAATAAAAGAGCGTCCGAATGCCTGCAAGGACAATCGTGGCCGCCTTCGGGTTGCTGCTGCAGTGGGTGTTACCCCCGACACCCTTTTCAGGGTGGAAGCCCTGGTAAATGCGGGTGTGGACAGCGTAGTTATCGACACAGCCCACGGACATTCAAAAGGCGTGATGGAAATGGCCCGAAAAGTTAAAGCGCGTTTTCCGCAACTTGACCTGGTGGTGGGCAATGTGGCCACTGCCGAGGCCGCCCGCGACCTTATGAAAGCAGATGTGGATGCCGTAAAAGTGGGCATAGGACCAGGGAGTATTTGCACCACCCGCATTATTGCCGGCGTGGGCGTGCCCCAGCTTTCGGCCGTTTACGAAGTAGCCAAGGCATTGAGAGGATCAGGAATTCCGGTCATTGCCGATGGCGGCATTAGATATACCGGCGACATTGTAAAAGCCATTGCAGCTGGTGCATCCTCCATTATGGCGGGTTCCCTCTTTGCCGGCGTGGAAGAATCGCCAGGCGAAACCATCATATTCGAAGGTCGAAAATTTAAAACCTACCGCGGCATGGGCTCCATCGAAGCCATGGCCCAGGGCTCAAAAGACCGTTACTTTCAGGATGTGGAAGACGATGTGAAAAAGCTGGTACCCGAAGGCATTGTAGGTCGCGTACCTTACAAAGGCACTCTTTCTGAGGTGGTGCACCAAATGGTTGGAGGCCTCAGGGCTGGTATGGGGTATTGCGGAGCCACAGATGTGAAATTCCTGCAGGAAAATGCCCGCTTTATGCGGATTACCAATGCCGGTATTCGCGAAAGCCATGTGCATGATGTGCAGATTACACGCGAAGCACCCAACTACAGCAGATAATAACCAAACCGAATTCCAGTAGCCACATAAATAGTGATTTTATGAAAACATATTCGGCCATTTTTTTTCTATTTGTTTTTTTGAACGGGTTTTTCAGCCCTCTGTCAGCGCAGGAAAAAAACGACCCGGTGTTAATTAAACTCAATGGTCGCGAAGTTACCCTTTCTGAGTTTGAATCGGCCTATCGCAAAAACAACCTGAGCATGCAGGTTGCCGATCCAAAATCTGTTGAAGAATATCTTGATCTCTACATAAATTTCAATCTTAAAGTACTTGAAGCCATAAATTTGGGGATGGATACCAACGCCGTGTTCCAGCGCGAACTGGCAGGTTACCGTGAGCAACTGGCCAAACCTTACCTCACCGATCAGCAGGTTACCGATCAGCTTCTGCAGGAGGCTTATCAGCGTATGCAATACGATATACGGGCCTCACATATCCTGGTTAATCTTGGCCAGCATGCCAGCCCCGCCGACACCCTGGCAGCCTGGCAACGTATTACCCGCATCAGGGAGCGTATTATGAATGGCGAGTCTTTCGATATGGTGGCCCGCGAAGAATCTGATGATCCCTCTGCCCGCGACCAGCAAGCCACCGCCAATCGGCCCGCCATGCCTGGCAATGGAGGCGACCTGGGTTATTTTACCGTGTTCGATATGGTTTATCCTTTTGAAACGGCCGCCTACCAAACCCCCGTGGGCCAGGTTTCGCAACCTGTGCGTTCCTCTTTTGGCTATCACCTCATTAAGGTTACCGACCGCCTGCCCGCCATGGGCAGGGCGCATGTGGCGCATATTATGACCATTTTCCAGCCAGGCAGCCAGGCCTCCGAGCAGGAGTTGGCAAGGCAACGCAGCCAGGAAATTTACGAGCGCATTTTGGCTGGCGAAGAATTTGGAGAGCTGGCTTCGAATTATTCCGAAGACCGGTCTTCTGCACGGCGCAACGGCGAAATGCCGCCATTTACCTCCAACCGGATGGTGCCTGAGTTTATCAAAGCCATCAGCCAGCTCAATGAGCCCGGCGATATTTCCGAACCAGTGCGTACCCAGTTTGGCTGGCACATCATTAAGTTGATTGAAAAAACACCTCCCGGCGAATTTGAAGATGTGGCGCTTGAGCTCAAAAACCGCATTTCGCGCGACAGCCGCTCGCAACTCAGCCAGCAGGCCGTCGTTGGCCGTTTGAAAAAAGAATATAATTTCAGGGAAAACCTTCAAGCCCTCAACGATTTTTTCACCGTGGTGGATGAAAGCATCTTTGAGCGCAAGTGGGACCCCGAGCAAGCAGCCAGCCTTCAGGCCGAATTGTTCTCATTTGCCGGACATAAAGTTTATCAGCCGGCTTTCGCCGAATATCTATCGAGAAGCCAGGCCATGCGCACCCCCGAAGCCATCGAAACCTATGTGGGTGCCATGTACGAAAACTTTGTGAATGAAACCATTCTGGCTTACGAAGACAGTCAGCTTGAGCATAAATATCCTGAGTTCCGGGCCATAATGAGAGAATACCATGACGGAATTCTTTTGTTTGAGCTCACCGATAAACTGGTTTGGACCCGCGCTGTGGAAGACAGCCTTGGCTTGCAGCAGTTTCTGGCTGATCATCAGCAGGAGTATATATGGCCTGACCGCCTTGATGCCACTATTTACACTTTTAGCGACCAGCGAATGGCCAATCGGGCGCGTCGTGAAATTAACAACGCACAGCGTCGCGGGCTCGACCACACCGATGTGCTCCAAAAGTTAAATGTCACTTCTTCGCTCAATGCCACCGCCCGTAGGGGTGTTTTCTCAGCCGAAGACGAAGAAATTATTGGTAAGGCACAGTGGCAAAAAGGTGTGGGAAAACCTTTGGCATGGAATGGAAAGTATTTCATTGTGCACGTACACGAGGTACTGCCCTCTCAGCCCAAAAAAATGGAAGAGATCAGGGGCCTGCTTATTGCTGATTATCAAAACTACCTGGATAAAAAATGGGTGGAAGAGTTGCGTGCCAAATACCGAGTGGAGGTTCACCGGGAGTTGCTTCAGCAACTACGTTTTTAAAGCATTAGTTTTTTAAAAATGAGTTTTTCTTTAAAAAAATACGCAATTTGCCGGCCCCAGGCCAATGGTTCGCTCATGCTTGTTTTAGCCGCCATCTTGCTGCTGGTATCGTGCCAAAAGCCTCAGCCCGCAAGTGGTGAACTGGTTTTAGCCAGGGTCGACAATGCCTTTTTATACAAATCAGACCTGCGGCAGCTCGTTCCGGCAAATACACTTCCGGCCGATAGTGCCATCATTGTGGAGCGCTTCATTGATAATTGGGTAAGACAACAAGTTTTCCTTAACGAGGCACTGAAGAATCTTTCTTCAGAAAAAATGAACTTTGAAAGGCAGATTGAAGAGTATCGCAATTCACTGATCATATTTTCCTACGAGAATCAGCTCGTAAAAGAGCAACTCGATACTGTGGTTACTGAAAAACAGCTTGCCGAATATTACGAAAATAACAAGGCCGACTTCAGGCTCAGGGATAATATTGTTAAAGTTAATTACGTAAAACTTCCGCTCGATGCGCCCAATATCGGGCAGTTTCGGCGCTTGTTTCGGTCAACCGATCCGGAAGAGGCTGGCCTGCTCGAGGAATATTGCATACAGAACGCTGCCACCTATTTTATCGACAGCGAAACCTGGCTGATATTCGACGAGTTGCTTCGGGAGGTTCCCTTGCAGGTTTCCAATGCAGAAAGCTACCTGCGGTCGAACCGCATGGTGGAACTCTCTGACAGTTATTTTCGTTACTTTATTAATTTCCTCGATTACCAATTGGTGGGAAGCGTTTCGCCCCTTGCTTTTGAGCGCGAAAACATAAAAAGTATTATTCTGAACCGCCGAAAACACGAACTTATTAACCAAAAACGAAACCAATTTTACCAGGAGGCCCTCAGTGGCAACCAGGTTGAAATCTTTTCACCTTAACACATTGCTTTTAAAAAAACCTAATAAACCTAATGAAGAATTTCCAGATTTCCATTGTATCTTTTTTTGCCGTCATTTTTTTTGCCAGCCCAGTGGTTTCCCAAGAAAAAGTGATTATCGACCAGGTGATAGCCGTGGTGGGCAACAGCGCCATACTTGAATCGGATATTGTAAACCAGCGGCGTCAGCTGCAGGGGCAGGGAATTGACCTTGGCCCCAATCCCGATTGCACCCTACTCGACGATATGCTTTTTCAGAAACTGCTTTACAACCAGGCTTTGCTAGATAGCCTTGAGGTTAGCGACGAACAGATAGAACAAGTGCTCGACCGCCGTTTACGTTACTTTATTGCCCAAATCGGAAGCCGTGAAAGGCTGGAAGCCTATTACGGGAAAACGCTTGATGAACTCAAGGAGGAGTTTCGTGATATCGTTCGCGAACAGGAACTGAGCCAGCAAATGGAAGCTAAAATTACCCGCAATGTGGCCGTGACGCCTTCTGAGGTGCGCAGTTTTTTCGATCGCCTCCCCGAAGACAGCATTCCCATGGTCGAGAGTGAAATTGTTATGGGACAGATTGTTAAAATGCCCCCGGTGCAACCCGAAGAAATTGCCAGTGTCAGGAACAGGCTGGAAGAGTTCAGACAAAGGGTTATTAACGGTGAAAACTTCAGTACCTTGGCAATTTTGTATTCTGAGGATCCGGGTTCGGCTCGCAGGGGAGGAGAACTGGGATTTTTCGGTCGAGGAGAGCTTTATCCTGAGTTTGAAGCAGCTGCTTTTGGCCTTCGGCCTGGAGAAATGTCCGAAATTGTTGAAACGCAGGCCGGATTTCACCTTATTCAAATGATTGAACGAAGGGGTGAACAGTTCAATGTTCGCCACATACTCCTTCAGCCAAAGGTTTCGCCGGTAGATCTGATGGCTGCACGTCAGGAACTCGACAGTATTCGAACCCTGATAATGAATGGAGAAATGACTTTTGAGGAAGCCGCCTGGAGGTTCTCCGACGATCCCGGAAAAATCAACCAAGGCCTCATGATCAACCCATATACAGGCACCACTCGTTTTCGCACCGAAGAAATAGAGCCTAACCTTTTCTTTGTTATCGACCGCCTCGAAGTGGGCGAGATTTCTTCGCCGGTGGGTATGGTAACCGAAGAGGGGCAACAAGCCTTTCGCATCGTTAAACTGATCAGCCGCACAGAGCCACACCGGGCCAACCTTCAACAGGATTACGATTTTATTCAGCAATTAGCCCTGGAAGAAAAGAAACGCCGGGCCATACAAGCATGGATAAACCGCCGCCTGCCCAACACCTATGTTTTCGTTCACGAAAGATTTCGCGATTGCGATTTTGAACTCGATTGGGTGAAAAATCGTTAGTCTTTCAAATTATTGATGTTATGCAATACAAATCTGATGTAGAGGCGCTCGATGCCCTTGCAGTGAAATATCATGATCTCCGCAAGGAAATTGCACAAGTAATTGTGGGTCAGGATGAGGTGGTTAAAAATGTGCTTATCAGCATTTTCAGCCGTGGTCACTGCCTGCTGGTTGGAGTGCCTGGCCTGGCAAAAACCCTTTTGGTAAACACCATCGCCAGGGTACTTGGGCTTAAATACAGCCGCATTCAGTTCACCCCCGACCTGATGCCTTCTGATATTATCGGCACGGAAATACTCGACGAGACCCGCAACTTCAGATTTATTAAAGGCCCCTTGTTTGCCAATATCATCCTGGCCGATGAGATCAACCGCACCCCGCCTAAAACCCAATCGGCACTGCTCGAAGCCATGCAGGAACGTTCGGTTACGGCCGCAGGTACCACTTATCGGCTCGATGATCCATTTTTTGTGCTGGCCACTCAAAACCCCATAGAGCAAGAGGGAACCTACCCATTGCCCGAAGCACAGCTCGACCGCTTCATGTTCAATGTAATGCTCGACTACCCCTCATTTGACGAAGAACTTATGGTGGTCAGAAATACTACTTCCGACCGGAATGTCGACCTCAGGGTCGTGCTTAGCGCAGAAGAGATTCTGTATTTCCAGGATATGATCAGAAAAGTGCCTGTTACCAACAACGTGATGGAGTATGCCGTAAACCTGGCTTCCAGAACAAGGCCCAACACCCCGGGGGCGCATAGCCTTGCCAACGAGTATATTAGCTGGGGCGCAGGCCCGAGGGCATCGCAATACCTTATTATTGGTGCAAAGGCGCATGCCGCTATCCATGGCAAATATGCACCCGATATCGAAGATGTGAATGCCATTGCCTATTCCATACTCAGGCACCGTATAGTAAGAAATTATAAAGCCGAAGCTGAAGGCGTAAGCGTTGAATCCATCGTAGATAAGCTTGTAGAGTAATTTATTCTTTGAGCTTCAACCGCTTCGATGCTGTGAATAAATAATTAAAAAAATACTTGTGGAATGCACAAAAGTGTTTATCTTTGCATTCCCTTCGCAAGGGTAATCCCTAAACGATCTTTTTAAAAAAAATCAACTTTTTATTTGTAAATAATAAAAAGTAATTACCTTTGCACTCCCCAAACGATGGGGCGTTCACTTTAAGGAAGTGAATAACGATCTTTGAATAAATTGGGAAAGCCAAAAAAGTAGCGCAATAAACAATACCCGTTGATAGACTTTAAGAGTTTATTTACGAACCAAAGAAGAATAAGAGTCAGGACAGTAGATTTGAATATTGTCTAGAGAGATTTAGAAACAATGGAGAGTTTGATCCTGGCTC
>DHFW01000051.1 GCA_002402465.1 Bacteroidales bacterium UBA4814
TATTGATTTCATAAGGCTGGTGGGTTAGTGGCTAATAATGATTTTCCTGAACCGGCAAATATTTTTTTCAACGAGTAATCCAACAACATATATTCCCGGGCCCATTGAAGGGCTGATATTTATTCTCCAGGGAAAACTTTCAGTATCTAATTGCTCACGGTTTACTAATCTTCCTGTTTCAGTAAATAAAACCAATTCAATTGGTAAGTTCTTTAGGGCAATATCTTCCAATAATCCCTGTTTTTCGGGAATAATGAAAAATGGTCCCCTGCCAGGATTGGGATAAACCACGAAATCGCAATCATTTTCATTTGGTTCGTCTTCCAAATCGAACATTACTTCCAATGCTCCACCGCCCTCATTTATTCCGGCTGAGTTGGCGGTGTTTACGAAAACATCAACCAAAAACTCATGATTTACCTGGCAATTGTTAAAATCGGCAGCTTGCAGTGAAAAAATAAAAGAGCCTTGCTCCATGCTATTCCCGTCAAGGATAAAAACTGGTTGGGTTGAGCCATTTGACCATAGGTAGCTGTAGTACTCTCCGGGATATATTTCCAGAACCTGCCCGGGACTTAAACTGTAATAATCATTGATTAATGGTTGTAAAACTTCATAGTAAGAAACAAGCATGCTGGCTTCAGCCCTGCAGCCGCTCTGGTTAATGGCCACTGCATGATAATTGCCTGGTTCAGTTGCCAGAAGGGCGTTTCCGGTGTCTCCTGTACTCCAAAAAACCTCGGCATTGGCGTCAACCAAAAGCAAGGTGGTTCCCCCGAAAGGGCATATCAATTCATTACCAGTAATCTGAATGTCAAACTCAGGCAAAACATCAACAAAAATGGTATCTTTAATAACACACCCGTATTGATCAATTACTTCGAGGGTTACCATACCGCTTTCAGCAACAAGGAATTGCTGACCTGAAATACTGTTGTTCCATAAATAACCCGCATAACCAGTACCGGCATCGAGTATGCCAAAGCCACAAAACACTGTGTCGGCAGGCAGTTTGGGTCCCAAGGCAAAATCGCAGTCTTTAAGTTTCATTTCAAACATTTCTTGCCCGTCATTTTCAAAAGGCATGTTGAAAAACCCCAGACCTGGCTCCCTGTTAACTCCAAAAACGGAAAAGACGCCTTGTTCAAAATCTTGTGCTATACCTGACATGATGTTGTGTTCATTACCGGCAAGGCTTATCCAAAGTGGAACACCTTCCGGGCTATACCTGGCCAAAAACCATTCATAGGTAAATTCTTCCGTTTCAAATTCCCAGTCCCCTAAATTTAGAACGCCCCTGTAATTGGCCCAAATGTACAAGTGGTTTTCACTATTTTTAATCAGACCACCAAAGCGTTTATCGGATGCCCCTAAAATGGTTTTCCTCCATGCCTCGTTGCCATTAACCATCATTTTGACCAAGAAAAGGTGTTTTCCCGCCTGGTTGTCAAAACCGATACTATCTAATAAAAATTCTCCGGAATATTCTCCGAAAGCTATAAATCCTCCTGAGTGCGGGGTGACTCCCACTAATTTCTTTTCGCCTGCACCTTCTGTTAATCTATTCCATTGAATATCGAGATTTGAATTAAATACAGCTAACATAAAATCGCTGCTTCCATTAGCAGTAATAATTTGGTTGTTTGCATAAAGGGTGTCATTAAAATTAACACCCAACAAAAGCCTGTTTCCCTGAATGGTTTCAAACGCTCCAACTTCCAATCCAGGTCCGGAAGTAATATTTGCAAACCTTGCAGGCTCACCTTCCGGGTTAATTATTCCAAGAATGACCGATTGATTTTTTACAGAATATAATGAGTCGTTGAAATAAAATGCTCCGATAAACTCCGTAGCGAAGAAAAAATGACCATCGCGACCGGGCTTAATAAACTGCCTGCCTCCGTTTGGTATTATTTCTAGCCTTTTGGAAAAAACAAAATCACCTTCAAAATCAACTTTTGCGTAAAAAACATTCTGGTAATCTGTTGAAACAAACTGATTGTTGCCCAGCAAAATGGTGTCGGAAAAAACACCGGTAATCAGCCAGCCATCGTTAAGTGAAAGGGCATTATTAATTTGATTATACCCTGAACCTTCAATCGTTTTATACCACAACCATTGATCCAGGCTGTCCTTTACTCCAAAAAATCCGCTTCTGACTGAGTTGCTCTCAAGGGTGTCCTGATCAAAATAAAGCTGTCCCTGGAAGCCACCCGTAACAAGGGTTTCTTTTCTTTCAAGGGGGTCCCTTGTCAATGAAAGGCTGTAGAATGAATAATCGCCAGGAAAAAATTCCGGTTCCATAGCGCCAACCTTTGGCAACTCCTGGGCATTTGCCCGCAAAATAATTGAAAGGACAAATAAAAAATAAATCAGCCTGGTTTTCATTTCTTTTGTTTTTCAGTTATTATTTTGCTAGGTACTGAGGTTGAGCGTAGTGGTACTCATTTTCTTCAAGGATTTTCCCATCCTGATCGCGAATGGCCTTCAGGCGGCCGAATGAATCATACTCATAGAAAATAGTCTGCCCACGGGGATCGGTGATTGAGGTGACACCAACAAGGGGTTTGTGGGTATAGGTGGTTATCATTACCATGGGCGGGGCATCACCCCTGATTTGGTTGTTAAGGTTTATAATACCTGCTCGGTCGCTTGCCGTCAAATCCCCTGTGAAATTCTCAAGCTGCTGAATTAGGTTTTTAAGATTGGACGGAATTTGGTTTTGGCTTATGTTTTCAAGTTTTGCGATAGGAAGGGTGTGGTTGTAGCCCCAGATATAAGATGCTGGGAATGTAAGAATTTCCGATTCAATAAGCCTGTGACTTAAAGGGTCATATTCATATTTTCCGAAAAGTTTATAACTGCCCTCACCCGTTGATTGGTTTTCAGTTTCCCAGGCATACTGTTTTAAAACCTGTCCCTTATCATTAAGGAATAGCTTACTTCCTTCAATCTTTAAGGAACCATCAGAAAATTTTTCGGAAAGAAGGGGGATGCTAATTATGTTTGCATCAATAAGTGAATTGCGAACTGTATCTGAAATCCAGCCAGTATTATCATCAACTACATACCTAAATGTGTTTTTTTCAGTGTCGGCAACTTGGTTATTTTCACCAATCCGAGAGGTTTGTTGTTCAGTTAACAGTTGATTCTCATTGTAATTAAAGGTTGTAATGGTTTTAACTTTTTTGTTGTCAAAAAACTCAACCAAAACTTGACTCTGTAACTTTTTGTCCATCCCCAAAAAAGAGAATTGTATTAATGGGGGGTAAAAAATACTAATATTTGGACACATAGCAATACAACTACAAAAAACCCCCGTAGTATTGCAACTTATGAATCCCTTATAAAAATAAGGGTCGTTGTCAAAAAACAAAAACTGCTCTTTCTCGAAATCATTATCGCCATTACTGCTTGGCTGAAAACCAAAGTTTCGAATACTTTTTTTAAGTGTATCTCCCATCAAATCAACTTCAATAGTTTTATAATTGCTCCAGCTTTGATAATTAAATTCACTTTCGAGCTGAAAAAAGTTAGTTTTATATCCATTTCCTGGGTAAATGGTTTTAATTTCTTTGTATCCAAAAAATGAATAGTTTGGGGCCAAACTAAAAATAGGGTTTATTTTATTTGAAGAATATTGGTTAACCGGGTAACAGAAACTATGGGTTTCAAGTGAGATGTGGCTAAACTCAAAGAAAGGTTGGCCGACCACCCTTTTTTCATTTGACAATACTCCATTATATTCATATTCTCTTTCCCCAACTATATTGTTTTCACGGTCATTATCAATAGTTCTTCGCAACCTTAAACCCGGATAATAAACAAATTGTTGTCCGTTACGATCTCTATTAGGCTCCCAAAAGAAACTGGTACTTCCCCCAGTTGGGAAAATAATTTTTTCTAAAACCCCAAACTGAATGCTTGTGTGGCAGACCTCCCTGTTTGCAGGGGTATAAACTCCTGCTGGCATGATTGGTATCATATGAAATTGTTGGTTGTTGTTGATATATCCAAAAACATCTTGTTTAAAAGATCCTAGGGCGGGAATTGCGCCAGAATTATATTCAAACGAGTAGAGATTTTCTGGTACATCGTTTTCACCAATAAACCTGACCTCCTTTAATCTAAGCCAGTTTATATACTGTGAGGAAGGGGTAGGATATTGATCGTAGACAAACCTAACTTGTTTAATCGGATATGAGAGGTCATTCTTTTGGAATATTTTAATTGTATCCAGTTTTGCTTTCATTACTGGTAAGGTTTCGTCAAAACTATAGCAAAACTTAACAATTTCATGATCAGTTGAAATTCTTTTTACAAGTTGAATGCGTGCATCACTTCTAACCGATGTGGGTTTAATTCCTAATATTCCCTCAGGATAGGACACCCCGGCCATGTATGCTTCTTCTGTATAAACCCAACTATCAATATAAAACCCTGTGCTGTACTCGTATTCCTCATACTCAAAAAGAATTTCATTCCCAATACTGCTTTTTATTTTACTGGGTTTCCAAACAACGGGAAATTCAGCAAGGAATGGACCCGAATAATCAAGTGTCCGAGTCCAGTTTTTTTCTTTTTTATCCATCAGATATGATATGCCAGTGCTTGTTACAATCTTAAAATAATCAAGCGTTTCATTAAAATCGATTACCAAGTTTGATTTCAGTGCTTCCAGATAACCCCCATCTCTTCTAAAAATAAATCTTCCACTTCCTTCAGGAATTGAATATGAAAATAAATCTGGTGCATGGTCTAACTGAAGAGTGTAAAAATCTTTATTGTATTCGGTATCAACATGACAAGGAACATGGGTGGCATTATTTAACTTTTCGTGGAAATTATTTCCTCCCATGTTTCTCCATCCAACTGGACCAAGGGCTGCTTCGTCAGGTACCCCCACAATGTTTCTTGAAACCATTCCCCCAGTACTAAGCGCCCATTTAAGTCCAACCGGTGTAGGAATTTCGTTTACCCTAATACCGTCTGCCGCATAGCTTATGGTTATAGGAATTTCCACGTTGTCTAACACAATGGTGTGTATGGGTATCGTAATGTCAGGCAATCCATTATTTCCGTTGTTCTGAATATCCCCGTATGTGGTAATTATACTAGCTTCAGGGGTTTTTGGAATAAAGTTTCCCGAACTAATTAAGCCTTGGCTAATTCCTTGCCCATGCCAAACTAGACTAAAAGCAAGCATCAACTGAAATGCAATTCTAAAATTTTTCACTTTCATTATGATTTTGTGCGCAAGAAAAGAAAAAAAACTTACATGTCAATGGCTTTTATTTGAAAAACCCTAATTTTAATTTAATCTAAATAAACATAAAGCATAAAAACATAGCATTAACGATCGACTTCGTGATATTTAATAAGTCATTTACGTATTTTTGTTTATGTTTAACAAAAACTCTCCAAAGGGCGTATTTGTGTATTTTTTGAGGTGTGGACAACAATGGGTTTTGGGGAAGAAGTTTAAATGAAAAAAACAAAAATTTCTTCCCTGCAGGTTCAGTTCCTTTTCTTATTTCTTTACGCCTTACCAACAATTGTCTGAAAATTCAATTGTCAGGCAAGTTCTTTTTCAGTGTTTTATTTTTCTGTCAAAATTATCTGCTTAATTAGCTTATCCCAGGGCGTTTTTTGGTTTAAACAAAAACTCTATTTGTTTTTAAAAGGATAATTAAAAAAATCATCACATTTTCCACAATCAACTCTTAAATTGAGGTAAAGAAATGCAGCCCTTTCCTTTCTCCTTCCTTCCAACTTCCTTTCTCCTTCCCTTTAAGTCCCTTTCAGCTCCCTTTCAAATCTCCTCCCACAAGAGCATGGTAAGAGCAAGGTATGAGGAGGGATTGGTACTGCTATATTAGTCGGGGCGCGACTTGGAGTCGCACCCCGACTGGCATTCGAATCGCACCCCGCCTCTGACATTGGTGCCGCACCCTGACTTTGTGCTGCAAAAATAAAAAAGCCGCTGGGTCGCAGCGACTTTTTTTAGTGCAAAGAAATTTTTAGTGGGCTTTTTTGTCTTTCTTCCTGAGCAAAAGGTCATACGCAATCGGCGTTGCGTTGAACAACGAAGAGTAAGTACCCACAGCAATACCGATGAGCAGTGCAAAGGCAAAACCACGGATCACCTCGCCGCCGAAGAGGAAAATGATAAACAACACGGCCAGGGTGGTACCCGAAGTGTTGAATGTACGCGAAAGCGTGGAGTTAAGCGCCAGGTTGATGTTGGTCTTAATTTCCCTTTTCGGGAAAAGGGTCATATTTTCGCGGATACGGTCGAAAATAACCACAGTATCGTTTATCGAATACCCAATTATGGTCAGAATGGCCGCGATAAAGGTTTGGTCGACCTCCATAGTCCATGGCACAATGTTGTGCAGGAGCGAGTATAGCGAAATCACGATAATGGAGTCGTGAGCTAGCGAAGCCAGACCGCCAACACCAAACTGCCATTTATTGAACCTCACGGCAATGTAGAAGAAAATTATAATCAGGGCAATGATAACGGCGATCACCGCATTGATCTTAATATCACGGGCCACCGTAGGTCCGACTTTTTGTGAGCTCAACCTGCCTATCACTTTAGCATCATCGTCGCTGGTAAATTCGGCGTAGGTAATGGGCGAATTATAAAAGCCGGCAATTCCATCGAAAATCCTCCTTTCGGCCAGCGAATCGGCTTCGGCGCTGTCGTCATCAATCAGGTAACGGGTAGTAATTTTCACCTGGCTGTTGGGGCCAAAGGTCTTCACCTCGGGCGCTTCACCAAGCTCATCCATAAGGGCAGCACGAATGTCGAGGGTGTTCACATCCTGGTCGAAACGCACCACATAGCTGCGTCCGCCACTGAAATCGACACCAAAACTGAAGCCCCTTAGGAAAAGTGAGCTAAGACCTATCACAACCACCACAGCAGAGATAATATAAAATTTCTTGCGCACACCCATGAAGTCGAAGTTTACTTTGGTAAGCATATCCTTCGAAAGTTTAGTATCGAAATTGATATGAACGTTTTTCTCAACCCAGCGGTCGAAGATCAGCCTCGATAAGAAAATAGCAGTAAAGAGCGAAGAAATAATACCAATAATCAGCGTGGTGGCAAAGCCTTGAACCGGACCCGAGCCAAAAATATAAAGTACAATACCAGTAAGCAGCGTGGTCACGTTACCGTCGACAATAGCGGAATAAGCATTTTTATAACCATCTGAGATAGCCAGTTTCTGTCCTTTCCCAGACCGGAGCTCTTCCAGAATACGTTCGTAAATAATTACGTTGGCATCCACGGCCATACCCAGGGTAAGCACGATACCGGCAATACCGGGCAGGGTAAGCACGGCACCCAAAGAAGCCAGCACACCAAAAATGAAGAAAATGTTGGCCACCAGTGCGAAGTCGGCCACAATACCGGCGCGGCTGTAGTATATGCCCATGTATATAAGAACAATAACAAAAGCAATAATAAAGCTGGTGAAACCACTCTGAATGGCTTCACGCCCCAGCGAAGGACCTACGATAGCCTCTTCGACAATGCGTGCAGGTGCAGGCAGTGAACCGGCACGAAGAATGTTGGCAAGGTCTTGCGCTTCTGCTACGGAAAACTGTCCGGTAATCTGCGAACGGCCACCTGCAATTTCTGTTTGTACAACAGGGAAGGAATACACATAGTCATCGAGCACGATGGCAATGGCACGGCCAATATTGTCGGCGGTGAGCCTGCGCCAAATGCGGGCACCGTCGCTGTTCATGGTCATGGTAATTTCCACTTGTCCGGTTGGGCTATAGTCCTGACGGGCATCTACAATCACATCACCGGTAAGCGGGGCGGCACCGTCGCGTGTAGTTTGTTTGATGGCCACCAGTTCGTGTACGTTTTCGTTGCCACGAACGGGCTTCACATTCCATAAAAGCTGCATGTTGCGCGGGAAGATGCCGAGGTTGCGGGCCTGACGAAGCAGGTTGTTAACGCGAGCGGTATCCTGAACGGCTGCATAACCCACCACCGGACCCTGTCCGGGAAACATCTGCCCCATTTCATTTTGCATGAAAGCAGGGGTCAAGTAGGCGAACAAGGGGTTCTCGCGGGCAAAATCTTCGAAGGATTCGCTTCCTGGAAGCCCTTGGTCGCCGGCAAGAATGTCGGTAAGATCAGGAATGTCGAGGGTATCCAGTCCGGCTTCGGCCATCAACTGGTCTATTTCACTTGGCTCCTCAGTCACAGTTGGTACCTCTTCCATTTCAGCCAGGGTCACTTCCAACTCTTCCTGCTCGGTTGCAATGGTTCCCTTAAGGCGTTCATTGGCTTCCAAAAAGTATTCGTAAACCTCATCGAAGTTATAGGTTTCCCAAAACTCCAGGCGGGCAGTACCCTGAAGGAGGCGGCGTACGCGCTCGGGCTCTTTAATGCCTGGCAGCTCCACCAGGATGCGTCCGGAGGTTTGCAGTTTCTGAATATTAGGCTGGGCTACGCCAAAACGGTCGATACGGGTTCGAAGGATTTGGAAAGAACGGTCGATGGCAGCATCCACTTCGCGGCGAAGCACGCGCAGCACCTCGTCGTTGGTCGAGTTGAAGTTGATGCGGTCGCGCATTTCAACCGTGCTGAAAATGGCTGCCAGGCTGGCGTTGGGGTCAGCTTCCTGAAAGGCGCGTCCGAACAGGGTGATAAAATCTTCCCGGCTGGTACGCTGCGCCTCGATGGCACGATCCATTGCAAGCTGGAAAGTGGCGTCGGTGCTGTATCCTGATAAGGCCCTTACAATCTCAGAAACGGAGATTTCAAGGGTAACGTTCATACCGCCCTTGAGGTCGAGACCCAAGTTCAGCTCGCGCTCTTTCACATCACGATAAGTAAACTTGGCTACGCCAATGTTGAAAACAGGCTGGTTCATCATAGAGTCGAGATAGAATCGCTCTTGCGAACGGGCAATGGAGTCGGTCAAAAATCTTAAAAGGATCTCATCATCGCCGGCCATTTCACGAGCCATGTTTACAAAACGTTCACTCTGCGCATAATTCCTGGCGTCGCGCTCTACCTTGCGGGTAACAAAGCTGAACGACAGCTGGTAAAGACATACCAAAGCCAAAGCAATGGCAAAAAACCGTATCAAACCTTTATTTTGCATGTTTTAAAACTTTAATTGTTTTTTTGAGGGTGCAAATATAGAATAAGTATTGCTTTTTACCAATGCATGCATGCAAAGGCAAAAAAAATTCTGATTTTCTAAAGGTCAAAACCCTGATTTACAAAGAATAAATGGCGACCTTGGGGCTTATTGAAAAACCGACCGCAAAGTTATGTGATTTTTCGGTTTATCGAAAAAAACCTTTTTATTTAATTGACTAAGAAAGATAAAAAAAGGGGCGCTGGTTTTCCGCACCCCCGGTATATTATGGTTATCTTAAATCAGGCCTTATGCTCTTGGGTAATAATGCTCATTCCGCGCTGAATGGCTTCTTCATTGAGCGGAATCAGTTTGTGGTAACGTTCGGGAAGCACCTTTTTGAGGCCTTTGATAACGTTTTCGAGCTCTATAATGGGCTTAATCTTCAGAAAACCGCCCAACACGATCATGTTGAACACTTTCACGTTGTTCATCTTAAGCGACTCGTCATAAGCGCCGATGGCCCAAACGTTGATGTCGGTGCGGTTGGGCTTGCGGGTCATCCCGTTGCGCTCGTAAATGAGCAGTCCTCCAGGTTTCACAGAGTCTTCAAACTTATCCATCGAAGGCTGGTTCAGCACAATGGCCGTATCAAAAGCATTCAGAACAGGCGAGCTGATGGGCTTGTCGCTGATAATGGCGGTGCAGTTGGCGGTTCCTCCGCGCATTTCGGGTCCGTAAGAGGGCATCCAGCTTACCTCTTTGCCTTGCATTACGCCACTGTAGCAGAGTATCTGGCCCATGGAAAGTACCCCTTGTCCACCAAATCCGGCAATAATAATTTCTTCTGTCATGATTCGATTCCTTTTTATTTATTCTTGTGGTACTTTAATATCTCCCAGGGGATAGAAGGGGAACATGTTTTCTTCCATCCATTTGTTGGACTGCACCGGCGTCATTTTCCAACCCGAGTTGCAGTTCGAAACGATCTCTACCAGGCAGGTGCCCTTGTTGAGCTTTTGGTATTCCATGGCCTTTTTGAGGGCGCGTTTGGCTTTACGGGCGTTTGCAGGAGTATGCACGGCCTGGCGGGTTACAAAATAACTTCCCGGCAGTTGGGCCACCAGTTCGGTAATTTTCAGCGGGTTACCCATTGTGGCTACATCGCGGCCACGAGGCGAGGTTGAGCTCTTCATGCCGGGCAGCGTGGTAGGTGCCATTTGGCCTCCGGTCATGCCATATATACCATTATTAATAAACACGATCAGGATGTTTTCGCCGCGGTTGCAGGCGTGTATGGTTTCGGCGGTGCCAATGGCAGCAAGGTCACCGTCGCCCTGATAGGTAAACACGAATTTTTCGGGGAAAACACGTTTTATACCAGTAGCTACTGCAGGTGCACGGCCGTGGGCTGCTTCGGTCATATCAACCGCAAAATAGTTGTAAGCCAGTACGGAGCAGCCAACCGGTGCCACGCCAATGGTTTCACCCTGAATGCCCATTTCGTCAATGACCTCGGCCAGCATGCGGTGTGCCGTGCCATGGCCGCAACCGGGGCAATAGTGCATAACCTTATCGGTTAATACTTCGGTCTTTTTGTAAACCAGGTTTTCGGGTTTTATTAAATTTTCTGACATAATTATCCTCCAATAATTTTTTGTTCCAGTGCATTGAGAATTTCATTGGGGCTGGGTATCATCCCGCCAAAGCGCCCAAAGTGCTCTACCTTGGTTTTACCGTTCACGGCCAGCCTCACGTCTTCCACCATTTGTCCGGCATTCATTTCAACGGTAAGAATGCCCTTTACCTGGTCGGCCATTTTGTTGAATGCCTCCACAGGGAAGGGGAACAGCGTTTGCGGACGGATAAGGCCAACCTTTATACCCTTTGCACGTGCCATTTCCATGGCCTTGCGGGTAATGCGGGCCGCCGAACCGAAAGCCGCAAACAGGTATTCGGCATCGTCGCAATCATAAGTTTCGTAACGCACCTCGTTCTTTTCTATTTCGCGGTATTTGGCCTGCAGGCGAAGGTTAACCTTTTCCTGTTCTTCCGATTGCAACTGCAACGAAGTCACCACCACGTGGGCACGACCGGGCTTTTTCCCTACGGTGGCCCATTCGGGTTGTTCGGTCGAGCGGGGCACTTGCTCAAACAGCTCTACCTTTTCCATCATTTGTCCGATAATGCCATCTGAAAGAATCATAACGGGGTTGCGGTATTTGAAAGCCAGGTCGAAGCCCAGTTTCACAAAGTCAACGCTTTCCTGCACGGTGGCCGGGGCCAGCACAATAAGTTTATAGTCGCCGTGGCCACCACCCTTCACTGCCTGGAAATAGTCGGACTGCGAAGGTTGTATGGTACCCAGGCCGGGGCCTCCACGAACCACATTTACAATAAGGCAGGGCAGCTCAGCGCCAGCCAGGTAAGAAATGCCTTCCATCTTAAGGCTGATACCCGGGCTGGAGGAAGAAGTCATGGCTTTTTTGCCACATCCGGCAGCACCATAAACCATGTTGATGGCTGCCACCTCACTCTCGGCCTGAAGCACCACCATGCCGGTACGCTCAACCGGATTCTCAGCCATTAAGTATTCAATAACCTCCGATTGAGGGGTAATGGGATAACCAAAATAAGCATCGGCGCCAGCCCTTATGGCAGCTTCGGCCAATGCTTCATTGCCTTTCATTAATCTCTGTTCTTTCATTTTACTAAGGGTGTTTTTTCCGTTAAGGCTATTAATGATTATTTCTCGCGGTAAACGGTTATGACCGCATCGGGGCAAACCACCGCACAGTTGGCGCAGCCCGTACAATCATTGTTGACTTTTACCAGGTAGTTGTAACCCTTGTTGTTTACCTCAGGACCCAAAGCAATTACTTCCTCAGGACAAACGGGAACACAAACTCCGCAGCCTTTGCAGCGTACGGTGTCGATGACAATATCACCTCTTTTTGCCATATTTATGTAATTTAAGAAATTTTGAAATGTATTGTGAAAAATGTTTCAACTCATTCTTTGGCAAAGCTATAATTTATTATGAAAAAAACAGGTAAAACCAATTTAAATATTTTGAGTATAAATTCCATATTAATCTGTTTATCAGATATATACACATTTAATTAAAACGATTCTAAATAGAGAAAATTTTTCAAAGCAGGTTTTCTAAGCTAATTTCCAATAGGTTAAAAATTTAATCAGTTATAAATAATAATTTTCCATAAAATTCACAAAAAAGCCTTGAATTTCTCACAAAAAACTATCATTTTTGCAAAAAACAACAATCAGAAAACAGACGCATAAGTCAAATTACTTACAAATTAAAACTACTAACATGAGTACACAGGAAAAGATTATCAAGGCCTTTGAAACCGCTGGAAAGCCTTTGCGAGCAGGCGAAGTAGCCGAAATTGCCGGACTGGAAAAGAAGGACGTGGAAAAGGAAATCAAGAAAATGAAAGATGCAGGCACCCTTTACTCGCCGGTAAGGTGTTTTTATGATCTAAAAAAATAACCGCAGAGAGCATAGGGCTCAGGGAAGACTTGCTCTATGCCCTGTGCTCTGTGCCCCAGGCAATTATTTTACGCAGGACCACAAAGCGGCCACGCCACCCAGCAGTTGCCTGTAGCTTACTTTTGTGAATCCTGCCTTGAGCAGGATTTTTTTCATCTCTTCGGGGCTGAAGAAATCGGAGGCAGAGTCGGCCAGATATTTATAGGCTTCTTTTTCGCCCGAGAGCAGTCCGCCCACCGGAGCAGTAATATATTTCATCTGGGCGTGATAAAGTTTGCGCATGAGGGGGTTGTCGGGCTGACTGGTTTCAACAGCCACGAATTGCCCGCCGGGGCGCAGCACCCTTAGAATTTCTGCAAAGAATTTATCTGTGTCGGGGTTTTTATAGGTAAGGTTCCGGAAAGCATAGGCTATGCCCACCCCATCGAAAAAACCATCTTCATATGGCATATCGGCGGCATCGCCAAATCGGAAATCTACCTCCTTTACATTGCGCTTGGCGGCTTTTTCGCGGGCCAGTTCGAGCATAGGCTGACTGAAGTCGAGCGCATAGACCTCGGTGCCGGATGCGGCGTTTTTGTGCAGCCGCAAGGCCAGGTCGCCAGTGCCCGTACAAAGGTCAAGCAACCGCTTGGGATTGTTGCTGAGCAGCTGTTTGGTGGCTTTTTTGCGCCAGCTTTCATCGAAACGAAGGGTCAGTATCCTGTTGAGCAAATCGTATTTTGGAGGCACTGACATGAACATTTTCTGCAATGGCCGGTAGCTCTTCATATCTGAATTTTCCAAGGTATTGAATATTTAAAAGGGTGTGATGCAAATAATAGCATGCTAACAAGCAATCAAGTAGTTTAGTTTAATGAAAAAGTGTCAAAGTTTAATTTTTTGGTTTGCAGCCAGGTCTGGAAGCCATCTCAATTTCGAGGCCAAGCAGTTGGCGAATGACCACTGAAGCGCAAACACAGCCAAAAATAGCCGGCATATATGAAATGGTGCCGACAGTGGTTTTTTTGTTGGGCTCGTCTTCAACCGGTGTAACGGCCTCATCATTAATTAACTCTGAAGAAAAAACCGCCCAAAAACCACCACCAACCCCGAGGCGTTTGAGCCGCTTACGTAACATCCGCGCCAGGTTGCAGTGAAAAGTATTGGAGAAATCGGCCACCAGCACTTTGGCCGGATCGAGCTTCCCCCCTGCCCCCATAGAACTTACCAGGGGCAGCCCAGTTTTCACCGCCTGGTTTATCAGGAAAATTTTGGGGCTCAGTGTGTCGATGGCGTCAACCACATAATCGTAAGGCTGGTTTAGTATCTGGTCGGTGCGTTCGTCGCGCAGAAATTCATCGTACACCGTAAGCTTCAGGTCAGGGTTGATATCGAGCAGGCGCCGGGCCATAAGGTCGGCCTTTCGTTGCCCTTGGGTTGAAGCAAGGGCAAGGAGCTGACGGTTACGGTTGGAGGGGTTTACCTGGTCGCCATCGGCAATGGTTAGCTGCCCCACTCCTGCCCTGCAAAGCATTTCGGCAGCATAAGCACCCACTCCGCCCAAACCGGCTACAAAAATATGCGCCGACCGAAGCCTTTGGAGGTTTTCTGTTTTAATTAAAAGCTCGGTGCGTTCTTGCCAGTGAAGAGCACTCATGTTTATTCTTGAATAATAATCTTATGGAATCTTTCAGCAATGCGCTCCCGAAGCACCTCTACGGTGGTTTGTTTCAATAATGCCGCCCTTTCGTAGATTTCGGCAATATCCAGACCAGAATCATCTGTTTCGAGGAAAAACTCATCAATACCCAGGCTGATCAGGCTGTGGACTGCCCTGTTGTGGTCTTTCAAAATGGCCGGGCCAAAAGAAAGCAGACAACCTGAATCAATGCATTGCCTGGCCAGTTGAGCCGACCCGGAAAACCCATGAAAGATCCATGGCTGAACTGCACCAAGGTTTTTTCGCAAGAAAAGGATTTCCTGGTAGGCCCTCACGCAGTGGATTATCAGGGGTTTCTGAAGCTTTTCAGAAACTCTGACATGCACCCGGAATACTGCCTCCTGCTTTTCCAGGGGCATTTCAATGGATTTGTCAAGTCCTGTTTCGCCAACGGCGATCACCTGCTGGTAGCCAGCCGCAAATTTCAGTTGCTCATAAAGCCGGTCGGGATCCTCATTACCTCTCACCTTCCAGGGGTGAAGGCCAACAGACAATGGCTGATCTTCTCTGCCAGAGAAATTTTCAATATCATAAAGGGAAACATTTTGCAAGGCCCAGACACCCGTTTTGGCCGACTGATGGGTATGCAAATCGATTAAGGTTGGGGTTGCGTTCATTAACACAAAGTTAAGAATTTAAAAGTGGTCAAAATACATTTGCATAAATCCGTAAATTTTTCTTAAATTTGTACTCTTTTTTACAAAGGGTTTTCTTCTTAACACAAAGGAAATCAATAAGATAAGGTATTTTCAAATAAGTTGACCGTTCAAATAAAATCAAATTTTTAAAGACAATTAAAATGGACAAAAAGAGTAAAGTGGTTGATCACATGACTGAAGCTATCATGAAGAATAAGAAGGTTTATTTTTTCGGAGGCAAGCGTGCCGATGGCGACTCCACCATGCGTAACCTGCTTGGTGGCAAGGGTGCCAACCTGGCCGAAATGGTGAACATTGGAGTTCCCGTTCCTCCCGGATTTACAATTACTACAGAAGTTTGTACCCTTTATAATGCCAAAGGCCGCGAGTTTGTTATTGAAAACATCAAAGCCGAGGTAGAGGAAAATATGCGCAAAGTTGAAAAAGAAATGAACGCTGGCTTTGGCGACAAAGACAACCCCCTGCTTATGTCGGTTCGTTCGGGTGCCAGGGCTTCTATGCCAGGTATGATGGATACCGTACTGAACCTTGGATTGAATGAAGCCACCCTTGAAGGCCTTGCCAAAAAAACCGGCAACGAGCGTTTTGTATGGGATTCTTACCGCCGCTTCGTGCAGATGTATGGCGATGTGGTGCTTGACATGAAACCCAAGGATAAGCACGACCACGACCCGTTCGATGAGATCATGGACCACCTGAAGGAAGAAAAAGGTGCCAAGACCGACCAGGACCTCACCACCGACGACCTGAAAGAATTGGTAAAACGCTTCAAGAAGGCTGTTAAAGAAGTGACCGGTAAGGACTTCCCCGAAGATCCGTGGGAGCAGCTCTGGGGTTCGGTCATAGCCGTATTTGAGTCGTGGAACAATCCCCGCGCAGAATATTACCGCAAGATGCACAACATTCCTGCTGAGTGGGGCACTGCCGTAAACGTTCAGGCCATGGTATTTGGAAACATGGGCGAGACTTCGGCCACAGGCGTTGCCTTTACCCGCGATGCCGCCACCGGCGAAAACATTTTCAATGGAGAATACCTTGTAAACGCTCAGGGCGAAGACGTGGTAGCCGGTATCCGCACCCCCCGTGAAATCACCAAGGAAGGTTCGCTACGCTGGGCCAAGCTGCAAGGCGTTTCTGAAGAAGTTCGCCGGGAAACTTACCCCTCGCTCGAAGAACTTTTCCCTGAACTTTATAAGCAACTCAATGAGCTGCAGAACAAACTCGAGAAGCACTATCGCGACATGCAGGACCTGGAGTTTACCATCCAGGAAGGCAAGCTATGGATGCTGCAAACCCGCAACGGCAAGCGCACTGGCCCCGCCATGGTGAAGATTGCCATGGACATGATGCGCGAAGGCATGATTTCTGAAGAAGAAGCCGTGATGCGCGTGGAGCCCAACAAACTCGATGAGCTGTTGCACCCGGTCTTTGACAAAAACGAACTGGCCAAGGCAAAAATTCTTGCCAAAGGCTTGCCTGCTTCGCCTGGTGCTGCCACCGGAAAGATCGTTTTCTTTGCCGACGATGCCGCCGCCTGGGCTGCAAAAGGAGAGAAAGTAATTCTGGTTCGTGTGGAAACTTCGCCCGAAGACCTGGCTGGTATGGACGCCGCCCAGGGTATCCTCACCGCCCGTGGTGGTATGACCTCGCACGCGGCTGTAGTTGCACGCGGTATGGGTAAATGCTGCGTTTCTGGTGCCGGAAATTGCAATATCAACTACAAGACCCGCACCATGACTATTGACGGCGAGGTGTTTAAGGAAGGCGACTTCATTTCACTCAACGGATCGACCGGCGAAGTGATTGCCGGAAAAGTAAAGACCGTTGACCCGGAAATGAGCGGCGACTTTGCCGAACTCATGGAACTGGCTGAAAAGTACACCCGTATGTATGTGCGCACCAATGCCGACACCCCCAAAGATGCAAAGGTTGCCCGCGAATTTGGCGCCAAAGGGATCGGCCTTTGCCGTACCGAGCACATGTTCTTCGAAGGCGAACGTATCAAAGCCATGCGCGAAATGATCCTGGCCAACGATGAAGCCGGACGCCGCAAAGCTCTCGACAAACTATTGCCCATTCAGCGTGCTGATTTCGAAGGCATTTTCGAAGCCATGCACGATCTGCCGGTAACCGTTCGTCTGCTCGACCCGCCCCTGCACGAGTTCCTCCCCCACGAACCCGAAAACCAGGCTGAAATGGCCAGGGAAATGGGTATCACACCTGAGCAGGTGAAAGCCAAAGTTGATGCGCTGCACGAGTTCAACCCCATGCTCGGACACCGTGGCTGCCGCTTGGGCAACACCTACCCCGAAATTTCGGAAATGCAGGCCCGCGCCATTATGGAAGCGGCTGTGAACCTGAAGAAAAATGGGATCAACGCCATTCCCGAAATCATGATTCCGCTTACCGGTACTTACGAAGAAATGAAGCTGCAGGAAGAGATCGTTCGCACAACCTGCGAGCAGGTTCTTGAAGAAAATGACATTCGCGTGGAATACCTGGTGGGTACCATGATTGAAATTCCGCGCGCAACCCTTATCGCCGATAAGATTGCCGAAAGCGCCGAGTTCTTCTCCTTTGGAACCAATGACCTAACCCAGATGACCTTCGGTTACTCGCGCGACGATGCCGGTAGCTTCCTTCCGATTTACCTCAAGAAAGGGCTGCTTAAGCACGATCCCTTCCAGGTACTCGACCAGGAAGGTGTTGGACAGTTGGTAAAAATGGGTATTGAACGTGGCCGGAAAGGACGCCCGGGCCTGAAAATTGGTATCTGCGGCGAACATGGTGGTGAGCCCTCTTCTGTTGAGTTCTGCCACACCGTTGGTATGGACTACGTGAGCTGCTCGCCCTACCGCGTGCCCATTGCACGTTTGGCTGCTGCCCAGGCCGTGGTTCGCGAAAACCTCGCCAAAAAAGGTGGCGCAGGTTATACTACAGCTTAATAACAGCATTCCTTAATAAAAAAGCTGCTTCGGATTCCGGAGCAGCTTTTTTTATCATCTTTAGGGCATATAACTCTCCCTTATGGCTTTAAACTCCGAGCCTTCCTTCCATTGCGGCCAGTAATCGCTTTTGGCCAGTTTCCAGGCAATGTAAAATGCCAGCTTCGCATCTTCCACAATGCCTTCCATATCCCACGTTTCGGCATCGTACTTGTCGGCGGGCTTGTGGTAGTTGTTTGCCAGCCAGTCTTTCTCTTTCTGCGCGGTCCATTCGCGGCCATGCTCACGATGTTCCACATTTCCGCGGGCAAACAATGCAGGCACGCCTGCTTTTGCGAAAGCAAAATGATCGGCCCGGTAGTACATGCCGGATTCGGGGTTAGGATCAGGTATCACATAGCGGTCCTGCCTTTTTGCAGCCTCTTCCACCAAATCATCGAGGGTTGACTGCCCATAGCCGGTAACCATCACATCGCGCATGCGCCCCAGGGGCAGCATCAGGTCGTTGTTCAGGTTTGCCACCGTTTTCTCAAGCGGAAAGGCAGGATTTTTTACATAGTAATGAGCCCCCAGTAAGCCCTGCTCTTCGGCCGTGGGTGCAAGAAACATGATAGAGCGGCGCGGACGGTTCTCCAGTTTGCCAAATGCTTTTGCAATCTCAAGCATCCAGGCAATAGAAGTACCATTGTCAACGGCACCACGATAGATAGAGTCACCATCTATCACCGGGCCAATGCCGAAGTGGTCCCAATGGGCCGAAAATATAATCACTTCATCGGCCAGATCGGTGCCGGGCATTACCCCTGCCACGTTGCGCGAAACATCATATTTGAATGTACTTTCTATTTCGAACCACAAGCGAGTGTTCAGCTCAACCGCACGAAAACCGGGCTGCGCAGCCTCCTGTGCCAATGTATGAAAATCAAGACCTGCATTGGCAAACAACTCTTCCGCGGCATCGGTGGTGAGCCAGCCCTCCACATCGGCAAATTCGGAATAGTCACCCTCATCCTGCAGGTAGAGTTTTGGCGAAAGGGCACCGCTCACCACCACGCTCCACGGATAACCAGCTCCAAGGGTGTTATGCACGATCATTATTCCAAGTGCGCCATGCCTTGCTGCTTCTTCATATTTGTAAGTCCAACGCCCGTAGTAGGTCATTGCGTTGCCGTTGAACAAATCGGGATCACCAGTGGCCAGGCCGGGATCGTTTACCAGCACCACCACAATTTTATCGCGCACATCCAGCCCGTAATAATCATCCCACTGATACTCCGGAGCCACAATGCCATAACCCGCAAACACCATGGGAGCGTTTTCTATTATAGTTTTTTGTTTCACTTTGCGTGAAAAAGCCACAAAATCGGTAAGGTTATTCAGCACCAGTCCGCCCGCTTCAGAGACCAGCCGCATGGTCGCGGCGGGCTTCACTTCCACTTCCATTAAGGGCACTTCCTGAAAATAGCTTCCGCTAAAAGCCGGTTCAAGTCCCAATTCTATAAATTGTTGCTGCAAGTAAGCAATGGTAAGTTCCTCACCCTCAGTAAATGGCTTTCGTCCGGCAAATTCATCAGAAGCCAATACCTGAATGTATTCAACCATAGCCTTGCCGCTAATGCCTGCCTCGGCCTGCAGAAAGTCATTGTCTTGGGCCTGCTGGCAGCCATGAAAGCAGGCAAGGGCCAAAACCGCAGCAACAAAAAAGGAGCACTTTTTCATGGGAAAAAATTTGTTTATTAAGGTCGGATGAACCCCGAAGGTAAACTCGCATGATGATTTTCATCCGTGTTAATGATTAACGAATCATGCTCGTTTCATGGTAAAATATTTTATTTTGAAAATCAAAGTTATTTCTTTTTTCCCCGAAAGGGAAAACAAAGTGCTCCTGTAAATGAAATAAAAAATAGATCTGAAGAAAATATTTCTCTTCAAAGGCAGGGCCCAAAGGCTTTTTTCTTAAATTTGGCCCGTACCCCTAAGGGTAACCCAAACCCAACAAACCAACCAAAGTTCAACAATAACTTCCAAAACTAAGGATCATGCAGGAACAGACAACAGCGGGCAAGCACCCACTCACTGCGCCCGACCTGAGCCAGTATGGCATACAGGATGTAAAAAAGGTGTATTACAACCTTTCGTACGACGAACTTTTTGAACATGAGACCGACCCGAGCCTCGAAGGTTATGAAAAAGGATTTGTTACCAACCTGGGTGCGGTGGCCGTCGATACTGGCATTTTTACCGGACGCTCGCCCAAGGACAAATACATTGTAAGAGAAGAAACCTCTGAAGACAAGATATGGTGGGCCGATCCCGGCAAAAACCGCTCCGACAACAAACCTATTACCGAAACCGTTTGGAAATCGTTGATGCAGACAACCCTGGACCAGTTTCATGGCAAGAAACTCTATGTGATGGACGCGTATTGCGGTGCAAACGAAAGCACAAGGCTAAAAATAAGGGTGATTGCCGAAGTGGCCTGGATGGCGCATTTCGTTAAAAACATGTTCATTAGGCCCTCCGATGAAGAACTGCGAGATTTTGAGCCCGATTTTGTTATGCTCAATGCCTGCAAAACCGTGAATAAAAACTGGGAGGCCCAGAAATTGAATTCTGACGTTTATGTGGCCTTTAACCTGAAGGAAAAACGAGCCGTGGTGGGTGGCACATGGTATGGGGGTGAGATAAAGAAAGGCTTTTTCTCCATCATGAATTACTACCTGCCCCTTAAAGGTATTGCTGCCATGCACTGCTCGGCCAATATGGGCAAAAACGGCGACACAGCCATCTTTTTCGGGTTGTCAGGTACCGGAAAAACGACCCTTTCGGCCGATCCCAACCGGTTCCTCATTGGCGACGACGAGCATGGCTGGGACGATGAAGGCGTGTTTAACTTCGAAGGGGGCTGTTATGCCAAATGCATCAACCTTAGTAAAGACAAGGAACCCGACATTTACAATGCCATTAGGCGCGACGCCCTGCTCGAAAACGTGGTGTATGATGAGAAAACCGGCGAAGTGAATTTTTTCGACACTTCCAAAACCGAAAACACCCGGGTTTCTTACCCCATTTACCACATCGACAATATCGTAAAACCGGTTTCGAAAGGCACGCACCCAAAAAAGATTATTTTCCTTACGGCCGATGCGTTCGGGGTATTTCCTCCGGTTTCTAAACTCAACCGCGACCAGGCCATGTATTATTTCCTGAGCGGGTACACCGCCAAGCTGGCTGGTACCGAGCGGGGCGTTAAAGAACCCATTCCCACTTTTTCGGCGGCCTTCGGAGCGGCATTTCTATTGCTTCACCCAACGGTATATGCCCAGGAGCTGGCCCGTAAAATGAAAGAGCACGGATCGACCGCATACCTGGTAAATACCGGCTGGATTGGCGGCCCTTATGGGGTGGGCCAGCGCATCGACCTTGAAAGCACCCGCAACATTATCAGCGCAATACTGGATGGAAGCATCGACAAGGAAGAATACGAAGAAATGGCGCCCTTCGGGCTAATGGTTCCAAAAACGGTAAATGGCGTGGAATCTGCCATACTCAACCCCCGCAACACCTGGAAGTACGAATCGGCATACAACAAGCAAGCCGAAATGCTGGCCGAAAAGTTTATTGAAAACTTCAACCGATTTACCGATACAGAAGAAGGTGAGCGACTGGTTGCTGCTGGTCCGCAAAACCAGTTTATGAAACAGTACTACCGCTACTACCAGAAGAAGATTGAAAAACTCGAAAAGAAACACGAAGAAGAAATCGTACGACTGAGAGACCAGATTTACATTCTGCAAAACTCTTTCAACGAGTATATTTCATTCAACAGTATAAACACCGACTATAAAAAACGGGCCCTTTACAGGCACGTGCCGGTGGTGTCGTATTTCAAAACCGAAGATGCCGGGGAGCTGAACCGCTGCCACCAAACCGTAATCAAACTAATGAAAGCAGCCGGCTTTGAAGTGGATGCCCACGAGCATATCGATCATGGCATGTCGGAGTATATGTCGAAATCGGTGGAGTTGCTTAGCCTGAGTCAGGTGGTTGAGCGCATCAACGACGTGGCGGCCTGCTTTGAAGGACGACCCTGCAAAAAACAGGACCTGAGCCAGTTTAAGAACACCCTGGCCTATGTAACAGAAAATGTCCCTACGTTTTCCATTAAACTGGGCTCGTTGCTTATTTTAAAAGATCGCTTCGACGAAGAGCAGGAAGCGCCGCAAACCATTACCCGCAAGCTTTCCATCAGCGGCCTCATTCACCTCGACAAAAATCCCGGACTGCTTCGAGACCCAAAAAAATTGCTCGAAGAGATCAGTTTTTTGTAAGAAATTTTTCCGCTTAAACCCGGTAGCAATCGGCCCCCCCCCTTAAAACCTCTCTGCTTGCACAGACAGGGGCCGGCTGCCGGGATTTTTTTCCCGGAAACGGGAAAATACACCCCCCCCGACTAAAAATTTATTGCCCATGCATGCGAATTTTATGTAATTTACTTGCGAATGATTTAAAAAATTGTATTTTTGAACGTTAATTTTTTTCATTTTCAATTAATTTTTTTGTTATGGAAACCGGGACTGTAAAGTTTTTTAATGAGAAAAAGGGGTATGGTTTTATCGTTGACGACAAAACCGAAAAAGATGTTTTCGTTCACCACACGGGGCTTTTAGACCCCATTACCAACAACGACAAGGTCACTTTCGAAATCGCTGAAGACGAAAGAGGCAAAAAAGCGGTGAACGTAAAAAAAGCCTGAAGTTTCATAGAAACGCAAAAAGCCCCGCCCCCACAAGCGGGGTTTTTAATTGTTGGCCGGCACACATTTTCCCTACTTTTGCAAATCCATTTAATCTCAAATTTTTTTCCGTGAGTTATTTCCAGGCACAGCAGATTACCAAGGCGTACGGCGAAAAAGTACTGTTCGAAGACCTCTCGTTTAGTGTGGCCCCAGGGCAAAAGGTGGGCCTGATTGCCCGCAACGGCACCGGAAAAACCACCCTGCTCAATATTATTGCCGGCCTCGACCAGCCCGATTCGGGCAAGTGTACCTATCAGTCAGACTTGAAGCTATCCTACCTTCAGCAAGATCCGGTTTTCGATCCGGATCTGAGCATCTCAGAAGCCCTGCTCAATGCCAGCAACGAGCTTAGCCGCACGGTAAAGGAATATGAAGAACTGCTGGAAGTTTCCAATAGTGTCGATAATTCTGCCACAAGCAGCCGTCTTCAAAAGCTGGTGGAACGCATGGATGCCCTGCAGGCATGGGATTACGAGAGCCGCGTGAAGCAGGTCCTGACACAGTTAAAAATCGGCAGGCTTGATGCCAGGGTTGGCGAACTTTCCGGTGGTCAGATAAAACGCCTGGCACTGGCCCGTATTCTAATTGAAGAAGCCCATCTCATTTTGCTCGATGAGCCTACCAACCACCTCGACCTGGAGATGATCGAATGGCTGGAGGGTTATCTTTCGCGAAAAAAACTTACCATATTGCTGGTAACCCACGACCGCTATTTTCTTGATGCGGTATGCAATGAGATCGTTGAACTGGAAAACGGGATGCTTTTCAATTATCGCGGAAACTACAGCTATTTTCTGGAGAAGAAGCAAGAGCGCCTGGAGGCTGAAGCTGCCCGCTCAGAAAAAGCAACCAACCTGCTGCGCAAAGAAACCGAATGGATGCGTCGCACTCCGCAAGCACGCACCACCAAGTCGAAAGCCCGCATCGACTCTTTCTACGATTTGAAAGAACAAGCAAACCGCACGACGGAAGGCGGCGTGGGCGAAATTAAGATGGAAATGGCCCGCCTGGGAAAAAAAATCCTGGAGCTGGAACATATCAGCAAACAATTTGATGGCGAACTTTTTGTAAACGACTTCAGCTATGTGTTTAAAAGGGGCGAGCGGGCAGGCATTGTGGGGCCCAATGGCAGCGGGAAGTCAACCCTGCTCAACCTAATTACCGGAAGCCTGAAGCCCGACTCCGGGAAGATTACCACCGGCGAAACCATTCAGTTTGGCTACTACCGTCAGGAAGGCCTTCAGGTCGACGACAACAAAAAGGTAATAGAGGTCATCAGCGACATTGCCGAAAGCATCAGCCTGGGAAAGGGAAAATCCTTCACAGCGTCGCAGTTTCTGCATTTCTTCAACTTCCCCTACTTTGTGCAGCACGATTTTGCCGGCAAACTCAGCGGTGGCGAAAAACGAAGGCTATACTTGATGACCGTGCTTATGCGCAACCCCAACTTCCTGATTCTCGATGAGCCTACCAACGACCTCGACATTGCCACGCTGAATGTGCTCGAGGACTTCCTGGAAAATTACGAAGGTTGCCTGCTCATTGTTTCGCACGACCGCTATTTCCTCGACCGCCTGGTTGATCATGTATTCGTATTCAGTGAAAAAGGCCGTGTGAAAGATTTCCCCGGAAATTATACCCAATACCGCCTTAGCCGAAGCAAGCAGTTGCAAACCGAGAAGAAGGCAGAGAAAGCCGAGATACAGCCAATTAAAGAAAAGCCAAAAGAGAAAACCAAACTTTCATACAAGGAACAAAAGGAGTTCGAAACCCTTGAAAAGGAAATCGAAAAGCTGGAAGCTGAGAAAGCCAGCCTGCTCGAAAAGATGAATTCAGGTCAACTCAGCATAGACGAATTATTGGAAATCTCACAAAAATACGCGGCCACCGAGCAAGCACTCGAAACCAAGACCGAGCGCTGGATTGAGCTTTCGGAATGGAATTAGGGTTTGGGGTTTGGGTTTGGGTTTGGGTTTGGGGTTAATTGTTATATAGCACGACATATTTGACACTTTTCGGGAATCTAGTTTAATCCCGAAGGTTCGGGAATTCTTCGCTGGGTATTGCAGTACAGGTGGACTATTTCTTCCTTGTCTCATAACATTGCAAACTTCTCCTTCGTAATAGGCTACGCCACTACTCATTTTGAGACTGCATTTTCTTTGTCGGTAGAATTTCAATCCCCAAATTTATGACACCCCCGGAATAAAATATCATATGTTTACCAAATAAGTCAAAGGCCACAAAGCTATACAGTTCTATAAGCTTAGCTGACCCATCGAATAAAAAACCTCACGACCAAATTGCAAGAAAATTACGAGTAGGTTTAGATAGTGCTGGAAGTAAGGAATTTTATTTTATCTTCTTGGACATTGCACCTATCAGTAAGCTGACGCAGAGAAAAACCAAAAAAGAAGCCCTTTCAATTTCAAAAGGAGGGTTTTATGACAAATGGAAAAGCGCTTGGTGGTTCAGCTATTACAAAGTTGGCAGAAACAAAAGTTTAAAACCATGTATAAATTCTTTAATAATAAAACACTCAAAATGTTCTTTGATGGGAAGTAGTTGCCGACTGTAAAATATATTTGAATAGGATTTTGAACCTATTAAATCAGACGTTATGGCTTACACCAAAGAAGGATTTTTGGGCCCGTTTAAGGGACGGGTTGCCAAAGTGGTTTTTTACGAAATGTATGGTAAAATGGTGGCCAGGAGCCTGCCAACGGTAAAGCGCAAACCTGCCAAGGGAGCGCTGAAGGCGTCGCAAAACGATTTTGCCCGTGTAATGAAGATTATGCAAAAGGTAAAGCCCTTTGTGCGGTTGGGCTTTAAGGACATGGCCGAAGGCCGGAGTGCCTTTCATACGGCCCTGTCGGAAAACCTGAAACGCTATCGGCTGGCGGAAAACCGGGACGATCTGACATGGCTTTGTGTAAGTAAGGGCGAAAGAGCCGGGGCCTTGGATTTGACTTTAAATATAGAGGGAAAGGTTGCCACGGTAAACTGGGGGGGAGCCCGAACCCCGGAGACCTTTTGCCCCTAATGACCGGGTGATGCTGCTGGCCTTTAACCCAGCCACCATCGATTCAAACTACGACTTGCACGCCGCCACCAGGGCTGAAGGAACGGCCAAACTAATCCTGCCACCCGCAAAGGCAGAAGAAAATTTGCTGGTTTTCATTTCCTTTTTGAATGCCACAGGCATGGGTGACAAAAAGAACCTGAAGAATGTTTCGGATAGCCAGTTGATAGGGCTAGATTAAACTTAAGGATTTGTTTCAACAAAGTTTTTGTTTTTCTATCACATAGTTTTCAAGAAACTATTACAAAAAATTTTCAAAGATTTTGGCCAGGTATGCCTTGTCGCTGTCAATGAAAAGCACCTTGTTCTCAGCAAACTGCTCCCGGGTAGTGCCTACTCCTTCACCCCATTTTTTGGCGACTTCCTGTAAGGGTGTTACGGAAAGTATGAAAGCGGAAATATGGATTTGAATGTTTTTCTTGTCCCTGTTGAGGTCTTCCTGGATTTTTGTTTCGAGCACTTTTACATCATCACGACACCATAAAATTTTGGGATTGTTGAAGTGGGTTTCGCCCAGCAAGATACCCTTAGGGTCGAGAAAGTAAATATATTGCCGGGTGCCATCTACCACCCAAAGGATAAAATCGGGATAAAAAGCGGCACTTTCCATGAAGAAGCCCATTCCCTTTACCGATAGGTTGCGCAATACAAACAATTGCTTTCCGTCAAAGGTCCTGGTTTCTTTAATATATTGCCGCAGATGGTCGAGGAAGTCTCTTTCGCCATCATTGAGCCTTACGGGTACGGTTTTTATCTCTTTGTATTTTTTGCCATCGGCAATGGATGCAATGGGAGAGTAAAGGTGTTTGTCGAAATGAATGGAAGGAAGGGTTTTATCATCCTTTTCGTACATTTCTTTGATTTTGGCTTCCAGCTCATGAATAAATTCATGGTGTTTTTTGGGCACCTTCACAATCATGGTATGGGAAGCAGGGAACATTTCGGCGCAGGCTTCGTGGCTAAGCATATCGTAGGTAAGATATTTGGATAAGAATGCCTTTTCCTTCACTGCATAAAACTTATTGATATAATCCTTTACCAGGCTTACCGCCACGCTATGCACCCGTCCCGACAGGGCTTCATTCATCCCAAACTGCTCTTTCATGCTGTAAATAGTGAAACAGCTTTCTTCGATGAGTTGCCGGAAGATATCCTTTTGGATAATCAGGTTGTGGTATCCTTTCAGGAGTTTGTACCGGTTGGCTTCGAGGTTCAGTGCGTTGAAGTCGATAAAGTCGCGGTATTGCTTCAGAAAGTTTTCGTTTAAAAACACGTCGCCTTCGGCCACCTGGTTGTTGAAACCACCCGAAGCGATACTTACCTTACTTCTGAGGTCGATGGTAACCCTGCGGGCCACATCAGCACTGTATTGCAGCTCAATGATTTCATCCTTAAAGTTTTTCCCTTCCTGTTTGGTGAAGGTCATAATCTTTTCATTCCACTGCTCAGGGTGGTTGAGCTTTATTTCGATGGGGAAGTGGGTGTAATCGGGTACTTCTTTCTCGATTTGCTCCAGGAACCTGTTCATATAAGAAGCATTTAGGCCCATAATGGAAATGGTTTGCAATGCCTTGACATGATAGGGAGCATTGGCTTCTTCCCTTTTCAGCGACAGTTCTTTACCCTTTAACCTGACACCCCGGCCAAAAAGCTGTATAATCTGTGCCCCTTCGCTTTTGCCCATATTCATCAATCCCATGCTGGATACACGCCATGAGTTCCATCCTTCGATAAATTTTTTGGAACCTATAAGGATGTTGATGGTTGACTGGGTTTCGGAGATGGCCTGAAACAGGGATTTGGTAAAACTGTCGTCCTGAATGGTGATAGCCCCTTCGGTATCGGCTTCGAGGGTTTTGGCGTATTTGGGTACATCGCCAATATTGATAACGGCAAAATAGCTGTCGGCAGCCTGGGTTTTTAGCCCGATTTCGCCATCGGCCTGCTTTATTTGCAGTGCTTCCAGGCTGCCTATGCCATTAAACACCCGCGAAAGGATGGTTTCGGCAATGGGTTTTTCCTGTTTGAGAAAGGCAAAACGCCCTTTGAATATGTCGTTGCCATCGGCATCGGTCAGGCCGGTATTTTCTTCCAGAATTTTGTTGATATCTTCCTGCAGCTGACCTGGAGCAGAAAGTATCTGTTTGAAGAATTTAATGATGCGCGATACATCGGAAATGCTATCCTTGTCGCTTTGAGTAAGCGAACTGCCGTTGGAGCTGATAACCCTGCTGCCTACAAAAACCCACAGGGGTTTTTCAATATTGTACACCCGCAACTCAGTCTGGTATTTTTCGAACAGTGTCAGTTGCTCATAATAGCCCAGCAGGCTTGCTGTAAGCAATAGCCTGCTTTGTTCCTGGCTGTACTCTTTGCCGGCATCCAGGTTAAAGACATTGAAGTCCTTGCCATAGCCATCGGTATAGAAGTGCCGGTATGAATAATCGAAAATGATGGATTTGCCGTACTCCTGCAGCAGGTCTTTTGTGCTTTTGGAAATAATCTGACCAAAGGTTGCGGAATACTCAAAGGTAAAGGAATGCTCTCCCCGGGTAAGGTGTTGTCGCAGGGTTTTCCAGGTGCGTTCTTCCGATTTCTGGCCTTTGTGGCCTTCATCAATAAACACCAGGTTTTTGCTTTCGGAGAAATAATCCACATCCACGCTTACGCCATCGCCTTGCTTGTCCTGGGTAAGTTTGTGGATATCCAGGATGAGCACTTCGCCATCTTTGGTTTTCAGGCTTTCTTCGCTACCTGAATAAAGTTTTGCGGCAATACCGCTTTGCAAAAAATCTTCGTAATGCTGGCGGCTGAGCCCTTCGTTGGGGGTAATAAGGATGATATTTTCCCAATCGGAAAAGTATTTGGTAATTTGCCAGTAGTTGCAATGCATGAGCAGGGTTTTGCCGCTGCCGGTGGCCATCCAGTAGGCCAGCTTTTTGAGGTCGGAAGCGCTGTAAGGCTCCATTTCCTTAAAATCCTGACTTTCCTGCAAGTAGGCATTCAAATCGCCAATAAGGCCGGTGGGTTTCTGGCTGCTTACATCGAAGAAATATTCGGTAAAGAGCAAAGCAAACCACTGGTAGTATTTAAAAGAGAGAAAGGGTTCGGCGCGGTTCTCACGTAATTTCTTTTCATACCCCTGAATGGCTTCGTCGTATTGCTGAATGAGGCGGTCATCCAGTTTTTTGTGTGGGTTCATCATGAGGCGGGCAGCAAAGGAAGTGTAGCCCGTTGAAGTGATGCTCAAGGTTTGGCCATTGTAATCATCGCGCAGGTCTTCAAAAGCCTGGTAGCCCAATTGCCTGAGAATATATCGGAATAGTATGAGTTGTTTATCGAGTTGCATTTATTTTTCGGTTTGTGCACAAGCATTGTGCATGAAATGAATAACCCGCACAATTATTTTTGATAATTGTGCATTTGGTTAAAATCATGCACAGGCTTTGTGCATGACTTACGATCGATGCCCAAAAATTGCTATATTTTGTGCAACTTACTTTCATTGCTAAGTAGTTCATATAGTTTTTTGTTGAGATAAAGGGATTCGCTGCCCATTTGTTCCTTTTCCAACAAGCCCAATTCCACCAGGCGGTTAAGGTATTTACTGGCTGTATTGCGGGAAGCAATGCCCGCATCCACCAAAAAGCTGATTTTGCAATAGGGCTGAACGAAAAGCATATCTATCAGTTCACGGCTGTACACATCCGGTGCGTTGGTTCTTACCATCTCTACCGTATATTTCAGTAAATCATGGATTGCATTGACCTTGCGCAGGGTTTCAATGGCAGTTTCCTTCACGGCTGTGAGCATGTACATTATCCAGGCTTCCCAATGACCATGCATGGTAACTTGTTGCAACAACCTGTAATAATCGGCTTTGAAAGCATTGATGTATTGAGACAGATACAATACCGGTTGTTCCAAAACTCCTGCCTGTGTTAAGTACAACACATTCAACACCCTACCGGCCCGTCCGTTTCCATCGGTAAACGGGTGTATGGCTTCGAACTGATAATGCAGGATGGCCATTTTTACCAGGGGGTCTATCTGGTCATTCTCCCGGATAAATGCAAGCAGGTTGTTGAGTTTTTCCAGCAGCAAATCGCGGCAGCATGGTGGTGTGTACACCACCTGAAAACGATTGCCGATAAACACTTCCACATCCCTAACTCCATCTTTGGTGTCTTTAATGGTCCGGTAGATGTTTTCCAAAAGCTCAATGGCGAAATCCTGATGCTGGAGCTGCTGCCACGCTTCGTATAATGCGGTGCGGTAGCGCAATACTTCTTTGGTTTGGGGGTCAGTTTGCGTGTTTGTGGATGCAAAAGCTTTGTACAGCTTGTCGGAAGTGGTAAAAATATTTTCGATGGACGATGAGTCTTTGGCTTCCTGCAGCACCAGCGTATTGATAAGCATAAGCGGATTGGGGATCACAGGCATGCGGCCTTTGAGTTCGGCGATGGCTGCCCGCGCTTCTGCCAGGATGCGGTACACGGCCAGGGTTTCCCATTGCTCAGGCGGTGGCGGCAAAAGAGGCAGTGCGTTATAAGGTTTGTCGGGTAAAAAAGCCATAATCAGTTGAGCATTTTGTTTTTAAATACTTCTTCAATGGGCTGGTAACCTTCTATGTGTGCCTGGTCGTTGATGTAGAGCAGGTCGTAGGTGAAGGCTTTGAGTTCTTTTTTGAGTATGGCTGCGTCGGCTTTGTAGTCGTCGATGGTCCAGTCCTTTACGCTGCGCCATACGGCCAGTATTTGCTTATTGGCGTTATTGTGGCCAAGTATAAACTGGTATTTTTTTCCATCCAACTCTTTTGTAATGTACTTTTGCATGTGCAGGCCAATGAGGTAGTTGAAGGTTTCAACCAGGTCAACTGCCTGCTCGGTATCGTAGGTAAAGCCATCCCACACTTTGAGGCGGTAATCCCAGGGGTCTTGCATGGCCTGGGTATTGACGAGGGTTTGGCTGTCGCGGGTTTCGAACTCCAGGAAATACTTGGGGATGTATTGGTCGAGCTGCAGGGCCTGTTGCACCGCTGCTTCGGGTGCCGTAAAGGCAATGTTTTCCAGGGCTTCTTCGTATTGCTCCAGACGCTGGTATTTAAAGAATACGCCCAGGCCGTTCATGCTGCCCTGACCTGAGCTTGCCGAAGGTTTGGGCTTGCCATCTTTCCAGTCGAAAGTGTAGGCGATTTTTTTAATGCGGGGGATGATGATAGTATAAACATAATTACCCTGCTCTATCAGTATACATTTTCTCTCACCTTCATCATCTTTATTTAGAAGTTGTACAGCATGAAAAGTTGTTCCTGAACCTGGAAAGTAATCCAGATTTATAGAATTTCTTTCATTACCCATGATATAAATACAATCTTTGACTGCCCAAATTGATTTCGGATAAGAAAATCTAGAATGATTAAATAAATTTTTCAATGTTTTTGTACCATGCTCAGTGGCTGAATATTTTGCATCTTGCCAAAATGTTAAAGGAGTTATTCCATCTGTGTTTGGTCTAAATTTATAATACACTTGTGGGATATCTTTATTATTCTTTCTAGCAAAGAATTGAGTGTAGTTTTTGCGTACATTCTCTTCACTCCATCTCCAATTCTTTTCAGTTCCATCATCTGTTATCGGCCAAATTTCAACTTCTACTCCCAAAGGCTTTTCTTTAATTGACCAAAGTTCAGTGTCATCAGACCATTCCATTCTGGGAACCCTAATAGTTCCTTCATCAATATTTGCATAAATAGGGTACCATTGTCTTTTTCCATCTTCCCTGTTTGAATTTGAACCTTCCCGTCTGAAATTACGCCATTCAAAAATACTTGTATCATCCTTTTCATTGTATCGGCTTAACTGAACATCAGTTCTTGGAAGTTTTTTTATTGCAGAATCTTCAGTAGCCTTTGCAAAAATTGCATATTCATGTGAGATGGCTAAGCCTGCTTCATTTGGTCTTCCTGAAGGATTTGCCCTTATAGCAATTACGCCGGCAATATTCTTTGGTCCAAAAATTTTTGTCATAATTAATGAAAGGGAAGCCATTTCTACATCATCAATCGTAACACACAAGTTACCGGTAGGATTTATTAGCGCCTTACCAACTTCAATCCTGTTTTCAATAAATGTGTTCCAGGATGAATGCTTAAAGCTATTTTTGTAAATTATTTCCGAAGCACTTGTATTATATGGGGGGTCGATATAAACATTATTAACTCTTCCAGAATAAGGCTCTTTTAACAAGTTAAGGCCATGAAAATTATCCGAATTAAGAACAAACCCATCTAAATACTCTGCTATATTTATTTTGCCAGATAAAAAATTCAATAGTCCCGTTGTAAAATCACTGGAAAAATTGCCCGTATCAATCGGCAACTTTCTCCAATCATGCAAATCAGCTTTCAGGGTGTCCAGTGAAAGGGTCTTGGGCACATTTTCTTCCCCGAACAATTCCTTCCATTCCTGCACCTGTTGTGGGTTGTTGATGACTTCTTCGAGGATGGGCCTGGCGGCTTCTTCGCCGATGTACTGCACCAGTCGGTCGATGGTAATGACCCAGTGGGTGGAGAGCACGAATTTCTTTTTCTCCCAGAGCTTTTTCTGGAAGTCTTCTATCTGGCTCACAAAGTCGATGATGGTTTCGGCAATGGCTTTAAATACTTTGATTTTTTTGAGGTTGTGCTTCAGCCGGTCGAAATAGCTGTCAACTTCGGTAACGTAAAGGTCGTCCACGTTTACCAGTTCGGATTTTATGTAGAAATCGAGCTCGCGCTGCAAAAAGGTTTTCAGGTTTTTGTGGATAAAGAAATCGTGCTTGTTTTTGCGGGTGTAGTGGTTGAGTTTTTTGAGCAAGAGGGCTTTGCCGTCGGCATCGGCATTCCACAGCTGGCTGAGCTGCACGGTTTTTAGCTGGGATTTATGAATAGCTTCATAGGCCTGCTCATCAAGAACATCCTGCTTATTGTTGCCTTTTATGGATTTCTTTTCATCATCAGTAAGGGGCCGGTACTCAAAAAAGAAGGTACATTCTTCTTTGGCAATTTCGGGTTCTTTCTCCGAAAGGATAAAGTAGTTGGGTTCATCGGCTTTCACGTTGCCCTGCTCCAGTTGTGCATTGTGCAGTTTGAAGTTGACCACGCAATGGCCATCGGCAGTGGTTACTTTAAAGGCATACTGGCTAAAGGTTTCGGAAGATTTGATGTAATACTGGTCGTGGTTGGCCCAATGGAAATGTGTTTCTTCTCCATTGTAGGGCACCATGTATTTTTCGTTCTTGCCGAAGCGGCGTTTGCTGATAAAATCGCCTTTATCGTAATAGCGTGAAAAGAACAGGGTAAGGTGGTTGTAAATCTGGTTTTCGGTTTCTACTGATACCCCGGCTTCCATTACCTGTGCCTTTATTTCCTTGTAGCGGCGTATTTCATCCTTATAGTCTTCCTGGTAAATTTCCAGCCTGGTGGTGTCGTTGTTGGCCAGGGCTTCGAGCCATTTTTTAATGACGGTTGAAGTTTCCAGTTCGGCCAGTTTTTCTTTTACCTGGGTGGCATCTTCCTGTGTAAGGGTTTGGAGTTGCTCCTTTACCTTATCCACCAATAGCTTGTCGATAAAGTTGGCAATCTCTTTCTTTTTGTAGTGCAGTATTTTATATACCCCAAAGTCGAGGTCCTGGGTTTCGAACTGAAAAAGCTGATTGAGAAAAGCTTTGAGCTGGTTGAGGGATGTATTATTTTCAGTCATCAGAGTGGGTTGTTTTGCTCGGGAAGAACTATGTGTTAATAAGGTTGATGGTCAGCTAGAATACCCTACAGATTGCGATGTTTGTCCAAAGGCAAATATCGGAGATTTATTGAAATTTCGCTAATTTGACGAATTATTAAGAAAAAAAGAAGATTTGAACTATATTGTGGTCTTAATTACCAAACTGAATTACAGAAACTTATCTGAACAATAACAAATGCGTCATTGTTGTTTAATTAATATAACCCAAGGGAAATGCAGCTTTTCATAAAAAACATGGTATGCCAGCGTTGTATTCTGGCGGTAAAAAGCGAGGCAGAAAAGCTGGGCATTCGCCATGCGGATATCAGCCTTGGGCAGATGAAGTTCCAGGAACCAGAGCCCGGAGCCCAGGTCATTGAGAAGTTGAAATCGGCTTTACGCAACCTTGGGTTCGATATCATTGACGATAAAAAAAGCAGGCTGATTGAGCGGGTAAAAACCATAGTGATTGAAAAAATTCACCATAGCGATGGCGAACTGCGCAACAACTGGTCGGAAATCATTGCAGATGAACTGCAATACGAATACAACTACATCAGCAACCTGTTTTCGGCCGTTGAAGGCATCACCATTGAGCAATACATCATCAGGCAAAAGGTAGAAAAGGTAAAAGAGCTGCTGTTTTACGATGAGCTGACCCTTTCAGAAATTTCATACCGTATGGGATACAGCAGTGCGGCTTACCTTACCAATCAGTTTAAAAAAGTTACCGGCATGACCCCGGGGCAGTTTCGCCAACTGCTCAACAAAAACCGCACTGCCCTTGATAAACTGTAAATTTTACAGTTTTTTCCCGGCAGAGTGTAAAAGAAAACCCCTTTTCGGGATGTAATTTTAAGTTTTAAACAATGTATTGTTAAACCTTAAATTTTTCTATTATGAAAACCTTTCTTTTTTTAGCCACATTTCTGATTCCCCTGCTGGGATTCAGTAACGATCATAAAGCCGAATTCAAAGTGTATGGCGCCTGCGGCATGTGTGAAACGCGCATTGAGAATGCTGCCAAAAGTGTTGATGGGGTGACAACTGCCGACTGGAACCGTGAAACAAAAATGCTCTCCATCGAATACGATACAGAAAAAGTGAGCCTGGATGATGTGCACAAAAAAATTGCCGAAGCAGGCCACGACACGGATAAAGTTCGTGCCAAAGATGAAGTATATAAAGGACTTCCTGCATGCTGCCATTATGAGCGTCCTGACAGCGATAAAACCGGCAACTGATAAAAAGCCGTAGTAGCTGCTGCAATAAATAACTTTTTCTTACTACAAGGAACGCAAAGGTAAACGCAAAGTGCCCAAAAGCCTTTGCGTCCTTTGCGCCCCCTTTGTGAACTTGGCGTGAAACCAAATCTTAATTTGTTTTGCTATGAACATCACCTACACCATTACTGGAATGACCTGCGGTGGATGTGCTGCCAAAGTAAAAAGCGCATTCCTCAAACATCCCGACGTGCTTTCGGTGGAAGTGAGCCACCAGGAGGGTACGGCAAAAGTGCAGGCACACCGCAATCCCGACCGCTCACAACTAGACAAACTTCTTGCTGATGCCGGAGATTATCATATAACTGTTGTTGCGGAAAACAACAATTCAAAAGAAAACATCCATTCCCATGCATCAGCAATTCCCGAACAGGAAACATTATCTACCTGGGAAACTTACAAACCCCTGGTGCTCATTTTCCTTTTTGTTTCAGGCGTGGCGGCACTGGCATCTTACCAGGAAGGAACTTTCTCCTGGCACCACTGGATGCGCTATTTTATGGCAGGCTTCTTCATTGTGTTCTCGTTCTTTAAGTTGCTCGACCTGAAAGGCTTTGCCCGCTCTTACGCCATGTACGACCTGCTGGCGCGCCAATGGAAAGGTTATGGATACGTTTACCCATTTCTGGAACTCGGTTTGGGTGTCCTTTACATCACTGCTATTCATTTGCCAGCCACCCATGTGGCCACCATTGTCATTATGGGTTTCAGCAGCATTGGCGTGATTCGGAATATGCTTTCGCCCAACCAGGTGCAATGTGCCTGTCTGGGCACCGTGTTCAAACTCCCACTGGGTAATGTTACGCTGGTGGAAGACTTGCTGATGGTAGCCATGGCTGGGATGATGCTGGTGATGTAATGCAATATTAAATTAGCCCTTTCAGGGCTTCAAAATATTAACCCAATGCTCAACAAACTTATACGCTTTTTCCTGGAAAACCGTCTGGTGGCATGGCTGCTGATGATCTTCCTCATAGGCTGGGGCATCTCTGTGGCGCCCTTCAACTGGAAGATTGACATTTTACCCCGCGACCCGGTGCCCGTGGATGCCATCCCCGACATTGGCGAAAACCAGCAGATTATCTTCACCGAGTGGATGGGCCGCTCACCCCAGGACATTGAAGACCAGGTCACCTATCCCCTCACCTCAGCCCTACTGGGCATACCCGGCGTCACCAGCATACGAAGCACATCCATGTTTGGTTTTTCGAGTATCTACATCATTTTCGATGAAGATGTGGAATACTACTGGAGCCGGTCGCGCATCCTGGAAAAGCTCAATTCCTTACCCCCTGGCCTGCTTCCTGCCGATGTTTCCCCGCAACTGGGCCCTGACGCCACCGCCCTGGGGCAGGTGTTCTGGTACACCCT
>DHFW01000038.1 GCA_002402465.1 Bacteroidales bacterium UBA4814
AGTTATTTTTGTCGGACACTACTGATTTCTTTAATATAAGTATTTTTTTGAATATTAAAAATTGAATACTGGATTTATTTGGGTGAGCCCAGCTGTAGTTTTCCTTTTCTGAAAATTCATTCCAGCCATTGATTCTGAAAAACAAAAAAAGGGCCGCCAACCGGCGATCCTTTGGGGGATATATATGGAATGAAGGGGATTGCTTATTACAGCACTGGAAGAATTACGCGGTCAATTACGTGTACCACCCCATTGGTTGCCTGCACATTTACCAGCGAAGTGATAATGTTTGATACGCGGTCGTTGGCGTCAGTAATGGAGAAGTTGCTGGTGTTCACGTTGAATGTACCGTTCAGTGTGGGTACCGATCCGCTTACCAAATCACTCGAAAATACGCGTCCTTCAACAACGTGGTAAAGCAATACCTGGGTAAGAACATCTACAGGAATGTCGTCGAGGCTGCTGGCACCAAGCTCACCCAGAAGGGCTACAAAAGCATCGTTGGTGGGAGCAAACACGGTGAAGGGACCACCTGTGGCAAGCACATCAACCAGGTCGGCTTTAATAACAGCCTGCACCAGGATTGAGAATTCGGGGGCGAAGCTCAGGGCAAGTTCCACCAGGTTCATGGTTGGGGGGAAGATCACCTTGTCGATAGCGTGAATGACACCATTGCGGGCTTTAATGTCGGCCATGATAACCTGGGCGTCATTAACGAAAACACCATTGTCAAGGTTAATTTCTACAGCAGCGCCATTGGCAGTGGGTTCAAAACCATTCGAAAGGTCAAAGCTGTAAACTATGCCAGAAACTACGTGGTAAAGAAGAATCTCATGGAGGTTGGGTACTGAAGAAATGTTATTGGGGTACAGACCCAAGGCGGCGAAAGCCTCATCGGTGGGAGCAAAAACAGTTAAACGGTTCGAAGAAACAACACTAGCCAGACCAGTGCGTGCAAGGGCTACATTAAGGGTGCTGAAAGTAGGATTTTTTGTCCTATTAATTACTTGGGCACCTTTTTCATCAATAATTTCGGTATAATCCACACCATTCATAATATACTCGCTGCCATCTTCGTCAATGCCATTTTGCTGGCCTGAGGTTTCAAAGCTTGCAAGTTTTTCCAGAATGTTCAATTCAGTTGATCCGGGAAAGGCCACTGAGTCAACTTCATCTTTGCTGCAGGAAGCAACAAAAATACCAAGAGCGATAACAAGACCAAAGCGCAGGGAGCTGGAGCGATTCACGAGGTTCAAAATTTGTTTTTTCATTGTGTGGGTTTTTAAGGTTTGAATTTTTGGGTTTGTTTGATCAGTAAACAGCAAGTGTTTCAGTTTTGTTTAATAAAAAATGAAAAAAATTAAACAAAAAATTTAAAAATATTGAAATACAGTAATTTAAATGTGAAATAAAATCTGGAGGTTGGATTGTCAGGGCGCGACTCCAAGTCGCACCCTGATTAATGCACATAATCAAATTCTAACTTCAACCGTGTTTAAGCCGTATTTAAACCGTTTTAAAACGGTTGAAACACGGTTGAAATACGGTTTAACTATGAAGATGGTATTCCCGAACCACCTCCCGACTTCGTTTCGCTCAGCGGGGGCTTTTATCCATAATCCATTTTTCACTTTCAATTTTTCTTCCTATTATTACAAACCAAAACCCACAATCCACCAACATGACCGAAGAGATCACAGCTACCAGGTCAACCGACTACTACCCCTTCGGCATGCTCATACCCAGCCTTAGCACCAGCAACACCCTGGGCGCCCTGAAAGACAACCGATACCTTTATAACGGCAAATTGGAGCGCAGCGGAAATCCCGACCCTTCGGGAGAGTTTAATGATGATTTTGTTTTAAATTGGTATGTTTATCCCGTTTTTATCGGGAATTACGGGGTAAAGTTTTATGACCCGCAGATTGCACGGTGGCATAGTGTGGACCCGTTGGCGGAAATCCCCCTGATTTATAAACCCCTTCTTCAAGAACCAATAATTTCCAGCAGTACCGATTTTCCCCTTTCGGGTAGTGTTTCCACTTCCCGGAACCGTTGAAGCAGTTCTGAGTTTTTCAGGCCTTCTTTTGAAATTTCATAAGCCAGCCAGTTTTAGCAGGGTATCAAGTTCCTTATCTGAAATATTTTCTTTTCCCTCTTTATCATAAATGGAAAGCAGATAAACAGATCCGGCCACCACTTTAACACATGTAATAACCCTGCTACCACTGCTTTTCCCTTTACCTTTGGAAGCAATTGACATACGTATTTTATAGCAGTCCTTACCAAGGGGCTGTCCTTGAATGGGTTCCGAATTAAGTGATTTTATTAAAGTTAAAAAATCACCTTTTAATGATGGGTACTTTTTAGAGAGCTTTTTAAGTTGCCTGGCAAAAAAGTCGGTGGTATAAATATTAAAGTTCATTTGCTAACTGCTCTGCCGTCTTTAATTTTATTTCACCTGTTAAATGTTGCTCAACCTGCTCAAGAGAAATTATAGTCCCTTCGACAAATTCTTTATCTTTTTGAGAAAGCTTTTGTACTTTTTTAAATCCAAGGTTATTTACCAACTCTAAAAAGAAGTTGACTTTATTGTCAGGGATATCTATTACAATTCTTTGCATAACTGATAATTTTTTGAAGCATATTTTAAAATTATGCCGAAAACAATTGCCAAAAAAGCTTAACAAATTTACAAAACTTTGCCTCAAGTTGCAAGTACCCGGCAGCTCTGACTTGCCTTGCGCAGCGCATTAAAATAAAAAATTCCCTTTTCCCACGCTGAGCGGAATTTGTATTTCCGCTCTGAACATAGCAGAATTTGCAATTCTGCAAAAAATGGATAGCTTGCTAAACCAAGCCAAATAAAGGTGAAATGATCAACTACACCTACACAGCTTCAGGAGCAAAATTAAGGCAGCAGTTGGAAACCGCAGATGGCCGTGGCGGCATTTCTACCCGCCGCGACTACGCCGGGCCGTTTGTGTTTGTAAACAATGCCCCGGGCTGGTTTAGCACGCCGCACGGGCAATTATTTGTAAATATTTCTCCGGTGGCCTATCCTTATTACTTCAACGGTTAATATTTGATCGAAAACATCATAAATGATCCTGTAATTCCCTTGCCTAACCCTGTAGCCGGGCCTTCCTTTTAATCTTTGGCTACCTGCCGGCCGGGGGTTCTCAGCAAGACTGAGAATTTTAGCTTTTACTGATTTATACTCTCTTTTATACTCTCTGGCAGGCAAAGCCTCAAGCTGCTTGATGGCACCCCTTAATATTCTAATTTGCCAGGTCATTTCTTACCGATTCTATCATTTTAAAGGCTTCTTCAGCTAAAACTGAATCTTCACCGCTTTTCCTGGCTTCGTCATAAGTTTTGATATCCTCCAGTTCCTCGAGAGCATCGAGCATTTTATTGTAGTCACGGATTGGCAAAATAACGCTTACCCGTTTGCCCTTATCGTTGGTAATAAATTGAGTTTTCATTTAATCTAATTTTTAATCTGCTTAAAAAACGTTTATAAGAAAGCCTTTTCAAATTTTAAAAAAAACCTCAAAAACCCAACCATACTTCCGGCTACCGATATTACGGGGCGCTGCCGCTTTTTCCTGCACCCTGAGCCCTGAGCTAATTCCTACCTGCTACCGCTTCTTCCTGAGCACTGCGCCCTGCGCTTTTCTTCCAACTCATTTTTTTCGGTATCTTTGCACCTGATTAAAAAAGCTATGGCAAAAGGCAGGGAATCCAAACCGCATATCGGCATTTTTGGGCGGCGCAACAACGGCAAAAGCTCGTTTATCAATGCGCTGGCCGGGCAGGACATTGCCATTGTGTCGGATGTACCTGGAACCACCACCGACCCGGTGCGCAAATCCATTGAGATTCCGGGCATTGGTCCGGCCATTTTGGTTGACACCGCCGGAATTGACGACACCGGCGAGCTGGGGGCCAAGCGCGTCAGCCGATCGCTTTCCGTCTTGCGAACGGTAGATTTGGCCATTTTGGTCATTACGAATAATGCTTTTGAAGAATACGAGAAAAAGCTGGTAATGGCCTTCCGCGATCATAATGTGCCTTTTGTTGTGATACATAATAAGTCTGACCTGGTTCCCCTTAGCGGGAAGCTGAAGGAACGTCTTTTAATGGAGTTCAGTGCAATGACACTGGAGTTCTGTGCCCTGCACCCGCAAAATGTGGAAGAGGTGATCGCAGCCCTTCGGCAAACCATGCCCGAAACGGCCTATAGCTCCAACAGCTTGCTGGGCGACCTGCTGAGCTATGGCGACCTGGTGCTGCTGATCACTCCCATTGATATTGAAGCCCCTGAAGGACGACTAATCCTGCCACAGGTGCAGGCCATCCGTGATATTCTCGATAATGACTGCACTGCCGTGGTGGTGAAGGAAAAAGAGGTGGATGCCCTTTTGAAGGTGCTGCAGCCCCGGCCCAAGCTGGTGGTGACCGACAGCCAGGTATTTCTCAAGGCCGATGCATCGGTGCCAAAAGACATCCCGCTTACCAGCTTCAGCATAATGCTGGCCCGTTATAAGGGCGACTTTGAAAACTATTTGAAGGGCACTCCAAAGATCGCCGAACTGAAAGATGGCGACCGGGTGCTTATCCTTGAGTCGTGCACCCACCATGTATCGTGCGATGATATTGGCCGTATGAAGATCCCCCGCTGGATGAGCAACTACACCGGCAAAAAGCTTGAGTTCGATGTGGTAGCCGGGCTGGGCGACACCCCGCGACCCATCACCGATTATGCACTGGTGGTGCAATGCGGCGGCTGTGTTATTACCCGTAAGCAGGTGGTTGGCAGGCTAAAGGCTGCTGTTGATGCAGGCGTGCCCGTTACTAATTACGGCATGGCCATAGCCTGGATGCATGGCATTTACCAGCGGGCCGTGGCGCCTTTTACGAAAGTGGAAAAAGTAGGAGAGAGTTATTTGTGAAATGTAAGTCGGAAGCCTGCCTGCCGGCAGGCAGGGCAGAAGTCAGGTCTTTGAATTTTGAACCCCAACCGATCCCGCACTTGCGGGAGAGCTCATGATCCGCTGATTAGCGGAGAATAAACCCCAAACCCCAAACCCCAAATCTTAAATGCCAAATAACATTCAACATATCCTCGAAAAAGAAGTCTTCGAAAAGCCCGACCTGGTGGCCTTGTTATCGGCCAATGAGGAGGAGCGCAAACTTATTTTTGAGAAAGCTGCAGCCATAAAGGAAGAATACGTGGGCAAGAAGGTGTATTACCGCGGGCTTATCGAGTTTTCGAATATCTGTGGAAAGAACTGCCTTTATTGCGGCATTCGTGCAGGCAACAAAAACACGCATCGCTACGAGGTGGAAGAGCAGGAGGTGATCGATGCCGCACGCTATGCCTGGGAGAACAAGTTTGGCAGCGTGGTAATACAGGCTGGTGAGCGTACTGACAAAAAATATGTAAAGCGCATTGAGCGCATTGTGCACGAAATAAAAACCCTGAGCAATGCCGAACTGGGCATAACCCTTTCGCTGGGCGAGCAAAGCGAGGAGACTTACCGCCGATGGTTTGAGGCTGGGGCGCACCGCTACCTGCTTCGAATTGAAGTGTCTAATCCTGAGTTGTATCCCAAATACCACCCCCACAACAAAAAGCACGATTACCAGGCCCGCCTCAATTGCCTACACCTGCTGCGCAAGGTGGGTTACCAGGTAGGCTCCGGGGTAATGATAGGACTGCCATTTCAGACAGTGGAAGACCTGGCCGACGACCTGCTCTTTTTACGCGAACACGACATCGACATGGTGGGCATGGGCCCCTACATCGAGCACGAAGACACCCCGCTTTTTAAGTATAAGGACCAGCTCCTGCCAAAAATGGACCGTTTTTACCTTTCGTTGAAAATGGTGGCCATACTGCGCATCATGATGAAAGACATAAACATTGCCGCCACCACTGCCATGCAGGCCATCGATCCGCTGGGGCGGGAAAAGGCCGTGAAGGTGGGTGCCAACATTATTATGCCCAACCTCACCCCAACCAAATACCGCGAAGATTATTTGCTTTACGAAGACAAGCCCTGCACCGACGAAGACGCCGAAGAATGCAGCCGCTGCCTCGAAGCTCGCATTCATATGGCAGGCGGCGAAGTGGGCTATGGCGAATGGGGCGATTCGAAACACTTTGAAAAACGAAAAAAAAAAGAAGATTAGCAGATTAGCAGATTAGCAGATTAGCAGATGAGCAGATTAGCAGATGAGAAGATTAGAAGATTGGAAAATGAGAACCTCAACCTTAAACTTCAGACTTTAAACCCTGTCTGCCCACCACAGGCGGGTAATCCGTCAGGCAGACTGAAACTTTAAACATGGAAACCTGAAACTTTGAACCAAGTTATGAAAGACTCAAAAAGACCCGATGTGGAAGTGCTGGACATTACCAGCGACGTGAAGTGGATCGGTATTCTCGATTACGACATCGTAACCTTTGATGTGGTAATGGAAACCGAATATGGTACTACTTACAATTCGTATTTTATCAATGCCGAAAAGAAAGCTATTGTTGAAACTTCGAAAGAGAAGTTTTGGGATGTTTATCTTGAAAAAATCAAAAAGGTAACCGATCCTGCTGAGATTGAATACATTATTCTGAATCATACCGAACCCGATCACAGCGGAAACCTGGCCAATATGCTGGCCATTGCACCCAATGCGACGGTGGTGGCCAGTAGGTTGGCAATCAGTTACTTGCAAGACTTTCTTGGAAAAGATTTTAAGCACATCATTGCCAAGGATGGAGAAACCCTCGACCTGGGCAACAAGACCCTGAGGTTCATTTCTGCCCCCAACCTGCACTGGCCCGACAGCATGTACACTTACCTCGAAGGGGATAAGCTGCTGTTTACTTGCGACTCCTTTGGCTGCCATTATGCTAATCATAAAATGTACGACGACCAGGTGGGCGACTTTGCCGATGCCTTCAAGTATTATTTTGATGTGATACTGAAACCCTTCAGTAAGTTTATGCTCAAAGCCATTGAAAAGATCCGTCCGCTCGAAATCAATGCGGTACTTACAGGCCATGGTCCGCTGCTGATGAAAGACTGGAAAAAGTGGGTGGACCTTTCGGAGCAATACGCCAAAGAAGCCATCCAGGCGCCGCAAAAGGATTATGTTTTCATTCCCTATGTGTCGGCCTATCACAACACCGGCAAGCTGGCCGAAGCCATTGCCGAAGGCATTCGCAGTACCGGAGATTTTACCGTGGAAGTGGCCGATATCGAAACTATGCCCCTTGGCGATGTGGACGAACGCGTGGCCCGCAGCAGTGGCATCGTGGTGGGGTGCCCAACCATTAACCAGAATATTTTGCTGCCCATTTACAAGCTGTTTGCAGTGATCAGCCCCATCAGAGACAAAGGCAAGGTGGCTGGTTCATTTGGCTCTTACGGCTGGAGCGGCGAGGCCGGAAAGTTGATCAATGCCAACCTGGCCAACCTAAAACTCGATGTGCAGGGCGAAGGCGTGTTTGTGAAGTTTACCCCCCACGAGGATGAATATAAACTGGGCTTCGAGTACGGAAAAATTATTGGTGAAAAAATTCTGGCAGCCAATTAACCAGGGCCTTTTCTGCTGATTCTTGCCACAAAAACTTCAAGTTGTCAAAAAAGCCAATTTGAATAAAATTGTGTAATTTGGTGCCTTGGTGGTTTTGTGGTAAGGATTGTTTTCGAATATTTGAACTTTTCAGGAAAGGGATTCTTGAGCAAATTAAAATTTATACTTGCAATTTTTCTCGCTGTTATGCTGGCTTCTTGCAGTAGCCAGCGCAAACTGGCTACCCGGTTTGTTACCAGCCAGGCCGATCTTCATGTGCTGTTATTGCCTCCGCCAGGGGTGCTGAAAAAGTATTATCCCATGCACCCCGACAGTCTGCTGCCCGGACAGGCTGAGCCTTTTAACCTCGAAGAAAGCAAGTTCATTAAGGATGCCGAAGACTCTTTGCTGGTAAATTTTTTCATGGCTTCGTTGCGCGAAAACCTCGAAGCATTTGATGTGAGGGTGTATGGCCCTGCCGATATTGAAAACTTTCTCCGACTCGACAGTTCAGCCTATGTGTTTTCGGTTGCCCAGCTCGAGGTGCTCGAGTATCCCAGCGAGCAGGTAAGATATGCCGTTCTTGATACTACCGTGTACGAGGTGGCCTTTGCCAAGGTTAACCTGAATCACAGCCAGTGGTTCGAGTTTACTGAGCTTAACCACCCCGAAAGGCCCATGCAGGTGCTTTATAGTATGCAAGTCACCAGCGATGTGTTTGATGGCCGTTTCCGGCAGAATATCCTTACCGGAGAGATGTTTTATGAGTTTGAGCCCTATCGCCTCAGGTTCGACGACCTTTACCAACTCAGCATTTTTGCCGGCCAGAAAAACGCGCAGTTTATTTTCGACTTCCTCCTGAACAAATACATTGACGATAGAAGCAAAAAACCACGCAAACCTGTTGATTACTTGCAGTACGACCGCGAGCGGCACAGCATTCGGCGGGCCTACAACGACCGGTTTATTAGGATTCCTTTACCAGACTCAGATTAACTCTGTGCGCCCGTTGCAACTTCCTTAATAAAGTCTCGTGTATCATACTTTCCGACTTTTGACCTGCCTGCCGGCAGGCAGGCTTTCGATATTCGACATTAGACTTTTAATGGCGCTAATTAACTCTTCTGATTGTAGCGGGTGTAAGGGGTAACCTCCTGCCCGGCAAACTGTTCCTGCTGGTATTTGAAGTAGCCTGTAATGGCAATCATGGCGGCGTTGTCGGTGCAATATTCAAACTTGGGTATGTACACCTGCCAGTTGTGGCTTTCCTCCATGCTTAGCAAGGCATTGCGCAGGCCTGAATTGGCCGACACCCCGCCGGCAATGGCCACCTGCTTAATACCAGTTTCTTTCACCGCCTTTTTTACCTTGCGCATTAAAATATCAACAATGGTATGCTGAATGGAGGCGCACAGGTCCGTTTTGTTTTTCTCAATAAATTCAGGGTCTTTTTCCAGCTCATCACGCAGGAAGTAGAGAATGGAGGTCTTTAATCCGCTGAAGCTGAAGTCGAGGTTTGGAATATTGGGGTGTGGAAACGAATAAGCCTTTGGGTTGCCTTCGCGCGCAAATTTGTCAATAAGTGGCCCGCCAGGGTAGGGCAGTCCCATAATTTTGGCAGCTTTGTCAAAGGCTTCGCCTGCAGCATCGTCAATGGTCTGACCCATCACTTCCATGTCGAAATAATCGCGCACCAGCATAATCTGGGTATGTCCGCCCGAAACCGTCAGGCATAAAAACGGAAAAGTGGGATGCTTCTTATGCTGCTCGTCTTCAATAAAAAGGGCCATTATGTGGGCGTGCATATGGTTCACCTCAATCAAGGGAATGTCAAGCGCAAGCGAAAAAGCCTTGGCAAAACTAGCCCCAACCAGCAGCGAGCCAAGCAGTCCCGGCCCATTGGTAAAGGCTACGGCATTCAGTTGATTTTTATTTATATTTGCAGTGCGCAAGGCCTTATCAATTACAGGAATGATGTTCTGCTGGTGAGCCCTCGAGGCAAGTTCCGGCACAACTCCCCCAAAATCTTTATGAACGGTTTGATTGGCAATGAAGTTGGCAAGAATTTTGCGATCTTTGATCACCGCTGCGGAGGTGTCATCACACGAAGATTCTATCCCGAGAATGTATATGCTCATAAAATTTTCTGACGAAAGTTTCTGAAAAATTAAGGGGTACAAAGGTATCAAAAAAAGAAGAAAAATAGGGCTGATTGTGCTGGCAGTGATTGTTTTGCTGCCTGTGCTTGGCTATGGGGTGCTGCGCAGTTCGCGCGTGCAGACCTTGCTGGGCCAGCGCATCGCCGCACACCTTTCGCGACAGCTCGAAACCCGTGTGGAGGTGGGGGGGGTGGATGTGACCTTTTTCCTGAATTTAGTCCTCGAAGACTTGCTTATCGAAGATCAGCGGCAGGAGCAGATGGTCTTTGCCAAGCGCATAGTGCTCGATGTAGATAAGATTTCGCTGCGCAAACGTTTTCTTTCTATCAACAAGCTTTCGCTTCATCAAACTTTTTTGGGCCTTTCCCGCTATTGCGGAGCAGACGATTTCAATTTCAGGTTTTTGATCGACTACTTCTCCGGCGAGGATCCCGACCCGGAAAAAAAGCGCTGGAGTGTGGTGTGCCGTTCGCTCGAATTCAGCAACTCGGCCTTTTCTTTCAAAGATTCTAACAAGTTGCCTTATGAATATGGCTTTGACCCGGGCCACTTTGCCATTGCCGATTTTGCATTGGTAATGAACGACATTTTGTTGCTTAAAGACACCTTCTCATTTGAACTCGACCGGCTGACTTTTAAGGAAGCTAAAGGCTTTGAAATGCAATACCTTTCGGGCAGTTTCCTGATTAACCCTCAGCATGCTGATGTTAACAACTTGATTATAAGGACACCAGGCAGCGACCTGCAGCTGCAGGCCAGTTTTGATTATGAAGGCTATGAGGCTTTTGAACATTTTTTTGAAGAAGTTAACCTTGAGATTACCCTTGAGGAGTCGAGGATTAACCTGGCCGATATGGCATTTTTCCTTCGCCCAGCCTATGGCATTGAAGGTACGGTGAGTTTCAGGGGAAACTTCAGGGGCACTCTGGCCAACCTCCGCGGAAGCGAGCTTTCTTTGTTTTATGGATTAAACACCGCTTTGCGCGGAAACTTTCACCTCATGGGCCTGCCCGACCTGCAGGAAACTTTCTTTAACCTTTCGCTCGAAAACCTGCGTACCTCCGTTGCCGACCTTAAGAGCTTCCGTCTGCCCAGAAGCAGCTCCACCGGCTACCTGCAGCTGCCCGAAAACCTTTCGAATCTTGGACAAATCTCTTTTAGCGGGAGGTTTACCGGGTTTATTAACGATATGGTAGCTTTTGGACAACTGCAAACCGATATCGGGAGCATCTCGTCCGATATTCTTGTCAGGGTAAACGAAAACACAGGCCTGGCATCCTACAGGGGGCGGCTTGAAACCCTCAACTTCGACCTGGGAAAATTCTTTGATGTGGAAGATCGTTTGGGGATGGTAAGCCTCAATGCCCAGGTAGAGGGGAAAGGCATCACCCTCGAAACCATCGACATGACCATTACCGGTGAGGTTAAATCGATGGAACTGATGAGCTATAATTACGAGAACCTGGTTGTCTCAGGTAATATCAACAACAAAAAATTCAACGGGTCGCTACTGGTTGACGATCCCAACGTTTTTCTTCACTTTCTTGGGGTGGTCGATTTTGAGGAGTCTGTACCGCTTTTCGATTTCAACGTCCGTTTTGAGCAGGCAAACCTTACGCGACTCAATGTGTTTCAGCGCGACACCATTTATGAATCGGTCGTTTCGGGCCTGCTTACCATCAATGCCAGGGCTTCGGGCTTTGACGACCTGGTTGGACATATTTTGCTCGAAAACCTGCACTACGAAGACTGGGCTCTCGATGAATCCGACTCCTTGCATTATACTACGGGCAGCATACAGTTGGTAAGCAACCTGTTATCCGATGGTAAAAAGCAACTGAGCCTGCGCTCCGACTATGCCGATGCCGACCTCTCGGGTTACTTCCGCTTCGACCAGATGGGGCAGTCCGTTCGAAGTATTCTGGAGCTGTATATCCCGGCATTCTATGCCCACCTCGAACCCAATGGCACCACCGAAAACTACCTTCGAAACACGGTTTTTGAAGTACATTTTAAAGAAACCGGCATGTTGTCCGATTTGTTCTTCCCGTTTATCAGGCTGGCTCCGGGAAGTCTGTTTAAAGGCAACTTTGGCATTGAGGATGGGCAACTGTCGCTGAGTGGCAGTTCGCCGCAACTGGTGCTGGCCGGGAATCGGTTTGTGGACTGGAATTTGAGAGGAAACAAAGAACAGGAAACTTTTTGGGTGGAGATGGATAGCCGCCGTGTGCTGATATCAGATAGTATCTTTGTCGACAGGTTCAACTTGAGCAGCGAGCTGAGGAACGACAGCCTTCATTATCTGCTCGAATGGCGCAACCTCGATACCAGCAGGCAAAACTATGCTCATATTGAAGGCCTTGCAACATTTTCTGACAGGCGCTCTTCTGCCATCCGTTTCCTTCCATCTTATGCCATGGTTAACGATTCGCTTTGGCGGATTAATCCCGGTAATCAAATCAACATCGACTCGGCCAGGGTAGAAATAAAAAGTCTGCTCATTACAAAAAATGAGGAGTATGTATTGGCTGATGGGGTGCTGAGTGCTTCGCCCGACGACGAGTTGCGCCTTGAGTTCAATGAGTTCGACATTGCCAATGTATCGCATTTATTAAGAATCCGTAACTTTAATTTTGATGGGTTAATCAGTGGCCATTTGTATCTGGGGGCATTGAAAAATTCGCCCCGTATCGCCTCCGATATTTACATAAAAGACTTTGCCTTTAACTTCGACCATTTGGGCGATCTTCATCTGCTCAGCCATTGGGACAATCAGCGCAGGGCGTTCAGAATAGAGTTGGATGTGATTTATTATGGCAATGTGGGTAGCAATAAGCCCCTGTCTGCCCGGGGATATTTTTACCCCGACCGCCGAAACGATAACTTCGACCTCGACATTATGGCCGAAAACCTGAAGATGTCTATCTGGGGGCGTTACCTGGAGAGCTTTGCCAGCAATTTTCGCGGAAGTGCCACTGGCCGTCTGCGTCTGGAAGGGCCACTCAACAAACCTGAGCTTTCGGGAAGGTTGCGACTTTCCAGGACAGGTTTTCGTATCAACTTCCTTAATACTTCATACACCTTTGCTGGTGAGATGGCGATTGAAAAGGACCATTTCCGTTTAGAGAATTTGGTACTCAACGATACGCTGGGCAATACCGGCCTTGCCAGCGGTCGCATCGGTCATGAAGCCTTCAAAAACTGGAGCCTCGATATCATGGTCAGTTCCGACAGGATGGCCCTGCTGAACACTACCGCCGGGCAAAACGATGCGATGTTTTACGGACGTGTTTTTGGCAGCGGGCAAGCTCGTATTCACGGACCAGTTAAGAACATTGTTATGGATATTACCGGCCGGACCAACAGGGGCACACAGATTTTTCTGCCACTCGATTATACCGATGATGTGACCGAAAGCAACTTCATTACTTTTATTACGCGCGATACCACCCAGGCGGTGGTTCCGGTGACAGTGCCCGAAACGTCCAACCTTACGCTCAACCTCGACCTGGAAGTGACCCCGGATGCCGAAATACAGCTGATTTTCGATTCGCAGATCGGCGATATTATTCGCGGACGTGGCTCGGGCGACATCAAAATGGAAATTCCGGCTACCGGCAATTTTGCCATGTATGGCGACTATACCATCGAAGAGGGTGACTACCTGTTTACCCTTCAAAACGTAATCAACAAGCGCTTCAGGATAGAGCAGGGGGGAACCATACGCTGGACTGGCGATCCGCTCGATGCCGACATCGACCTTCGTGCCGTGTATCGTTTGCGTACGGCTCTGTTCGACCTGGTTATGGATATGGACACCTCAGATGTGTACCGGCGAAGGGTGCCTGTGGAAACGGTGTTGATCCTGCGCGATAAGCTGTTAAATCCTACCATTACCTTCGATATTGTCATTCCGGGAGGCGATGAGAACACGCGAGAAATGCTGGAGCGGCTCATTACCACTGAACAGGAAATGAACCGGCAGGTATTTTCGCTGCTTGTTCTTAACCGCTTTATGCCCACCAACCTCAATCAGTACACTGCTGCACGGGGTTATGGGGTAGGCAGCACTTCCTCAGAGTTGCTTTCTAACCAGCTCAGCAACTGGCTCTCGCAAATCAGCAGCGATTTCGATATTGGCATTAATTACCGGCCCGGCGACGAAATCAGCAGCCAGGAGCTGGAGGTGGCCCTCAGCACTCAGCTCTTCAACGATCGGGTAATTATTGATGGCAACGTGGGTGTGGCCGGGCAAAACCCTGCAGCCGGCAGCCAGCGCACCAGCTCCATTATTGGTGATGTGAACGTGGAAGTAAAAATAACGCCAGAGGGAAAGTTCCGTATCAAAGCCTTTAATCGCTCAAATACTTTTGATATTATTAATGCCACTTCGCCTTACACTCAAGGTATTGGTGTGTTTTACCGAAAGGAATTTGACCAAATGGGCGAACTGTGGCGAAGAAACAGGCGCCCATTGCCAGAGCCCGACAATGGGGAAGAATTACCGCCGGAAGACCTATAAAATATGCCCCAATTTGGTACGCTTGGTTTCCATGTAAAACTGGCGGTGGGGAGACGCCGGGATAATCAGCGGAATGGTATGGGTAATTTCAATGCCGTATCCGGTAAGTCCCGTTTTTTTACTTGGATTGTTGGTAATCAGCTTTATACGCCTTGCTCCAAGGTCACGAAGAATTTGGGCTCCAATACCGTAATCTCTTTCATCAGCCTTAAAACCCAGCTCAATATTGGCTTCCACGGTGTCGCGACCCAATTCTTGCAGGTGATATGCCTTAAGCTTGTTAAGCAGTCCGATTCCACGACCCTCCTGATTCATGTAGAGCACAATCCCTTTGCCTTCCCTTTCCACCATTTGCATGGCCTTGTGCAGTTGTTCGCCACAATCGCACTTGCACGATCCAAATATATCGCCTGTAACGCATGACGAGTGGACTCTTACCAGTACCTCTTCTTCGGGTGTCCAGCTCCCTTTGGTTAGTGCCAGGTGCAGTTTGTCGTTGGTCGTTTGTCTGAAAGCAGTGAGCTTAAAACTGCCCCATTCGGTGGGAAGCTCCACGGAAATCTCCCTGACTATAAGGCTCTCATTTTTAATACGATAGGCGATCAATTCTTCAATAGAGATGATCTTAAGCTGAAAGCGTTCGGCAATTTCAAATAGTTCGGGCAGACGGGCCATGCTGCCATCTTCGTTCATGATTTCGACCAGTACACCTGCGGGTTGCAGTCCGGCCATGCGGGCGAGGTCTATAGAGGCTTCGGTGTGTCCTGCGCGCTGCAATACGCCACCTTCGCGGGCCCGTAGCGGAAAAATATGCCCCGGGCGGGCCAGATCATCGGGGCGGGTGCTGGGGTCGGCAAGCGCCTTAACCGTCTTGGCTCGGTCGCTGGCCGAAATGCCGGTGGTGCAGCCGTGTCCGCGTAAATCGACTGAAACGGTAAAGGGGGTTTCGTGAATGGAAGTGTTTTTGGGCACCATCAGCTCCAGGTCGAGTTGCTCGCAGCGCTGACGGGTAATGGGTGCACAAATGAGGCCGCGCCCGTGGGTGGCCATAAAGTTGATGATTTCAGGGGTAATGGTTTCGGCAGCGGCAATAAAATCGCCTTCATTTTCGCGGTTCTCGTCGTCAACAACAATCACTACCTTGCCGGCTTTGAAGTCTTCAATGGCTTCCTCTATGGTATTCAGTTTCCTATGCATTATTAAAATATTTCCGGTTCCGCATTAAGCGGTAATTATTTTTTCGAGCCTTTGGCAGATACTGCTCCACTGAAAGTGCTCCATTACAAAATTAAATCCGTTGATTGACAGCTCATTAGAATAAGCACGATTGCTTAGCAAAGATAGTATATGTTGTGCATAATCCGAAGGATTATTTCCGATAAGAAGTTCTGTTCCGGGCTTTGCCTGCAATGCCTGGTTGGCCAGCGGCGAGGTAATTACCGGAAGCTGCATGGCCATGGCTTCAAGCACTTTGTTTTGCAGGCCGGTGCCAATTTGCATGGGGGCGATAAAAACTTTTGCACGCGCATACCATGGCCGAATATCGTCCACCCAACCGGTAATGGTTACCTTGTCGGAAGCCAGGGCACGAACCGCAGGTGCCGGATTGGCCCCTGCAATGACTACCCTGGCCCGGGGCTGCTGTTGCCACACCAGGGGCATAATCTCTTTCACCAGGTATTCGGCACCGTTGATGTTAGGCGGGTATCCCATATTTCCGCTGAAAATCATCTCATAGTCTTTTTCCATTTTCATGGGATGAAAAAACCCCGTGTCCACTCCATTTGGTATTACATGGATGGAAACCTTTTCTGGATGTGGGATCAGGTCGCGATCGGGCAAGGAAATGATGGTTTTTTTATTGAAAGCATCAAACACTTCGCGCTCATAGCGGCATACCCTCCTGTATTCTGTTGCAAAAATTGGTTTCATGTACCATGGTGCGATTTTGAGCCGACGCTGCAAACCTTTGGAAAAGACATCCTGGTAATCGATGGTTTTGTCAATTTCCAGGTCTTTAACATATTCGGCCGTTCTTATGAGCTGGCAGTACAAGTGATCTGGCTTAACCTCATTTATATATTCATTCACCTTTTTCTGGGCCTTAGGGCTGAAGAAATAGGCCACCTGGAAGGGTTTTCTGCTGAAGAAGTTCCTGATGAGGCGCAGGGCTATTTGGGTTTTCCCGAAAGGGAAAACCCTAAACTCCCTTACGAAAGGCTGCAACATTTCACGGGCTTCGGGGTGGACGGGCTGATCGCTCAGGGCACAAAGATACAAGTCGTGGTATCTGGCCAGCTCCCTGATTTGGTAAAAAGCGCGCAGCTTGTCTCCCTTTTCGAGGGGATAGGGCACCCGTGACAATAAAATTAAGATTCGCTTCCTCACCCGGCAAAAATGATATTTTATGGCCCGCCTGCCTGCAAACACAGGGTTTTGGGGTTGGGGCAAAGGTAATTATTAAAATTTATTCTTTGAAAAAACCCTCGTAAAACCGGGTCAGCTTTGGCATTACGGTTTCAGGGCTGTAGTATTGCTTAACGAAGACGAGGGCGGCCTGTCCGATTTTTGCGGCCATGGCCGGATCGTTTCGGCACTCCACGATCAGGCGGGCCATGTCGGCGGGCTGATCGGCCAGAAGAATCTGCCTGCCATCCTCACAGCCAATGCCTTCGGCGCCAATGGTGGTGGAGATAATAGTTTTGGCAGCAGCCATGCCTTCGATAATTTTTACGCGCATGCCGCCCCCCGAGAGCAGTGGTACCACCATGATCTGCTTATCGGCCATGAAATCTAAGGCGCTTGGCACCTCGCCAGCCACCACCACATTATTTGATGCATACCGAAAATATTTGGGCGGCAGCCTCTTGCCGGCAAGGAAGAATTTCATTTCGGGGGCCTGCTTAACCACCAAGGGCCACACCTTTTCAAGAAACCATTCGATGCCCTCCTGGTTGGGGCGCCAATCCATGGAACCCAGGTGAAAGACCGTGCCGGTTTTCACTTCCGGGTTTCCTTCGGGTTGCTCCAGCCTGGGCATGGTAACGGGCACCACCAAGGCAGGTTGGTCACATCCGTTCTTTTTGAAAAATTCCAGGTCGAGGGGCGAGATGGCTACCAGTCCATCCACCTGGTGCACCACTTCCATTTCAAATTTTTTCAACCGGGACGCCAGCAGGCGCAGGTACCAGCGCATTAAGGGGTTGCGGGCCGCGGCTGCCATGCGCTCCCAGATAAAATGTTCGATATTGTGCGAGCGATAGAGCAGTTTGGCTGAACTGTGTTTCCTGATGACCGCAATGTAAGGGGTAAGATACAAACCTTCAAGCTGAATGATATCGAATTCTTCTTCGCACAGTACCAGCTCCAAGCGTCGCTCCATGGCTTTGCTGAAAAAACGTTCCACATTGTACGATTTTCCGGAAAAGAGGTTCAGAAAAGCCTGCCAGGGCTTGATGCGGGTGTCGATGGTTTGAGCTTCGAACCGGACCTTGTTACGGTAATCTTCCGGAATATCGTCGGGGCAAATCTCACAACCCTTGAAGTTGAGTGCAATGACCTTTACATTGTGGTTGGCCTTCCACAAGCCTTCGGTAATCTGATGCATTGCAATGGAGCCACCGTCGGCAGGCGGATAGGGAATTTTGTGGCAAAGCTGTAATACGCGCATATAGTATGGGTTAGCCTATGTTTCTTTGTTTTTTCGAAATACCCCTATAAACTTTTCGAATCGTTTCAGGTAGCTGTCAGTATCAAACAAAGATGAATCGGTTGAGGCTTTAATGGTGAGGATTATGCCCACTGGAAGCAGCACCAGCGAAGCTATCCACATGCCCTGGTGGGCAGCCAGCACCCCCTCGCGGGCAAATTTCTCACCCGTAATAGAGAGTACGTGGAAAACCACAAAAAACAATACCGAAATAACCACTGGCAGCCCAAAGCCTCCCTTACGAATGATGGCTCCCAGCGGGGCGCCTATAAGAAACAGCACCACGCAGGCAAAAGAAAGGGTAAACTTGCGGTGGAACTCAATCTGGTAGCGGGCGAGCTGGCGGCTCCACTGCCGCAGATTTTCATGAGAGAAATAGGCATGGTCCTTGTTGCTGCGCACCATCGACATGGCCCTGTCTATCTGCATTTGAACCGAACTGGGGCTGCCCGATTTCATAAAGTCAACCGCAATGAACTGGTCTTCAGCAATGGTGTCGATTTTTTGCGGATTAACAAGTGAATAGTAGGCCATTCGGGTATAGTAATCTTTTTTGTAGTCCTCTTTTCGGTTGTTTAATTCGCGCGAGATGGAATCTTCAAAAAATATGAGCTGTTCCAGGGTAAGCATCTGGAAATTGCTTTTGAAGAGCTCTTCGTCGGTGCGGGTCAGGTCGAAGGCGCTGAGGTCGAAGCGTATAATCTGTTTTTCGAAATGGGTTCGCTGAAAAGGTTTGGCCGGATCGCGCGGGTTTTGCTGGCGCACATCCTGGTAATTGGTGCCATTGTATAGCGTAAAGATCAGATTGCGTTTGTCGGCGGTTACCACCATGGTTCCCCATTCGGCCACGGTAAGGTTTACATTTCCCCGGCGGTCGGTGTGGTCATAAATTTTTATGTCGCGCAGGGTCTGTCCATCGGCATCTTTACGTTCCACCTTTATCACGTAATCTTCTATGCCTTTGTAATAAACTCCTTCCATTATATTAAATGCCGGGCGCTGCTGGCGTACATCGTAGAGCAAGGAGTACATTTTCAGGTTGGCTACCGGCAACACATTATTGCTGAAATAAAAGGCAACGATTACCAGAAAGAAAGAAATGACCACCATGGGCCACATGATTTTTCGTAGCGAAATGCCGGCCGACTTAAATCCTACCAGTTCATAGTGTTCGCCCATGTTTCCCATGGTCATAATAGACGAAAGCAGCACAGCAAGCGGTAAGGCCATTGGGACAAAAGTGGCTGAGGCATAAAACAGCAACTCGCCAATAATGTACCATTCCAGACCTTTGCCCACCAAGTCGTCCACGTATTTCCAGAGAAACTGCATAAGAATGATGAACAGGGAAATGAAAAATGTAATGACAAATGGCCCCAGGTATGATTTTAATACCAGCTTATGGAGTTTTTTCATTAGAGGATCTGATTCATAAAATTATTTCGCCCTCAAAGGTGGCGAATTTCTGCAAATATACAAAAACTGCAGGTGGCCAATATTCTTAAATAAAGCCAAACCCCGGCAGGATTGCATCGCTGGGAAAAAATAAAACTTTGCGTAATTTTGATCCGTCCTATGTCGCATGTAATGATTAGAAAAAGCCACCATAACCAGCAAACCTTTCGTAATATTGTATTCTTGCTGTTGTTTGCCTTGTTTTTTTCGGGCTGCACAACCTATCGCTTGTGCGAAAGGCCTGGTAAGGATATTCAGCAGTTCGAAATGGTTAAGATTGGCGGCATTAAGCAGGCCATAAAAATTAGGGGCGACCGCCGCGATAACCCAGTAATGATTTACTTGCATGGCGGGCCGGGCTTCCCTTTGTTTCCTTTTGAGCCCCAGGGCAAATCGATGCTCAGGCTCGAGCGGCAGTTTACAATGGTTTACTGGGAGCAGCGTGGTACGGGTAAGTCTTTTTCCCGTAACCTTTCTCACGACTCGATGAATATTGAACAGTTTATTGAAGATACCCGGCAGGTGGTGGAATATGTCCGCCTGGCTACCGGTGCCGAGAAGGTGTTTCTCTGGGGCCACTCCTGGGGCAGTAATATCGGGGCTTTGTTTGCTTCGAGGTATCCTGAACTGCTTCATGCTTACATTTCGACCGGGCAGAGCGTTAGCCCCTTTGAAAACGAGCAACTGGCTTATGAGTTTGTCAGGGAGAGGGCACTCGAAGAAGGTAACCGCCGTGCCTTGCGACAATTGGCGCGCATCGACACCACTGAAACGGGCTACTCACTGCAAAATGCACTCACGGTTAGAAGGTGGGTTTACCGATATGGGGGCATTGTGAAGCAGGGCAGCGACCGGCCCTATGTCGATATGCGGGAGATCGCACAGATACTCACCGCTCCCGAATACAGCATTACAGACCGCATCAACCTGGTTATGTTTCCCTACTTCTCGGCCGAAGCACTGTGGGAAGACCTCAAGGCCCTTGATTTAAGAGAAAAAGCACCGCGCATTGAAGTGCCTGTATATTTTCTGGTGGGTAAGTACGATGTTATTGTTTCTGCCCTGCTGGCAAAAGAATATTTTGAAATGCTGGAAGCCCCGGCCGGAAAGCAATTGATTTTGTTTGAGCATTCGGCCCATCGGCCATTCGACGAAGAACCCGAAAAGTTTCTGGAAGTGTTGAAAAAACAGGTGGTTGATGATGTTATGAAGGGAAACCTGCAAGTGGAGGAATAAAAAAACGGGCGAGAAGCCCGGCTTTTTTCAGGCAGCCACTGCCTTTTTTATTTTATCAATTATTGAGTCTGGTTCGTCTTTCAGTTCAATCTCTACAATGTGTGCAGAGGGAAAATCGATTTTCAACTCCTTGCTCAATTCATGAGGATATTTCCCGGTCAGTATGGGTCCGAGCAAAACAACGTCTATGGGGTTGTCTTGCAACAGCTTGCTCAGGGCACTATAGCTGCTTACTTTTCCAGTCACTTTTATCTCCGGGTTGCCGTTAAGCATGGCAGAAATGCCGTTGAGCATAATATCACTGCTTTCTGCAATAATGATTCTGATTTCTTTCATTGTAACCAAGCGTTAGTGGAGCTAAATTACATCAAAGGAGGGGGATGCATTACCGTATTTTTACGCAATTTTTTTAAGAAAAACGCCCAATTCCTTCTATCCGGAATCGGGCGTTTTGGGGTACTCATCAAAACTAAGTCGTCAGAGCTCAATGATCTTGTTTTTGATAGCAAATTTAATGAGCTCTACCGAGTTCTTCATGTTGGTTTTTTGCAGAATATGGTTTTTGTGCGATTCGATGGTGCGTACGCTTAAAAAGAGCTTATCGGCAATTTCGCTGTTGTTGTAACCTTCAGCAAAAAGTTGCAGCACTTCCAGCTCGCGACGGGTAAGTTCCGGAAAGGGGCTGGAGGTTTTCTTCTTTTTATTGGAATAGTTGCGAACGATTTCGTCGGAAATCCTGGTGTGAAAATAGTTTTTGCCGCCGTAAAGGGCCGTAATGGCCTCCACCAGTTCTTCTGAGGCCACGTCTTTGGGCACATAACCGTCGGCCCCGGCATCAATGGCATCAGAAATGTTATCGTAATCGGCATGCATCGAAAGAATCAGCACTTTGATGTTGGGATACTTTTTCTTAATGATCTCGGTGGCTTCAATTCCCGACATTTCAGGCATACTGATGTCGAGCAGAATAACGTCCGGCACCTCTTTTTCGAGCAGTGCCAAGGCTTCTTTGCCGCTGTGTCCCACGCCTGTTATTTCAATATCGGCTGCACTGTCAAGAAACAGCCCAATGCAGTCGGTAACCAGTTTGTGGTCGTCGACTAAGGCAACTTTGATTTTTCCCATGTTAGTTTTTCCCCGTGTTTTGGCATTAATAGGCCGTAAATTCAGCCGTGTTTCTTGCCAACACAAAATAACAACAAGTTTGTGAAAATTACAAAAAAATATTAAAAATGCGGTTAAACAGTTAAACTTCGCTTGTTTACACCTTTTAAGCCTCTTTTTTATTGAAAATTGTAGCAGAAGCCTGTGCGGTTGGCATTAGCAGCAAGTCGTTGATATTGACGTGTTCCGGTAGGCTTGCAGCAAAGGCCACTACCTCTGCCACATCATTTCCTGTGAGGGGTTTAAAGCCTTTGTAAACACTACTTGCACGCTCACGGTCGCCATGAAATCGTACTTGCGAAAATTCGGTTTCTACGGCTCCGGGGCTGATCTGCGTAACCTTAATGCCAGCCTCCAGCAAGTCGATGCGCATGCCCTGGCTCAGCGCATCAACGGCATGTTTGGTGGCGCAGTACACATTGCCTTTTGGATAAACCTCGCGCCCGGCAATGGAGCCTATATTGATAATGTGTCCGCGGCCACGCTTTTTCATGCCGGGTGCCACGGCCCGTGTTACAAAAAGCAGCCCCTTTACGTTGGTGTCAATCATTTGCTCCCAATCGGCCAGGCTGCCTTCGTCAATACTGTCAAGACCCAGGGCAAGGCCTGCATTGTTAACCAGGATGTCAATGTCGCTCCAGTAATCAGACAGGCTGCCGATGGCCCGATTTACGGCTTTGGCCTCCCGCACATCGAAGTGAAGGATCAGCACAGGCACAGCGTAGTCTTTTTCAAGTTCGTCTTTCAGGGCTTCGAGCCGCTCCAGCCGGCGGCCAGTAATAATCAACTTATGGCCCAGGCTGGCAAATTGAATGGCACAAGCTTTTCCAATTCCGCTGGTGGCACCGGTGATCATAGTAATTTTCGACATGGTAATAAATATTTTTTGTTAATCATTCTTTAAAGTTACAGGTCTTTTTATCCTTTCGGAAAACAACTTGTTAATCTTTTCAGCAGGAAGCAAACTCACAAATGCCATCCATAAAAATGGCAAGGCGGGTATTTTAAATCGCACCAATGTTCCGTATATCTGGGTGGTAATACCAATAAATACAAATAGTAACAGGGTAAACCATAAGCCCAGCCATTCAATGCGGTTCAGGCGCTTATTGCGGAACCCCCACCAGGCTATCAGGCTTAAAACAAGCAGAATCAGCAGGTTTTCGAAAGCCGCCATCAAAATAATGGGGTTAAAGCTGTCGAGCAGGTGGGGCCTGAAAAGAACGTTGAACAACGCCCTGGGAATGTAGGAAACAACGCCCGCCAGGCCGGGCGCCAGGTACACCTCATGAATAAGGCTTCCGGCTCCCACATTCACCGAAAATTGCATGTAGAAATTTTGCCGCTTGGCTAGAATGGAATAAGGGTCGACCTGCGGAAACAGCAATCCGGCAAGACTTACCAGTAACACCGCACCCGTTATAACTATCAGAAAGACCAGGGCGGGCCTCAGCTTGGTTTTTCCCGAAAGGTAAAATGCCAGCAAACAGGGTAGGAGAAGCAGCAGCACATACACCTTAAGCAGCATTAACAAAGCTACAATGGCAGCAAAGACAAAATATTGCCAGGGCTTGAGGCGCTGTCCAAAAATCAGCCTGTCGGTGAAATAAACAAAAAAGCCCAGTAGGGGAAAGAGCAATATTTCCTTTATCAAGCCTGAGCCCCAAAATACCAGCGAGGGGAAAAGAAATATTCCGTATTTAAGCCAGGAATATTTGCTTTTATCGATATAGTTAAGGGCAAATTTGTAGAGAGCCACAAACCCGGCAAGCGACACAAAATTGGCAATGACCGAGTTTACATGAATTTTTCCAAACGAAAGCAGGTTCAGGATGGCATTGTAGCGAATCATGATGCGGTTGTCGTTGTACACCGGGTACAACTCCGGATCCCACCAGTAGGGCATTTTGGCGTAATACGACTGCAAATGCGGGGCATCGGCTCCAATGCCGGTTATCATGCGCAGGTAGTCGAGCGGATCGCGCCAGAGGGCCCCAAACAATACCTTGCCCTCGTTAAAATACCGGTACAAATCGGCGGTACGCGATTCGTAATAATAGGTATAAATGAGAATAAAAATTGCCCCGGCCATGACTTTGAGCAAAAAGAAAAATAGAAGCGTTTTGTAAGGAAGCCCGGGCACCTGCCTGAAAAAAGGCAGGTGTTTGAGTGCCATTGCCAGCACATAAATCCATAGCAGCGAGTAGAGGGCTTCGATCATGGCATCCAAAGATAATTGTTAATTGGCAAAGAAATGTTCTTGTGGCTTGCCATAGTTGTTTAATTTTGCCACAAAATTAAAACTCAACCATTCATGGAGCACACAAGCCGCGATTTTCCGGACGGAATCGACACCGCTAAACAACTGGGCCTTTTGCCCGAGGAGTACGACAAGATTTGCCAATTTCTGGGTCGTGAGCCTAATTTCACAGAGCTAAGCGTGTATTCGGTCATGTGGTCGGAACACTGTTCGTACAAAAATTCCATAAAATGGTTAAAAACGCTTCCGCGGAAAGGGCCGCACCTGCTGGTGGAAGCCGGCGATGAAAATGCCGGGCTGGTCGATCTTGGCGATGGCATGGCCTGCGCCTTCAAAATCGAATCGCACAATCACCCATCGGCCCTCGAACCCTACCAAGGTGCTGCCACGGGCGTGGGCGGCATCAACCGCGACATTTTCACCATGGGTGCACGGCCCATTGCCCAGCTCAACTCCCTGCGCTTTGGCAATCCCAAACTTGAACGCACCAAGTGGTTGCTTAAGGGGGTGGTGAAAGGCATTGGCGACTATGGCAACGCTTTTGGCGTGCCGGTGGTGGGCGGCGAGGTATTTTTCGACGATTGCTACAACACCAATCCCCTGGTCAATGCCATGTCGGTGGGTATAGTGAAAACCGGAAACACCATTTCAGCCATTTCCGAAGGCGTTGGCAACCCCGTGTTTATTGTGGGATCCGCTACGGGTAAGGACGGTATTCATGGTGCTACCTTTGCCTCTGAAGACATTACCGAAGCCTCGGCCGATAAAATTCCTGCCGTACAGGTGGGCGATCCCTTCCAGGAAAAACTGCTGCTCGAAGCCTCGCTCGAAGTCATAAAAACCGGTGCCGTGGTAGGCATGCAGGACATGGGCGCAGCAGGCATCACATGCTCAACCAGCGAAATGTCTGCCAAAGGCAAGCATGGCATGATTATTCACCTCGACAAAGTGCCCATGCGCCAAAAAAATATGCACCCCTTCGAAATTCTGCTCAGCGAATCGCAGGAACGTATGCTGGTAGTGGTGCACAAAGGCCGCGAAGCCGAAGTAAAAGCCGTTTTCGATAAGTGGGACCTGAACTGTGTGCAGATTGGAGAAGTGATTGAAGGCGATATACTGAAGTACTACATGCACGGAGAACTGGTGGCCGAAGTGCCGGCCGATTCGCTGGTGCTGGGCGGTGGGGCCCCGGTTTACGACCGCGAATACCGCGAGCCTGCATACTTTAAGGAGAAAGATAAATTTCATATCGATCAGATAAAAGAGCCCAACAACCTGAAAGAAATTGCGCATTTTTTGCTGAGCAACCACAACATAGCCTCCAAGAAATGGGTCATCGACCAGTACGATACCATGGTGGGCACCAAGAATATGAGCACCAACCGACCTGCCGATGCCGGCATTGTGAACCTTAAAGGCACCAACAAGGCATTGGCCCTTACGGTTGACTGCAACGCCCGCTATGTGCATGCCGACCCGGAGCAGGGCTGCGCCATTGCCGTGGCCGAAGCAGCACGCAACATTGTTTGCAGCGGCGGGGTGCCCTCGGCCATTACCAACTGCCTGAACTTTGGAAATCCTTATAACCCCGAAGTTTACTGGCAGTTTGTTGGCGCAATAAAAGGAATGAGCAAATCTTGCCTAAAGTTCGAAACCCCCGTAACAGGAGGTAATGTGAGCTTCTACAACCAGGTTACCATTGATGGGAAAACCGAACCCATATTCCCAACCCCAACCATTGGCATGATGGGCGTGGTGGAAGACAAGGCCCACATTACCGGGCTGGGATTCGAAAGCGAAGGCGATCTGATATACCTTATTGGTAGACCACGAAACGACATTAACTCTTCAGAATATCTTTACAGCTACCATAAAGTTAAACTTTCACCAGCTCCTTATTTCGACCTGGACAAAGAATATGATTTGCAGCAGGCAATAAAAGGTCTGATCCGCGAAGGAATAATTATATCGGCCCACGATGTGGCCGATGGCGGCCTGTTCTTGACCCTGTTTGAATCTGCCAGGGTCAACAAGTTGGGCTTCAGTATCGATACCGACCCTGAATTCCGAAAGGATGCCTTCCTGTTCGGCGAAAGCCAGAGCAGGGTGGTGGTTTCGGTTAAACCCGAAAACGAAGGCGAGCTTGCAGCTTTTATGGCCCATAACAACACGGAGTTTTCATTGCTGGGCGAAGTGATTGGAACAGATGCCATTGTGGATGGCGAGTCGTTCGGAAGCATTGAAGATCTTGAGGAGATATTCGAAAGCGTTATTCCCGGAATGATGAGCTGAAGCAGTGAAGGAGAGAAAATGGGAAGGAGAGAAAATAAGAAGTTAGGAAAATATGAATAAAAAAGGAACGGCTGGTTTTGGCCGTTCCTTTTTGTTTTTTTAGGTATTTATTACCAGATTTCAGCGCGATTTTCGGGGGCAATAAACCTAGCAGCTTCGGGATGAATGTCGAATGCACGGTAAAAGGCTTCGAGGTTGTAAACTATGCCGTTTACCCTGGCTTCGCCGGGCGAGTGTGGGCCTTCGTTGATCTGGCGCATTAGCTCACGGTCGCGAATGTTGTTGCGCCACACCTGTGCATACGAAATGAAGAAGCGCTGCTCGGGCGTAAACCCGTCGATGGGTCCGGGGCGGCCGCTTTCATCCAGTTTGTTTTGAAATGCTTGGTAGGAAATGGTTACACCACCCAGGTCGGCAATGTTCTCGCCAAGGCTAAGGCGGCCATTAATAGTCAGGCTGTCGAGCATCACATAGTTATTATACTGGTCAACGAGTACCTGGCTCAATTCAACAAAGCGTTCGGCATCGTCGGCAGTCCACCAATCGCGCAAATTACCATCGGCGGCATACTGCCGGCCCTGGTCGTCGAAGCCGTGGGTCATCTCGTGGCCAATTACCACACCAATGGCGCCAAAGTTCACGGCGTCGTCGCCATCAAGATAGAAAAATGGGGGTTGCAAAATGCCAGCCGGGAATACGATCTCGTTCATGGTGGGGCTGTAATAGGCATTTACGGTTTGCGGGCTCATAAACCACTCGTCGCGGTCAACGGGCTTCCCAATTTTTTCGAGGTTGCGGCGGGTGTTGAACAGGCTGCCGGCCATAGCGTTGAGCACGTAAGGCTGGTCAGTGATTTCAAGAGGGGTGTAGTCAATCCATTTATCAGGATATCCGATTTTTACGTTCATTCTGCCCAGCTTTTCGTGGGCCTGTTCCTTGGTCACCTCGCTCATCCACTCCAGCTGATCGATACGTTGTGCAAAAGCCTTGCGCAGATGATCCACCAGGTCAATCATGCGTTCCTTTGCCTGCGGTGGAAAGTGCACGGATACGTATTCCTGACCAACGGCTTCGCCCATGGTGCGGCTAAGGTTACCAATTGCCCTGCGCCAGCGCTCCTGCTGGGCCGTTTGTCCTGACATTACACGACCATAAAACTCGAATGAAGCATTGTCGAAATCAGAAGGAAGATAAGAGGCCGAAGAACGCAGCAGGTTCCAGGTGAGGTAGGTTTTCCAGGCATCCAGGTCGAAATCGTTAATGAGTTTTTCCGCTTCAGCGAAGAACAGGGGTTGCGACACATTGAGTTCCTCAATGGAAACTCCCAATCCGTCAAAATAGTTGAGCCAGTTGAAAGAAGGCACAATGCCCTGAAGTTCTTCAAGTGTCTTTTTGTTGTAAGTAGCGTAAGGGTTTCGACGTTCGATGCGATCCATGGAAGCTTCTGCCAGGCGGGTTTCCATTGCCATAATGGTATGGCGGGCTTCAATAGCCTGATTGGCCTGGTAACCTGCCAGGTTAAAAATGGTTTCAATCAGCGTTTCGTAGGCCGAGCGGATTTCCAAACTGCGGGCATCGTCTTTTAGGTAGTAGTCGCGGTCGCTCATGCCCAGCCCGCCTTGTCCGAGGTTGGCGATCATCATTTCCGTATTCATGCGGTCTTGCGAGGCCGAGAGGCCAAACAGCGGCCGGCTGCCACGCTGGTGAAAGAAAGCAAAAGCCTCTGCCAGCTCATCTTTCGAACTGAGGTTGTTGATTTGTTCAAAAAAGGGTCGAAGAGGCTCAATACCGTTTTTTTCAATGGAGGTGGTGTCCATGGCGCTGTTAAAAAAATCGCGGATCTTCTGGCGATTGCTTCCGGGCGCTGCATGCTGATCATCACTAATTTGCGCGATCAGGGCTTGCAATTGCTTGTCATTGGCTTCGCGCAGCTGCTCAAACGAGCCGTATCGGCTGTATTCGTCGGGAATAGGGTTGGATTGCAGCCAGCCGCCATTGGCAAAACGGAAAAAATCATCGCCCGGGTTGACAGAAAGGTCCATGTTCGAAAGCTCAATAGGAGGGGTGCTTTCCCTAACCCGAGAACTGCATGCGGTAATACTCATAACGGCAAATAGAATCAGTAAAACTTTTGTTGATAAAATTAGATACTTCATGTTGTGTTGATGGTTTTTGATTTTGAATAATTGACTTTCTTTTTGAAGGGTTCGTTTACAGATACTTGGAAGAAAATTGAAGCCTCGAAATTACAAAATCCCGGGGCATTTTTTAAAAAATTAAAGGAAACAAAAGAGATCAGCGTGTGTGAAGGTGTTCATCCATCCACTTGAGTAAATAATTGAACACCTTTTCTTTTTCAGCTTCGTGCAGCATTTCATGTCTGCCGCGAAAAACCTTTACCTTCAGGTTTTGAAAATGTTGTTTGTAAAACTCACTGTGTATTTTCATGGCATCCTTGCCGAAGTTGCCAACCGGGTCGTCCTGTCCACCCATGATCAGCAGCGGAATGGTTTTCCGGTATTTCAGGTTATGATGGGCCTTTTTCATGGCAAATATACCGAAGGCCAGGTTGCGGTAAAAGGCCACTGAGCAATCGAATCCGCAATAGGGATCATTCACGTATTGGTCAATTTCTTCACGACTTGAAGAGATCCACTCGAACTCTGTGGGGCGGGGTTTGAAGTGCTTGTTGAAATTGTGAAAGAAGAACCGGTTAAACCAGTAGCTCTTTTTATTGGATCCAAAAAACAAGGACTGCGTTTTTACTAAAAGGTTTAGTGCTCTTAGCGTGCTGCCGGGCATATCGAAAGTACCTGAAAGGACCAGCCCCTGCACATACACCGGATACACTGTCATAAAGTGCCGTGCCAAAATGGAACCCATGCTGTGGCCCATCAAAAACACCGGTATTTCGGGCTGGTTTTTTCGGATGTGGGTATAAAGGGCGCGCGAATTTTCGAGCATTATTTCCCAGCCCCGCTGGTTACTGATATAGCCAAGGCGATCAATGCTTCCAGCCGTTTGACCATGCCCGGGATGGTCGTTGATAAAAGCGCCGTAACCATGTTCTGCCAAAAACGATCCAAATTCATGGTAACGCCCGTGGTGCTCGGCCATACCGTGCATAATCTGCAGGATGCCTTTGGGCTTGCCCGTGGCAGGCAGGTAGCTCTTTACAAAGAATCTTTCCTGCATACTGCTATTGAGAAAGAACGACTGTTCCTTTATGATCTGTGCTTCCATATCGATTTCCGCAAGAAGTGTTGGATAAGGTTTTGTAAAATTTAGTGTATTTTTGCCTCCCGGGAATGATTCCGGCCGAAAAAGACCTGAGCCGGAATTTTCTCCAAAATTATCAAAGATGTCAGTTGGTTTAGCCGGCAGCCGATTATTAATTAAGGCTTCAAATGTGTTAATAATTCAATTTTTGTGCATTACAAAGAACAAAATAACGACAGACCAAATTTCGGAAAAAAGTTAAATCCTTGGCAACGAATTTTTTATGTAGCAGGTGGAAGTGTGTCGCTTGCCCTTGGATTACTAGGAATTCCCCTGCCTTTGCTTCCAACCACTCCTTTTCTATTGCTTTCGGCCTGGTGTTATGCACGCAGTTCTGAACGTTTTTATTTTTGGCTGATTAATCACCGGTACTTCGGAAAGAATATACGCAATTATCGCGAAAGGGGCGGGGTAGAACTGAAGGTGAAAATCTGGTCCATTTCGCTATTGTGGATAACCATACTATTATCTGCAACTTTTGCAGTTAACCTATGGTGGGTTAGGGCGCTGCTTGTGGTAATAGCCATTGGCGTAACGGTGCACATCAGTTCGCTCAAAACCTTAAAATGATCTCCTTTCATTGATCCCCTTTTTTCAGGTGTCTGAATTTTTATCTTTCCTAAATAAAAAATGCCACCCGACCATTAAGTGAGGTTTGGCGGCATTTTTTAATTTCCCCTAACGGGGATATATTTTTTTGAAGATTTTCTGGTGTTTAGTGACCATCCTGGCCTGTATGCACATGGCCATGTGTTACTTCTTCTTCGGTAGCATCGCGGGTTTTGAGTACCTCACCCTTAAAGTGCAGGTCCATTCCGGCAAGGGGGTGGTTAAAGTCCATTTTTACGGTTTCTTCTCCAACTTCTACTACTTTGCCATTCAGTGGGTTGCCCTCCTGGTCGCGCATGGGCACCAAGTTGCCAATTTCGAGCATGTCAGAGGCCAGCTCTCCATCAATTACAAACACACTCTTTGGCAAATCAACCACTGCTTCCCGGTTTACCGGGCCATAGGCATTGTCAGATTGAATGGTAAATTCAAATGCATCCCCCTGGTTGAGCGAACCCACATTGTTTTCAAAATCAGGAATCAGGTTGCCAGTGCCAAATAAAAACTGAGCCGGGTTGGCTTTGTCGGCGTTTTCAATAAGGTCGCCCTGGGCGCTGCCAGCACGCAATTCGTAGGTTAAAGAAATGACTTTTGCTTTGGTCATAAATCAAATAGTTATGGTTAAATAATGAACGGGATGACCACCCAGGTGGGCGATACATCCCGGCTTGTGAATGTTTTGCAAAGATAATCAATTTGTTACACCCGGCAAATCAAATTATTGTTAATTTTGCACACCAACGCTCCGCTCAGCCTGGAGCATTGCTTTTACCGCCCCAAAAAAACATTCAATTTTTATTTGCATTTTATTTGGGATTGTTTCAGAATATTTTGTAATTTTGCGCTCCTGAAAAATCAAAAAATAGGAATCATCTATCATGGCAAAAAAAACCAAAGAAGCACGGGTGCAGGTTATCATGGAATGCACCGAGCACAAAGACAGTGGGTTGCCGGGTACTTCGAGGTATATCACTACCAAAAACAAGAAGAATACCCCTGAGCGCCTGGAGCTCAAAAAATACAACCCCATTTTGAGGAAAATGACCGTTCATAGAGAAATTAAATAAGCTTTGAATTATGGCAAAGAAAGTTGTTGCAACCCTTAAGACCGACACCGGAAAAGGTTTCGCCAAAGTAATCAGGATGAACAAATCTGATAAAACCGGCGCTTACACCTTTAGCGAAGATATTATTGCTTCTGATAAAGTAAAGGAATACTTCAGCAAGAAGTAACCTTTACCTCCTCACGATTTTTTCGGTCAGATCTTTCCTTACACCATAAAGGACAGATCTGATTTTCTTTTTATATGCAGCTATTCCGGGTCCGCCCCGGTTTTTTTATGGCACAGGCAGGAGGGCAGCCTGCAATTGCACAATGACCTATCTTTAAATTCATTAACTTTGCGCAAATAAATCTGAAAACAAATGGGTCTGTTCGATATTTTTTCGAAAAACAAAAAAGAAAACCTCGATCAGGGGTTGAGCAAAACACGTGAATCGTTTTTTGGCAAACTGTCAAAAGCCGTTGCCGGAAAATCGACGGTGGATGCCGAGGTGCTCGACAATCTGGAAGAGATCTTGATCAGCTCCGATGTGGGTGTAAATACCACTATTCGAATTATTGAACGCATTGAAGAAAGGGTGGCCCGCGACAAATACCTGGGCACTGATGAGTTAAACCGCATTCTTAAAGAAGAAGTGGTTGCCCTGCTGGCCCAAAACCCTGCCACCGATTTTGAAAATCTTTCAAGCGATAAACAACAGAGACCCTATATTATCATGGTGGTTGGTGTAAATGGGGTGGGAAAAACCACCACCATTGGCAAGCTTGCGCATAAATTCAAAAATGCCGGACAAAAAGTGGTGTTGGGAGCGTGTGATACCTTCAGGGCAGCGGCAGTGGATCAGTTAACCATATGGTCGAAACGTGTGGATGTGCCCATCGTTTCCCAGGGTATGGGCGCCGACCCGGCCAGCGTTGCATTCGAAACCATGCAGTATGCTTTGAAGAACAATATGGACGTGGCCATTATCGATACTGCCGGCCGCTTGCACAACAAGGTGAACCTAATGAACGAACTTTCGAAAATAAAGCGGGTTATGCAAAAGGTGATACCCGAGGCACCCCACGAAATTTTGCTGATTCTTGACGGCTCCACTGGCCAGAATGCCTTTGAGCAGGCCAAACAGTTTACTGCTGCCACTGAAGTCAACGCCCTGGCCATCACCAAGCTCGATGGCACCGCCAAGGGTGGGGTAGTCATTGGCGTGAGCGATCAGTTTCAGGTACCTGTAAAATACATCGGAGTAGGTGAGAAGGTGGAAGACCTTCAGCTTTTCGACCGCGAAGCTTTCGTGGAATCTATCTTCCAGTAAAAATTTCCTTCCTTGTGAAAAAGAAATCATTGAATGTGATTACCCTGGGTTGCTCCAAAAACCTGGTGGATTCCGAACGCATACTTGGCCAGCTTCCTGCCGGGAAATTCAAACTCTCGCACGATGCCGATGGCCCGGCCGATATTGTCATTATCAACACCTGTGGCTTCATTAAGGATGCCAAGGAAGAAAGCATCGATACTATTCTGCAGTATGTGGAGGCAAAAAAGCAAGGCCTGGTAGAAGAGGTGATTGTTACGGGGTGCCTTTCTCAGCGTTACAAGGAGGAACTGCAGAAAGAGATTCCCGAAGCCGATGCCTGGTTTGGTGCCCGCGATCAGGAGGATTTGTTTGAGTACCTTTCTCAGAAGTATTCCCGCGAAAGCGGCAAAAGATACCTTACCACTCCTTCGCATTTTGCATACCTGAAGATTGCCGAAGGATGCGACCGTACCTGTTCTTTTTGCGCCATTCCTATGATCAGGGGCGCATTCCGCTCGCGCTCCATAGAAAGCTTGGTGGAGGAAGCCAGAGACCTGGCGGCGAAAGGTGTAAAAGAACTGCTGCTGGTGGCCCAAGACCTGAGTTACTATGGCTACGACTTTCAAAGGAAACCCCTGTTGGCAAACCTGCTCGAAGAACTGTCGAAAGTAGAGGGTGTTGAATGGATCAGGCTGCATTACGCCTATCCCAAAAATTTTCCGGAGAATGTGATTCCGATCATGGCCACTAGTCCGAAGGTTTGCCGATATCTCGACATTCCTGTACAGCATATCAGCGATCGTATCCTTAAGGCAATGCGTCGTGGGCACGATAAAAAAGACACCCTTCATTTGCTAGAGAAATTTCGTCGGCATATCCCTGGGGTAGCGCTGCGAACTACCCTCATGGTGGGCTTTCCGGGAGAAACACCCGAAGAATTTGAGGAACTCCTCGATTTTGTGAAGCTGGCCCGCTTTGAGCGTCTGGGTGTGTTTACCTACTCTCCTGAAGAGGGTACCACGGCCTTTCCGCTTGGCGATCCCATTCCTGAAAAAGAAAAAGAGAGAAGGGCGGCCCAGCTAATGGAACTGCAGGCCGAAATTAGCGGCTCGCTAAACGAAGAAAAAATAGGAAAAACATTTAAGGTGCTGATCGACAGGGAAGAAGGAGAATATTTTATTGGCCGGACTGAGTTCGACTCGCCCGAGGTCGATAATGAAGTGCTTGTTGAAAAAGCGGCAGGCACAAAGGAAGGAAACTTTGTGAATGTAGCCATTACCTCTGCCACCGATTTTGAACTTTTTGGAAACATTGTAGTTTAAATAACTGAAATATAGTTTGATATGCTTAAAACCAATGCAACCCTTGACGAAATTAATGCCTTGAATCGCGACACGCTTATGGGGCATCTGGGCATGGAATACCTTGAAGTGCGCGAAGGCTATGTGTATGCACGCATGCCGGTCGATCACCGCACCTTGCAGCCGGCAGGCATTCTGCACGGAGGAAGCAGCCTGGCCCTGGCCGAAACCATTGGTGGACTGGGCTCGGTTTTGCTGGTTGATACTTCCCGTTTCGACGTGCGCGGCTCGCACATTAGCGCAAACCACCTCAGGGCCGGTACCGGCGACTGGGTGTATGGGAAAGCCACCCTCATTCACCGTGGCAAAAACACCCACCTGTGGAACATTGATATTTTTGACCAACAGGATCAACTGGTTTCGAGCTGCAGGCTGACTAACTTTATTATTGCCCGAAACCCCGCCTAAAAAAAGGCTACAAAATGGAGCTGCCCGCATTTATTCAACAATTGCTGGACAATAACCAGTTGTTTGTGTGCTATCGTCTTCCGGAAAGCGATGAGCCTGTTTGTATGACTGGCGGGGAATTTTCGGTCTTAAAAAACCTGCCAGATGCTGGGAATGAAGAAGGTTTTGTGCTGGCTCCGTTTTACACTTCCGTGGAAAAACCGGTCTTGTTTTACCACGGTGGCAAGGTGAACCGCGGCTGGAAAATTCCTCTTGGGAAAGGAAAAGTATCCGGGCGCTTTTTGGAAGAAAAGCCGGCCATTGATTTGATGCAAAGTATAGATTATCAGCAATATGCGGCGCAGGCTAACCATTTGATTAAGACCATGCGTTCTGGTCTGATTCAAAAGGCAGTGCTCTCAAGAATCATTACCCAGCCTTTGCCCCGGGCCTTTAACGAGGGTTCGTTTTTTAAACTCCTTTGCCACACTTATCCTTCTGCATTTGTTTATTTGCTAAACGACGGCAAAGGACAAACCTGGGCAGGGGCCACTCCCGAGATACTTCTTTCGGCCAACCAAGGCGAAGCCATCACTATGTCGCTGGCAGGCACACTGCCGGCAAAAAAAGGTGGAACCAGCGATTTTGAATGGCAAAGCAAGGAAAAAGAGGAGCAAAACCTGGTAACGCATTATATTCGGGAAAAACTCATTACCAGCGGAATAACAGATTTTGTTGAAGCGCCACTTGAAACAAAGCATGCCGGGCCGGTGGTGCATTTGTTAAAACAGTTTTCTTTTAAAATGCCTGGCTCACTTTCTGCGCTTGAACTGGCAAAAAACCTGCATCCTACTCCAGCGGTGTGCGGATTGCCCGCCGATCTGGCCCTGAAAGAAATACTTTCGACAGAGGATCACCAAAGAGGATACTATGCCGGATTTCTTGGACCGGTATCGAACTCCCAAACAGCACAATTGTTTGTGAATTTAAGGTGTATGCAAATTGTTGAGAAAAATGCCGTTATTTTTGTGGGAGGCGGATTACTGGCCGAATCGGAAGTGGAACGCGAATGGCAGGAAACCGAAACCAAGGCCGAAACCTTGCTTTCAGTAATCAGAAAACTTAACTGAGAAAGCTATGCTGCACGACAGAATGGGACTGGAATACCTTGCAGATTTAATGTTTCAGCGGAGTATCAGGCATTTGATTATTTCGCCAGGCTCGCGCAATGCACCGATTATTGATGCCTTTTGCAAACGACGGAACTTTGATTGCAAGGCCATCGTTGATGAGCGCAGTGCGGCATTTTTCGCCCTGGGCATGGCCCAGCAGCTGCAGCAACCTGTGGCCATTGCTTGTACCTCGGGTACTGCCGTGCTCAATTTTGCCCCAGCCATTGCCGAAGCCTATTACCAGCGCATTCCCTTGCTGGTGTTAACGGCCGATCGCCCCGTGGAGTTCATCGATCAGGGCGACGGACAAACCATCAGGCAGCAAAACGTATTTGCCAACTACATTCGGAAAAGCATTCAGTTGCCCCAGACCATCAAAAACTATGATGACCTGTGGTATGCAAACCGCTTGGTTTCTGAAGCCCTCAATGCATGCAGTTACCCCGTGCCCGGACCAGTACACATCAATCTTCCGTTTTCCGAGCCGCTTTATGGCGTTAAAATTCCAGAGACACCTGCGCCCAAAGATTTCCAAATTTCCGATACCACGGCTTCGCTTTCTGCCAAAGCATTAGAAACGCTTGAAAGGGAATGGCACGGTGCTGAATGCAAGCTGCTGATAGCAGGACAGATGCCTCCCAATAAGAACTTAGAAGATCAACTCAGGAGGATGGCTGATGACCTTTCTGTTACAATACTTACCGAAGCTACTTCCAATCTGAACGGCCCTGAATTTATTGCATGTATTGACCGTTGCCTGGCTGCCATGCCCAGTGATGACAATGCCTTGAAGCCCGACTTGCTGATTACTTTCGGAGGCGCTGTGGTGTCGAAACGGATCAAAGGCTGGCTGAGGAAAGTACCGGTGAAACACCACTGGCATATCGACCCGGTGGACATCGATATGGATACCTATAAGCATTTAACACGCTGCATTCCCATGGCTGCAGAAGAGTTTTTCAGTCAATTCAGGCCGCCTGTCATACATTCAAATATTTTCTATTCAGCCCGGTGGAGAAGTCTTTTGGCGCGTACCCGGCAGGCGCACCACGATTTTATTGCAGAAAGTCCGTACACTGACCTGAAAATTTTTGAAAGCATTGTAAAAAATATTCCTGCAGGATATCATGTGCAACTGGCCAACAGCACGCCGGTGCGCTATGCCCAACTTTTCGAATACCCACATGCCTTCCGCTTTGACTCCAATCGCGGAGTGAGCGGCATTGACGGCAGCATTTCTACGGCTGCCGGCGCTGCATTCGCCTCAGGAAAACCCACTCTGATGATCACGGGCGACCTGGGCTTCTTTTACGACTCAAATGCGTTGTGGAACAAACATTTGCCAAAAAACCTGAAGATCATTATGATCAACAATGGGGGCGGAGGCATTTTCCGATATATTGATGGTCCCGATCAAACGGGTGAGTTGGAGGAGTTTTTCGAAGCCAGCCACGATACTTCGGCAGTACATATTGCCAGGGCTTTCGGACTTAACTATTTCCTGGCTGTTGACTTGGCGAGCCTGCGAACCCAGCTCAGTGCTTTTTTCCGCGAAAGCGAAAAGACAAGCTTGCTTGAAATAAAAAGCCCTGCTATCGAGAGCGCTGCCACCTTGCGCGCTTACTTCAAAAACCTGGCAGGGAAGTAAGTGGTTGTCCGGAATTATTGATATTCTCTGCTTTTTTCCTTGTTTTATTTTTACTTTTGGAAAACAAAAGGTGCTTTCCAGCATTTATCTTTGTAAAAAATCAGTGAAATAATGGAATCAAAACGTAACTGGACCACACTCAAGACATACAAAGACATTCGATTTGAGTTGTTTGACCATATTGCAAAGATCACCATCAACCGGCCAGAGGTGCACAATGCTTTCAGGCCCACCACTACTTTTGAAATGGCCGATGCGCTCGACATTTGCCGCGAACGCCAGGATATTTACACCATTATCCTTACGGGCGAGGGCGATAAAGCCTTTTGCAGCGGGGGCGACCAGCAGGTGAAGGGCGCCGGTGGCTATATCGATGAGGAGGGTATCCCGCGCCTGAATGTACTTGATGTGCAGCGCCGCATCCGTTCCATGCCCAAACCCGTTGTGGCCATGGTAAACGGCTGGGCTGTAGGCGGCGGGCACGTACTGCACGTGATTTGCGACCTTACAGTGGCTTCGGAAAATGCTCGTTTCGGGCAGGTAGGCCCCAAGGTGGGCAGTTTCGATGCTGGCCTTGGAAGCAGCTACCTCGCAGCGATAGTGGGACAGAAGAAAGCCCGGGAGATTTGGTTCCTGAACCAGTTCTATTCGGCAAAAGAAGCCCTGGATATGGGCTTGGTGAACAAGGTAGTGCCCATTGAGCATCTTGAGGATACCACCGTGGAATGGTGCCAGATTATGCACCAGCGCAGCCCCATGGCTCTGCGAATGATTAAGCTGGGGCTGAATGCTGAGCTTGATGGACAGGTTGGCCTGCAAGAGTTTGCCGGCAATGCCACATTGCTGTATTACCTAACCGAAGAAGCCCAGGAAGGAAAGCATGCTTTCCTGGAAAAGAGAGACCCTGATTTTCATAAATATCCAAAATTCCCTTAAGCCGCTATGGCCAGTTTCAAATCGTGGATTAAAGCAGCGCGATTGCGCACTCTGCCGCTTGCCTTGGCCAGCGTAGCTATGGGGGGGCTGGTGGCCGCCACCCATCCGAACTTCAATTTGAAAGCGGTGGTCATGACGGCCATCACCGCCCTGTTCCTGCAAATTATTTCAAACCTGGCCAACGACCTGGGTGATTCGCACAAAGGCGTTGACAATGAAAAACGGGTGGGGCCCAGGCGCACAGTGCAATCGGGCGAGATTAGCTCCGCTTCTATGAAAAAGGCAATTGTGGTTGTTTCTTTGCTGGCATTGGTCAGTGGGCTGCTGCTGATTTTCTGGGCAGCCAGCCTTACGGTAAAAACTTCGGCCATTTTTGTTGTGTTGGGGCTTGGCGCCATTGTGTCGGCAATCAAATATACCGTAGGAAAGAATCCTTATGGTTATGTGGGCCTGGGCGACCTATTTGTTTTCCTTTTCTTCGGACTGCTAGGGGTGGCAGGCACATGGTTTCTGGCCACCAGGAGCTGGGATTGGCTGATTATTCTCCCTTCGGCCGCAATGGGCTTGTTTAGTGTCGGGGTGCTGAACCTGAACAATATGCGCGACCTTGAAAACGACCGCCGAAATGGGAAAAACACCCTGGCCGTAAAACTGGGGCTGCAAAAAGCTTTTGTGTACCATTGCCTGCTGGTGTTGCTGCCTTTTGTGCTGCTCAGTATTTTTGCCCTGATCATAAAGGCTGATGCAAGGGTTTTCCTGTTTGTGATTACACTTCCGCTGTTTCTGGTTGATCTGGTAAGGATAAAGAACAGTTTCGGCGGTTCTTCGCTCGATCCGTTTTTACGCAAACTTTCCCTGAAAACCCTTCTTCTTACCATTGTTTTTGGTATATTAATTAATTTCTGACATGCTCCGGGCGTCGTACATTCCTTATAGGCTTGTTTTCAGGCGCCCTGCCGGCACTTCAAGAGGTGTGCTGCACACCAAGGAGTCCTGGTTCATTATCGTGCAGAAGCAGTCCGATTTGAGCGTCAGCGGTATTGGCGAATGCAGCCTGATACCCGGACTTAGCCCCGATGATCGTGAAAGGTTTGAACCGGAACTGCAACATCTTTGCGAAAATATAAACGACTATGAAAACTGGATTGAAATGCGCGGAGCACTTTTTCCTTCCATTCGATTTGGTCTGGAAACGGCCCTTGAAGACCTTTCTTACGGCGGAACGCGGATTTTCGGGCAGAATGAGTTTTCAGCCGGCCTCAAAGGAATACCAATCAACGGACTGATTTGGATGGGCGAGCCGGATTTCATGAAACGGCAGATCCGTGAAAAACTGGAATCAGGCTTTGACTGCATTAAGATCAAGATCGGGGCTATCGACTTTGAAAAGGAGCTGGAGTTGTTGCGGTGGATCCGCAATGAATATGGCCCTGAATCCATTGAAATCAGGGTGGATGCCAACGGGGCTTTTTCACCCGAAGAGGCCCTTGATAAACTAAAACGCCTATCTACCATTGGACTGCATTCCATTGAGCAACCTATTATGCCGGGCCAGGCCGAAATCATGGCCGGCCTATGCGAGAAGAGTCCGGTTCCCATTGCTCTCGACGAAGAACTGATTGGGATTAATGACCCGGTAAGCCGCCGCAAGCTCTTGAATACCATTAACCCACCATATGTTATTTTTAAGCCCAGCTTGCTGGGAGGGCTCAGTGCAACAGCCTCATGGGCCATGCTGGCCGATACCTTGGGTATTAATTGGTGGGTCACATCGGCCCTGGAATCGAACATAGGTCTGAACGCCATAGCCCAATGGACTTACCTGAATGCCGGAACCATGCACCAGGGACTGGGAACAGGGCAACTATATACAAACAATATCCCTTCTCCCTTGGTCATTGAACGGGGACAGCTTTTTTACAGACCCGAACTCGGCTGGGATTTAAATGCACTGCAAAATGCCTGAATCCATTCCGAAAACGCTTATGCTAAATGGGGTGCAGTATGAAGAAAGCGCGCTCAGGGAACTGATTGTTGGTAAGGAAGGAATCAGTGACCCACTAAAAGAAAAACTGTTTTCATTTTTGCAGGAATGGTTGGATAACGATGTGCATATTACGTTGAAAACCAGTGGTACCACTGGTCCGCCCAAGATCATGCGCATTGATAAGCAGCGAATGATAATCAGCGCCAGGATGACTGGGCAGTTTTTTGGCCTGAAGCCAGGAATGAAAGCCTTGCTTTGCCTTTCTCCCGAGTTCATTGCCGGAAAAATGATGGTGGTCAGGGCCATGGAACTTAATCTGGATTTGATTACTACCAGCCTGGAGGCCAATCCGTTGAAAGACCTTAACCAAATGGTTGACTTCGCGGCCATGGTGCCTTTGCAGGTGGCACATACACTTAGACAACAACCCGAAAAATTTGAGCTGGTCAAAACCCTGATCATTGGCGGAGCAGCCCTCCCAATTGGCATTGAAGATGATCTTCAAAATGTGCCAACTGCATGCTGGCATACCTATGCCATGACAGAAACCCTGAGCCATGTGGCGCTCCGGGCAATAAACGGCCCACAAAAGAGCGAATGGTTTACTCCTATGCAAGGCGTTGAATTTAGTCTTGATGACCGCGGTTGTTTGATCGTTAACGTCCAGGCCGTGGCCGAATTCCCAGTGGTAACCAACGACCTGGTCGAAATGAAAGGGCAGCAGTTTAGGGTGCTTGGCCGCATTGATGATGTGATTATCAGTGCCGGGCACAAACTGCACCCTGCCATCATTGAACAGAAGTTAAGCAAGCTGATAAACACACCTTTCTTCCTTGCCAGTGAAGACCACCCGGAAGCCGGGCAGATACTTGTTTTGTATTTGGAAGGAAAGTTTAGTAATCATGAAATCAATGAATTAAGTAATCATATTAAAGCCTTACTTGAGCCTAAAGAAATCCCGAGGAAGGTGGTGGCAATTCCAGAATTTAAATACCTGAAAAGTGGAAAAATTGATCGGAAAACCAGCGCTGGGAAGAAATAATGGATGAAGATTTTCGATTCCATCTTTTCGATTCCTCTCACTTTCTCATTTTCTTACCTTCCATTTTCTCATTTTTTACCTCTGAAACTCTACCACCTCCAATTCCCTGATATCCGCTCCATCAATGGTGAAACGTATCATGGTAATGGTCTTGTGGAAGCCGCTTTTGCCGGCGGCCCCGGGGTTGATGGTGAGCATGTTAAAGCGCTTGTCGTACATTACCTTTAGGATGTGCGAATGCCCGCAGACAAAGAGTTTGGGTGGTTTTACAATCAGCATCTGGCGCACATCGGGACTGTAGTGGCCTGGGTAGCCACCGATGTGGGTCATGAGCACATCCACTTCCTCGCAATTAAAGCGCATATATTTCGGGTAGCTGATGCGTATGTCCTGCCCATCGATGTTACCGAACACTCCACGCAGGGGCTTTATGGTCTGCAATGCTTTGGCAACGGCAAAATTGCCGAAATCGCCGGCATGCCATATCTCATCGCAGGCTTCAAAGATGCGGGGCAGTTCGGGGTGCACAAAGCCGTGTGTGTCAGAAAGAAGACCAATACGCTTCATGTTTTACTTCTTTCCTCAAAAATACTAAAAAGACGACCAATGAAAAATTATGTTTAAAACCTGAATGGCCGGGCAAAAGACAAAAAAATATCAAAATGTTTTATTAATTCACAATTTGTTAATACTTTTCGGTGGTTTTTGAAGTCTGGGCGAAGGCATTAGATTATTTTTGCAGATTAAAGTAATTTTTCTGATTTTACATTTTGTTTATGAGCAAGATCAAAATTCACGATAAGACCTTCGAACCTTTTATTGCTGAAGAAATCATTCAGGCTGCCGTTGAAAATATTGCCCAACAAATCACGGGGGATTATAAAGGCAAAACTCCGCTATTCCTTTGCGTGCTCAATGGCTCATTTATGTTTGCGGCCGACTTGTTTAAGGTTTACGGTGGCCCCGCCGAAATTAGTTTTATCAGGCTGTCATCTTACCAGGGTACTGCCACTACCGAAGAAATAAAGACAGTGATTGGGCTGACTGAAGAAATTGCCGGGCGCGACCTAATTGTACTCGAAGACATTATCGACAGCGGCCTGACGGTTATGCACCTGATGGAAGAACTGGCCAAACACCATCCCAGCTCCATGCGCATTGCCTCCCTTTTGCTAAAACCAAAGGCGTTGCGCACAGATATCAAGCCTGACTACATTGGTCTGGAAATTCCCAACGATTTTATTGTTGGCTATGGGCTTGATTACGATGGGCTCGGTCGTAATCTGAAGGATATTTATAAAATTGTCGAATAAATAATTAACTCCTTAGCCGGGGAAAAAACCACAAAACTATGTTAAACATCATTATTTTTGGCCCTCCTGGATCGGGCAAAGGCACCCAATCGGCCAAGATTGTAGAGAAGTACAACCTAGTCCATCTTTCGACTGGCGACCTGATGCGCGAAGAGATTGCCAGGGATACCCCCTTGGGCAGGGAGGTGAAAAAATATATCGACAAGGGTAAGCTGGTGCCCGACGAGATCATTATGCGCGAACTGTATGAGAAAGCCTCGGAGCACCTCGATGCTCCCGGACTTATCTTCGATGGTTTTCCGCGTACTATAGTGCAGGCCGAGATGCTCGACCAGATGCTCGAAAAGCATAAAATGCGTATAGATGTGGTACTATCAGTTGAAGTGAGCGAAGAAGAGCTTTTTCAACGCCTGATGGGACGCGCAGAAGACTCAGGCCGCAGCGACGATACCGCCGAAATTGTTTTGCACCGCATCGAGGTATACAAGGAACAAACTTTGCCATTGATCGACTTCTACCAGAAGCAGGGGAAGATTGTTTCAATCAATGGAATGTCGCCGGTAGAGGAGGTCTTTGGCAAGATCACAACTGCAGTGGATACTTATCTTGAGACACGTAAAATCATCCCGGTCATTGAATAGATATCTTGTTTCCCGTAAGGCTTAACTCTGCATTTTATTGCATTCCGCTTGCGCGGGAAATTTAAATTATATGACATCAAACTTCATAGATTACGTAAAGATCAACTGCCGCTCGGGTAAGGGCGGTGCCGGTTCGGCCCATTTTCGCCGCGAGAAATTTGTGCCCAAGGGTGGCCCCGATGGAGGCGATGGGGGTCGGGGCGGAAGCATTTTTGTAAAGGGAAACAGCCAGCTTTGGACCCTGCTGCATTTGCGCTACACCCGGCACGTAATTGCTGAGGCCGGAGGATCAGGCGGCAAGCAGCAGCGTTCGGGTGCTGCCGGAAAGGATGTGTTCATAGAAGTGCCCCTGGGTACCCTGGTAAAGGATGCCGAAACCGGAAAGGTGGTGGCCGAGATTACCGCACATGATCAGTCAGTAATCATTCTGGAAGGGGGCCGCGGCGGTCAGGGAAATACCCATTTCAAATCGAGTACCAACCAGACTCCGCGATATGCACAGCCGGGTGAGCCCGGGCAGGAAGCCTTTTTTGTTTTTGAACTGAAGGTGCTGGCCGATGTAGGACTGGTAGGTTTTCCCAATGCCGGAAAGTCCACCCTTTTATCAGTAGTTTCGGCTGCAAAGCCCGAAATTGCCGATTACCCTTTCACCACGCTGGTGCCCAACCTTGGCATGGTAGCTTATCGCGACATGCAATCGTTTGTAATGGCCGATATCCCCGGAATCATCGAGGGCGCCCACGAGGGCAGGGGGCTGGGCCACCGATTCCTCAGGCATATCGAACGCAACTCGGTGCTGCTTTTCATGATTCCGGCCGACAGTGAAGACATCAAAAAGGAATATCAGGTTTTGATCAACGAACTGCAAGAATATAATCCTGAGTTGCTCGACAAGAAACGCCTGCTGGCCATAAGCAAATGCGATCTGCTTGATGAAGAAGGTTTGACAGCCCTCGGGAAAAAGGTGCCAAAAGTGCCACATGTGTTGATTTCTTCACACACCCAAATGGGGATTATGAAATTGAAAGATGAACTCTGGCAAATGATGAACCAACCGGATTGAATATTTAATATTGAAAATTTGTCAAAAGTCAAAAGCCGATAACCCTGACCGCCGATTTACCAGCATATGGTGGGCAGGCTTGCGCCTAAACATTAAACCGAACTGCGGTGTTGGATTTTTTTCTGGAAATTGACAAGCAGCTGTTTTTGATCCTGAACGGGTTGCATAGTTCGTTCTTCGACCAGGTGATGTATTACATTAGTGAGAAAACCACCTGGATTCCGCTTTATTTGGTTTTGCTTTATATGGTCTTCAGGAAATATCGATGGAAAGGATTCCTGCTACTGGTATTTATGGTGATTTTGGTTACCCTGAGCGATCAGCTTTCGGTACTGGCTAAAAACACTTTTATGCGCCTGAGGCCTAGTCATGAACCTTCGCTCGAAAGGCTGGTCCATATTGTTCGGGGCCATTGCGGTGGGCGTTATGGGTTTGTTTCATCGCACGCGGCCAACACCTTTTCACTGACCATATTCATAAATTTCCTGATTGGTGACCGCTTTCGTTTTATGGTGCCGGTTATGCTCACTTATGCCGTGCTGAATGCATACAGCCGCATTTACCTGGGGGTGCATTACCCGGGCGATGTAATTTTTGGTGGATTGCTTGGGGTGTTGATTGGCTGGTTTGTGTATTTTCTTTGGTCAAAAGTGATCAAATACACTAAAAGCCCAAAAGTATTTGGCGGATACTGATCGGTTTCAGGATCCTGATACCTTTCCTTCAATTTTGGTTATTTCAACCTTGTAAACGGCCACATTGTTCACGGCTGGGGTGTTGTATCTGAATTCCTTGCCTGCGTATTTTCGCATAATGATGTTCAGTACCCGCACCTTTTCATCATAATCTTCAATAAATACCACCTTGCCATAGGCCAGCACGCTGCGGTAGTCCATGCCATAACTGCATGCCACCGTTTCGTGCCTGAAGAACAATTTGTGGTCGGTGCTGAAAGCCACACAAACATTGGGGTTGTTCTTCAGGACGTCCATTTTCTTTCCTTTCTGGTCGGAATGCAAATAAAGGGTGTCGTTTTCATAACCGAAGTTAAAAGGCAGCACGTAGGGCTTGCCTTCCGGATCGACCATTGCAAGAAAACAAGCATCGCATTTGTCAATGATTTCTTTTATCTCATGCTTGTCGTAGGTCATTCGGCTTCTCATGGCAGAATTTTTTTTGTAAAAATAAAAAAAATGCAGCCGCAAATGCGTGTGCAATTGCGGCTGTCTGAAAAATAATTTGAGTTTTTAATAAACGGAGAGCCTTTTTACTTGTCGGACTTCTGCTGTTTCCACGATAAGGAAATACAAACCAGCTTTCAGCCCCGAAATGTCGAGTTCGTGATTTACCGTTCCGCCCATTCCTGACAGGATGGAAGTGAGCATGATCCTGCCTTTTTGATCAGAAACTCTGATGCTTACTTCTCCGGCTGATTTATTTAAAAAAGCCAGATTGACAATGCCTTTGGCAGGGTTCGGATAGACTGTCAGCTCATTGAGGCCGGTTTCGGGCAGATTTACATCGAGACAGGCATCGAAGGTCACCACCACGGTGTCGCGGCTGGCGCAACCGTATTGGTTGGTAACTTCTACCCAAATGGCAGTTTGCGGGCCGAACTCGTTGTTTATTACCCATAGGTTTTGCCTGTCGTGTCCGTTGGACCACAGGTAGCTCGAAAATCCGGGGCCTGCGTTGAGCAGGGTCACATGATCAACACAAAGTGTAAAGTCTTCGCCCAGATCCACTTCTGGCTGTGGTAGCATGGTTACCTTTCTCGAGTGTTCTGCCTTTACTTCATCCTCGCGGTAAGCCTTCAGGGTAAGGGTTACTTCTTTGTTCAGAATATCCTGGTTTCCAGGGGTGTATATGGTGTTCATTTCGGTGGGGTTTTCAAATACCCCGTCGCCACTGCTGGTCCATTCCAGTTCTTCGAACTGGCTGGCATATCCTTCGAGTAATATGGGTGCAGAACCGCACTGCTCGCTGTCGAAGCCGGCAAAGGCCAGGGTAAGAATGGTTGCCGGCATTTCAATATTGTCTATCCAGGCAGCATCCTGTCCGCTCGAAACTGAGTAATCTTTCACATACGCCCAGCGGAAGGTGCGGTTGCCAGCCTGCACCGGGTAGAAGACTTTCTCCCAGTTGCGCTCGCCCGACCAGCGGTCCTGCCTAACCCCATCAATGTAAAATTCGAGCCAGTCATAGTTGTTTTCTGACGAAACCTTTCGGTAAAAAGAGATGGTGTCGTTGGCCACCACCTCCATGGTAAGGAAAAGCCCGGAAGAGGCACTATGCCCTATGGTTCCGCTTTTTGCTGCATAGGTACCCTCATAGGTCTGATCGCTCACCAGTACCCATGGGGCGTTACTGTCGAACTGCCATTCGTATTGTTCGAAATTGCCAGACTCCCAGTCTTCCATAATAAGACCAATTTTAAGATAAAAATCCTTTTGAATCTGGTAAGGTCCTGAATGAAGGTCAAGGCTTATCATTGCGGTGGTTCCCGGAGCCATGGAGCCGTGCACTGAAATTTCAAAGTTGGCATAAAAATGCCCATCCTGGAACAGGGGAGGGACTACTAGTTGCGCCTGCGAAAAGACTATCAGCGGGTCGTCGGGGCTCACCGTAATGTTGATTTCTTCCGAAGGCATCTGTCCGGTGTTCTCAATTTTAAATTGCAGAATGGCCGTTTCACCCGGATCGAGGTGACCGTTGCCATTGCCCTGTTGCTGATCGTCGATGATCAGTCCTGCCACCTGAAGCCTGGGCGCAAAGCCTGTTTCCTCAAACCTGCTTTTCCAAATGTTCGCTTCGTCTTCCTGAAAAGCTTCCAATAAAAAGGAAAGCACATGTTTGCCGGGCATTTCTTCCAGGGTTTGGAAGGCAAAAATATTCTCGAAGGTGCGAGACTCACCCGCCAGGAAATTTCCAAGCACAGCCACGCTATCAGTTAATATGGCGTATTCAGAATCCAGAAAGATCCTGGTCTGAACCCCTTCAATATCTTCTTCTGTCGGGTTTTCGAGTACCAAAGAAAGAGAAATGGTTTCGCCGGGATTAGCCATGCCATTGTCATTGCCCAGGCTATCGTCGATGGTGTGCGACACGTACCTGATGCCCATGTATGGTGTGGCATTTACCGCTGCCAGGGCATTTACCCTTCCGGAGCCAAATGTATTGTTTTTCCCCAGGGCTTGAGATATGGCGGTTTCTTCCAGTATCTGGCTTATCTGTTCAGGAGTGATTCCCGGGTTTTTTGAAACCATAAGAGCCATTAGTCCTGCCACAGCCGGAGTGGCCATTGAGGTGCCGCTCTTGGAGGTATAACCCGTGTTGCTGGTGTTTGAAAGGGAAATGATGTTGGAGCCAGGCGCAACCACGTCGGGGCGAATAAGGCCTGTGCCGGGATTGTAAGGATAGTCGTTGAATGGGGCCACGTTTTGCCAGGTTACCGGGCCCTTGCTTGAGAAGCTGGAGATAGCATCCGTATTGGTGGTTGAGCCAACCGAAACGACTGCGGAGTTTCCGCCGGGTGCCATTTGGGTGGGGTTGGTCCATGGCGGGGGAATATCTCCGGGAGTGCGCACCTGGCTTGGGGGAGTGTCGGTATAGGAAGTGCCCTCGTTACCGGCTGCAACGGCAGCAATGACTCCCGCGGCAAGGGCATTGTTCATGGTGGTGCGCCACATGCTGCGGTCGGGGTTCCATGCATGCTTCCAGCCCAGCGAAAGGCTCATTATGCTGGCGCCATACTCCACAGAAAACTGAATGGCAGCCCATACACCCGCCTCTGTGCCGCTTCCATCGCCACCAAGTACTTTCAGGGCCATAATGGTGGCCTGTGGAGCAATGCCAGTGAGGGTGCCAGCTGTGCCGTTGCCGGCCACAGTGCCTGCGCAGTGGGTGCCGTGGCTGTTGTCGTCCATGGTATTATGGCTGTTGTTCAAGAAGTTAAAACCATGGTTGGGATAATTGGGGTGGGTCCACATGCGGCCGGCAAGGTCCTGGTGGTTGTAGTTCACCCCGCTGTCGATCACCGAAACCACTACCTCTTCACCAGTAAATCCATCGGCCCATACTTGTGGAGCATTTATAAGTGTCACGTTCCATGCAATGTTGGGATGGGTATTAAGCTTGTCGGCCGGGGCAGGTTGCAAATCTTTTTCAGAAAAATCGGTTTCGATTACTTGCTGCAGCTTGTTGTAATCGAGGCGGGCCAGATCGTTGCGGGTAGAAAGGGCTTCGATTACCTCGGGCAGAACCAGGCAGTTTACCAGGTTTCCGATCCACAGGGGCTGAATATGCTTCACTTTGCCTTCGGCCTCAAAGGCCTCAAGAAGGACCAGCAGACTCGATTGATGACTGAAACTAAAATTTTTCAATTCGTTGACAACATACGACCTGCGCTCTGCTCCACTTTTTATATTCCTGCTGTTTTTATATAGCAAGGATTCGTCGTACTGCGCACTCAAGCGAATGTTGACAGAAATAAATTCGCTGGCTGATTTTTCAAGTAAGGCCTCCTGCAGCGAAGGTGTGATCTCTGGCTGAGCTATAAGTCCGGCCGACCAAAGAAAAGTGAAAAACAATAAAAAAACAGGGTAAAAACGTTTCATGTGATTTGATTAAGTAAGAAAAATCTTTGGGAAAAAAATAATAAAGATTGTGAGGAAGGTTTCGAAATACATTTATATAGTTTACAAAAGTATAAATTTTGTTTAAATCGGATTGATTTTTGAGGATTAATGCAGTCTGTAAAAGGGAAAAAGTAAAAATTTTAATATAAAACTAAGAAAGTAGTTGTAAAACTAAAAAATTAGTTATATTTGGCCTGGTATTTGAGCAAATAAAAGCCGTAAACAATGAAAGAACTGACCAAGGCAGAAGAACAAGTTATGCAAATCCTATGGGATATAAAATCGGGTTTTGTGAAGGACATACGCGACAAGTTTCGCGAGCCCAAGCCAGCCATTACCACGGTTTCTACCATTGTGCGCATCTTGGAACAAAAAGGTTTTGTGAAGCACAAATCCTATGGTAAATCTCACGAATATTTTCCGGCTGTAGAAAAAAAGACCTACACCCGAGTAATGATGAAGGGCATTTTGATGAAATACTTCAGCAACTCTCTCCGGCAAATGGTCTCCTTCTTTTCGCAGGAAAAGGGCTTGACGGTTTCTGAACTCGAAGAGCTGAAACGTATAATTGAAGAAGAGATCAGGAAGCAGGAAAGGTGAGAAGATGGGAAGATGGGAAGATGGGAAGATGGGAGGGTGAGAAGGAGTGAAGATGAGAGGATGAGAAGATTAGAAAATGAGAAAATGAGAAGATGTGAGGGTGAGAAGATGGGAAGATGAGAAAATGGCAAGATTGGAGGGTGATAAGGTAAGAAGATTAGAAGATTAGAAGGTGATTAAATACAAAAGAATATTGGACAGATGAGAGCCTTAGTATTTTTGGGGATTTGTTTGACCATGGTTTTGAGCCTTGAGGTTGGAGCGCAGGATCCATCAGCATTAAGGTTGCAGGTCAGGGAATTGCATGATTTGGAAGACCATAAAGGCATCATTTCCCTGATTGATTCGCTTTCAGAAACACGGGAGTTATCTTCAGAATTTTCTTTTTATATGGGCAGGGCACTATTTAACGCTGGCAGAACCACCGAGGCCAGGTTGATCCTTCGGACCCTTGAAAATGACAGCGAACTTGGCCCACGTGCAACACAAATGCTGGCTACCATTGCCATACAGCAGAGAAACAATACCGAGGCCCTGAGTTACCTGCTGAAGCTGAGCAGCTTGTATCCTGAAAATCCAGTTTACCATCAGCGAATTGCCCGCATTTTCTATGCTGAAGGGAATTACGCGGCCGCAATGAATTACATGCTAACGGCATACCGGCGCGACACCCTTAACCAAACATCCATTGCAGACCTGGCTGATATTTGGATGAAAATGGAAATGCCGGGAAATGCTTTTCGCTTGTTAAATAATGGCATTGCACTCTACCCCGAAAATTTTCTTTTCCGTCGGCAAATGGTGAGTGTTTGCTATCGGCAGAGAAAAATGCCCGAAACCGTTGAGCATGCTGCTTTTCTTACCGAAAGGGGCGACACCACGCCAACGGTTGTCAGGTTAAAAGCATTTGCTTATTTCGACCTGGGCGAACTCGATAAATCTGATTTCTGGCTTGATTATCTTTTAAGCAATGAGTTAATAAGCGAGGATATTTTCTTTTACAAGGGCAAGGTGGCTGAAGCCAAGGGAAATGTAAACGAGGCACTCAGAAATTACGAAGAGGCAGTAAAAATGACGCTATCGCCCAATTTCGACCCCTTTATTTTGCAACTGGCCATTTCGCTCCACGAAAACAAGAAATACCAGGAATCTATAAAATGGTTGCAATCGGCCCGTTCGTTAAAAGACAGTCCACAGCTAATATATTACCTTGCCAGGAACTTCGATCTTTTTTACCATGATAAGCAGCCCGCCCTGCTACATTACCAGATGTTTATCGACAGGCCAGGTGTTGGCCTGGAAGAGCAGCGAGCCTATGCCCGGCAGCGGGTTAGAGAATTTCGTGAATTATTGCACCTTCAGGGTGAATAACAAAAAATTACCGATCATGAACACACTATTCATTTACCTTTTCTGGACTTCGGCTTATTTTTTTCTGCTGGGGTTTTTGTACCATTTTTTGATTAAGCCCCAGGCCAATCCTGCCTTGTCGCGGATTTTTATCCTTGGAGGCATTGGCATTTCAATCTTGGCTGGGACAGGCCTTTTAATAAGGTCGTCGGGGCTGGCAGGTGATGCAATTCCGGGCATATTAACCCTGCCAGAGGTGGTTGTTTATGCTTCCGAAGGCCTGGAGAAATCTCAGCTTGGTCTCCGTGAATTTATTTTTTCCAGGATGGGGTTCGTTTACATTTCCCTGATCATTAGTGCTTTGGTTTTCCTCCGGTTTGCAGGGAGCCTGGTTTACCTGGCAGCCAGATGGAAGGTTTTGCACAGCAAGAAAATAAATGGGCTTATGGTAATTCCCATGAAGGGCGATCGCTCGCCATACAGTTTCTTCCGGCTGGTGTTTGTGCCGGAGCGCCTGCTCAGCGACCCGTCCCTCGATAAGGTGCTGCTTCATGAAATGGCACACATTCGAAAATTGCACTCTGTCGACCTTATTTTTATGGAAATGCTGAGCATCTTTTTCTGGTTTCATCCTGTTATTTGGTATCTGCGGCGCGAGATCAAACTGCAGCATGAATTCGAGGCCGACCGCTTTGTGCTTGATCAAAAGGTTGATAAAGCGCAATACCAGCAATTGTTAATCAATTATTCCTTTCAGAATTATTGCTTACCCATAACCAACCCTTTTACTTTTTCACCCTTAAAAAAAAGAATCATGATGATGAACAAAAAGACAAAAAATCCGGTTTTAAAGGCCGTTTTGAGCCTGATGTTATCGGCAGGCTTTTTTGCCGGACTAATGCTATTGCAATCGGCCACGTTGCAAGCAACTCAGATTTCCCTCATACAAAACGAGCCTGAAGTTGTAAATCTTACCGTTGTGGGTCAGCTGCCAGAAGCAGCGCCTCAACCTCCGCCCACCCCACCACCGCCCCCTCCTGTAAAACAGGAAGTGTCTGACGATGTGATTTTCACCGTTGTAGAGGAGCAGCCCCGATTCCCGGGTGGTGAGGAAGCCCGTATGCAATACATGGTAGAAAACTTAAGGTATCCGGGAGAAGCCCGCGCTGCCGGTATTCAGGGAACTGTATTTGTTACTTTTATAGTGGAGGCCGACGGAAGTATTGCTGATGTCAGGATTTTGAGAGGCATTGGCGGTGGCTGCGACGAAGAAGCAGTACGTGTAGTCAAGAATATGCCAACTTGGACTCCCGGCCGTCAGCGGGGCCAAAACGTTAGGGTGCAGTATAACATGCCCATTCGCTTTGTGTTGAATGGCGATGAGAAAAAAGAAGACACCCCCGGGGCAGACTTGCTTCGTGAAAGAATTGGAGCAGGAGAGATCGTTATTTACATTGACGGAAAAAAGGTGGATGCAGCTGTGGAAGAGCTTAATGAAATTATTATGCCGGCTGAAATTGAAAGCATGAATGTGTTCAAAGGCGAAAAAGCCCGCGAATTGTATGGCCACGAGAATGTTATTTCCATTACCAGGAAGGAAAACAAAGCGGAATAGCCCTGGGAAAACTTTCCTTTTCATTGAATCATTACAAGGCGGATATTTTATTATATTCGCCTTGTCACTTTATTCTCTTTAAATCATTGCCTTATGAAGAAGTTTGCATCCATGATTTTTCTGCTGATTTTTGCATCCGCATTGTTTGCCCAGGAGCGCAAGATTGAGCCCGAATCGGAAGTAGTAACCCAGCATTCGCTGATTATTAATGGGCAGAGAGTGCCATTTACAGCAACTGCCGGTACCATGCCTGTGTGGGACGAGGAAGGCAAGCCGATTGCTACCCTGTTTTATGTATATTATAAGCGAGGCGATGTAAGAAACCCAGCCGAAAGGCCTATAGTGTTCTCTTTTAACGGCGGCCCCGGATCAGCCTCTGTTTGGATGCACCTGGCCTATACCGGTCCTTATCACCTGCAGATTGACAGTGAGGGTTACCCGCTGCAACCATATGGTTACCAGGAAAACCCGCACTCAATACTTGATGTGGCCGATATTGTTTATATTGATCCCGTCAATACCGGCTATTCCCGTATACTGGATCCGGAAGCAAAGCGTGAGCAGTTTTTTGGAGTAAATCAAGACGTCCGCTATCTTTCTGAGTGGATACAGGCTTTTGTCACCCGCGCCAATCGCTGGCTTTCGCCGAAATATCTGATCGGCGAGAGTTATGGAACCACAAGGGTGTCGGGACTGGTCCAGGCCTTGCAAGGCAATGGCATGTATCTGAATGGGGTGGTACTGGTGTCGCCTACCAACCTGGGAATAGATAGGGGTGGACCGGTTGGTGCGGCCAACCGCCTGCCGTATTTCGCGGCCACCGCATGGTATCATCAGAAACTGGCACCTGAACTTCAGGAAAAAAACCTCGAAGAATTGCTCGAAGAGGTGGAAAGTTACACCATGAACGAATTGCTGCCGGTAATGGCAAAAGGCGCATGGGCGGATGAGCAGGAGAGAAAGGCAGCCATTACACATTTCGCCCGGTATTCGGGATTGAGCGAAACTAGCGTAGCCCAACATAACCTGAATGTGCCAACCAATTTTTTCTGGAAAGACCTGTTGCGCGATGAGGGCTTTACCATTGGCCGGCTCGACTCGCGCTATAAGGGCATCGACCGACAGGATGCCGGTGTTGCGCCCGACTACAACTCCGAAATGGCCTCGTGGATGCACTCCTTTACACCAGCCATCAATCATTATCTGCGCAATGTGCTGAAATACGAAACCGATGTGAAGTATAATATTTTCGGCCCTGTTCGGCCATGGGACAACGAAGGCGACCGCACCGGCGAGAACCTGCGCCTGGCTATGGCACAGAATCCTTTTTTGCATACGCTCATCCAGTCTGGTTATTTCGATGGGGCCACCACCTATTTCAATGCCAAATACACCATGTGGCACCTCGATCCGGGCGGGAAGCTGAAAGACCGCCTTTCGTTCAAAGGATACGAAAGCGGGCACATGATGTACCTGCGGGCCGAAGACCTCAAAAATTCAAACGACGATATCAGGGATTTTATCCGGAACACCATTCCTGCAAAGGACCAACCGGCAAGGTACTGATCTTTTTTCCCCGAAAGGGGTAATTAAACCATGCTGAGCAGTTGCGAAAAAATGATCATCAATACCAGCGCCATGGGATAAACGGTGGCGTAGCCCACGGAGGCGGCATCGGTTTCTGTTTTGGAGTCGGCAGCTGCCAAGCCGGGCGTGCTGGTCATGCTTCCGGCTACTACCCCAAGAAGGGTAATGAAGTTCAGGCGCATTAAATAGTGACCTATCAAAGTGGTGATGACCATTGGCAGGACCGTAATGATCATTCCAACCCAGAGCAATTTCCAGCCGTGCTGTGCCAGTGTTTCCACGATGTGAGCGCCGGCTTGAGTGCCTACTGCGGCAAGAAACATAAGCAGCCCGAGCTTTCGCAGCAGTTGGTTTCCGCTGCCCGACATGGACCAGATAATCGGGCCGGTCTTTCCGATCCTACTCAGCACCAAAGCAGTTGTCAAAACCCCGCCTGTAAGCCCCAGCCTGAAATCAAAGAATCCGAAAAAAGGAATGCTGATGGAACCCACCAGTATGCCAATGATAATACCCAGGCTGATGGGCAAAAAATCGGTTTCCCGGAGGCGTTTTTCATCGTTGCCAAGCAGCTTCATAACCTTTCGCATATTTTCTTTTTCGCAGGCCAGCAACACTTTATCGCCAAATCGAAGGGTTGAAGTACCCTTTGGACTCAGGTCTATACCGCTGCGGCGGATGCGCGTAATGGTGCCACCGTAATAGGCTGTCAGGTTGAGCGAATGCAGGCTTTTGTTGATCACCTTTTTGTTGGTAACCAGCACCCAGTTTACCTCAAACTCTTCGGCCAGCGAAATCTCTTCATTGGTCGGTTTCCCGATCATAAGCTCCACCTTTTGGAGGGCAGCTTCGGTACCCACCACCTTTACAATGTCGCCCAGGAACAGGCGGGTACCGGCAGTGGGAGTAAAGGCAAGGTTGTCGTGTTTCACGCGCGAAATCACCGCCCCGGTCATGGTGCCGATCTCCAGTTCTTTCAGGGTTTTTCCGTGAATATTCTGATTCTCAACCAGAAAATTGCGGTTTATCACCTCCGGAAATTCTTCGGTAATTTTATCAAGGTATTTTTTCTCTTCCTTTTTCAGGTCCACCCTAAGCAGCGAAGGCAAAAGGTGAATGATGAGTATGGCCAGCACGGCACCGGCAGGATAGGCCACCCCATAGCCAATGGAGGCCATGGGTGAGCCGGTAATGTCGATGGCCGCAGCAAGGCCTGGCGTGCTGGTAAGAGCACCGTTAAAAAGTCCCACGCCCAAATAAGGGTGTATGTCGTAAATCCGCGAAAGCGAAAAACTTAAGCCGGCCGCGATGGAAACCAGTATGACACATATCAGCAGCAATTGCCGCCCAAATTTCTGAAAGGCATCAAAAAACCCGGGACCCGCCTGTATGCCAATGGTAAAAATGAAAAACAGCAGGCCTATGGTTTGAAAAGCCGAAGGCACCACAAAGCCATAATGACCCAGAAGAAGGGCCACGAAAATTACCGCTGAAATATCGAGTGAAAAGCCTTTGAACTTAATATTGCCAATGGCAATGCCCAGTGTAATGATAAGAAAAAGTACAAAATATCCCTCAAAAACTACCTGTGTCATAAGCTGAACAAATCGCTGAATTTTAGTGTTTTACTTGCCAACAAACATTACCTTTGCAAGCTTCAGGTTTGGTACGTTTATTGCTCCAAAGGTAAGGTTTACAAACATAATCAAATTACCCTTTTTTAATATTTTTTCTCAATTAATGTTCCTTCGAATTGTTCTAATTATTGGCATACTTTTCCTGATCGATATTTATGCTTACCGCGGAATGCGGGCCCTGTTTTCCCACCGTCATCTTGACTTTTTCCGGAAATTGGTATTAAAGACCTATTGGCTGATCGATGTAGCTTTTATTATTTTTGCAGTGGCCTGGGTTTGGTACATTCGCGGCTCGGGTGCTGAGGATTATGTAAAATACCGGCAGTTCTATGTTATAATGGGGGTTTTCATGCTGATTTTTATTCCAAAGGCCAGCTTTTTCCTCTTTGTAATTTTATATGACCTCAAACTATTGGCCATCAAAATCTTTCGCCGGGTGTTTACCTCTTATCCAGGAATTAAAATACCCTTGGGACGATTGCGTTACAGCCTGATTATCCCCTTGCTGGGATTTGTCTTTGCGGCCTATATGTTTTCAATTACTCTTTACGGATTGGGTTATGGCCGCTATAATTTCGAGGTGGAAGAGGTAGAGATTTGGTATGATGACCTGCCCGTCAATTTTGATGGGTACCGTATCGTCCATATTTCTGATGCACACCTGGGCAGCTTCAGCAAGGAAGAAGCCGTGGCATCCGGTCTCAGCCTTATTAATAGCCTGCAGCCCGACATGGTTGTATTTTCGGGCGATATGGTGAATAACGAAGCCAAAGAGGCAGAAAAGTTCGTCCCGGTCTTTCAGCAATTGAGGGCCCCTGATGGCATGTATTCAGTGCTGGGCAATCACGATATGGGTGACTACCGCCGCTGGGGAACCATCGATGAAAAAGACTCAAATATTGGCCGACTGGTGGAAGTACAAACCGAAATGGGTTTCACAATGTTGCTCAATGCCCACGAATTTATTGTGCGTGGCAATGATTCCATTATGATTGCCGGGGTTGAAAACTGGGGTGTGCCTCCCTTTGAACAATATGGCGACCTGGAAAAAGCACTGGGCGAGAATGCCGCCTTCCCCTTCAAAATAATTATCTCGCATGACCCTTCGCATTGGCGTGAACAAATCATTCCCGATACCGATATTCAACTCACCCTCAGCGGTCATACCCACGGAATGCAGTTTGGCATCAGTAACCACTTGGTTAACTGGAGTCCGGTTCAATATAAATACTCTGAATGGAGCGGCCTCTACAATGAAGGCAATCAAAAACTTTATGTAAACCGTGGTTTCGGTTACTTGAGCTTTCCCGGAAGGGTAGGCATGCCGCCCGAGATCACGTTGATTGTTTTAAGGAAGTCCGAAGTCGGGAGTCCGAAGCCGGAAGTTTAAAAAGTCATCAGTCGAAAGTCATCAGAAAAAATCCTTGCAATCCGTTAAAATCTGTGTAATCTTTTTATAATCCGTGTAATCTACATGATTTTTACGATTTTCTGGTTTCGGCGCGATTTGCGTCTTCAAGATAACAAGGCATTTTATAAAGCACTGAAAGGCGCTGAAAACGTGCTGCCGATATTTATTTTCGATGAAGATATTCTGGATCCGCTTCCGCGGAATGATCACCGGGTGGACTTCATTCACCATACCCTTTCGGGGATGGATCAGGTACTTAGGAAGCAGGGCAGTGGCATCCTGGTAAGAAAGGGCAAACCCTTTGATGTTTTCAAGGAATTGCTGGGTAAATACGAAATTGATGCCGTTTTCAGCAATGCCGATCACGAGCCTTATGGCATGGAACGCGACGAAAAGGTGAGGGCCTTGCTTGCTTCGCATGGCATAGGCTTTTATCAGGAGCTAGACCACCTGGTGCTTGGGGCCAATGAAGCGTTGAAGGCCGATGGTAAGCCCTACACCGTTTTTACCCCTTTCAGTCGCCGCTGGAAGGAAGTGCTCGAAAGCCGGCATATTGCCGAATTTCCCTCGGAAACCCTGCTGAAAAACTGCCATAAGGGTGATTTGCCCCCAATGCCCTCACTTAAAGAGCTTGGATTTGAACCTTCAGGAATGGAAATGCCTGTGGCTGTCATTGATGAGGACTTGATTCGCAACTACCACGAAACCCGTAACTTCCCGGCTATCAATGGTGTGTCGCGGCTTAGTCCGCATTTGCGGTTTGGCACCATAAGTATTCGTAAGCTGGTTAAAATTGCCCGTGAGCTCAACGAAACTTTTCTGAACGAACTGATCTGGCGCGAGTTCTACGCCACGATTCTTCAGCACTTCCCGAGAGTGGTTAAGGAGTCGTTCAGGCCCGAATACGACCGCATAGAATGGCGCAACAACGAACAAGAGTTCGAACTTTGGAAAGAGGGCAAAACGGGCTTCCCCATGGTGGATGCCGGCATGCGGCAACTGGCAGCAACAGGTTATATGCACAATCGCCTGCGAATGGTTACGGCCAGTTTTCTTACCAAACATTTGCTGATCGACTGGCGCTGGGGCGAGGCCTGGTTTGCTGAAAAACTCTTTGACTTCGAACTGTCCTCAAATAACGGCGGCTGGCAGTGGAGCGCCGGAACCGGCACCGACGCGGCGCCTTATTTCCGCATTTTCAACCCAATGGAACAGCAGAAAAAGTTTGACCCGGAAGGGGAGTTCATCAAAAAATGGATCCCTGAATTTGGCAGCAGCGATTATCCTGAACCGATTGTTGACCACAAGCAAGCCCGCGAGCGCTGCCTGGCGACCTACAAAAAAGCACTTCAGGGCTGATCTTTATTTGGATGGTGGTTTATGATCACCTCAAAATGATCGGTATCGAAGAATGATGCAAACCGCAGGCGTTCTCTGCGTACTTCCTTGTCCATTTTTTCAAAAATGTCCACCTCTGCTTCAATCAGGAAAAGCCGCCATATCAGTTCTGAACAAAAGAAACGGGCGGAGTCTTCGAGGCTGAAACTGTGATCGAAAGGCACCTGCTGCTCAAGGTAGCGCAGGGCGGCCTGTTCAATACGCAGGTTAAGCCCCGGCTCGGATTGATATCCCTTGAATCTTACCACCACAATGGAATTGGTTTCGCTTTCGCTGACAAAAGTGGCGAGATCCTGCGTTTGCAATCCATCGGTGTTTGAAACCCTTTGCGAAATGGACTGGATCACTTGCCATTCGCCATTATTGGCTTTGCTGAGCAATGCAACATGCGAAACCCTTATTGGTTCATTCAGGTATTCGCCAATGGCGTGACTCACGGCCCCAAACCCCTGCCGCATAATGATGTCGCCGGGCTGCAGCAGTTGTAGCTCCTCCTGCGTAAGATGATAAGAAGGATTCTGGTTTTCCTTGCCCGCAAAAAAGCTGCATGAAGTTATTAGCCAACCCGCTAAGAATAACAAAATCAGTTGCCTGGAAAACAATAGTGCGGGCTTCATTGTTGCTTTGGGTATGATTGTTTAATTTTAGCCTTCGTTTGCAAATGTAAGCCAATTGTTTTTTCTGCGCTCGTTTTATGACTTCCGAAGAACTGCAACTCGTTTCTGAAAAAATCAGCCATTTCAAAGACTTTGCCTCCCTATTGCGTGGCTTGCCTTACGACCGTCTGCCCGGCCTGGAGGCGCAGCTAAAGCTTGCTCCAGTAAACCGCAAGTTAGAGATCAGCAGCCTTGGTAATGGTAAAAATGCTGTGAAAAGCGCCGTGCTATTTCTTTTCTTTCCGGATGAGAATGGCTGCACCACCACGGTTTTCATAAAGCGTCCCGAATACAACGGCGCCCACAGCGGGCAAATATCATTCCCTGGCGGGCGATACGAAACCACCGATCCCAGCCTTGAATATACAGCCTTGCGCGAAACCCATGAAGAGATAGGCGTGCCGGTTTCAGATATTGAAGTCGCCGGCAAGCTTTCCGACCTGTTTATCCCGCCAAGCAACTACATTGTAAGCCCCTACATAGGCATTACCCGTAAAAGGCCCGCTTTTAAGGCTGATCCCCTGGAAGTTGCAGCAATACTTGAAATCGAACTTTCCGATTTTTTCCAGACTGCCAATTGCCGCACAAAAGAATTAGTCCTCATAGGCGGTTATCGATTACAAACCCCTTGCTTTGAAATCAACGGCCACACCATTTGGGGTGCCACCGCCATGATGGTAAGTGAGTTTTTGGAGTTTGTCGGCAGACAGTTACGGTAGGCAGTAATCAGTATGCAGTAAAAAAAGACCGAAGTCCGAAACTTTTTAGAAATAGTCGCATAGCTTCGATATTAAGGTAGAGCAATTGCAAAACCTCAAAAATAGCTGCATTGCGGTGACATTATTAGCTCAGGGGAGCAATAGCGCCGGCTGTCTCGCCTGAAGCGAGAGACAGCCGGGTGCTTTTTATTCACCCACAGCACCTTGTCGCCCTGAGTTCCGATTTTCTTCGGGACGAAGGGTCTCGTCCAAAAAAAAGCAAAATCTCAGCAAACACGTCATTACCCCGTCAGGGGTCAACCGTGAATAGCCCCATGCGGAAGCATGGGAAAAATGGAATCTAATTTTTTATGACAACAAAAAAGGGAACCTGTTCGGCTCCCTTTTTTACTAATGTTCTTTTTTATCACTGTTATCCGACTAAATTCTG
>DHFW01000021.1 GCA_002402465.1 Bacteroidales bacterium UBA4814
GGTGAGCGCACGTCGATCACCGGGAGGTTTTTCCGTAAGGGGAGGAATTCAGAAATGCCAATGGTTTGTATCATAAAGCGCAAGCGGCAAGAAAAACAATACAAATTTGAAAATAATTTCCGGATAAAGGCCGGAACCCAGGTTGGATAAAAATTTCTCCGAAGTTACTAAAAAAGAACCGGCCCTGTTTCCCGCAAGGGAGCCAATGGACTGGTTAAAGAAAAGAAAGGGTCAGTAATGCAGGATTCTAAGTTTTTGCCAGCGCCTGATCCAGGTCTGCAATGATGTCTTCCACATCTTCGATACCTACTGAGAACCTGACAAGGTCGTCGGTAATGCCTGCTTCAATTTTGTTTTCCTTGCTTACCCCGGCATGAGTCATAGAAGCCGGATGCTGAATGAGGGTTTCCACGCCGCCCAGCGAAACGGCCAGCAATGCCAGTTGCACCTGGTCCATGAGTTTGCGCCCGGCTTCATAACCACCCTTAAGGCCGAAACTCATCATCGACCCAAAGCCTTTCATTTGCCTTTTGGCCAGCTCATATTGCGGGTGGCTGGTAAGGCCAGGGTATTTTATCCATTCCACTTTTGGGTGACCTTGCAGAAATGCAGCTACCTTGCTGGCATTCTCCTGCGCCCGCTCAATGCGTATGGCCAGGGTTTTTACGCCGCGCAGCACCATAAAGGCCTGGGTGGGGTCCATGTTGCAGCCCATGTAAACCATAGAATGGCGTATTTTTTTGTACACTTCAGGGTCTTTGGCCACAATAATGCCGCCCACTGTGTCGGCATGGCCGTTAATAAATTTGGTAACAGAGTGCAATACCACGTCAGCACCCATTTCAAGCGGTTTCTGCAAATAGGGCGAGCAAAAAGTATTGTCAACAACCAGCAGCAACCCATGTTCTTTGGCGATTCGTGCGCAGGCGGCAATATCGGTAATCTCCATGGTGGGGTTTGCCGGGGTTTCAATATACAGTACTTTGGTGTTGGGCCGGAGGGCTTCGAGAATATTTTTTGTGTCGGCGGTATTCACAAAACTGGCTTCCACATTGAAGCGCGAAAAGTCTTGTTCAAGTACACCTCTTGCCGGACCATACACTGCCCCTGTGCTAATGATATGGCTGTTGGCACCCAGCAATGCCATGTACACGCTTGTAATGGCCGCCATGCCCGAACTGGTGGCTATGCCGTCATAACCATTCTCAAGGGCAGCAATGTTTTGCTCCAGGGCACGGATGGTAGGGTTGCCGATACGGGTGTAAATATAGCCATTGCTCTTGCCTGCAAAGCAATCGGCACCGTGCTGGGCATTTTTGAATTTGAAAGTGGAGGTTTGATAAATGGGCACCGTGGCGCTTCCGAATTCGTCTTCAAACGCCCCGGCATGGATCAGTTTGGTGTTGAAACCTGCATTTTGATGTTTCATTATTATGTGATTTTTTGATTCAAAAAGTATATTGGTTTTTTAAAATTCTATGCCTTCCCTGGCTTGGATTCCCCTGTTGTAATAGTGCTTTATTTCCTTCATTTCCGTAACCAGATCTGCCTTTTCCATCAGTTCCTTGGGAGCATATCGACCGGTAAGGATGATTTCCATAGACTCAGGTTTTTCGTGCAGCAAATTGATGATTTCATTTAATTCGAAGAGTTCATAATGCAAGGCAATGCACACTTCATCGAGAATCAAAACATCACAAGCGTTTTTCTGGACTATTTTTCGGACTTCATTTAACCCATTTTTGGCTGCCTTAATGTCTTCACGGGTGGGTTCATTTACAATGAAACAATCCAGCCCATATTGCTTTATTTTAATTTCAGGTAAGCGTTGGAGTGCTTTAAGTTCGGCATAGGGCATGCCTTTTACAAACTGGGCAATGAATATCTTTTTTCCGGCGCCTGCTGCTCGTATTGCCAGTCCAATAGCCGCGGTGGTTTTGCCTTTGCCGTTTCCGGTGTAGAGATGTATGTAGCCATTCATGGTCAGGGGTTTATGAGAAAAATTCAGCCTGCTGGATTTCAGCAGGCTGAATAAAGGGTTTTAGGGACGTCTCATTTTGGCTGCAATGATTTCTGCAGCCTTAATCAGCGGGTATCCTGCCGGAGAAGCCGTCAAGCAAGGGTGCGTTCCGATCTGAGAAGTGATCAGGCTGTTTACTGTCATGCGGTTCTCAATGGCCAGTCCTATCACATTGGTCAGTTCGCCAGCGCTAACGCCTCCAATAACCTCACCTCCGATGATTACTCCTGAATTACGAGAAGCGATCAGTTTCACCAGTTGCTTATGGGCACCTGGAAGATGACCAGGGTGGCGGTCAACACCTTCAAAAAGGCCTGTGTTGACCACGATGTTCTCTTCCTTGGCGCGCGCTTCGGTAATGCCAGCGGTGCCAAATCCGATGTCGTCGATGGCTGTGGAATAAATGCTTATGGTGCCACTGAAAGTCTTTACCACGTGGATGTTAAAAAGGTTCATTCCTGCAACACGAGCTTCGGCACAAGCCGTTGAAGCCAGCATAACGGGGGTGCGGCGGCGGGTTACAAAGTCACGCTTTTGTGCGCAGTCACCGGCAGCAAAGATGTCTGGAACGAGGGTGCGCATATATTCGTCAATGATAATAAATCCGTCATCATCAACGGGGATCCCCGATTTTGAAGCAAGTTCTGTGCTGGGCTTATAACCCATTGATAAGATCACTGCGTCGGCTTCCATTACTTCGCCGTTTTCAAGCTTGATGCCTTCAACCTTTGTGGATCCGACCACTTCCGTTACTCCACTGCTGGTCAATACTTTCACGCCTCTTCTTGTAATGATCTCTTCAATCCGGACGGAAAGTTCCTCATCAAAGGCCAGGCTGAGAATGTTGGGCATCTTTTCGATCAGGGTTACTTCAAAACCCCGCTTGTTAAGCTCATCCGACATCTCCACACCGATAAACCCTGCTCCAATGACCACCAATTTCTTTGCACTTTTCAGCTTTTCATGCATATCGTCAAGGTAGTATTTGTCCTTGGAGATAAGGAAGACCTTTTCTAGATCAACGCCCTTCAGCCACCTGGGTTTTACGGGCTGTGAGCCAGTGCCGATCAGGAGTTTTTCCCATTGTATGACTTCACCGCTTTTAAGAGTAGCGGTTTTCTTCGTTTTGTCAATGGCAATCACTTCATCCACAATGGATTCTATCCCGGCTTTTTCCATCATTGTGTCAACGGGCATGATATTCTGGTTGCTGTTTTCCAGGGTGCCAAAGATGTAGGGTATGCCGCAAGGCACCATCATATCTTTGAGTTTCTTTACAAGGATGAATTTTTTGTCCGGCCAGGATGATTTTCCTGTCAAGGCGGCTACCATCCCTGCGGCGCTGCCACCTATTATCAATACATCCGTTTTTTTCATTTCAAATTTATTTTAAAAGATTAGGGTTATAGTGTTAAAAAGTTGTTTATGATTTTTTCAGAAATTTCACCAAAAGTTTTGATTGCTCCAGGATCACCCTGGGCGAAAACACTCAGTCCTTTTTCTGCTGCATCAGCTACTTCCATCACCAGGGGAATCTGTCCAAGGAGTTGGGTTTTTATTTCTTTGGCCAGCTTATTACCGCCGCCTTCCCCAAAAATGAAATATTTTTCCTCGGGATGTGGAGTCGGGGTAAACCAAGCCATATTTTCGATCACCCCCAGAATGGGTACGCCAACGTCTTTGTTGGTGAACATCGAAGCTGCTTTGCGGGCATCGTTCAGTGATATTTCCTGGGGCGTGGTGACAATGATGGCACCGGTCAAATTCAACTTCTGTACGGCAGTAATTTGGATGTCTCCGGTTCCGGGCGGGAAATCGATGACCATTACATCGATCTCACCCCAGGCGGTTTCTTCCAGCAATTGGGTGATGGCCTTGGCTGCCATTGGCCCTCGCCAGATCAGCGACTGGCTCTTGCCAACAAAGAATCCGATCGACATCACCTTGATCCCGAATTTCTTAATGGGAAGCATGATCTGCTTCGGGTCGCTGGTATTTACTCCGGGCTTTTCGTCCTCTATCCCCATCATACGGGGAATGGATGGACCATATATGTCGGCATCCACCAGAGCCACCCGCAATCCATTTCGTGCAAATGCTACAGCCAGGTTTGCTGCTGCCGTGGACTTCCCTACGCCCCCTTTCCCGGAGGCTACCACGATGATGTTCTTTACTTTTTCAAGTTGTATTTTGTCAATTTCAGGGTTCATTTAGCTATTTTATTAATCTTTTCCGTTTAATATCACTTTCCAAGCTTTCCTGAGTAATTTGCTTGTCTTTGAATCCATACTCCATTCCGGGATGCTTTTACAATTCACCATGGCCTCAACAACATCGGGATCGAAGGGAATTTTTCCTGCAACTTCCAGCTGGTTTTGCTGGCACCAAATTTCAATTTGCCGGCTTAAGTCATCATCCAGGTCAGACTTAGTGATTATGACTTTCGTTGGTATGCCAAAACTGCCAGAAATTTCTGCAGCCCTTTTAAGGTCGTGCAAACCCGAAAGGCTTGGCTCGGTAACAATAACCACCTGGTCCACTCCTGAAATGGAGGATATGACCGGGCAACCAATGCCCGGAGGGCCGTCAATGATAATTGTTTCTAGTCCAGAGGCCTTTGATTGCTTGCGGGCTTTTTCCCTGACCAGGTTCACCAGCTTGCCGGAGTTCTCTTCGCCGGGCGCCAGGCGGCCATACACCATTCGGCCGTTGCGAAAGCTTCCTGAATAGAGGCGACTTTTGTCGTTGTCGATCATACGGATGGCCTGTTGGGGGCAAATGCGCTTACACAAGTGGCAGCCATCGCAGGCTGTCTCTGAAATGATGGCTCCTTCGGAAGAAAATGAGATAGCCTCAAACGCGCAATAAGGGATGCAAAGGCCACAGTTGGTGCAAAGGTCGCGGTCGATAATTGCCTTTTCTCCGCCAACAAACGACTCCTCTTCTTCATGCACCGGATCAAAAAGAATGAACAGGTTGGCAGCATCCACATCGCAGTCGGCCAGCACCACTTCTTCAGAAAGCGTGGCAAAAGCTGCGCTAATGCTCGACTTGCCAGTGCCTCCCTTACCGCTTATTATGGCTATTTCCATTTTCCAGCATAATTTTTTCAAACAAAGCGAGGAACCGATCTTCCCAGGAGGGATCCAGTTCTTCCAGTTTTCCGCCATGGGCATAAGTACGGGCAATGTCGCGGTCAAAGGGGATTTCCATCAGTAGTGGAATATGCTCTTTCGCAAGGTATTCGTAAAGAGCATGGTTGCCTAATCCGGCCCGGTTAACGATGACGCCACAAGGCTTTTTCATGCCTTTCAGCGTTTCGACCGATTGCCTGAGATCACTCAGGCCAAAGGGGGTGGGCTCGGTGACCAGCACCACAAAATCAGCCCTGTCGACAGTCTGAATAAAAGGGCAAGAGGTGCCGGGAGGGGCATCCATGATCACCATTTGGCCATTACCCACTTCTTTAATGCCTGCCTTAATGACAGCCACCGGCGAATAGACGCCTGTCTTCATCCGGCTTTCAATCAGGGCGTTTTTCCCCGAAAGGGAATATCGCCTGACCTCACCCAGAGGCATGGCTTTTTCGGTAATGGCCCCGAATTTACAGGCCACCGTGCAGGCCCCGCAACCATGGCAAAGGTCTTCGATCACCTTAATGACTTTTGCCGGCGGCAAAATGAAAATAGCGTTGTAATGGCAATATTCGTGGCATTTGCCACAATACGTGCAAAGACTTTCGTCGATGACGGGCACTTGCTGGGTTACCTCGAACGATTTTTCCAGCTTTCCTTCAAAGAACAATCTGGCATTGGGTGCTTCCGCATCACAGTCAACCAAACTGGCCTGAATGTCTCTGCTTATCAGCGAATGAAAGAGGTTGGTAGCCACCAGGGTTTTTCCGGTGCCGCCTTTTCCACTGGCAATGGCAATCTTAAATGGTTTGTAATCAGTCATATGAAAGCCTGGTTTTTTCATCGGCAATGGTGGGCTTGATGGCCTCCTGCCAGAAAGGACTGTCCCAGGTTTTAAGGTTTTTATGGGTTTTCAGGTATTTCTCCGGGATAGGATGGGTTCCCAATACTACCTCCATTCCATACTTTTCCTTAATGAATTTCTGGAAGTGTTTAATATTGGGGCAGGGTGGGTATCCTACCAAAAGCCCCGTTGCAAAATGGACATGGGTTACCCCGTTCTTTTTCATTTCTCCTGGAGCATATTCAATATTTCCACCCGGACAACCACCGCAAGTGGTGTAGCCGGCCAGTTCAATTTCCATACCTTTATACATGGCAAAGGCCCCTTCGCGGTTTTGCAGCGATCTGAAACACTTGCCTCCGGCACAGGTGTGGTACCTGTTGCATATAATGATTCCGACTTTTACCTTTTCCATGGTTTTAATTACTTGGCGTTGAAACTCAGATCATTTTTTTAAACCATTCTTAACCGATGAAGGAAACCGGCCTTATCTTTTTCTCTCCCTCTTAATGCTTGCAGCCATGGCTGTGCTGGTGACTTCCATGGTTGCAATAGTTGGTCTGTAGGTCCAGGGTTCCCGCCAGAAAATCGGTTACCAGTTCAGAAGGATTTTTTACCGGAGCCCCGGCAAAAACATTGATGTTTTGCTGGTTAAACAACTCGATGGCTTTCTGGCCCATTCCGCCGGCAATCACATCGGTTACTCCAAACTGGGCTACCCACCTTGGATACAGGCCCGGAACGTGCTCGGGAGGCGTGAGGGCCCTGATGTTTTTGATAGCATCGTTTTCCACCTCAACGATGGCAAACTGCTGGCAATGTCCGAAATGCGCGCAAAGAACCCCGTTTTCGAGGGGAATGGCAATACATTTATTCATACAATTGTTGGAATTAAGTAAATGAGATTTCTTGTAATTATTTGATTTGCTGAGTATTGTTTTTGCCCAGTCATAGGTTTTGCTTTAAAAATTATAAGGAGAGGTCGAAAGGGGCCTCTCCTTATAAAGAATCAACCTCCTCTGAAACGGTTCTGTAATCCCAAACCACGTCCCCGTCCGCCTCTTCCGCGTCCAAAACCCAATCCCCTTGCAGGGAGAGGAGATTCGATCGTTTGGTCGGAAACGGGAGGCTGATTTTGGCGGCCTGCTCCGTAATTGGAGCAATGGCCTAACTTGCGGCCACTCATAGGACCTTTTCCCATAGGGCCATTTTGATCAAATCCAGGCATATTACCTCCTTTCTTGTTGAAAAATTTATTTTCCGCTTTTAAGCCTTTTAGCCTGTCCTTCTCCTCCGCCTGCCTTGCGGCGCTTTCCCATGCCTTGTCCGAGGTGTGATGTTTGGTTTTCTGTGTCGGCAGCTTTGCATTTTCCGAGCCTGCGGCCCGTGCCGGCACCCTTGCCGTCGGGGCCCGTTCCGTTCATTTTGGGCATTTGCTTTGAGTTTTAATGGTCCAACATTTCCATAATATCCATAATACGTTTGTCGGGGTCTTTTACCACGATCATTTGGATTTTCAGACTGTCGAGCAGCGGCTTGATTTTTATACCAAACTCGCCCGAAACAATTTTCTTGACCTCGTGAGAAGCCACCTGTTGCACGGCCTGTGGGCCAGCACCTTCCTCTGCATCACGCGCCTTATTGGGTATAAAGGCTATAACTTTGCTTTCGGTGTCGTAAATCACAAAATAAGCGCAACGTCCAAAGCGAGGATCAATCAACGAGTCATGTGAGTTTCCGGTACTTGTAATGGCAACTTTCATATTTATTTTTGGTTTAATGTTTTTTACCTTTTCCATGCCTGAATTGCTGAAAATTGGGCCTGGCTTTTCTTTTTAAATGCACATTGCAGCTGGGACAAAACTGGTGGCTGCATGGCCTTCCATGGTGGTGGGGTTGTTCATAGCCGCATTGCGGACACACACAGAAATCAGCACATTCATCTTCCCTGATCTCTTCCGGTGAAGATTCAACTTCCGATTCTGCTTCAATTACTTTATTGCTGCCACATAAAGGGCAGTATTCAACCTTTTGGTCCTTTTCAATATTATTGAAAAAACACTTGCAGTTTATGCAGTGGTACCAGTCTGAATCAAAATAAACTTTTCCGCCTTCAATGGAAATTTGGCGGCCTTCCACAAAGGCAAGGGCTATTTTTTGGCGTGCACTGGAGTAAATACGGGTAAAGGTTGGCCGCGAAACACCCATTATTCCCGAGGCCTCGTGGTGGTTATACTTATCATAATCGCACAGGCGCAAGGCTTCGTATTCCTCAAAATGAAGATTAACGGCTTCCGTTATTCCTTTTCCTGCGTCAGGTCCGTAAGGCTTAAAACCCTTAACCAGTGGAGGATTGATTACTTTTCGAAGTCTTTTGGATCGTGGCGACATATATTATGAACTTTTGTTCGCTACAAAGATAGTGAACCATGGTTCATAATGCAAATTTTTTTAATAAAAAAACCGGAGATTATTTCTCCGGTAAAATGTTGTTTTCTTAAGTTTCCTCGAAACCTGTTGAATCAGAAGAATTAAGGCATGTTTAGTTGCAGATTCACCCGCAGGTTTTCTTCGGTGCCTGTAAAAAAGTTAGTGATGATAAAGGGCAATTCAGTAGGTTGGCTCAGATTAGCAACTGGTATCACAACAGCACTGAGAGCTTCGAGTTGAAAGGTTTTGCCTTGGTCATTTTTCAATGTTATTGGAATGTCGGTCAAATTGGAAAGGGTAATGCTGGCCGAACCATCAGGTTTGATATTGAAGGGCTTGCCTACTCCAACCGAAGCATAAAACATTTTTTCAAGCCATAGTTGAGGTCCTGCCAGCTTACCAGCGAAAAAAGCCACCGTTTGCCTGTTGAACATGGCTTCTTTCATGGCCTGTTCGGTTTTTTCGCGGGCAATCACCAGCGTCATGGGCCTGAAGTAATTGCTGTAGCCGGGCATATAGGGCACCGGCTCGTGGATGTCGCTGTTGGCTATGAACGCCAGATTTTTCTCGCGGCACCAGTTGAGAGCCACAGGGTACCATTCGTCAAAGTTATACACTTCAACGCCGTGTATCAGGTCTTGCTTCATCAGCTTTTCGTGTTCATCGAACCAGATGCAGGTGTCGGGCTGCTGCGCCTGCCAGCCCGGATGGTTCCAGAAAATGAAGGCACCCTGCTTTCGGGCTGCTTCCAGGGCTTCCTGCCATGATTCTGTGTCAAGCTCGTCTATGTCATTCAGGAACAAAGCATTCAGGTGTCCGGGAGGCATGCGGCGGGTGATTTCGGCCGACTTTACCAGAATGATGCCGTATTTTTCAGCTTCGGGCAGTGCAATCTGGTGCACTTGGTTGAGGCTTCCCGAAAGGAATTCTCTTTTGGGCCGGTACTCCACGTGATCGGAAATGGCAATGGCATCGAGGCCATCGCGCCAGGCTTCCTGCACCCGCACGGTTGGCCAAACCGAACCATCAGAAAAAACCGTGTGCAAATGAAAATCGCCCTTAATGATCACGTAGCCTTCCAGTTGGGGCATGCGGATCTCACGCCGGGGCTGATCGGGGAAAACCTCCGGCTCCTTTACCACATTCAGGTTTTGAGCAACCAAATAGTTTCCAATGATAAGGAAAATCAAAGAAAAGATTGACTTTTTCATATTTAATTGGAGTTAATTTACACAATCCATGTTTTGGGCAGCGGGATGAAATCCTTTGCCGGCAAAATGTAGTGGATCAACTTCTCGATGTGGGGCAGCAGCAGGCTTCCTTCGCGGGCGTTGTCGGAGAGGATGGTAATGTGCGGGTTCAGGTAGTTTACAAAGATCATCACTATACTCAGTATGAGCGCGAATTTCAGGGCGCCCACCACTAATCCGGCAAAGCGATTGATGAAATTCAGGTGAATGGCTTTGAGCATGCGCTCAATTACTTTAGCCAGAAACTTTAGTGAGACAACCACCAGCACAAAAACTATTGCAAAGGCAAGAAACTTAAATGGAATAGGGTTCCAGTCGACCAATGCCACCATAATACGCCCTGCCACATCGGCAGCGATGAGGGCAAGAAAAATGCCAGCTGCGAGTCCCACCAGGGTGGCTGCCTCAATAAGGAAGCCGCGGCTGAAGCCCCTGATGGCACCCCAGATCAGGGGTATGGCAATAATTATGTCGATGTAGTTCATGTCAGCCATTCCCCAGTTCAACAATGGCATCAAATGCTTCCCTGGCAAGGGGCATTACTGAAAGCCTCGATTGTTTGATCAGTGCAATGTTTTCAAGCCTTTCGTCGGCTTTGATGGCTTTCAGGGTGACCGGTTTTTTGAGGGCCTCTACCGGTGCTACTTCAACCACCACCCAGCGGTTATCTTCGGTGGTGGGGTCGGGGTAATGTTCTTTTATCACCTTGCAAATGCCCATGACCTGCTTTTCGTTCACGCTGTGATAAAAAAGCACCAGGTCGTCTTTCTTCATTTCCTTGAGGTTGTTGCGCGCCTGGTAGTTGCGCACCCCATCCCAAATGGTTTTTTTGTCCTTCACGAGCCTTTGCCACGAATAGGCGCCGGGCTCACTTTTTACCAGCCAGTAGTTCATGTCAGTGCAGAATTTTAAATGTCAGCTCCTTGAGCAGCTCTCCGGCGTCGGCCGATCTGTTACCCACTCCTTTGACTTTCAGGTCGCAGTCGCGCAGGTATGAAAAAATCTTTTCTATGCGTTGTGGAGGGTAGTTTTTTGCTGCAGTGTGGTATCCTTTCATTAGGAAAGGATGTACCCCAATGGCCGAAGCCAGCCCCTTTTCGCTTTTGTCGGTGGCATAATGATACAGCATCAGTTTCTGAAAATACTGGTATAGCATGCCAAGGGTAAGAAACAGGGGATTGGCCTTTTGATTGTCGCCAAAATAACGGGTAATGCGGTAGGCTTTTTCTTTGTTGAGGCTGCCCAGCGCATCCTGCAATTCAAAAATATTAAAATCCTTGCTGATGCCGATATTCTCTTCGATAATTGCCGGGGTAATTTCAGCTCCTTTTTCCAGGCTGATAAAAAGTTTTTGTATCTCGTTGGTGACCTTGGCCAGGTCGGCTCCCAGGTGGTTGGCCAGCATCTGGGTGGCTTTGGGCGAAATCTTGTAGCCTTTTCGCTGTACGTAAGTTTCTATCCAGCCCGGAAGTTTGTCGTCGTAAATGCGCTTGCTTTCAAAGAGGATCCCTTTCTGGGCAATGGTCTTGGCAATTTTCTTGCGCCCGTCGAGGGTTTTGTACTTATAGCAAAATACCAGGATGGTCGATTTCAGCGGGTTTTCGAGGTATTTTACCAGCATTTCATTTTCCTGGTTGGGGTTTTTGGCACCATCGCGGGGTTCGATGTTGCGCACATTCTGTGCCTCGCGTACAATTACCAGGTGGTGACTGGCCATCATGGGAAAACGCTTTGCCACGCTGATTATGCCGGGCAGGTCGGTGTCCTTGCCATAAAGGATGCTCAGGTTAAACTCTTTCTCATCGTCTGTAAGCACTAGTTCTTCAAGGTAATTCGAGATGACATCAATAAAGAAAGGCTCTTCACCCATTAAAAAATATACAGGGTGATAAACCTTGTTGCGGATATCTTTAATAATTTGCTCAAAGGTAAGGCTGGCCATAATACAGGTTTCCCCTGCGGGGAATTATTCGTCGTAATGAAATTTCAGGTGCTTCACGGTGAGCCCGTTGTTAATAAGTTCTTTCAGCGAATCCACACCGATTTCGAGTTGTTTATGCACAAAATTTTCGGACACCACCCTGTCGCTGGCCTCGGTTTTAACGCCCGAAGAAATCATGGGCTGGTCAGATACCAGCAGCAGCGCGCCGGTGGGAATGCTGTTGTAGAATCCAACAGAAAAGATGGTAGCGCTTTCCATATCGATGCCCATTACCCTGATTTTCCGAAGGTATGCTTTAAAATCTTCGTCATGTTCCCATACCCGGCGGTTGGTGGTGTATATGGTGCCGGTCCAGTAGTCGAGGTTGTGGTTTCGAATGTTGGTCGAAACGGCTTTTTGCAGGTTAAATGCTGGCAGGGCAGGCACTTCGGGCGGAAAGTAGTCGTTTGATGTTCCTTCGCCCCGCACCGCCGCAATGGGCAAAATGAGGTCACCAAGCTGATTGATCTTTTTCAGTCCGCCGCATTTGCCCAGAAACAGCACCGCTTTTGGCTTCACGCTGCTTAGCAGGTCCATAATCGTAGCTGCATTGGCGCTGCCCATGCCGAAGTTTATGATGCTGATCTGCTCGTGGGTGGCGCTGGGCATGGCCCTGTCGAGACCCTTTATGGGTGCATCGAACCATTGAGAAAACAAATTCAGGTACTGGTTGAAGTTGGTAAGCAAGATATATTTGCCCATTTCATCCGCCGGGGTGCCGGTGTAGCGGAAAAGCCAGTTCTCTACAATTTCTTCGCGCGTCTTCATGCAAATTTATTTTAAGAAATACTGTGCTGACAAAAGTAATATAAAGCGTTACGAATTTAGTAATTTTGGCGTTGCCGACTTTGATATTCTATGGAAACCTTGAATTTGCCCGTATTTGCGTTTCGCTTGAAGCAGGAGGGTAAAAAGAAGCTGATTTTCGATACTTTTCGGAAAAAGTATGTGACCCTTACACCCGAGGAGTGGGTAAGGCAGCATTTCCTTGTCTGGTTGCATCTGCACAAGGGTTATCCTGCCGGACTGATTGCAGTGGAAGTGTCGCTTAAATATAACAACATGCAGAAGCGCGCCGATGCCATTATTTATGGCAAGGAAGCCCGGCCCCTGATGATGGTGGAGTGCAAGGCGCCTGAGGTGAAGATCACCCAGGAGGTTTTCGACCAGATTGCCCGTTACAACTTTTCTTTTGACGTGAAGTACCTTGCTGTGACCAATGGCCTGGAGCATTTCTGCTGCATGAAAACAGACGATGGACCGGGTTGGGTTTTTCTCGAAGATATTCCTGATTTCGGGCAGCTTTCTGTCTGAATTTCCCTGAAAGGGAGAATCAAAAGGCAAGCAAACCGGAATAATCATAGAATAGATTTAAATTCGTTGTCAAAATTAGAAAAATACCAGACAAACGAATAAGTTCTGCATAAAAGTTGGCCTGTTTTCGCCTTTTGATTAATTTTATCCAATAAAAAAATCATTGATGCCACAAAGCCTGAGGTTTTTAATTTTTGTGTTTCTGTTGCAGGGATTTGCCTTGTGGGCGCAGCCTCATGCAAGGCCTTTCTTTTCGATGCCGCGTGATATAACGCCGGAAGACTACCTCGAAGGTCAGATTATTTTTAAACTCAAGGAAGATCTGGCCCCTTTTGCCAAATCCACACAAATAGACCTGCCCGAAATCCAGTCGTTCAAAAGCAATTACCAGGCTGACGGTCTCCGCAAGATTTTCCCCCGCCATCAGCCGCCAGCACAGAAGTTGAATCAGCGTGGCGAGCCGCAGATTGACCTTTCGCTGATTTATCAGCTTGATATTCAGGACAACCATCGGCTGGAGGAAGCCATAAATGCGCTTTACGCCACCGGGCTGGTTGAGTATGCCGAACCCCGGTACTTGCCCCGGTTGCTTTATGTCCCGGATGATCCGATGATTCCCCAGCAATACAACCTGCAGCGCATACAGGCATTCGATGCCTGGGAAATCTCGCGGGGAGATACTTCTGTGGTGATTGCCATTGTCGATACCGGCAACGACCGCTTTCACCCCGACTTAATCGATGCCATTGCCTACAACTATAACGACACCATAAATGGTGAGGACAGCGACAACGATGGCTTTGTAGATAACTTCTACGGCTGGGATTTGGGAGAAAACAACAACGACCCGCAATTTAATTACAGCGGCCATGGAGTGCACGTGGCTGGCATTGCTGCGGCTTCTGCCAACAATGGCACGGGTATAGCAGGGGTGGGTTTCCATTCGCGCTACATGACCGTGAAGGTCGATGATGAATTCGGGCGTTTAACCATGTCGTATGAAGGTATCGTTTATGCTGCCGACCGCGGTGCCAAGGTAATCAACTGCTCGTGGGGCAGCACCACCGGCGCTGGGCAATTTGGCCGCGATATTGTAGATTATGCCACCTTCAATCGCGATGCCCTGGTAGTGGCTGCGGCTGGAAACGACAACAACCTGGTGCCCTTTTATCCTGCCACCTATGAGCGTGCCCTGAGCGTGGCAGCCACCAACAGCAGCGACCTAAAGTGGAGTGGCTCAACCTACAATGTGTTTGTTGATCTCGCAGCCCCGGGGGCATCCATTTTGTCTACTTTTGTAAACGCCACTTATCTCAACTCCAGCGGTACTTCTATGGCAGCCCCGGCAGTGGCAGGCACGGCAGCCATTCTCAGGCACCATTTCCCGGAGTATAGTGCGCGGCAAATTGCAGCCCAGCTCAAAGTTACCACCGATAATATCGACACCCTTGCAGGGAATGAAACCTATGCCGGCTACCTGGGAACCGGCCGCCTGAATATGTATCGGGCCCTGACCGAAACGCATCACTCATATGTTTTGTTGCTCGACCATTTGCAGGATAACGAAAGCTTTGGACAGTACCAGGCTGGTGCAAATGTTTTTCTTGCTTCAAGGTTCCAAAATTTGCTGGCAGCCTCCGAAAACATAAGCGCACGTCTTACCTCCCTTTCACCAATGGTTACGGTTCAGAACCCGGAGATCAGCCTTGGTGCTATGGAAACGGGTCAGATAATTAACAATGAGGCCGACCCTTTTGTCCTGCAACTGCACCAGGCTATACCGGCCAGCTGGGAAGTGTATTTCATGATTGAATTTTTTAATGCCAATGGCGACTATGCCGGGAGGCAGTTTTTTAACCTTGTTTTCAATACTGATTTTGTTAACCTCAGGGTCAATAAACTGCAAACCACGCTTACCTCGCGCGGAACCATGGGCTTTAATTATCCGAACTACAGCCAGGGTCTCGGACTTGTTTACCGCAGCAGCCGCAATATGATCAGGGCTGCCGGATTAATGGCAGGATTAAACACCAACAAGGTGGTCGATAATCTTTATGGCGCCACATCCGGCACCTTCAATCAGTATTTTGTGCCTTTGCAAAAAATTGCTTTCGATCAGGAACCCGAGCTGGCCGATGTGGAACTCAGTGGCAGCTTTACCGATGGCAATGCAGGCCTGAGTGAGATAGGCCTGAAAATGGATTACCGGGCCATGCTGTGGGAAGATGCCCCGGGTGATAAATTCCTTATTTTGGAATATCATTTGGTAAATCAGGGGTCACAGGCCTTGTCGAACTTTTACGCGGGTTTCTTTGCCGACTGGCTCAGTGCCGATCCGAAAAACCACAGGGCGGCCTTCGATGCTTCCACCCGCATGGGTTACGCTTATTCTGTTGAGGGAGGTAATTATTCTGGCATCAGCCTGCTCACTCCCGGCGAGATGCGCCATTATGCCTTCGACAATAAAGGAGCCAGTGGCAGCATAAACCTGAGCGATGGATTCACCAACTTTGAAAAGTACAATGCCTTACGCACCAACCGCAACACTGCCGGAGTGTTCGATACCGAAAATGATATCTCGACCCTGGTGAGCAGCGGCCCCCATTACCTGGCTGCTGCCGATACCCTTGTGGTGGCTTTTGCCATACTCGCCGGTGACCACCTTATAGATCTGCGCACCAGTGCCGAAACGGCTTACAATCGATACCACGGCCTGGATCAGGTGAGTGCCGGCGATTTGCTTGGGAGCCAGGTAAACCGCCAGATCAGGCGTGTTTACCCTAATCCTTTCACGGAAGACCTTATTCTTGAATTTGTGCCCCAAACAACAGAAACCTTTCGCTTTTGGTTGCTCGATATAAACGGCAGACCCGTTTGGAGCAAGAGTATTCAGGGTCAGGCAGGTCAATTTAAAGAGTTACGGCTGAATTTTCCTAAACTTGGGCCCGGCAGTTATCTGCTTCAGCTCCAGGGCCAAAATGCCTTGGAAAACATCAAACTGTTGCGCATCGAATAAAACAAAGGGCCATAGCCAATTCCATGAAGAAATTTGAGTTTACAGGTTGGGCTATTTTAGTATCCGTTATCCTTATTATTCTTAGCCTCTGGGCGTTGCTGAATCATTTTCAGCGCCGCAGCCAGGCCGTCAGCCTCGACCCCTATACCCTGGTTCCTTCCGATGCCTGGTTGATGGCCGATATTAAGCAGGCCGAAGACCTATCCAATCTCTTTCTTGCCGACACCCTGCTCTGGAAGGAATTGCAGTCGCTGGACGAAATAAGCTGGCTTCGCAATCAATTGCAGGCAGTTGACTCCCTGCTTGTGGGAGAGGACGATATCAAAGCCATTTTCAGGCAATCGCGACTGCTGGTTTCGCTGCATACGGCCATTCGTGGCCAGTTACCGGTACTGGTGCAGCTGCGCCCGGATCCCTCGAAACGCCCGGCACAGTTTCAGCGTTTTGTGCAAAAACAATGGGAACAACACCATGAGGGGAGCAGCTATTCTTTCCTTGGAATAAATGTTTACCAGTTTCATGCCGGCGGCCAAAGTCCCTTCTTTTTTGCCTTTTACAAGGGATCGCTTTTGCTGGCTCCGGGTCAGCGGCTAATTGAGCATACCATTACCCAGGATATTTCTGGCAGCTCACTGGCCGTTACTGAATCCTTGTCGGAATTGCGGTCGGTGGCCGGTCGCAGGGCCAACAACCTTTTTATTGACGGTGCCCGAATGTGCGAGTTGGTTGAGAAGGTGCTTACAACGGCTTCGCACTCGCTTTTCCCTTGTCAGGCCTTTTCGGACTGGATGGGCTGGGATTTTGCCTTGCTGGGCGAAGAGGTCAGGCTCACGGGCTTTGCCCGGGGGCGGCCCGAACAGCCTGATTTCCTGGGGCTTTTCTCAGGCCAGCAACCCGCCGATCCTTTTCTAATGCAATATATCCCATCGGCTACAGCAGCTTTTGCTCTTGCCAATTTTGAAATGAACGAGGGTCTTTCCAAGTCCCTTGAGGTTTTTCGAAAGCATGTAAACGAGCGCGAACCTCCTGACTCGGCACTCCTGGCTGCCCTTGCTCCCCACCTGGGCAGCTCTGCGGCCACCGCATTGTTGTATGCGCCCGGTATAAACAGATACGAGGGGAGTATGGCCATTATCCATATTCAGGACAGGGACGGCCTTTGGGAAAAATTGCACGACCAACAGCTGTGGGAAACCAGCCAGCCCACCCTTATACCCGCCGATACCGTTTTCGGGCATCTCATTTGGCATTTTGTGCCCTCGGGTTTGCTGCCAGCCCTGAGCCATGGTTTGATCACTGAAGAACTGCCCTATGTGGCTTTGCTCGATTCGGTGCTTATGGCAGGGGCAGACGCAAAGGCATTGAACCGCACCCTGATGCAGATTCATTACGGACAAATTATTGGCAAAGAACCCCGCCTGGCCGAAGATTTTATTTTTCAGCAGCCTGCCTCCGGTTTGCTTTATATGGTGAACATACCCTACCTTTCGGGCATGATGCAGGGAAGCTGGAGTCCCGCAGTTAATAGGCTGTTGGCTCAGATAGGGCAGGGAGCCTTTCCGCTCGATCGCTTCACGGCGCAGTTTGCGGCCCACCGCAATGGATTGTTCTTTTCAAACGTGTCCATTCACCGCCATGGAGCAAGAATTGCCAAACTGCACCAGTCCCTCTGGGAGGTGCAGCTCGATACAGTGGCCCTTACGGAACCCGTTGGGGTATTCAACCATAACGATGGCTCGCGCGAAATTGTGCTGCAGGACCAAAAAAACAACTTCTACCTGATTGACCGCTTCGGCAATATTCTGTGGAAAAAAGAGATCAGCGGCCCCGTCAATTCCGCCATTTACCAAGTGGATCGATACAAGAACGGACGCTATCAGTACCTTTTCAGTACCCGGAACTTTCTGCACCTGATCGATCGCAACGGAAACTATGTCACTGGTTACCCGCAGCGCCTGCCTTCAGCGGTTGATCATGGAATTACCGTGGTGGATTATGATGCCGACAAAAATTACCGCATTCTTTTTTCCGGCGAAGACCGGCGCATACATAACCTTGGCATTGATGGGAGGCGCGTAGGCGGCTGGCTGCTGCCGCGGCTCGAAAAGGCTGCCGGAACACCCATACAATATCTCAGAATTGACCAGCGCGATTACCTGATTGTTGTCGACGAAGATGGGCGGCCCCATTTCTTTGACCGCCGGGGGCAGGTGCGTTTCGAAATACCGGAAGGCTTTAAGCTTTCGCTGGAAAACAGCTTGTTTGGATTGGAAAGCGGCCCAGAAAGTCGCTTTGTGGCCCTTGGACAGGAGGGAGAAGTACTGGAGATTAACAGCAGCGGACAGGTCACTTCCTTCAAACTTGATTCGCTTGAGTCCGGAACAGGATTTTTGTTTTTGCAATCTGGGCTTGAACCTCTTTATGTTTTTGCCGATCAGAAATCTCTCAGGGCTTTTGACCGAATAGGGAAAGAGGTTTTTGTGCACCTTCTGGCCGGTTCCCTGGCTTTGCCTGTAAAAAAAGTCAGTGCAGCCGGCAAATCATTCATATCAGTGAGAACACAAAATCCTGACCAGCTTTATCTTTTTGATCTGAAAGGAAACCTTATTTCACCTTTCCCGATCCAAGGCCAGCAGCATTTTGCGCTTGAATCGCTCATGCAGGATCAGGCATGGAACGTGATTGCAGTGCAGGGCCAAAAGGTGGTGGCCTACCTTATTGGAGGATTATAGCTTTCATGCTGAGGCTAAACGAATCCGATATTTACAGTTTTCAGACAGCTTTTTTTCACTATTTTAGCTTTTTGAAAAGGGATTAAAAACCTTACCAATGAAACCGAAAAAATTGAGATACGGCTTGGGATGGTTGCTTACCGGGCTCTTTGTTTTGGGGCTGGCTTCGTGCGATTTCAGCTATTTCGAGATCGACGAGCTGCCCGATTACCAATACAGCCCTGTATTTGCAATCCCCCTGGTTAATTCAACCTTAACCATTTCTGATTTTGTGCCCGACGAGGATGAAGACCTGATTGAGGTGGGCGACGACCAGTTGATCAGCCTGGTGTACAGCGCCCACCTGGGTGTAAACTGGGTGTTTGGCTATCGCCCGAAAAAAGAAGAAGTGGTTCCCTCCATTGTATGGTAGTGCAGATATCTTGCTTTAAGAAAGCCCAAAAGTCCTTTGCCTTTTTGGTAATTGCTTACCTGTTTTTGGAATAAATAGGTATATTTGCTTTCGACATAACTAAATTTCAGCATGGATATTCAATACGTTGGTGAACATCTGTTTGCTGGCAATGCCGGCCGCTTTGGGTTGGTGCTGGCTTTTTTTTCGGTCATTTTTGCCGCTTTTGCCTACTGGCAGGCCTCGACAGAAGGCCGCAGCGACAGCCGTCAGTGGCGTTACTGGGCGCGCATAGCCTTCAGGGTACATAGCCTCGGGGTGTTGATAGCTTCCTTTTTCTTGTTTTATATCTTGTTGAACCGATTTTACGAGTACCGCTATGTATGGGTGCATGTGGAGAACGACCTGGGCCTGGGCTATATGATCTCTGCCTTTTGGGCGGGGCAGGAGGGAAGCTTCCTTTTCTGGACCCTCTGTCAGGTGCTTTTCGGTAACCTGCTCATTCGCTATGCCAAAACCTGGGAAAGTCCGGTTATGACCATTTTCTCGCTTTCGCAGATGTTTATGATTTCGATGATGCTGGGCTGGCGAATCTTTGGCATCAACATTGGCATGGATCCTTTTGTGCTGTTGCGGCAGCTGCCCGAATATGCTGGTGAAGCTCTTTTTCAAAATCCGCATTACGTAAACCTGATCGTTGATGGCAATGGCCTAAACCCCTTGCTGCGCAACTTCTGGATGCTTTCGCACCCGCCCATTTTGTTTATAGGCTTTGCAGCCATGCTGGTGCCATACAGCTATGCCGTGGCAGGGCTTTGGAAAGGCTGCTACCATGAGTGGATCAAGCCTTCGCTGCCCTGGACGCTGCTGGGTGTGTTGTTTCTTGGGGCCGGCTTGCTGCTGGGCGGAGTTTGGGCCTATGAGTCGCTTACTTTCGGTGGCTTCTGGGCCTGGGACCCCGTGGAAAATGCCTCGCTGGTGCCTTGGCTGGTGCTGGTGGCCGCCTTGCATACCATGCTGGTCTCTTCAAAAAAAAGGAACACCTATTTCCCCACCTTTCTGTTTACCATCCTGGCTTTTGTCCTGGTCATTTACTCAACCTTCCTTACTCGCAGTGGGGTGCTCTCGGGCACATCGGTGCACTCGTTTGGCAACGATGGCATGGGCAGGCAAATCCTGGTTTATATCTTTACCTTCCTTGTGGCAGGCATTATTCTGCTGGTAAAAAATTATCGCAAACTTCCCGCCAAGGAAAGCGAGGAGCCTTTTACCCGCGAGTTCTGGCTCTTTATCGGTGCGCTGGTGCTGGTGCTGTCGGCTTTTCAGATCATTTTCACTACGTCCATACCGGTTTTAAACAGCATCTTTGGATCGAACCTTGCTCCTCCGGTCGATGTGGTGGCCCACTACAACAACTGGCAGTTGCCCTTTGCCATTGCCCTGGCGTTGCTTATCGGGGTAACCCATTTTATCAAATGGGGACAAAACGACATGAAGAAGTTCCTGAGGGCCGTGGTGCTATCGCTGGTACTGGCCGCATCGGTAACCATTCTTATTGTGATGTTTTATGAAATTACTCTTCCGGCCTATGTGCTTTATGTCTTTTCTGCGTTGTTTGCCTTCTTTTCGGCCCTCGACCTGGTGCTTCGGTTCTACCGGCAATATGCCACCAATGGCGCCGTGATTAGTCACCTGGGCGTTGCACTCTTTCTGCTTGCTGTTATGCTCACTTTCTCAAAAAAGGAAACCATTTCTCAAAATACATCGGGTTTCGATTTGGGTGCCAATTTCCCGGCCAATGAAAACCTGCTGCTTATTCAGGGCGAAGTGCTGCCCATGGGTGAGTTTCATGTAACATACGTGGGCAAGGAAAGAACCGGCAACCACATTGTTTATCAGGTCGACTTCCTGAAGAAAAACAAAGAAGGAGCGTTTTACAAGGCCTTCAGTTCATTTCCATCGGTGCAACTCAACGACCGCATGGGGAACGTATATGAACCTTTTGCAAAAATTTACCCGCTGCGCGATATTTTTACTTACATAACCTTTGCCGACTTGCCCGTGGATGGCCACGAGCATTCTGAACAGACCTTGTTGGATGAAGTGGAAATTGCCATTAACGACACCATCAGTGTTTTAAATCACTGGCTCGTGCTTAAAGGCATAGATGTTCCTGGTGGGGTGCTCGACCCGTCAAATATTTCTATTACTGCCAATATGGAGCTGATTACTCAAACCGGCGAGCATTACGAGCTGAACCCAGTCTTTACGGTAAGGCAAGGCACTATGCTTTATGAAGATGCGGAGGTGCGCGACCTTGACCTCAGGTTCCGTTTCAGGGAAGTGAGCGAAAAGCCCATGACCATTATTTTGGAAGTTATTGAAGTAAGGCCCGATTTTATCATTATCAAAACAGTGATCTTCCCCTTTATTAACCTGCTGTGGTTCAGTAGCCTGGTAATGCTGGTAGGTTTCTTCATTGCTTTCAGGCATCGATGGAAGCATCGCGAAGGCAATGATTAACTATTTTATTTGCTTGCGTATTTCTACTAGGTGGAAATACGGGGGGCAAATCATTAAATTGTTTTAATTTTATTGCCGACATTAAATTACAGACTTTTACCAGCCTAGCCTTATGACAAACTACAAACAACTGCTTTCTTCGGTCAAAACATTCGTGTTTGACGTGGATGGGGTAATGACCAGCGGAACAGTGCTGCTTACCCTCGACAACGAAATGCTCAGGAGCATGCATGTAAAAGATGGCTATGCCCTGCAACTGGCCGTGCGCAAGGGCTATCAAATCATGATTATTTCGGGTGGTAACTGCAAGGCGGTGCGGGCGCGTTTTGCCATTCTGGGAATAGAAGATATTTTTCTGGGGGTGAGCAATAAGCTTGAAGTGTTTAAAAAATACATTGATAAAAAGAAATTGCAGCCTGAGAACATTCTTTATATGGGCGACGATATTCCCGATTACGAGGTAATGAAAATGGTGGGTGTGCCGGCCTGCCCCTCCGATGCTGCAGAAGAGATTAAAAGCATTTCAAAATACATTTCAGCATATAAGGGTGGCGAAGGCTGTGTGCGCGACGTGATTGAGCAAGTAATGAAGATTCACGGCACCTGGTTTAACGACGACGGCTTTCATTGGTAAAAATTCTGATGAAAAAAAGGGGGATGATGGAAAAATTTGGAGCTTTTCTTAGCTTGGTGCGCTGGTATAATCTGATAATGGTGGCCCTAACCCAGTACCTTTTCAGATATTTCATCATTTTGCCGGTATTCAGGGCACATGGATTTTCATTGCCGCTTTCATCCTTCGATTTTTTTTTGCTAGTGCTGGCAACGGTGCTTGTGAGCGCCGCTGGTTACGCCATAAACGACTATTTCGACCTGCGCATAGACCGGATTAACAAGCCAGAGAAGGTAATTGTCGGGCGCCTCATAAGCCGCCGTACCACCATCCTGTGGCACTGGATTCTCAACACGGCAGGCGTATTGATAGGCGTGTACATTTCGTGGCAAATCCGTTACTGGCCGCTTGCCCTGGTATTTGCCACCGTGCCAATGGTGCTGTGGCTTTACAGCATTAGGTTTAAGCGCAGTTTCCTTACTGGAAATATCACCGTAGCAGTGCTTTCGGCAATGGTGGTTGGCCTGGTTTGGCTGGTCGAATACCGGGCCGCTAGCCTGCATTTTACCGTGGGGCCTGAACTTATGAAAGTAAGTTTTTATGCGTGGCTCTATGCTTTTTTTGCTTTTATCACCACCCTGATTCGCGAAATTGTAAAAGACATGCAGGATTATGTGGGCGACAAAAAAACCGGTTGCCGGTCTTTGGCCATTGTGGCTGGCCTCGAAACCACGCGCAAGGTGGTAATGGGCCTGATGGTAATTATGTTACTGCTTGTTGGCGCCTATCTTTTCTCCCTGGGCCTGCAAGGTCATTATACCCTCATAGGCTATTTTGTGATTGTGGTGATTGTTCCCCTGCTACTGGTGTTGCTCCATGTAAGTAAGGCCTTGGGTGCTATGGACTTTGCCACCATTCAGCAAGTGGTAAAGCTTATTATGCTGGCGGGTGTGGTTTCAATGATTATCCAAAAATTCTATATCGTTGGTTAATGAAATTTTTCGAGACCCTGAAATCATACGACATTATTCTTGCCTCTCAATCGCCCCGGCGCCGTGAGTTGCTTGCAAAGACCGGTATCCCCTTCCGGGTTCTCGTTAAACCTACCGATGAAGCATTCCCCAAAAATCTGCCACCCCATGAAGTGGCCATGATGCTGGCCCGCCAAAAAGCCCATGCTTTCGCCGATGAACTTAATGACGAGCGCGTTGTGGTAATTACCGCTGATACTATTGTGATTGTGGATGGCCAAATCATAAACAAGCCCGGCGACCATGACCATGCCGTTGAAATGCTTCGAAGCCTTTCGGGCAAAGCCCATGAGGTCATTACTGGTGTTTGTATTCGCCACCAGGAGAAAACCCGGCAGTTCTACGAAACCACTACGGTCTTTTTCAGAGATCTGAGTGAGGAAGAAATTCAGTATTATGTAACCCATTACCGGCCCTTCGACAAGGCCGGCGCCTATGGCATACAGGAGTGGATCGGCCATGTGGGCATACACCACATCGAAGGCTCCTATCCTAACGTGGTTGGATTACCTGTTGAGCGGGTGTTTACAGAACTCAGGACGCTTATTGGGGGCTGATAATCCAGTACTTCCAGTTTTATATTTATGTGGCCTCAGATGGGATAAGCCGTTTAAGGAAAACTGGCTACTTTCTAAGCAAAAAAACGCCCCCGGAGAAACCGGAGGCGCTTTAAAAAGAAATATTTTTTAAAGATTACCTTCTTCTCATAAAGATCATAATGTAGTAGAGCAGAGTACCCAGTGAAGCAAGTGCTGCCACCACATAGGTATATGCGGCCCATTTCAGGGCGTCTTTGGCGTTGCTGTGTTCCTGCCCCGAGGTCAAGCCCGAGTTGTCGAGCCAGGCCAGTGCCCTGCGGGTGGCATCGAACTCAACCGGAAGGGTAACAAAGCTGAACAGGGTGGTGGTGGCAAACATGATGATGCCGGCCAGCAAAATGCCGGGAAAGGACTCCACCAGCAGGATACCTGCCAGCAGCACCCACTGCATATACTTGGAGCTTACGCTGATGACGGGCACCAGGGCCGAGCGCATCTTCAGGAAGGCATAGGCGCGGGCATGCTGCACGGCGTGTCCACATTCGTGGGCGGCCACGGCGGCGGCGGCCACGCTGCGTCCGTTGTAAACATCGGGGCTCAGGTTTACCGTTTTATCCAGCGGATTGTAATGGTCGGTCAGGCGGCCGGGCGTGGAAATGACACGCACCCCCTCCACACCGCTTTCGCGAAGCATCTTTTCGGCTACCTCGCGCCCACTCAGACCCGAACGCAAGCCTACCTTCGAGTATTTTTTAAAACGAGATTGTAACTGGTTCGAAACCAGCCAGCTAAGAATCATAAAAAAAATGAAAATAATATATATTCCAGCCATTTCTATGGTTTTTAAATTATTAATGTCAGAAATTTGTAGAACAAAATTAGTCAAAAAGCAATCCATGCTATAAAAAGTGACATTTTGGCCGGCGTTAAAAAAAGTTAAGCCCTGTGCGGTCTTCCTTCCGGGTAATTTTTGGGCTTGCAATCCGCCGAAAACTTAATAGCTTTGTGTAAGAAATTTTGAAAGATGCGAAAACCTGTAATTCTTGTTACCAACGACGATGGCATAATGGCTCCCGGGATCCGCCATTTGGTTCATTTTATGCTTGAGCTGGGCGATGTGGTAGTGGTGGCGCCCGACAAGCCCCAGAGCGCCATGGGCCATGCCGTAACCATTGAAAGCCCGCTGCGGCTTGAAAAAATCAGTGTGGATGGCGATCACAAGGAGTTTAGTTGCAGCGGTACGCCCGTCGATTGCGTGAAACTGGCTGTGAACAAGGTGTTGCACCGCAAGCCCGACCTGCTGGTGTCGGGCATCAACCACGGCTCCAACTCATCCATCAACGTAATTTACAGCGGCACCATGTCGGCGGCCATCGAAGGCGCCATGGAGGACATCTCTTCCATTGGCTTTTCGCTGCTCGACTATAAGTTCGACGCCGACTTCATGCCTTCGAAGAAGTTTGTGCAGGAGATTGCTCGCAATGTGCTGAAGAACGGGCTTCCGGCAGGTATTTGCCTCAACGTGAACATCCCTGCCGCTCCTGAAAAGGACATTAAGGGCATTCGCGTATCGCGGCAGGCCAATGCCAACTGGGAGGAAGAGTTTGACCATCGAAAAGACCCCAGGGGAAGAGACTATTATTGGCTGACCGGCCGTTTCCAGTTGCACGAAAACAGCAACGAAACTGATGAGTGGGCCCTGGCCAATAACTACGTGTCGCTGGTTCCCATACAGTTCGACTTTACCGCACACCAAATTATACCTGAAATTAAAACCTGGAAATTCGATGTTTAAAAAAGACAGCTGGACCCTTGGGATTCTTATCGGCGCAGGGCTTCCAGTGCTGGTTTACCTGCTTGCCATACTGATTCTGGGCTTCCGGGGAAATGTGGAGGGGCTGTTATATACACCCAAACCTCAGGTTCCGGGCCTCATTGGCCTGGCAGCCAGCATTATTGCGTTCAGGTATTACATGGTTAGCTTGAAGCTCGAAAAAACCGGACGCGGCATCCTGGTTGTTGTTTTTGTCTTGTTCCTGGCAAACTTTATCCTATTGTAATATCCCAAAAGCAAGCCCATGAAATATTACATTATTGCCGGCGAAGCTTCGGGCGACCTGCACGGCAGCAACCTGATGAGGGAGCTGAAGCGGCAGGATGCCGGGGCGACCTTTCGCTTTTGGGGTGGCGACCGCATGCTGGCGCAAGGCGGCGAGCTGGTGAAGCACATCAACGAACTGGCATTCATGGGTTTCTGGGAAGTGCTGATCAACCTGCGCACCATACTCCGAAACATTAAACTTTGCAAAAAAGACCTGCTCGAATGGAAACCCGATGTGCTCGTACTCATCGATTATCCGGGATTTAACCTGCGCATGGCGGAGTTTGCCAAAAAGCATGGCATGAAGGTGGTGTATTACATATCGCCCCAGATATGGGCCTGGAAGCAGTCGCGCGTGAAGAAAATACGGCGCGACGTAGATAAAATGCTGGTGATTCTGCCCTTCGAACAGGCGTTTTATAAGCGCTTTGGGGTGGAGGTGGAGTTTCCGGGACACCCCCTGCTGGACGCCATTAGTGAATTTGAGCAGGGAAGCTCCAGGGAGCAATTCCTTACGGAGAATGGCCTTTCGGAAAAACCCATTGTGGCTTTGCTGCCGGGCAGCCGCAAGCAGGAGCTGGCCGCCACCCTGAAGGTGATGGCATCGGTGGTCGATTCGTTTCCCAGTTACCAGTTTGTGGTGGCTGGGGTAAAGGGCCATCCTGCCGAATACTACCAGGGGCTGATAAAAGGCACCAAAGTGAAGCTGGTGTTCGGGCAAACCTACCGCCTGCTGGCGCATGCCGAAGCCGCTTTGGTTACCTCGGGCACCGCCACGCTCGAAACGGCCCTTTTTGGGGTGCCCCAGGCCGTTTGCTACCGTGCCGGGAGGGTCTCTTATCTGATAGCAAAAAGACTGATCAAGGTCAAATACATTTCGCTGGTAAACCTGATCATGGAACGCCCCCTGGTGCGCGAGATGATTCAATACGACTTTAACAGCAACGATCTGAAAAAAGAGTTGCAACGCCTGCTGCACGACCGGGCCTATGTGGAACAAATAAAAGCCGGTTACCAGGAGTTGCGGCAAAAGTTGGGTGGGGCAGGAGCCAGTAAAAAGGCTGCCGAAATCATCGTAAAATTTCTTACGACAAATTAAGGGTAATCCGAAGGTTAAAAACTTGACTTCGGGAAAAAAACATCGTATTTTTATACGGTGCCATGAATCATTTTGCCCATATCCCCCTGGCAAGGTTGGTTGTGCCGTTCACCGTAGGAATCATTGCATACCTGTCGGCCAGGTTTCATTTTTCTAATCTTTCATTTCTGACGGCCTACCTTGTGCTTGGGTTGCTTTGGCTGCTGGGCCGCGAATTTTTCCTGGGGCATTATGCCCGACGCTGGATTTTTGGTACTTGGGCGGCGGTATTTCTGCTGGTGGCGGGCTACCATATTGCACAAAACAATCACCAACTGGCTCGGGCCGACCATTTCAGCCATTTTCTGGAAGAGGAAGGCTTCCTTCTTCTTAAAGTAAGGGAGCCGGTTTCAGAGAAGGCCAACTCCTACCAGGTGATTGCCCGCGTGAAAGAGATGATGGTTGATGGGGAAGCCAAAAAAGTCAGCGGCCGCCTGATGCTTTATCTGCAAAAGGACAGCCTGGCAGCTTCGGTGCGTTATGGCGATTACCTGCTCATAGAAAACCAGTTTCAGGAAGTGGGCGACCCGAAAAACCCGGGCGAGTTCAACTACCGTCGCTTCCTTTCTTACAGCAACATTTTTCACCAGGCCTACCGGGCTTCGGGGCAGTGGCAGCCTACCGGCGAAAACCGGGGTTTTTTTCTGATACGTTGGTCGCTGGCCTTGCGCCACCAGGCGCTGAAAACCTTCGAAGAGCATCATTTGAGTGACCGCGAGTTTGCCGTGGTGTCAGCCCTGTTGCTGGGCTTCCGCGAATATCTTGATGAGGACCTGAGGCGCGAATTTGCAGGGGCAGGGGCCATGCACATCCTTTGCGTGTCGGGACTGCACGTGGGCATCATTTTCCTGGTGCTGAAATTCCTGCTGTCATTTCTGAATAAGGTTCCACGCGGGCGCATTATTCAAACCGTTCTGGTCATCCTGCTCATTTGGTTTTACGCGGCCATTACCGGTTTTTCGCCCTCGGTGCTCAGGGCAAGCACCATGTTCAGTTTTGTGTCGCTGGGGCAGAGTTTCAGGCGTACCACCAACATTTACAATACCCTGGCAGCCTCGGCCTTTCTGCTCATGATCATCGACCCATACATTATTACCCGCATTGGTTTCCAGCTTTCATATCTTGCGGTGATCAGCATCGTGGCCCTGCAACCCTTCTTCTACCAACAGTTGGTTTTCAAAAACTACCTGCTCGACAAGGCCTGGGCCATACTCACCGTATCGCTGGCTGCCCAACTGGCCACCGGGCCGCTTTCGCTGTTCTACTTCCATCAGTTTCCAAACTATTTCTTGCTCACCAACTTAATAGTGATCCCGCTGGCGAGTTTGATCATTTATTCTGCCCTGGCCACACTGGTGCTCACGCCCATTCCATTTGTGGGAATGATCGCCGGCAAGGTGCTCTTTGGTTTTGTTTATGCACTTCACCAGTCGGTTAAATTCATTGAAGGGCTGCCATATTCCACATCGACCAATGTGTTTATCACCCTGCCCGAAACGCTAGGGGTTTTCGTGGTGCTGGTTTTCCTGAGCATGTTTTTTATACAGCAGCGGCCTAAAGCCCTTCGTCTGGCGCTTGGGGTGTTTTTGCTGGTGAGCATTTCAATTTCGGCCAGGAGCATACAGAACCTGCAAAATGAAAAAATGGTGGTGTATCACGTAAACAATGCCTGCGCGGTCGATTTTGTTTCAGGAAAGGAAAGCGTTTTTTTGATGTGTGAAACCTTGCAGGCCGATCCGCGCAAGGTCGATTTCCATATCAGGGAAAACAGGGTGCGGCATGGCATTAGGTCGGCCATTCCTGCAAGCCTTTCATTAACGGAAGAGCCCGTTAATAATGGAAATTGGTATCGCCGCGGCCCTTTTGTCAGGTTCGGCTATCTGAACCTATTTATCCTTGATCAAAGCTCTTTGAGGGAAATCCCTGAGCCGGGCATGCCCATTCACTACCTTATTGTAAGCCAGAATTCCCGCTTCAATCCGCAACATGCGCTGGAAGCCCTGCAGCCGCAAAAGGTGATCGTTGATGCCTCCAACACCTTCTGGAACACCCGCCGCTGGGAAGAAGCCTGCCAGGAAGCCGGCGTTGAAGTGTGGCCGGTACGCACCAAAGGAGCGTATGTGGCGGTGTTGAAGTAATTTCAAATGATAAGTTGGATTTTGCCTTGCTGAGCTTATTCTGAAAGTTAGAAATACCGTTCCAGGAAATTTTAATCTGGGCTTACAGCCCGAATTTTTCAATGGACCACTTTACCCATGGCGCCGCTTCGCTTTGCCATGGGCTGAAACAAGCTGTCCCTTCGGGATGCTTTCGGCCTGAAAGGCCGGATTAATTCAACCCAATGGCAACGCCTTGGGTATTAAGGGCAAGTAAGCCATTTCGCCCTGAAAGGGCAGGTTGATGACCAAATAAATGTATGTGTAAAGGCCTGTCCACCACTTTTCGGAGGCGGCACAAATAAAACCGCCCCTGCATGGCAAGGGCGGTTTTGGCTTATTCATTTTTGGCCTGAAATTCTAAATAAGGACGTCCGGGATTATCAGGGAGTTTGAATAGAAGTTTTTCATTGGTCAATTCAATGATTTCCATGGCTCTAACGGGTATGACCCTTTTATCCTCTGGGGGTCTTTTGGCCCTAACAATAATAAAACTTCCATTTAAATTTTTCCCTACCTGATTTGACTTAAACTCTGTTTCTGCAGAGTTGGATAGAAAGAATTCCTCAATAATTATGTATTCTTTTGACTTCCCATACGTCCATACCATTGTGCTATCTGTAAATTGCAAGTCATATGTTCCATCCCTTAAGTCTAAGGCGTTCCAAATGGTACTCTTTAATTTTTCTAAAATGGAACTTTCCTGCTGCGAGTAACCTGCTTGAGAAAAAAACAGGAAAAGTGCAAAAAGAAAAAACGTTTGATTTTTTATGGTTTTCATGTTGAAAAGTTTTTATGTCTAAAAAAACAACCCCTTGCTGCAAAAACAAAATTAATACCAAAAGTAGGTACCCCTTCCCACAATAGACCTTTAGCTGGATCCATATAGATTAATCTGCCGTTTGGTTTATAACCTACAATGGCAACGGCATGGGTAATTCCTGGTTGTCCTGGCACAATAATATCAGTAATTATGACCCTTCCATTGTCAATTTCATTTTGAAATCCTTGAAATGGTCCTGAGCGGAAGTGTTTCGCTAAAAAAGGCATCACATGTTGGGGATTCACTCCGTATAATACTGCCCACTCATCATACTCATTATAATATGATGTACTAAAGTAGTCAACATTCTGTGATAAACCACAAAGTTCTTGGCTGACATATTCCATTATGGCCAAAAGACATTCATTCAATATTTGTACATCCATTGTAGGGGTGACACTGTTTTTAAAAAACGTATCTCCTTCAGCAGGTTGATAAACACTACTGGGGCTAATTGTACCGCCGCTGCTTCCGCCACCACCACCAGGATCAAATCCTCCACCCCCTTCCTGGCTGTCAAAATCCTGAACGTAAAAAGACTCCCAGGTGCAATCTAAAAGCATAGGTTCTGATTGCGATCCATCTGGATAGACAAAATATTGGTACCAGCAAAACTCAACATAAAACCAACCTTTGCTCTTTGAAAAAATCCCCGTGTTTTCCGATTTATCTGGATTTTCAGCTAAGTGTAACGTTCCCGTTATTTGCCCATTTTTATATATCCAACCATTAACAAATTGATCTAAAACGCTGTAAAACAAAATGATTCCGGTGAACTCGGCGTCTTGATTTAAGTAGGTAGTGTTGGATAAATCTCCACCAAGTGCCAAATAATTTATATCTGGCAAAACAACCATTTTAAAACCATAAATCTCTTCGGTAGCAAGGTTGTTTAATATTACCAGTTTGGTTATTTGGTTTGACTCAAATGGATTGTATCCTGATGAAAACCCTTCACCTTCACCCACGTATGTAACGATCCCTTCTTCATATTCCCAGGGCAATTCAACTACAGCCCAGTTGCTGTTACTGTATAATTCTGCCAAGTCCCAGTTAAATAAAGGCTGCAAGTCTATGATTGAGCTTCCTTCGGTTTTTGGCTTAATCAGGTTTCTATCAATAACTGGTTGTAAATTAGTTTCAAACCAGCTTTTTGCCATTAGAATTGAAAAGGTAGGTTCAGGTGGGTTTAGCTCATAATCATCGAATTTGTCGCTGCAGTTCACCAAAAATAGCGAAAGAAGAAAATAAATAAAAACCTCCTTTCTAAGGAATGTGGTTTTTATTGATTTTTTATTCATAAGAGAAATTTTAAGGTTAAAGATTTTGATTTTTTTACTCAAAAAATTTTAACCTCATGGGGGTAAATCCTTTGCAGGCAACTTATTACAAAATGGGCGTTTTGCCTGCCAGGGATTTTGGCGCTGTATAGCTTTAATATAAGGTGTTTTTTTTTCTCTCTCTCTCTCTCTCTCTCTCTCTACGTAATTAAAGAGTCCAGAGAAAAACTCTAAGGATTTTCGATATTGTATTTCTTTAATAAACATGAAACTATAATAATATAAAAAGCAAATTAACTTATATACCTTGCCCTTCAAATTTAAAAAATTTTGTTTAATCAAGGAAAAAAAATATGAAAAACAAGTAATTTTAATTAAAACTAAATAAAAATAATTGTTATAATTTACTGTAAATCACTTTTTAATTATCGATGCAAATCACCTTCGTCTAAATTTTAAATAAAATTAATCGTTAGAAACCAAGCTCCAACTTATTGAAATCCAAAAAGCACAGGGTGAAGCGAAGCGAAACCCTGTGAAAGAAAGGACACAAGAAACGCAAGCCCTGAAGGGGCGGCATAAAATAAAACCGCCCCTGCATGGCAAGGGCGGTTTTGGCTTATTCATTTTTAGCCTGAAATACGACCAAAGGCAGTTCTGGTTTATTTACGTTTCTCAAAACAAGCCTTTCATTGCTTAGCTCAACAATTTCCATTACCGAAATCGGCTTAGGTCTTGTATCCTCAGAAGTCCTTTTGGCTCTGATTATTAAATAGTTTCCATTTGAAAATCTCGCGACTTTTTCAATCTGGAACTCATTATTTATGTTGTTGGACAAATAGTATTCCTGTACAATTGAAAATTCTTTTGATTTCCCAAATGTCCACACCATGGTGCTATCAGTAAATTGGCAATCATAAGTGCCATCACCATATTCTGCCGCATTCCAAACGGTAGCTTTTAATTTTTCTAAAGTAGTGGTTTCCTGTTGTGAATATCCTGTGTTGGAAAAAAACAGGATAAGGACGATCAAATAAACAATTTTGTTTTTCATACCTAAAAACCTTTATCGGCCATGAAATTTTCAGACTTCGTAAAAATATAAATTATTTTTTATTAACGCAAAATC
>DHFW01000036.1 GCA_002402465.1 Bacteroidales bacterium UBA4814
TATGAGAAATTAGCCAAACTCAAGATGGGGGCAAATATAAATTTGCCCCCATATATGTTAAAAATGCGAATTTATTAAAACAAAGGATTCCCAAGCCCATGGATTATTGCTGGTTGCATTTAGGTTGCCTCCACCTCCATTTTCTGCTTGAAGATAATGACCTGTGATCTTCGTTCTAAAAAGATAGGTTCCTTTTTCCTGGCCGGGAATTAATTCAAAAGTTTCCCAATCCCACGGATTTGGACTGTTTGCAACAACGTTTCCACCTCCTCCATTTGCCGCTTGTAAATAATTCCCATTTCTTGCTTGGAGAACGTAGTATGGGTGACCGTAAAGAGGACTTTCCATAAGATGAAAAGTTTCCCAAGCATAAGGATTTGTGCTGCTTGCAACAACATTTCCGCCACCGCCATTTAAAGCTTGCACATAATGTCCATTACTTGTTCTTAAACAAACTCTCCTTCCAACACCATATAAATATTGTATTGCAAAAACATCCATTTGTGAAAAGCTCCAATCTCTCCATAAATCCTGGGAGTTCATTATGGAAAACTCATCATTAAATGAAGTACCTGGAATAAAAACATCATTGTACCAAACACCTTCATGAACATGAGCATCAGTGTGAAGAAATCCCATGCAATGACCTATGTTATGAGAAATATTGTAAGTCTTTTGCGCTAAGGACAAAGGGCCCGCATCAAAATCTTCCACGTCAAGATTTATTAATATTTCAGAACCTGGCTTACCCCCAACAGGGAAAGTTCCAGCAGCTACAACTGGCAAATAATAAGGATATGAAATCCAGCTACATAAACATAAGTAATCCTCTAATACCCCATCATCACTTTTAATCAAGATATCAAATTGACCGGATGTAACCAAAGAAAAATTGAGCCTACAATCAGGAATATTATTCCAATTAGTTATAGCCTGATTGATTGCTGTTCTCCACTGGCTTGTAGGCGGTATTGAATTATCAATTTTTACTCTTATGTTAGTTTGGTTCTCAAAAGAAACAAGGGTCTCTGTTCTCCAATGTTTACTTGAAATCTCTTTATTGTAACTCAGGGGAAATAAAATGTCTCCTTGCACAATTAAATATTTGTCGCTAATTCGGATTTCTGATTCGTCAAAACCTAGAGTAAGGATTAGCTTGTAAATCGGACTTTCTCTTAAAGAGTTAAGGTCGATATACTGAAATTCATTTTCAGTTTCAGGAGTTTCTTCTTTTATGCTAGTATCTTTTTCGCAAGAAAAAAAGCAAAAATTGCAAAGGTCAAAAAAAAGATTTTTTTCATAGTAAAAGTTTTTGTTTATAAATTAAAATTAGGGTATAAAATTTATCTTTTAAGTGAAGGCTTACTTTGGTAAAAGTAATATTTTTTATAAAAAAGTGTTACTTGAATCAAAAAATATTAGACCACTTCAGCAAGATGCCATAAATAAGAACATATTAACTGATCAAGGTTATTGCTGTAATATAGGGAAATAGATTTAAATCCCCCACCAATTTTTACTTTAAAATCCCAAAAAATCCAATAAAAAATCCCAGGAAACCTCTTTTATTATTCAGAAAAGAGCCAAGCAACAATTGGAACTTTTTTAAGCCATACAAGTTAATGCTTTTTTACTCTTAACCGTTGAGCTGTCATCAAGCGTGAAAAGCCCCAATACCAGGTGTTGGAAACCATTGTTTTCGACATGTAAAGGATGGATGATTCCGGCCAGTTCATCCTTTCATCTGATGGCCAATATTCCTTGAATATAGGTTCGGCCCTTTCTGCAGGCAAAGCATATATAGGGGAGCGCAGCCTGAAATTAAGCCGCAAAACAGAACAAAACGTTTCTGCTTTGATTCCGGTTCAGCCAGGCGAGCAATGGGTGGTGTCCGTTAAAAGAAAATCTCCCTGGTTTAACGGGGCACTGGTTTTGACCGGCGATGAAGGCGCCCATTTTTATAAGGAAATCAGGGTTGGTTTGCCTTCCGCTCAGCATGGCTGGGACTCCTTATCACTTCAAGTCACTATTCCTGATGCTGACATAAGGAATCTGCAAGTAATTCTTCGAAATGGGGGGCGACTGAATGCCTGGTTTGACCATTTGGTTATTGAAAGGGTAGAATAAACCTACTCTTTAATGAAGCACGCTTTCCAATATGTGGTGCGATTTAATCTCTTTCAGGCCTTCGAGGTGCAGTCGATAATAATCGATGGTTTTATGCAGCAAAGTTTTCCGGTGTTCGGGTTTCAAGTGAATGCCTTCCAAATCTCCGAAACCGCACTTGCTAAGCTTGGTAAACTGCTGGCTCAGCTCTTTGTCGAGGCAGATCTCGGGGCCATAATATACGGTTTGATACAGACCTTCTGCAAGGTTAAAAAAGCAACAGTACTCATTGAAATTGTTCCGTGGCGAAAAGCCCAGGTGTCCGCTGAGCTGCAACAAAAATACCAGGTGAAAGTCGGCAATACGGCCATCGGACTGATCCAGGAACACCAGGCTTTCTTTCACAAAATCGAACATGGCCGGGCTGGGGTCCGACTCTTTCACCACGCCCGAAAGTATCTCAGCAAGGAAAATGGCAATGGAGGTTTTGGTAATGTCGTAAGGTATGCTTTGCCAGGGTTCAGGGTTTGTGATTTCGCGGATGTGCTGCAATCCACCACGATCCTTGCGGTAAATTACCATATCGACGATGGTCAGCGGCTGGAAAATATTCTGCTTGATGCGCGCTTTTGTCTTCCTTACACCCTGTACAATAAACGACTGCAGGCCTGCCTCACGTGTAAATATTTTAGCAATGACGCTGGTTTCGCCATAGCTGAAGTGATGCAAAACAATGCCGCTGGTTTTTTCGATCATGGCGGGCAAAAGCTATAGCAGTATTGGTTCCTGTTTTAGTTTACAAAAAGGATCTTGGTTACCATGGTTTCGCTGCCATCATCGTTGGTCGAGAACACCAGGTAAACGCCTGTTGCCGGCCTGCGCCCCCAGAGGTCCTGCCCGTTCCATACGGCCTGCCCACCCTCGGCAATGGTCTCATGCACCAGGTTTCCGTTTATGTCGGTAATCTTTACCAAGGCATTTTTTACCAGGCCCTTCACTGCAATATAGCCTGAATAGCCCGGCCGCACCGGGTTGGGATAGGCATACACATCGGTGTGTGCCAGGGGTGCATCGGTTGCCAGTCCACGGAAGGAGACAATGCCCTTGTCGGTGGCAAAGAAAACCTCGCCGGTTTGTCCATCAATGGCAATATCCAGCACGTTGTTCGAAGGCAAGGGGCTGTTCTCGGCAGTAAAATGAAACACGGTTTCGCGCCCATCTGACGATAGCAGAAATGCCCCAGAGCGGTTGGTGCCAAACCATTTTTTATTGGAGCCATCCACCGCAATGGCATTTATGGTTTCGGTTTCGAACAGTATGCCGGCAAATCCATCTTGCACCACAATAATTTGCTGGGCATTGATCGGGTCGCCCGAAAACGCTCTTTGCGGAGCGTAAAACACAGCCACGCCCTTGTCGGTACCCACCCAGATATAGCCATCATGATCAACGGCAAGAGTGGTTACATTGTTAGAAGGTAATCCACCGCTGCCATCACTGGTAGTGAGCCTGCGGGCCTGGAAGTCGTTGTCGCTGTTCAGGTTGTTTTCCTTAAACACATAGATGCCACCACCATTGGGCAGGGCTGCCCATTTCTGGCCGCGTTGGTCAATCACCAGCCTTCCGGCGATCTGACTGGTTGCAACAATACCCTGGCTGCTGAAACTGAGCCACTCGTTGTTATCCTTTTTTACCACAATGGGACGGAGGGTGTTGCTGTTGGTCATCCATACGTTGCCGCTGTTGTCCACGGCCACCCCGCCAATTCTGATGTGGTCGTTTACTTCAAAGCGCCGCTGGAGGGGGCTGTTGCTGTCATCCCAGAGGGTTACCGGGCCTTCGGGCGTAAACTCCAGCAGCCCTTCGGTCCAGGAGGCCGCATACACTTTTTGCGGATTGCCAGGGTCAACCGCAATGCGTATGATATCCCAAACCCCATTCATAATGGGATAACTGGCCATAAAAAACCATTTCCAGTTTCCGTTGGAGAACATAAAAACGCCGTTGGAGTTCCAGGTGTTGCCCCCCACCGGCGATATGGCTCCAGGGGCCACCCATAAGTTCCCGCCTCCGGTGGCAAGGCCATAGGCGTTGGAAGTGGCTGGCCCGGGCAAGATGATACGGAGAAAAGTAGTGGGTGCATTGCGACGAATCAGCCCATCGTTAACATCGCCAAGCCAAAGCTGGTTGTTTTCATCAAACATCACATCCAGTGCCCTGACCTGCCCATCGTAGTAGTTGTCGATCCTTTCGAGGTGCGTGAGGTCGGAGTTGAAAATGTCAACAAAAAAATCGTTGGAAACCAATAGTTTGCCACCACTCACTTTGAGCTTGCGCCTGTTTCCTGTGTAGGGCTGTTCGCCCATGTTGAAAAGTTCCCAGGCCGTGCCGTCGAAGATAAAGAGCTGGTCGTTTGTGGCTCCAGCCACATTAGCCAGCAAATGGTTTTCGAACCAAGCCACCATGTTTACGGTTTCGTTGGTCTGCCCTGAGACATTGATCTTATGCCAATTCTGAAAGTCGGCCAGGTTCACTCCCTGTGCCGGTGCGCTGAGCAATCCTGCGTTGGTTGCTGCAAAAAAATGGGTGCCGGAGTGGGTCAGATCAAAAACTTCCACTTGGCTTCCCACTGGCCCGATAAAATAGGTGTCGCGAATCAGGTAAGCAACCAGATCGAACTCCACAATGCCAAAACCTGTGGCAAGATAGGCCCGATTGTCCCGTACCAAAATGTTGTTAATCCGCTTACTCCCCATTATTGACGAGCGCCTGATGTCAGGTACATTTATGAAGTGATTTCCCTGAATAAGATCGAGATTTCCGTTGGCATATCCCACCAGCACCAGATCGTGAGGCCCGGAATACGCCAGGCTGGTAATGCCAAAATCGGTCAACCCCTGCACCTTGTCAATTTTTTCTACGCTGTTGTCGGTTTTATTAAAAACGACCAGGCCATACTCTGTGGCACCAATCATTTTTTCAGGGGTTTCGGCCAGTGCAATTACCCTGTTGTTGGGCAGGTGATGCCGCCAATGACCCAAAGGAATGTTCTGACCCAGCGCTGCCGAAACGCAATTCAATGAAACTGCAAGGGTCAAAAAAATTATTGCAGAGAAACTTAAAGATTTGATTCTTATCATGTAGTACAATTTTCTGAAATCCTGCCCAAAAAGAGCAGGACATGCAAAATTAACCAAAAACACCGGCAAAGGTTGCATTATTGATTGCATAAATATAACGACCATGCTCCTGCCAGAATTGTGAAAAGCACCAGGATTTGCTTTTGCCCTGACTTGCATCTTTTTGCAGGGTTTTTATATGAGGGTTTTTTATAATTTTGCAGTTCCCGAAAGGCAGCTTTTTTGTTTTTTGGAGAATGCCCGATAAACCTGAATAAACATCACCCATGGAGAAAAAACCCGCTTCAATGATGTGTTCCTTTTTGCAGCGTCTTGACAAGGAACGGCTGCTGGAGCAGAAGGCACTGGTGATTTGGCTCACCGGCCTGTCGGGTTCGGGCAAAACGACCATTGCCATCGATTTTGAAAAAAAACTGCACCAGATGGGCTTCAAAACGCAGGTGTTCGATGCCGACTTTATCCGCACCAGTATTAACCGCGATTTGGACTTTTCCATGGAAGGCCGCATCGAGAACATTCGCCGCATGGCCGCCATATCCAGGCTGTTTCTCGAAGCTGGATTGGTGGTAATCAGCTGCTTTATAAGTCCTACGCGACGCATCAGACAAATGGCACGCACTATCGTTGGGGCTGCTGATTTTTGCGAAGTTTATGTTAATGCGCCTTTCGAAGTATGCGAAGCACGAGATCCCAAGGGCCTATATCAAAAAGCACGTCAGGGTGAATTAAAAAACTTTACCGGTATCGACTCGCCTTATGAGCCGCCCGAAAACCCCGACCTTGAGATTCGCACTGACCAATGCAGTGTTTCTGATGCTGTAAACGAGTTGATCGACTTTATATTACCGAAAATAGTTTTTAAAGAATAATCCTTATGCAATCTTACAACCTCAGTCACCTGCGCGAACTGGAAGCAGAGTCCATGTTTGTGATACGTGAGGTAGCCGCCCAGTTCGAGAAACCCGCCTTGCTGTTTTCAGGGGGTAAGGACTCCATCGTTATGTTGCATTTGGCCAACAAGGCTTTTTCCCCGGCTAAGATTCCCTTTCCGCTCTTGCATATCGACACCGGGCATAACTTTCCCGAGACCCTCGAATATCGCGACAAACTGGTTAAAAAACTGGGCGCCCGCCTGGTGGTAGGCTATGTGCAGGACAGCATCGACAAGGGCCGTGTTGTGGAAGAGACTGGCCCCCAAGCCAGCCGTAACAGGTTGCAGACGGTTACCTTGCTCGACGCCATTGAAGAGCATGGATTCGATGCACTGCTGGGCGGTGGGCGCCGCGACGAAGAGAAAGCTCGTGCCAAAGAGCGCTTCTTCTCGCACCGCGATGAATTCGGGCAGTGGGACCCCAAAAACCAGCGCCCTGAATTGTGGAATCTCTTCAACGGCCGAAAAAAAATGGGCGAACATTTTAGGGTATTCCCCTTGAGTAACTGGACAGAAATGGACGTATGGCAATATGTATTGCTCGAAAACATTGATATGCCTTCGCTGTATTTTTCACACGACCGCGAATGTGTCAATCGCAAAGGCACCCTTCTTGCACGGAGTGAATATATTAAGCTGATGGATGGCGAAAAATGGGAAAAGATGCACATTCGTTTCCGTACCATTGGCGATATGAGTTGCACCGGTGCTACCGTGTCACAGGCCAACTCCCTCGAAGAAATCATTCAGGAAGTGGCTGCCTCCAGGGTAACTGAACGCGGATCGCGTGCCGATGATAAGCGCAGCGAAACCGCCATGGAAGACCGTAAAAAAGAAGGTTATTTTTAAAAATCAGGCTGTAATGGAACATTTTTCAGGAAACGGATACCTTGATATGGAGCTGCTGCGCTTTACCACCGCCGGCAGTGTTGACGATGGCAAAAGCACCCTTATTGGCCGCTTGCTTTACGACAGTAAATCCATTTTCGAAGATCAGTACGAAGCCATCAGGCTAAGCAGCGAGCGCCGTGGTGAGCCCGAGGTGAACCTTGCCCTGCTTACCGATGGGCTTCGCGCTGAACGCGAACAAGGCATTACCATTGATGTGGCCTACCGCTATTTTGCCACTCCCAAAAGGAAGTTTATTATTGCCGACACACCGGGCCATATTCAATACACCCGCAACATGGTTACAGGGGCATCTACCGCCAACCTGGCCATTATACTGGTAGATGCGCGCAAAGGGATGGTGGAACAAACCAAACGCCACGCTTTTATCGCCTCCTTGCTGGGCATTCCCCACCTGGTCATCTGTGTAAACAAAATGGACCTGATGGATTATGATCAGCAGGTGTTCGAACGTATCAAAAAGGAATTTCAGGGATTTGCATCAAAGTTTAAGGTGCACGATATTCAGTTTATTCCTATCAGCGCCCTTAAGGGGGATAACGTGGTGGAAAAATCGAAGCATATGCCTTGGTATGGTGGCTCCACACTATTGTACTTGCTGGAAACCATTCATATCGGAAGCGACATAAACCTGGTCGACTGCCGCTTCCCGGTGCAGTATGTTATTCGTCCGCAAACCAACGAGTACCACGACTACCGCGGCTATGCCGGCCGGGTGGCCGGAGGTATTCTTAAGCCCGGCGACAAGGTAATGGTGCTTCCTTCGGGCTTTACTACGAAAATTAAAGCCATCGATGGCCCCGAAGGCCCGGTGCGGGAGGCTTTCGCCCCCATGTCGGTTACCATCAGGCTCGAAGATGAGCTCGATGTGAGTCGGGGCGATATGATTGTGAGGGTTAACAACGTGCCCGAGATTTCGCAGGATATTGACATGATGGTTTGCTGGATGAACCCTGTAAAACTTCAGCTTAACGGAAAGTATGCCATTAGGCACACTACCCGTGAAGCCCGTTGCGTGGTGAAAAATATCCTTTACAAAGTGGATGTTAACACCCTGCATCGCATTCAGGATGATAAGGAAGTGGGGATGAACGACATAGCCCGCATTTCGGTGCGAACCACCAAGCCCTTTTTCTTCGACAAGTACCAGATAAACCGGTTCACGGGCAGTGTGATATTGATCGATGAAGGCACCAACGAAACCGTTGGCGCTGGCATGATTATTTAAAAATCGTGCTTTAATCAGAAGATATCGCGACTGAACACATCGCGCGGGCTGGAATCCTGGCGGTACTTGCTGCAATCAGTTTCCACGGAAAGTGGGCGAGCCGGCCTTTCAAAATCATCTTTGCTCAGGTTTATACTTTCGTCGGCATATACCCTCTGCATAAACAGGGCCCAAATGGGCAGAGCCATGTTGGCCCCTTGCCCAAGGGTTATAGTGCGAAAGCGGATGCCACGATCCTCAGCACCTACCCAAACTCCCGAAACCAGATTAGGCGTCACCCCCATAAACCAGCCGTCGGACTGATTTTGAGTTGTTCCTGTTTTTCCAGCGATGGGGTGGTCAAAGCCATATCGAAAACGTAGGCGGATACCGGTTCCGCTTTCAACCACACCTTTCATTAACTCCAGCATCAGGTAAGCCGTTTCTTCGTTCATGGCTTCTTCCTGGCGAGGCATAAAGGCTTCAATGAGGTTGCCGCTTTTATCTTCAATATGTGTGATAAAGGTCGGCTCAATAAAAACCCCTTTGTTGGCATAGGTGGCAAAGGCGCCCACCATTTCCTTCACTGAGATGTCGGGGGTTCCGAGCGCAAGGGCCGGCACCGGGTCGATAGGGCTTTCTATGCCCATTCGGCGCACCAGGTTGATAACGGCCAGGGGCGAATACCTTTTCATGAGGAAGGCTGACACATAGTTAACCGAATTGGCCAGTGCCCACTTCAGGGTAACCATTTCGCCTTCTCGTTCATCCGAGCTGTTTTTAGGTGTCCAGGGTCCTTGCGGGGTGTCGAAGGTTACGGGCGTATTGGGCACCTCGGTGCAGGGGCTGAACTCGCCTTCCTGCATGGCCAGGGTATAAAGGAAGGGCTTAAAGGTGGAGCCCACCTGGCGGCGGCTGGCCGTTACGTGGTCGAACTTGAAGTGCTTGAAATTGATGCCCCCCACGTAAGCCTTCACATAACCGGTCTGGGGCTCAATGGCCATCATGCCTGTATTCAGAAAATGCTTGTAGTACCAGATGGAGTCAAGTGGTGTCATGAGGGTGTCCACCTCACCGTCCCAGGTAAAGATGGTCATTGGTACGGGCACATTGAACGACATGCGGATGGAGTCTTCTGGAATACCTTTGAGCCGCATGTTGATGAAGCGGTCGCTGCGCCGTATGCTGTTTTCAATGTTGGTGTTGATCTGTGCCTGGGTAAGGTCGCGGCCGAAAGGCGCGTTGTTGTAACCCCTCCAGTGCCTGAAAAAGTCGGGTTGCAAGGTTTTGCCCATGTGTTCCTCCACGGCTTCCTCGGCATATTTCTGCATGCGCGAATCAATGGTGGTATAAATCTTCAGTCCATCTTTATAAATATTGTAGCTGCTGCCATCTGGCTTGGTCCGGGTCTTACTCCATTCGTTCAGTTCCAGCCTGAGATACTCTCGGAAATAGGTGGCCAGGCCGGTGTTTTGGTCTTGCACCTGGTATCTCGACATGTCGAGCGGAATGGTGCGAATGGAGTCGTACTCGAAGGGGCTGAGGTAGCTGTAACGTGCCATTTGGCTCAGCACCACCTGCCTGCGGTTAAAGGCCCGTTCAGGGTTTCTTACCGGGTGAAACCATGAAGGTGCTTTGAGCATACCCACCAGTACCGCCGCTTCTTCAATCTTTAACGAATCGGGTGTGGTGTTAAAGTAGGTCTTGGCAGCCGATTTAATCCCAAAGGCATGGCTGCCAAAATCAACCGTGTTCAGGTACATGGCAATGATCTCCTCTTTGGTATAGTTGCGCTCCAATTTGGCTGCGGTAACCCATTCCTTTAATTTAATGATGGCCAGAGAAAAGACCGAGGGGTTTTCCTGGCGCGGAAATAAGTTTTTGGCCAGCTGCTGGCTCAAGGTGCTGCCACCCCCCGCACTGCGCTGTCCTCCAATAATATTTCGAACGATGACCCTGAAAATACTGCGTACATCTACCCCCGAGTGGTAATGAAAACGTATGTCTTCGGTAGCAAGCAGGGCGTGCACCATATGGGGCGAGATTTCCTCGTAATTCACATTGGAACGGTTGTGAATATAGAAAGTGCCAAGCAGCATGCCATCGGCCGAATAGATTTCACTGGCCAGGTTGCTCCGGGGGTTCTCGAGCTCCTCGAAGCTGGGCATAAAACCCCATAAGCCCAAAGAGATGGTGGTTATGAGCAGTAGGAGAAAAATGACGGGCGACAGAATGATGATCCAGAAATTACGAATGTATTTCTTCTCGCCGGAGACTGATTTTTTGCTCATTGCTAAAAAATGTTTGTAAGGTGAACGGGCAAAAAAAGTGATTATTTTCTTTCAATGCGCAGGCCTATGTCGGCAATGCCTTCAAGCAGCTCGGTGCGCATGGCTTGCTCCATCCTGAAAACATAATTTCCTGGCTGGGGAAACCACACATTGGTGCGAAAAAGGAAACTGTTAGAACGGATCTTCCCAAAGCCCTTGCCGCTCCACTGCCCGTTGCGCTGGGCAAGAATACACTCAATGGTGTCGCGCAGGGTGGTGCCATCAGGAAATTCAATGTTGAGAAACAAATAAAAGTTGCTGTATCCGTAGTCGGTGGTATTCCTTACGTTAATATACAGATTGTGGAGGCTGGTTGTGTCGTTTACCTCAGCTTCAAAACTTACAATGTCCCGGTAGTGCCATCCTTCAGATGGAATGGGCTGGTTTTTTTCAAATACTACCGATTGGTCGCAAGAGGACATCAGCAGTACTGAAAAAAAAGCGATAATTAGTGTTTTTTTGTCGGGCCAGAGCATAGGGGGTATCTTACTTAATTGAAAACTGATTGGTTTAGATCAGGATTTGTTAAAGTTTTTTCCCGGTCTATTCTTTTTTTTCTTTTTGCGCGATTTTTTTCCGGGTTGATCAAAGCGCGTGAGGCTGTCCTCCAGGTTGTTCTCCATTTCAAAGGGACGCTTTTCGCGCGAAGCGGCGTTGGGCCCTCCTTCATGCTGATCATCGAGCAGGTCGTTGGGGCGCACGTTGCGAATGTTGGCTTCCCTGATTTCCTTCACCCTGTTGGCCGGGAGCATAACAATGTTTCCAGGGCTGTCGGCGTAAGCGAATCCCATTAAACCCCTTAGCACGTCGGTTTTTTGCAGAAAAGCCCGTCCTTTTTTGGTGTAAAGCTCGTTGACATTGTCGGGCAGGGCTTTCTGATAATCGAGGTAGCAGTCATTTTCGTAATTTATGCAGCATTTAAGTTTGCTGCACTGCCCGGCCAGTTTTTGCGGGTTAAGAGAGAGTTGTTGGGTGCGCGCGGCATTGGTCGACACCGAGCGGAAGCTGGTGAGCCAGGTGGCGCAGCAAAGCTCGCGCCCACACGAGCCAATGCCCCCCAGGCGGCTGGCTTCCTGCCGCATACCTATTTGGCGCATCTCAATGCGCACGCTGAAGGCATCGGCCAGCACGCGGATGAGCTCGCGAAAGTCGACCCGCTCGTCGGCAGTGTAATAAAAAATAGCTTTTGTGCGGTCGCCCTGGTATTCCACATCGCTGATCTTCATGTCGAGACTCAGGCGCGAGGCCATTTCGCGCGAGCGGTACATGGTCTCATCCTCCTGCTTCACGGCAGCCACCCATTTTTCTACATCCGAAACCTTGGCTTTGCGGTACACATTTCGCAAATCATTGCTTTCGGGGTTTACCTTCTTGCTCTTCATTTGCAGTTTTACCACCTGTCCTGTGAGCGACACAATGCCAATATCGTGGCCTGGAGAAGCCTCAACGGCCACAATGTCTCCGGCTTCAAGGGCAAGGTCGGGGGTACTCCGGAAAAAGTCTTTTCGGCCGTTTTTGAAGCGTACCTCTACAATGTCGAAGGCGGGGTATCCGTCGGGTGACTTAATGTCTTTGAGCCAGTCGAGGGCGTCCAGCTTATTGCAGGCATGGGAGGCAACTCGGGTTTGCCTGGTATGAGGCTGGGGCGTACAATGGCAGCCACGCGTCAAAAAGTCCTGATGGTCTAAAGTATCCAAGTTTTTCCGGATTAAAATCTCACAAAGTTAGCAAATTATCTTATTTGCCCTGCCTGAACAGCCGTGCCAAATTAAAGGAGAGGTCGGTAAACAAAATTTTCGGATTGGCATTTCGCTCCACATGGTAGATGGCTTGATTGAATGCCTCTATAATTTCGAGGGCGTTGCTGTGGTTTACAAAGGGAGAGAACTTTTCAATGAACTCGCGCTGCTCACCTTCGAGCCTCAGAGCCTGCGTGGCATGATAGTTTTGCAGCAGGCATTGTCTGAAGATGGTAAGCCCGAATTGCAGCATGGCTTTCTGGCGCTCACGCCCTGCCCGCGAAAACTTGTCGACCCAAGCCAAAAGGTCCTTTACCTTTTTCTGAAAACACAAACGCATCCATTCGCGGAAAATGCCAAAATCTTCCTGAGGCTCATTGTTGCTTTGCATAATGCGCAGGGCTTCGGCAAAATTTCCCCCGGCCAGAAAGGCAATTTGCCTGGCCTGGGCCGGTGGCCGGCCAAGCTTTTTTTCAAGGTAATGCTCCATATCCTCATCGGCAATCAAGGGAATCTTTACAAGCTGGGTTCGCGACAAAATGGTTTTCAGAATCTCATCCTTGTTTTCCGAAATCAACAGAAAAACGGTGCCTTCGGGTGGTTCTTCCAAGGTTTTCAGCAATTTTGGGCCTGCCTGGTGCTGCAGTTTTTCAATCATCCAAATGATTACAATCTTGTAAGAACTTTCAAAAGCCTTTAAGCCCAAGTCTTTGATAATGTCGTTGCAATCTTCAGAATAAATAATGGTTTGCTGGTTTTGCACCCCCAGCTTTTCGAGCCAATCGCTGTAGCGGAAATAAGGCGACTCCAGCAGCATTTCGCGCCACGGGGTGTAAAACAACTTGCTGCGTGGTTTTTTTTCTTCGTCATCATCCATGCCTTTTACCTTGGCTGTTGGGAAGTAAAAGTGCAGGTCGGGATGTTCGAGTTTGTTGAATTTGATGCATGAAGGACAGCTGCCGCATGCATCTTCAGGGCCTCTGTTGCGGCAATGGATATAGCGGGCATAAGCCAGCGCCAGGGCTAACTTACCCGATCCCTCAGGCCCGAGAATTAGTTGGGCATGACTGATCCGGTTTTTTGAAACATTTGCAATCAGTTGCTTTTTGAGGGCTTCGTGACCCACCACCTCCTTAAAAAACATGTTACTTCCTTTCTGATTTAGGGCACCCAAACCTACATGATTTTTTTCAAATGCCCAACCTGACACAGAAAAATTATGGCCCGGTATTTGTAAAATGGCATTGTCCAAACATATTATCAACAGTTTTTTATAAAAAACTATTCGCAAAATGATTGTTTTTTATGGTTTTCGGCCGTTTATGAACAATTTAAAGGAAAGGTCTGTTGATAAAATGGTAATTTAAAACGAGGTTTTAAACGGATTTTAACTTAATTTTATCTATTGTATTTGAGAAAATACATTTAACAGTGCTGATATTGGAAAATTTTGTACTTTTGTCGGCTTTTTAGTAGCAACGAAATTTTATTAGATGCTTAAACAACGAAAACAGATTCTCTTCTTCGTTGCCATTTCTCTCCTGATCGTTTCCGTATTTTTTACCATACGCGGGCTTAAGTCCGAAGATCAGTTGTCGGCAATAGAAAAGGATCAAGCCCTGGATCTGCCCCATATCCTCGAAAGAGGGGTGCTGAGGGCTACCACAAACTACAATTCTACCAATTATTTTGTATATCGTGGCGAACCTATGGGCTTTCACCTTGAATTACTCAGGCTTTTTGCCGCACATATAGGGGTTGAACTGGAGGTGTATGCCACCAACGACCTGGAGGAAAATCTTAACTGCCTGCTGGCAGAAAATGAATGCGATGTGATTGCCCTTGACCTGACGGTTACCAAATCGAGAAGCCGTCTGGTCAGTTTTACTGAACCCCACGGCCAGTCGCGCCAGGTGCTGGTGCAGCGCAAGCCCGCCAACTGGCTGGCCATGCGATCGTCCGATATTGAAGACCGCCTGGTGCGCAACCAGCTCGATCTGGCAGGAAAAACCATTCACGTGCAGCGCAACTCGGCCTTTGTGGAGCGCCTGCAACACCTGATGGAAGAAATTGGCGACACCATTCACATTGTGGAGGTTGACCAGGAAGTGGAGCTGCTTATAGAAATGGTGGCCAATGGCGAGATTGATTATACGGTTAGCGACGAACAACTTGCCCGTATGAATCAGAACTATTATGCCGGAATAGACACCCGCACCCCGCTTAGCTTCCCGCAAAATCTGTCATGGGCAGTTCGTAAGGATATGCCACTATTGCAGGAAGCCATTAATGAATGGATGCGCGAGTTTAAAGCAACCAGCCAGTTTGCAGGTATTTACAATAAATACTACAACAATCCTCGCAGCGTCTATATTGCCAAAAGCTCCTATAACTCGCTGGGCGGAGGGAATATTTCGGTTTTCGATACCTACTTTAAACAGTATGCCAGCATTGTTGGCTGGGACTGGCGCCTGATTGCCTCGCTGGCTTACCAGGAGTCGCGCTTTAACCATGATGCGGTTTCCTGGGCTGGTGCCATGGGTATTATGCAGTTAATGCCCTCAACTGCCGCGACCTTTAATGTGGATTCCACCTCAAGTGTGCCTGAACATATTTTGGCCGGAGTGCGCTACCTTCGCTGGCTCGATAATATTCTTAAAGAACACGTGGCCGACGACGACGAGCGTATTAAGTTTGTGCTGGCTGCCTACAACGTGGGCATTGGACACGTGCTCGATGCCCGCCGCCTGGCCGAAAAATACGGTAAGGATCCAAACATATGGAGAGACAACGTTGACTATTATGTGCTCAACAAATCAAAACCAAAGTATTACCAGGACGAGGTTGTCAGGTTTGGATTTGCCAGGGGCGAAGAACCCTATCAGTATGTATATGAGATTCTTGAACGATACGAGCATTACAAAAATACAGTAGGCGGATAAAAAAATGAGGCTGTTTTTGCAGCCTCATTTTTTTAATGTGCTTCGAGCCAATTGCCTCCGGTGTTCATTTCCACTACCACCGGCACATCAAGTTCCATGGCTGTTTTCATCTTCTCTTCCACCAGTGATTTCATCTCCACGATTTCATCCTGATGAACTTCAAAAACGAGTTCGTCATGCACCTGCATGATCATCCGCGATTTCATTTTCTTTTTCTGCATTTCACCATGGATGGCAATCATGGCCAGCTTGATCATATCGGCTGCCGAACCCTGCACCGGGGCATTGATGGCGTTTCGCTCGGCGTATCCGCGCAGCATGCCATTGGCGCTGTTTATGTCTTTAATGTAACGGCGGCGCCCCATAATAGTCGACACATATTCGTGCTCGCGGGCAAACTTTATGGTGTCCTCCATGTATTTTTTTATGCCCGGGTATTTCTCAAAGTATTGGTCGATAATCTGGGCGGCCTCTTGCTTTGAGATGTTCAGCCTGTCGGCCAAACCGAAGGCAGATATGCCATAAACAATGCCGAAATTAACCGTTTTGGCGTTGCGCCGCATCTCTTTGGTTACATTGGCCAGCTCTACCTCGTACACTTTGGCCGCGGTGGCCGTGTGAATGTCGAGATTTTGCCGGAAGGCTTCCATCATGGCTTCATCTTTGCTCATGGAGGCAATAATGCGCAATTCGATCTGGCTGTAATCTGCGGCCAGCAGCGTAAACTCCTTGCCTTCCGGCACAAAGGCCTGGCGAATGAGCCTACCTTCCTCGGTACGTATAGGGATATTTTGCAGGTTGGGGTTGTTTGATGACAACCTGCCAGTGGCTGCCACTGCCTGATTGTAAGAGGTATGTATGCGGCCGGTTTTATTGTTTACCAGCTTGGGCAAAGCATCCACGTAAGTCGATTTTAACTTTGTAAGAGAGCGGTAATCCAGTATTTTATTGATAATAGGATGTTTGTCGGCCAGTTTTGAAAGCACATCTTCGCTGGTGCTGAACTGCTTTGTTTTGGTTTTTTTGGCCGTATCCGACACTTTCAGCCGTACGAAAAGGATTTCGCCAAGCTGTTTGGGCGAGCCAATGTTGAACCTTGCGCCTGCCAGCTCGTAAATTTCGTTTTCAATAGTGTCAATTTTCTTTTCGAGCACCTTCGAGTACTTGTCGAGGGCCTGCATGTCGATGCTAACCCCATGGCGCTCCATTTCAGCCAGTACCGGCACCAGCGGCGTTTCTACCGTGTGGAAAAGTTCCAGCAGCTTATGTTCCTTCAGCATGGGTTCAAAAACCTTTCGCAACTGCAGGGTTATATCAGCATCTTCGCAGGCATAGGCGGTTATTTCCTCCAAAGGAACCGAACGCATGCTGAGCTGATTCTTTCCTTTGCGGCCTATGAGGGCCTCAATACTTACCGGTGTGTAATTAAGGTAGGTTTGTGCCAGCACGTCCATATTGTGCCGCATGTCGGGCTGCAGCAGGTAGTGGGCCAGCATGGTGTCGAAAAGTCTGCCTTCGGTTTGAATATGGTAGTTTCGAAGCACCCCAATATCGTACTTTAGGTTTTGGCCGGTCTTTTCAATGCCTGGGTCTTCGAAAACTTCCTTCATCTTATCAGCCAGTTGCTGCGCTTTTTCTTGGTCCTCAGGAAACGGCAGGTACCAGGCTTCGCCCGGTTTGAGGCAAAAGGCAATACCCACCAGTTGGGCGTCTATCTTTTCAAGCCCGGTGGTTTCGGTATCGAAGCAGAAGTGTTTTTCTTTCTTTATCTGCCAAAGCAAATGGTCAAGCGCTTTGCCAGGGTCGAGGGTTTTGTATTTTTTTTCTGTGAGAAGTTTTTTTAGTTTCTCTTCTGCTGAAGTTTCTTCATCGAACATGCCTGTGCCGCCAAAGAGGTCCATTTGGCCGCTTTCTTGCATTGCTTTTTCGGCTTTTTCTTTGGGAATGATTGCCGTATCGGTAAACACCCTTTTGGCGAAGGTGCGAAACTCCAGCTCTTCGAAAAGCGGCAGCAAGGCCCTGGCATTGGGCTCTTTTACCTTCAAGGCTTCCACGTCAAGTTCAACAGGCACGTTGAGGATTATGGTGGCCAGTTTTTTCGACATTATGGCCTGATCGGAAAAATCGCGCAAGCTTTGCTGACTTCTTTTTTCCTTTACGTCATCAAGGTTTTGCAACAGGTTCTCCATAGAGTCGAACTGGCGGATGAGGTCTTTGGCTTTTTTCTCTCCAATGCCGGGAACACCGGGTATGTTGTCGGAGGAGTCGCCCCAAAGGCCCAGCAGATCAATAACCTGCTCAGGACGTTTAATGCCGTATCTTTCGCAAACTTCTTTTACACCCCATATTTCAGCCCCATTGCCCATGCGGGCGGGCTTGTACATAAAAATATTTTCAGAAACAAGTTGTCCAAAATCTTTGTCGGGTGTCATCATGTAAACCTGAAAGCCTTCTTTCTCGGCTTTTTTGGCCAGGGTGCCGATAATATCATCGGCTTCAAAACCATCCATAGCAATAACCGGAATGTTGAAGCCTTCAATCAGTTTTCGGATGTAGGGCAGGGATGCAATGATGTCTTCGGGCACTTCCAGGCGCTGGGCTTTGTATGCGGCAAAATCGGTATGCCTAACTGTTGGCGCTTTCGAGTCGAAAGCTACGGCAATATGGGTGGGGTTTTCTTTTTTAAGTACCTCGGTAAGGGTGTTGGCAAAGCCCAGGATAGCGCTGGTGTTCAACCCCTTTGAGTTTATCCTGGGGTTTTTGCTGAAGGCATAATAGGCCCTGTAAATCAATGCCATGGCATCGAGCAGAAAGAGTTTCTTTTGGGGTTCTGACATAGGTGGTGTTTTATACAAAGATAAGGAACAAACGCAAGGTCATGCCAAAAAATACAAAAGCCCGGCAGAACCGGGCTTTGCAAACAAACCAAAACAACATGAAGAGAAAATATATAGGGGGTAATCGTGTCTGAATGTAAATTATCAAATGTCGTGCCAAAGTTTAAAAAAACCAGCGGTAGGCCAAGCTAATGTTTCTGCCTGGCATAAGATAGTTGCGGTCTTCCATTCGTGAGAGGTGGTCGCGGTAGCTGGTATTCAGCAGGTTATCTGCCCTTAGTATGATTACGTGGCGTCCGGCTTTGTTCAGGCGGTAACCAGCCGAAGCCCCCAGCAGGGTATATCCCTGTGTAATGTCTTCTTCAGGAGCAACACGGTTTTGTGTAGCCGTTTCCTGCCACTTAGCGCCCAGCCAGCCCCAGCCAAAATCGTATTCAATATCGGCACGGAATCGCAACGGCGGAATAAATGGCAGGTCTTCCTTTCCGTTGCCAACGCGGCGTCCGTAAACATAATCCAATCCCAGACCAATAGAAAGGCTCTCGGTGGGCAGCCAGCCCAGCGAAATCTCACCTCCCATCAGGCGTGCCTCATCGCCTTCGTAGCGGAATATGGGGAAACCGCTGGTTTCGTCTTCCTCGCCGACGGGCACAAAAATGATGAAGTTGTAAAAATGGTTGACGAAAGTTGCCAGTTCAAACTCCATTTTATCGCTGTCGTAGCGAATAAAAAAATCGCCTCCGTTGCCAATCTCATCCTTGAGCGTTGGCTCTCCGATCTCATACACCCCAGCACCAAGGTGCACGCCATGGGCAAAAAGCTCCTGAATGTTTGGATTGCGGTGCGAACGGGCAAACTGGCCGCCTATCTCCCAACCAGGTAAAGGACGGTGGTTTAAACCAATAGAACCTGAGTAGTTAAAGGCATTTCTCGATTCATTGGCTTGCGGAAAAATGTCGTTTGGCAATGCGCCGGTGTGCTGCAAATCGAACCGGATGCCTGCCTGCAACCTGAATATGTTGCTCAGTGGAATTTCCTGGAAAGTGAAAACGCCCAATGCCATTCGGCGCTCGCCAGGGGTAAAGGCCTCATCGCCCCTAACATCGAGGCTGTGCGCATAAATGTTTATGCCAAGGGCGCCCCGGGCAAAAATGCTGTAAGGCTTGTGCTGAAGTGTGGCGGTGCTGCTCAGGGTGTATTTTTCAAAAGACAATTCAATATTCTCCTCCAAAATGTCACCTTTATCTTCAATTTCCAGTTCATCCTGAAGCATTCTGGAAGCATTGAAACGAAGTTGTCCGCGATCGAAAAAGCCACTGCGGTGATAATTCCATCGCCCTTGAAGAGACTGTCGCTGCATGGCAATTTCCACCCTTTCGTCGGGGTGATGGCTGTGCCCCGGCAGCCCGTAATTCTGGCCGGTGAGCGAAAGACTGAGACCTCCTGAGTTCTGGCCTCTCTTCAGGCCAAATCCAACAGAACCATCGTAGTTGTTCATGCCGGTATCGGGAATGACTCCTCCGGGGGTTTGGGTATCACCGGCCTGCCTGTAAGAAAATCTTGCTGAGGCCGCCCAGTTGTCCATGCCCTGGGTAATGCGTCCAAAGCCGGCACCCATGCTGTTTACGGTGGCCCCCTGCAAAGAAAATACGCCGCTGGTACCCATGTCGGCATCATCGGGAATGTCCGTGGTCATCAGGTTAATAACTCCGCCAAGGGCACTCGAACCATACAGCAGGCTGGCTGGCCCACGCACCACCTCCACGCGGCTGGCAGCAAGGGGATCGAGCGAAATGGAATGATCAGCCGAGGTCTCAGAAATATCTCCCATGCGTTCGCCGTTTTGCAGCACAAGGATGCGGTCGCCGTCGAGCCCGCGAATCACCGGGCGGGCAGGTGCCGAGCCCATGCTGCGCATGGCAACCCCGGGCTCGCCATTGAGCATCTCGCCAAAGGATGCTTCGCTGCGGCGCTGAAGGTCTTCGCCAATAAAACTTTTGTCGGGCTGATAACGGAACCCGCTTGCCGTGGGTGAGGCCGTTATTATGATTTCGCTCAGATTAATGTGGGTGGGTGTTACTTCCACATCTATTTCTATGGTTTGCTTTGCAATGGCTTTAAAAGCTACCCGGGCTGTTTCATATCCCATGCCCTGCACAATCAGTACATGATCGCCCACGGGTAAATTGGTTAAAATATAATGCCCGGTGGCATCCGTGATGGTTCCAATGCGGGTACCTTCAATCAATAGGTTAATAAATGGAATATGCTCCCCGGTTTCGGCATCAACAACATGACCGAACACATTGGCATCGGTCACTGGTCGTTGCTTCAGTGATTCAGCCGATAAGGGGTTAATTATAATTTTCAGAGCTAAAAGTAAGGAAATGATATGTTTATGCATTTTTTTCTAAATTGTTTTGCTTTTTTTAGCCTGCAAAACTAACAAAAATTTATGCTTAATGTTTGTGCTTCAACCCTATTGTGATATTTAAAAAGCTTAGCGGCATTCAAAGCAAAGGCAAAACATATTGTCAATATCAATGCGTTTTGGATGATAAACCCTTGAACTTTTTTTGGTTATATTTGCCAACTCCGAAAAATTATCAATCAATTTTATAACAATGAAAAACTCCATTCGATTTTTATTTACGGCCTTATTTAGCTTTTTTGCAGGAGTGTCGCTGGCATGCACCAGTTATCTGGTAACCCCCGGCGCTTCTGTTGATGGCTCTTCCATGATCAGCTATGCTGCCGACTCTCACATCCGTTATGGCGAATTGTATTACCTGCCTGGCGGCCCCCAGCCCGAAGGTTCGTATTTCCAGGCTTATTACCGGGGAAGCCACAAGCCGCTGGCCAAAATTCCCAATCCGCCGCACCTTTACACGGTAATTGGCTTTATGAATGAAAAGCAGGTGGCTATTGGCGAAACCACTTTTGGCGGTCGGCGCGAACTCAATGACACCACCGGGGGTATCGATTACGGCAGCCTGATGTTTATTGCCATGCAACGCTCCGCAACAGCCCGCGAAGCCATTAAGGTAATCGCCGAACTGGTAGAGGAGTATGGGTATTATGGTGGGGGAGAGTCGTTTTCCATTGCCGATCCCAATGAGGTTTGGATCATGGAGATTGTGGGCAAAGGAACAGACTGGCAATACAACCGCCGCACCCGCGAATATTATAATGCCGATAAAGGCGCTGTATGGGTGGCCATTCGCATTCCCGATGGGTATATTTCGGCCCATGCCAACCATGCCCGTATCATGAATTTCGATCGCGAAGACCTAAAAACCTCTATCAGCAGCAAAAACCTGCACCTGATCAACGAACCCGGCATTTCTACCGTATATGCTCACGACGTGGTGAGCTTTGCCCGCCGCAAGGAATATTTTACTGGTTCTGATGCAGAATTCAGTTTCTCCGATGCCTATGCACCGCTCGATTTTGGCTCGGCCCGTTTTTGCGAAGCCCGCGTATGGAGCATGTTTAAGGAGGTAAACAGCGATATGCAGCCTTATATGGATTACGCCATGGGCTACGATATGGACAACCGCATGCCGCTTTACATTAAGCCTGAACGCAAATTGTCGGTGCAGGATCTGATCAGTTTCAAGCGCGACTACCTTGGAGGTACGGATTACGATATGAGTGGTGATATCGGTGCTGGTCCCTGGGGATTGCCCTATCGTTGGCGTCCGCTTACCTGGGAGGTTGATGGCAAAGAATATTTCCACGAACGCACTACCGCCACCCAGCAAACTGCCTTCTCATATATCGCCCAGCTGCGCAAAGATTACCCCGATCCGGTGGGCGGCATTTTGTGGTTTGGTGTGGACGATGCCAACTCTACCGTATATGTGCCAATGTATGCCGGAATGCAGCGCGTGCCCCAAACTTTTGCCGTGGGCAATGGCAGTATTCTTGAGTATTCTGAAGATGCCGCTTTCTGGGTATTTAACAAGGTGGCCCACTTCGCTTACCTGCGGTACAGCATGATAATGCCTGATGTCCAGAAAGCCCAGAGCGAACTCGAAAACCGCTTTTTCGCCATGGTACCGGCAATTGACAAAACTGCAACAGAACTTTTCAAAACCAACCCGGAACTGGCACGCGAATTTGTAACGGAGTTCTCAGTAAACTCGGGCAATTACACCGTGGAGCGCTGGGAGCAGCTCTTCCGTTTTTTAATGGTAAAACACCTTGACGGCAACCTGAAGAAGGAAGAAAACGGTGAGTTTCTTACCAACCGTTATGGCCGTTATCCTATCGTTGAGCATCCGCAATACCCCGAGTGGTGGCTGCGCCTGATAATACAAGTAACTGGCGATAAGTTCCTGGTGCCCGGCCAGGATTAATCTTGCGCTTTCGCGGAAAAAAATAAGAGGCTGCCCCTTTGCGAGGCAGCCTCTTATTTTTATTGGGATATGAATTACTAAAGGGTAACGATCCAGGCATCGATTGCAACAGAACTGCGAACTTTTTGCAGTTCTTCAATGGCTTCCTGGATTTTGTCGTATCGGTTATAAAACACCCTGTAAGTGTTTTGCCCACTTTGCATAATGCCGGGGTCGGGTGCGCCCTTGTCTCTGAGTTCACCGATTAGCTTTGAAGCCCGCTGTGCAGATTTGAAGCTTCCTACAATAATGAAATGCAAATGGTTTTCGTTTTTACCTTGCAGAAAGGTGCCCGTTTCGGTAACCTTCTTCCAGAACAACACCACCCTGCGCTCGCGCGAGGCTTTGACGCTGTAAACCGACTTGTCGCGTTCGTTGGGGTCTTCCGAAATGCTGGGCGGGGCCTGGGAGTCGCCATAGGCTTTATCAATGAAGAGCAGGCTGCCATCATCGATAAAGCTGCGCAATGCACCTCCCTTCCAGTTCATGAAGTAGTTCTTTACCGACTGGTTCCTTCTTTCGCTGAGGCGGGCGTTGTATTCGTGCGAAGCCAGCGGGCTGGCAAAGGCCGCCAAGTCGATCATAAACTTGTTTCCGGCCTGGAGTTCCTTAAGTAAGAAATCTGAAAACTCCTCAAGCTCAGCCATGCCTTTCTCCAGATCACTAAAGAAAGCCTCCAGCTCTTCGCGGCTACTTGAGCTGTTTTGGAAATATTGGTTGCGGGCCCGGTTGAAAATGTTGAAAGTTTCGTAATACCTGGCAATGCTTTCCGGACCACCGGGTGTGGCGCGCGAAGAAGTAATAAATAGATAATTGTTCCACTTAAAGGGTGCAAAATCCTCGTTGCGCGAGTTTCCGCAAAAGGCCTGTGCGTGCGTTTCAAAAGTCCAGTCGCGGTCAAAATAGCCGGTAGAAACACCATAGGGTGACTGGACGTTGAACATTCTGGCCACATGAGTATAGTTACGCCTTTGCTGCGGATTGCGCAGCAGGTTCAGGGAATCGGCTTGCTGGTAATACTTCAGGGCTTCTTCAAACTGACCACTGAAGTATAATACCTCAGCCAGGTTTATGGTCTGAGTTTTTTGGCCCCTTTCAACGGCTTTGCGAAGGTCGGATTCGGCCTTTCGCAAGTCGGTGCCAATGAGGTTTTCGGGCATCATCGAAACCTGCGCGTCGAGCCCGAAAGAAAGGCCAACAAGCAGCACGATCAATACGATACTGGTTTGGTAAAGATTTTTCATATCCTATTTTGTTTGTTTCAATTATATCTTTTCCAAGAGATAAATTTGACTTATTAGTAAAGAAATGCAATAGCGACCGCTATTACAAGTCTTTTTTTTCTTGGGATCAACTCATAGTGATGCTTTTTGGCATCTTTTCCCGTTGTGATTCGATGGGTGAAGTATGTGATGGGATGCGGGCTTTGGGCGGCAAGCTTAATTATCTTGGGATGGACATAGCACCATCAAAAAGAACCGCAGGTGACGCTTTACGAGAGCGTGATAATGAAATTTTCAAGTTGTATTATTTTGAGTTGATTAAATATTTTGCCCCATTTTTATCGGTCAGCCGAAAAGAGAAGATTAGTTTTGAGAAGTTTTATGCCTTTGATTCGACCACCATAACCCTGTTTTCGCAGATAATGAAAGGCGTTGGGCGTAATCCCAAAGGAGATGGAAAGAAAAAAGGGGGATTGAAAGTACACATGCTGACCGATGTACATGCGGATACGGCAGTATTTGCAAAAATCAGCCAGGCGAAAATGCACGACAAGAAATTCTTACAGCATTTAAATCCATCGAAAGGTAGTATGTTGGTCTTTGACAAAGCCTATAATTATTACAAGCAGTTTGCAGACTGGACACACGAAGATGTGTATTTTGTTTGTCGGCTAAAAGATAATGCTAAGGTCGAAGTTCAAGAAATTCTTTTTGAAAAACCCCTTGGCAAGGGTGAAAGTGGGGTATGGAAAATCGAGCATATCCACTTGAAGTATAAAATAGAAAAAACAGGAAAAGACTCTTTGTCTTAAGTTGGTTTATTATCGGGACGAGCAAGGACGAAGATTTAAGTTCATAACCAATAATTGGGATATAACGGCAGAAGAGGTCGCTCTGATTTACAAGTATAGGTGGACAATCGAAACGACATTCAAAAAATTGAAGCAAAATTTTCAGTTGCATTTTTTTTACTCAGACACTGAAAATGGAATCAAAACGCAGGTGTGGTGTACCCTTATAGCTCACCTATTGCTTAATGTAATCAGGGTGCTTTCTAAAAGTAAAAAAGCATTTTCTACCGTAGCAGCATTAATACGCATACATCTGATTAGCTATTTAGACTTGATATGGGTAGTAACTGAAGGCAGGCGAGCTTACCCGAAACGAAGGAAAAGTCTTAACAAAGGACCAACAGTCCTCCAAACTTCACTTTTTTGAGAGGGGGTAGGTTTTTGCAACGCAAACAATTCAATTTTCAACCAATTGATATTGTGGTGCTTAGTAATTGCTAAATGAGTTTTATTAATTTAATCGGTCAATACTGATAAAAAAGAAGCTGCTCCCGGGGGAACAGCTTCTTGCTTTTTGGTGTTGCGCGCCTGGAATGTGAAGAAGAGGTTATTATATAAACAATTCGTTTCTTACAAGATCCAAAAGCTGCAAGGAGGCTTACGCTTAGTAAGACCTGCGGTTTCCACCGCCCTGGTATCCGCCACGGCTCTGGCCTCCGCCAAAACCACCGCGACGTTCGCCGCCACGGTCTTTTCTTTCTTCCGACTTATTGACCACAATGCTGCGGCCCATAACTTCAGTACCATTCAGGGCGTCAATAGCCTGCTGGGCTTCTTCGTCGTCAGACATCTCAACAAAACCAAAGCCTTTGCTGCGGCCGGTCAGTTTGTCGGTGATAATTTTGGCAGAGGTAACTTCGCCATACTCCTCAAATAAATCCCTCAATTCAGTTTCTTCCAAACGGAAAGGAAGGCTTCCTACAAAAATGTTCATTTTAAAAGGTTTGATTAAAAATTAATGCGCCGTAAAAGTAGTGCTTATTTTAATAGGTTGGGCAGTCTTTGTGCCGGCCGACCAAATTTTTTAACTAATTGCTTTTCTGTGGGTTGGGAAGCGTTCAAATTCCTTGTTTTCCACGATTTCTCTGAGGGCTTTGGCCACCTGCCAAACCTCCTGATAAGTGTTGTAAAGGGCAATGGGTGCAATACGAATGATGTCGGGCTGGCGAAAATCGGGAATAATACCCCTTGCTTTTAGTGCTTCGTTAATACGGAGCGCCTCTTCGGGATGGGTCAGGGCAATGTGTCCGCCGCGGTTTTTTGCTTCAGGCGGGGTTACCATAGAGAAATTAAAGGGAGGCATGCTCAGGGTGTTTTCGACCAACCGCATGAAATAATTAGTGAGCATGAGTGATTTTTGGCGTATATTTTCGATGCCGGCCTCCAGGGTGATTTGCAGGGCTCCTTCCATGGTTGATGACCCCAGCACCCCCGGCGAAGAGATTTGCCAGCCGCCGGCGTTTTGTGCATGCTCAAACTGCAGCGACATGTCGAACTGCTTTTCTTTAACATACCCAAACCAACCGGCAAGCATGGGTTCTTTGCCGAGATGCTTCTTGTTAATGTATATAAAGGCGGCACAGCCCGGCCCGCCGTTCAGGTATTTGTAGCTGCAGAAGGTGGCGAAGTCAACACCCCACTTGCTGAAATAGTGAGGAACCGCTCCGGCCGAATGGCTGCAGTCGAAGCCAATAGGAATGCCCCTTTTGTGTGCCTCGGCAGTGAGGTATTCCATGTCGAGTAACTGCCCGCTGGCATATAAAACAGAAGGAAGATAAACCAGGGCCACCTCATCGGTCATCAATTCAACAATGGCTTTTTCATCCAGGGTACGCCCATCGTGGCTTTTGGCCAGCAGCAATTCTTTTTTCGGGTCAAGGCCTTTGATTTTTATTTGTCCCTCCAGGGCGTAAATATCGGAAGGGAAGTTCAGTTCGTCGGCCAGAATTTTTGTTCGCTTGCCAGCCGGCTGGTAAAAAGTGCTTACCAGGGCGTGAATGTTGACCGTGGTAGTGCCGGAAAACACCAGTTCCCCCTTTTCGGCGCCTACGATGTCGGCAGCCATTTCACCCATCTGCTCGCCGAAATAAAACCAGGGCCGCTGTCCTTCGAGCCAGCCTCTGATGCCCAGATGCTTCCATTCGTTAAGCACCCGAAGCAATGATTGTTCCGCATCGTGCGAAAGCAGGCCAAGGGAATTCCCGTCCACATAAATAGTGTTTTCTGGTATGTAAAAGCGTTCGCGAAAGCGCGAAAGCTTATCATTGCGGTCGAGCTCCAGGGCATAATCAAGGGTGGGATTGAAACCTTCAAGCATAATCATCGAATTTGGGTAATTCATATTGGTAAATGACGTTTGTAAAAATAGGGGATTTAAATCGATTTTCCCTAAAATCCAAAGGCGATAGTTGTTTAAATTGGCTACTTTTACAGTCCTATGTTAATGTAAAGAAAAGACATATGGAACGCAGGCGCTGGGTATTGTACCTTCATGAAATCCTTAACAGCATAACCCACGGTATTGGCATATTGCTGGGCATTGCCGCCCTGGTGCTGCTGGTGGTTTTTGCCAGCGTGCGCCAGCCCGATGTCTGGAAGATAGTAAGTTTTTCCATTTATGGCTTCAGCCTCATCTTAATGTTTACTGCTTCTACTCTTTATCATAGTTTTCAAAACAAGCGCATTAAGGAACATCTGAACATTCTCGATCATGCTTCTATTTTTATCCTGATTGCCGGCACCTACACGCCCTTTACCCTGGTGTCTATGCGAAATCAGGGGCCCTGGGGCTGGACCATCTTCGGGATAATCTGGGGATTGGCCATTGCAGGGGTGGTGTTCAAGCTTTTTTTCTACACCCACAAAATGCGGTTGGTGAGCACCATGATTTACCTGGCTATGGGCTGGATCATTATTATCGCCATACGCCCTTTACTGCAGTCGGTTCCTGCAGGGGGCCTTTGGTGGCTGCTGGCGGGTGGCCTGGCTTACAGTATAGGAGTTATTTTTTACCTTCGGCGCAAAAATCGCTTCAACCACGTAATATGGCATTTGTTTGTGCTGGCCGGTGCCATTTTTCACTTTTTCTCCATTTTCTACTATGTGCTGCCTGCCTGAATCGCCTTCTGCTATTCAGCACGGAAGGCGGTGCCTTCAATAACCCGCTTCACCTTATCCCTGATTTCGGCAGCCAGTGAGTGAAGCTCGGGGTTGTTTACTGAAGCCATCATGGCAATCGGATCAACCACTGAAACCTCTACTTGCCCGTCTTCCAGCTCTTCTACCACCACATTACAGGGCAAAAAGGCTCCGAGCTTGGGCTCCGATTGCAGGGCCTTATGGGCAAAATGCGGGTTGCAGGCTCCCAAAATAATGTACTTGCGAAAATCTACATCGATCTTCTTCTTAAGGGTGTCTTTCACATCAATCTGGGTAAGAATCCCAAAACCTTCTTTCTTCAACTCTTCCGTTACCAGGGCAATGGCCTCATCATAAGAGGTCTTTTGCATTTGGGTGCTGAAACAATAGCTCATATGGATGGTCTTTTGTAATTAACTATTTTAATGTGTTGGTTATTAATATAACAATATTTGAGGGCTTTGGTTTGTCTTTTCAATAAAAAAACCGCCCCGCAAAATCTCGCGGGGCGGTCGCTGATTTAACCAAAACCTGGTTAGAAGATAAACAGGTCTTCCTTGGTAAGTTTGGTAACCGGGCCAAAGAGACGCTCAACCTCGGCGAAGTCCACGTTGTTTTCGTCGCCAAGGATCACGTATGTTTTGGGCTGATCTTTTATATATTTCTGGTTAAAGGCCTTCACATCCTCGAGAGTAAGTTTTGGAAGTTCGTTGTACAGAAGGATGCGCGGGTCCTGGGTATGTCCCATGCGCTGGGCATTCAGGTAATTCCATATCACACCTGCATCGCGGATGCGCTGGGTGCGAATGTTGGAAATGAGCTGCTCCTGGGCAAGACGGAAAGAGCTTTCAGAGACGGGCATTTCGTTAAACAATTCGTTGAAGGCACTGAAGGCATCGATTACCTTGTCGTTCTGTGTGGCAATGAAGCTGTTGTTAATGTAGTTTTCGTTTGGCCACGAGGGTGCCGAATAATTGGAGCGGGCAGTATAAGCCAGGCCGCGTTTTTCGCGCAGTTCCTGGAACACGATGGCATTCATGCCGCCTCCAAAGTAGCCGTTGTACATGGCTATCAGCGGAAGCATGGCTGGGTCGTATTGAATGCCTTTCGAAACGGTTTGCAGGTAGCTCTGGTTGGCATCGTAATGGGCAAAGTACACCTTGTTTTGGGCGGTTTCCCTGGGTTCAAAACGGGTGCCTGCGGGGATTGCCTGCAAGTTTGCGGGGGTTTTGTGATGTTCCTGAACCAGCGAAGTAACTTCATTGAGGCTTTGGGGCCCAAAGAAAACCACGCGATGTTGCATTGACCAAAGATCCTGAAGCTTTTTGATCAGCTGTGCCGATGTCATGGCATCGAGCTCGGCATCAGTGAGGGTGTATGTGCTGGGGTTTTCGGGTCCGTAAATGGCGTAGTTGACCAGTGCGGAGAAATTCGAGCCCTGGTTGGCCTTGCTGTCCTGACGGCTTTTTTTGGCGTTTTCAATGTAACGTGCCAGGGCGTCCTCATCGGCACGGGCATTGAAGATCAGCTCTTCGAAAAGCTCCATGGCGGCTTCCATATTTTCGCTCAGTCCGCTGATGGTAATACGTGTTTCTTCGTTGCCCACCATTACATTAAAGGTGCAGGCAAGTTTGTAAAACTCGTTGCCAATGTCTTCAGCAGAGTATTTGTCGGTACCCAGGAAGTTGATGAAATTTCCGGCATAGGGCAGGTACTTGTCGTGGTAGCTACCCATTTCCCAGTGGTAAGTGAGGGTAAAGGTGGGGTTGGCGTTGTTTTTTGCATAGAGCACTTCCACGTTGTTGCGGGTTTGTCCGCGGGTAATGTCTTTCTGGTAATCCAAAAATACGGGCTCGATGGCCTCAACCTGGGTGGCTTTAACTTGCTGCAGCAGTGGCGACTCGGCATCGCGGTTAATGTGAATAGGAGTAATGGCGGGCTTTTCAACCTGCTCGAGGTTGGTTGGCTGGCCCTGGCGCTTGTACACTACCACGTAATTGTCGTTGCGCAAATGCTGGTTGGCAAAAGCCACAACATCGTCCTTGGTGATTTGACCCAGGCGATCAAGATAGGTAATGGTTTCCTCGTAAGGCTGTCCGTTCAGGAAGCTCATGGCCATGGTCATGGCACGTGCGCGGCTGTTTTCGGTGCGGCGCATTTCCTGAAGTTTCAGGTTGTTGATGGCCGCTTCCATAAGCCAGTCGGGGAATTCACCTTTTTTCAGCAGTTCAAGTTGTTCGAAAAGCAGGTCTTTTACCTCGTCGAGCGATTGTCCGCGCTTGTTGCGACCCGACATGGTAAAGGCTGAGTAGTCGGTCATGCTGCGCACATCGGCACCTGCGCCAAGTGTTGCCTGCTGCTTGTTCAGGTTTTGGTCGATGAGCCCGGCGCGGCCATTGCTCAATATCATGCTGATCATATTCAGATAAGGGCGCTGGTCGGAGTTTATGCCTTCGAAACGCCAGCCAATCTGCACGTTTTCGGCTTGCAGGCCAATAACCTCTTTTATAATGGGCTGGGTGATTTCCGGCTGGGGCCCAAAATTGGGTTCGGGAACCGGCGAGGGCTTAAGCTGTCCAAAATACTGGTCGATGACTTGGATGGCTTCATCCGGATCGAAATCGCCCGACATGACCACGGCCATATTGTTGGGCACATAGTATTGTTTGAAGAAGTTTTTAATGTTGATCAGTGAGGGATTTTTCAGATGCTCTGCTTCGCCCAGAGTGGTTTGTAAGCCATAGGGGTGGTTGGGGAACAGCCCGTGGTAAAGGGCTTCGGAGGCCTGACGCATATCATTGGTGAGCGACATGTTCTTCTCTTCGTACACCGTTTCGAGTTCGGTGTGGAAAAGACGCAGCACCGGGTCGTTGAAGCGCTCGGCCTGAATCATAGCCCAGTTTTGCAGCTGGTTGGCAGGGATGTTTTCCATGTAAATGGTATAATCGTTGGAAGTTCCTGCGTTTGTGCCGGTTGAGCCAATAGCGGTCATCAGGCGGTCGTACTCGTTGGGGATGGCAAGGGTAGAAGCGATGTATGAAATGCTGTCGATTTGCCGGTAAAGGGCTGTCCTTACCGCAGGGTCGGTTTCCTTGCGGTACACCTCAAAAAGGGCTTCGATCTGGTCGAGCAAAGGCTTTTCCTTTTCCCAATCCAGGGTGCCAAAGGTGCTGGTGCCCTTAAACATGAGGTGCTCAAAATAGTGCGCCAGGCCGGTGGTTTCGGCCGGGTCGTTCTTGCTTCCCACGCGAACGGCAACATAAGTCTGAATGCGGGGTTCTTCATCATATACCGAAAGGTAAACTTTCAGGCCATTGTCCAGGGTGTAAATCCGTGCATTGAGCGGATCGTTGGGAAAACTTTGGTAAGTGTAGGTTTTTTGCCCCATGGCCAAGCCATGCATTATTAGCAACAAGGCCAGAAGAGCACTAAAACGCGTCAACATTTTTTTTGCTATCATAGAATTTTTTGTTTAATAAATTTGAAATAAAGTTTCCTTTTTTCGGAAACAAGGTTTTTCGGTAAAAAACCAAGATTATCTTCCGGTAAAGCCTCCTCTTTTTTTTACTTCGCAAATTTGGCAAAAAATTAAACAAATTCAGAGAAAAATCGTTTTATAATCCGCTATAAATTAGCAAAAGAGGTTAATTTTTTTTAATTTTTCCCGGTGTTTAAACCATCTCTTTTTTTTTGTGTCAAATGTTATTCCATAGTTGAAAATTTTTCAAAAAAACATACCTTATCACCTTTCGTCAAATGAAATAAGCATGTGCATTTTTATTCACACACAGGAAAATGTTCAAACATGCGATTCCATGTGACCTGTTTAAAACAAATTTTGAACACATGAAAAAATACCTGCGTCCAGTTCTGACCACCCTATCCATTGTATTAATTCTTAGCATCATTTTTTATCCCAAGGTCAAACCCATGTTCAGTAAAACTCAAGGTGGTCCCGGGGGGGGTGGTCCGGGCATGCAGGGTTTTCAGCAAAGGGCCCTCAACGCCAATGCCATGGTTATTGGTCCTTCAGTTTTGCGCGAAATGATCAATAGCACGGGTACCTTGCTACCCGACGAAGAGGTGGATCTGTCGTTTGAAACCTCAGGTAAAATTGTCAGCATTAATTTTTCTGAAGGCTCCAGGGTAAAACAGGGAGATCTGCTTGCCAAAATCAACGACCGCCATTTGCAGGCCCAGTTACTCAAGCTAAAGGCCCAGCTTAAGCTAGCCGAGGAGCGTGAGTTCAGGCAGCGCAACCTGCTCTCGCGCGATGCCATAAGCCAGGAAAGTTACGATCAGGCCGTTACCGAACTGCAGGCTCTGGAAGCCGACATCATGCTGCTTGAGGCCCGCATTGCCGAAACCGAACTGCGTGCTCCTTTCGATGGCATTATTGGCTTGCGCTATGTGAGCGAGGGTGCTTTTGCCAACCCCAACGCCCGCATCGCCCGTCTCGTAAAAGTAAGCCCCTTAAAAATCGAATTTTCCATTCCCGAACGCTACTCGGGAAGCATAAACCCCGGGTTTCCCATTGAGTTTAGTATCGATGGCATCAATCAGCCTTTCACAGCTTCCGTTTATGCTGTTGACCCTAAGGTGGATGTCAGAACTCGCACCATCGTGGTAAGGGCGTTGTTTCCCAACCGCAACGAAGAGCTGAAGCCCGGCCGTTTTGCGGCCATCAACCTGCAGCTCGATGAGTTAAAAGATGCCATTGCCATTCCCACCGAAGCCCTTATTCCCGAAATGGATGGCGACAAGGTGTATGTTTACCGTGGAGGGCAGGCCCATCAGCTTACGGTTCAAACCGGCCTGCGCACCGAATCCCTTATTCAGATCGTAGAGGGCCTTTCTTTTGGCGACACCCTGCTCACCACAGGGGTTATGCAGTTGCGGCACGGAATGCCCGTAAACCTCGATCAGTTGGTGTCTGCTGAGTAACGTAAAAAAATAATCTGAGAAAAACATGAGTCTTTCATCCATAAGTATCCAACGACCTGTTCTTGCTACGGTGTTTACTATCCTGATTTTGCTTTTTGGCCTTATCGGGATGACCTACCTGGGCGTAAGAGAGTTTCCTAGTGTGGATCCGCCCATCATCTCGGTGCGCGTATCTTATCCGGGAGCAAACTCCGATGTGATTGAAACCCAGATTACCGAGCCCCTTGAGCAAAGCATCAACGGCATTCCGGGCATTCGCACCCTTACCAGTGTGAGCCGACAGGGGGGTGCCAATATTTCTGTTGAGTTTGAACTAAGTGTGGATATGGAAACGGCTGCCAACGATGTGCGCGACAAAGTGTCGCAGGCCATGCGACAACTTCCGCGCGACGTGGATCCGCCCATTGTTTCAAAAGCCGATGCCGATGCCAGCCCCATCATGTTAGTTACACTGGAAAGCGATCGCCGCTCTCTGCTCGAACTTTCAGAATTTGCCGAATTAACCCTTAAAGAGCAGTTGCAAACCATTTCTGGCGTCAGTGGCATTCACATCTGGGGTCAGAAACGCTACTCCATGCGCCTGTGGCTCGACCCGGTGAAACTGGCTGGCTACGGCCTTACACCACTCGATGTGCGCAACGCCATAAACCGCGAAAATGTCGAACTACCCTCGGGTCGTATTGAAGGTAATACCACAGAGCTTTCTATACGCACCCTGGGCCTGATGACCACCCCCGCTGAATTTAATAATTTAATCATTAAGGAAGAAGGCGGGCAGATTGTGCGCTTTATGGATGTGGGGCGCGCCGAACTGGGCCCTGAAGATGAGCGAAGTATTATGCGACGAAATGGGGTGCCCATGGTGGGCAACGCCATAGTGCCCCAGCCAGGCTCAAACCATATCGAAATTGCCGACGAGGTATATCGAAGGCTCGAATTTATTAAGCGCGACCTGCCCGATGATGTGAGCGTGGGTATCGGATTCGATAATACGCAGTTTATTCGCTCGTCGATCAAAGAAGTGCGAAACACCATTTTCATTGCCTTTGTGCTGGTGGTGGTTATTATTTTCCTCTTCCTTCGCGATTGGCGCACCACCCTTATTCCCATCCTGGTTATTCCGGTTTCACTGGTGGGCTCTTTCTTTATAATGTATATTGCCGGATTTTCCATAAATGTACTTACGCTCCTGGCTGTTGTGCTGGCCATTGGCCTGGTGGTGGACGATGCCATTGTGATGATGGAAAATATTTATGTGAAGATTGAACAGGGGATGACGCCCATTGAGGCCGGTCTGGCCGGATCGAAGGAGATATTTTTTGCCATTATCTCCACCACCATTACCCTGGTGGCTGTTTTCTTTCCCATCGTTTTTCTTGAGGGAATGACAGGGCGGCTTTTCCGAGAGTTTAGCATCGTAATTGCAGGTGCTGTGGCCATTTCTTCCTTAGTGGCCCTCACCTTTACGCCCATGCTTTCTACTAAGATTCTGAAGCAACGCACCAAGCATGGCAGGTTTTATGAAAACACCGAAGGGTTTTTCAGGTCGATGAACGAGAGTTACAAAAATGCCCTTGAGCGGTTTTTGAACCGACGCTGGATGGCCATCCTGATTCTTGGAGGTGCCATAGTGCTGGTAGTGGTGTTGTTCACTTCCATTCCCGCCGAGATGGCCCCCTTGGAAGACCGCTCACAAATTGTCATAAACGCCAGCGGGCCCGAAGGGGCAACCTTCGAGTTTATGCGCAGCTACATTGACGATGTGTCCGATCTGGTAGAGCAGATTGTGCCCGAGCGCGAAAGCATGATTTCGATGGTTTCCGGGGGCTCGTCTAACGTGCGCATTATGCTGGTACCTCCCAGCGAAAGGGAGGCCTCACAGCAGGATATTGCCAACCGGCTCACCGGAGCTTTGCGGCCCATGACCCAGGCCAGGGCTTTTGTGACGCAACAATCGACCTTCGGGGGGCGCCGTTCAGGGATGCCGGTGCGGTATGTGCTTCAGGCACAAAATATCGACAAGCTGCGCGAGGTTCTTCCCGAGTTCATGGATAAGGTTAACGACAGCGAAGTGCTGCAGATGGCCGATGTTAATCTGAAGTTTACCAAACCCGAGATACAGATCAGCATCAACCGCGAAAAGGCCAACTCCTTGGGTGTCTCTGCACAAAACGTGGGGCAAACCCTTCAGCTTGCACTCAGCGGGCAGCGCTTCGGCTATTTCTTTATGAACGGAAAGCAATACCAGATTTTGGGCGAGATGGAGCGCGAAAACCGCAATAAGCCACTCGACCTGAAATCACTGTACGTCAGGAATAACTTTGGCGACATGGTGCAGCTCGATAACCTGGTGACCCTGCAGGAGCAAACCGCACCCCCTCAGCTTTACCGCTACAATCGCTTTGTGGCAGCCACCATTTCGGCCGGGCTGGCCCCCGGAAAAACCATGAGCCAAGGCCTGGCAGAAATGGATCGTATTGCCGACGAAGTGCTTGATGAAACTTTCCGTACCGCCCTGGCAGGCGACTCCAAAGACTTCCAGGAAAGCTCCTCAAGCCTCATGTTTGCCTTTGTGCTGGCTCTGGTGCTCATATTCCTGGTACTTTCGGCCCAATTCGAAAGCTTTAAGGATCCATTCATTGTGATGATGACCGTGCCTCTGGCCATTACTGGTGCACTGGTGTTTATGTGGTATTTTAATATTACCATGAATATCTTCAGCCAGATCGGTATCATTATGCTCATTGGTCTGGTGTCGAAAAACGGTATTCTTATGGTTGAGTTTGCCAATCAGCGCAAGCGCGCCGGCATGAAAAAGCTGGAAGCCATAAAATATGCGGCGGCAGCCCGCTTCAGGCCCATTCTTATGACCAGCCTCTCGACCGTTTTGGGGGTTTTGCCCCTGGCCTTAGGTTTTGGCGAAGGCGCCCAAAGCCGGGTAGCAATGGGTGTGGCCGTGGTAGGTGGTCTGATCCTTTCCACTTTTCTTACCCTGTTTGTGGTGCCGGCTATTTATTCTTACGTTTCAACGGAAAACAAAGATATTGACAATGAAAGCGAAACAACTGTTTCTTAGTGTCGCTGTGATGATGGCCCTGCCGATTTTTGTGGCTGGCCAGAGAACCCTGAGCCTGCAGGAATGTATCAACCTGGGACTGGAGCAAAACTTTTCCATTAGGCTGGCAAGGAACTACGAAGAGGTAAGCTCTAACAACGTCACCCCTGGCAATGCAGGCTATCTGCCCCGGCTCAGCCTCAGTGCCCAGCAGTCGGGTGTAATAAACAACGTGGATCAAAATCTGGCCGATGGAGGCACCAATTCAACCAGGGGAGTGCATAACACTACAAGCAATGCCGGGCTGAGTCTGAATCAGACTGTTTTCGACGGCTTCAGGGTGCAAACCACCTACCAGCGCCTGCAGGAAATCAGTGCTATTGGCGAACTGCAAACCCGCATGACCATTGAAAACATGATGGGAAGGATAATATCTGAATACTACAACCTTATTCAGCAGGAAAGGCTGCTGAGCAATCTTCAGTATGCGGTTGAGCTTTCCAAAGAAAGAGCCCGTATTGATGAAGAAAGGTTTTTGCTGGGCTCAGGTTCCAAGTTGCAGCTTTTGCAGTCGCAGGTCTACCTCAACGCCGATAGCTCACGCCTGGGAAGACAGTACGAAACCGTCAGAGCTTCGCGCATCAGACTCAACGAGTTGATTGCCCTTGATGATATCACTGAAATGATTTTTGTGACCGACACCGTTATTGATGTGAATCCCAATCTGGTGTACGACAACCTGTTGCAGGCTACCATGAGCAACAACACCGCCCTGCTGATTGCCGCAAAGAATCAAAACATTTCTGAATATGATCGGAAAATTATCGCTTCCCGAAACTATCCGTACCTGAACTTTTCGTCGGGCTACGGATTGACTTACAACACTTATGGCAGTGGTTCGCTCAACAATCAGCGCAACCTTAGCGCAAGTTATGGCCTCACGCTGGGCTTTACCATTTTTGATGGCTTTAACCAGCGCAGAGCCATGAGCAATGCTAATATCGAAATTTACAACCGTGAATTACTCTTTCAGCAGGTTGAACAAGAAACCCGTGCCGATTTGCTGACCATATACAATGCCTACACCAATAATTTGAGGTTGCTCAACCTGGAGTTGCAAAACCTGGAAATTGCCCGCGAAAACCTTGACATTGCCCTCGAAAGATACAAACTGGGCGCCCTGGCAGGGCTGGAATTGCGCGAGGTACAAAAGAGCCTGCTCGATGCTGAGGAGCGCTTGCTTTCGATACAATACCAAACCAAACTGGCAGAAATTTCCTTGCTGCAGATTTCGGGCAGGATTCTTTCGTATCTGTAGTTAGAAAGAAGATTTAAAATGCAGGAGGCAATCATTGCCTCCTTTTTTATTGGTTCAGCTCCCAGCTTGCCCCTTCCTTGCCATCTTTTACCGTAATTTTCAGTTTGGCCAAGTGATCTCGAATCTTATCGGAAGTGGGCCAGTCTTTTTGCTGGCGTGCCGTTTGCCTGAAGTCCAGAACCATTTGCATCAAGCCCTCAACCAGCTCGTGCAGGTGCTGGCTGTCGGAAACTGCCTCGTTTTTCAGCCCAAGAATGTCAATCAGAAATGTATCGAAGACCACCTTCAGCTCTTTTATATCGGCTTCCGACAGGCTATTTTTTTGGTCGTTCACTGAGTTGATGACCCTAACCGCATCGAAAAGCTGGGCTATGGCCAAGGGGCTGTTGAAGTCATCGTTCATGGCTTCGTAGCATTTTTTCCGTATGCCCGACACATCTACCGAAGACTTGTCCCCAGGCTTAATTTTATGCAAGGTTTCATGTGCCTGCAGAAGTCGTTTCAGACCCTTTTCTGCTGCCTCAAGGGCTTCGTTGCTGAAGTCGAGGGTGCTGCGGTAGTGCGCTTGCAGTATAAAGAAACGGATGGTCATAGGGCTGAAAGCTCTTTCGAGGGCTTTGTGCTGCCCGCTGAAAAACTCGCGCAGGGTAATGAAGTTGCCCAGCGACTTGCCCATTTTCTGGCCGTTGATGGTGATCATATTATTGTGAAGCCAGTATCGTACTGAATCTTTTCCGTTGGCTGCGTTGCTTTGGGCTATTTCGCATTCGTGGTGCGGAAAAAGCAGGTCCATGCCGCCGCCGTGTATGTCGAACACCTCCCCGAGGTATTTGGTGCTCATGGCCGAGCATTCGAGGTGCCAGCCGGGGAACCCTTCGCCCCAGGGCGATGGCCAGCGCATGATATGCTCTGCGCTCGCTTTTTTCCAAAGGGCAAAGTCCACGCTGTTGCGTTTCTCGTTCTGCCCCTCCAGGTCGCGGTAGCCCTCCATCATGTCTTCGAGCAACCGGCCGCTCAGCCTGCCGTATTGGTGGGTTTTGTGATATTTTTCCACGTCGAAATACACCGATCCGTTTACCTCGTAAGCAAAGCCCGCTTCGAGTATGGCTTTTACCATTTCGATCTGCTCAATAATGTGGCCTGAGGCCCGGGGTTCAATGCTGGGTTTTCTCACGTTCAGCAGGTCCATGTCCTCGTGGTAGCGGTCTGAAAAATACTGCACCACCTCCATGGGTTCGAGTTGCTCCAGCCGGGCCTTTTTGCCAATTTTATCTTCCCCTTCGTCGGTGTCGTTTTCAAGGTGGCCTACATCGGTAATGTTGCGCACATAGCGTACCTTGTAGCCGATATGTTGCAGGTAGCGAAACACCAAATCGAAAACAATGGCTGGTCGCGCATGGCCCAGGTGGGCATCCCCATAAACGGTGGGGCCGCAAACGTACATGCCTACAAAAGGTGGGTTCAGCGGCTCAAAAGGTTCTTTTTTCCGCGAAAGCGAATTATAGACTATGAGGGGATGTTGCATGCTAAAAATGTTTCAAAAGTGCAAAGGTAAACGAAATAAAAGTATGGAAGCCGCCAGCTGGGTTCCGTTCTTCGGCTATTGTTTTTTTAGCACTTTTTTTGTTTCCTTATAGCCCAGCTCAAAAATTTCGTTGGCCTTGCTGATATCGAGCAGGCCAAACTTATCGAGGCCTTCGGGTTCTATGTAAATATCGCAAAACTCCTCTTTACTGGCTTCCTGGTTGCGCATGGAAATATGAAAGGTGCGCTCTGCAATCGATTTCAGGCTGTTAATATTTTCAAACTCGCCAATGGGGTTCACATTTATGCCTATCACCTTTTCGCATTCGTCGCGTATCACATCTGCCGGAAAGTTGTTTATAATGCCTCCGTCGAGGTAGTAATGATCGCCCATCTTAACCGGAGGAAACACCACGGGGATGGACGAGGAAGCAATAACAGCTTTTACCAGGTCGCCTTTGTCGAATTTCTCCAGTTTGGCTGTATTGATGTTTACGGCAAAAATAATTAGGGGAATCTCAAGGTCTTCGATTTTTTTTGCCTTAAGGGTGCTGCTGAGGGTTTTTTCTAAACCAGTCATTTTTACCAGGCCTCTGCGCGGGAAAATGAACTCCAGGAACCCCAAAAGCCTTTTGGTGGAAAGGGCTTTGAGGGCCTTTTCTGCGTCTTCGCCATCGGCATACAAGGCGCCTACAATGCTGCCTGCGCTAACCCCGGCAATGATATCAGGCTTGATGTCGTGCTCCTTAAAGGCCTTGAGTGCGCCCAGGTGAGCAAAGCCACGGGTGCCGCCACCACTGAGCACCAATCCGGTTTGGTATTTTTTCTTGCTTGTGTCTCCCATGATCTTTATGTTTTTGGATTAACTTTTACAAAAATCCAAAAAATTAAGGTCGGAAACACATAAAACCACAAAAAAAAGGAATTAGATTATTTCTTTCTTCCTTTGGTGTTAATTCCGAGGGCTAGATAAAGAGGGCAGATGCTCACCATGCTGGTAAGAACCAAAAAAATGGCAACCACCGAAAGAATGATGGCCGGAACGCCGTTCAGTACGTCGGAATAAACAAGGATCGCAACAATAATGGCTGCAATAACGCGAATAGTCTTATCGAGAGTGCCCACATTGGTTTTCATGTCAATACGATTTTTTTAAACATTGTGGTAAATTTAATGAATAACAGATTGCAGAAGCAATTGTTTTGTGATTTGTTGGCACAGGAAAAGAATACCAGGCTTGACAATAGCCGCAGAATTTATTAGATTTGCCTGAGGTTTTAAAAACAATAGCCCGTTTGAGGCGTTTTAATTTTTAAGGAACTTAAAAACCTGGGGTTATGAAAACATTCTTCTTGCATTTATTTACTGTTTGCTTGTTTATTATGTTTGGTTATACCTCCTTGCAAGCCCAGCAGGGTTACGGGCTTCAGGCACCAGGCGAGCCTATCCTTGAGATACCCAAAACAGACTTTGGCTTTCAGTTAGGAACCTCATTTACCACTGCTTTTGGTGGGAGCTCCTTGTTCTCGCAGTCTTTTGCCCCTCATTTTCAATGGAATCCAGCCCAGCGTTTCAGCCTGGTGGTAGGCAGCGTTTTTTCTACCGGGCAGTTTTCGGGGGCAGGCGGTTTTTCGCCTTTTGGTTTGGTTCCGGTAGCCGATGCCGGTATGATGCCACAGCGCCTTTTCAGCGGAAGCGTGTATGCCCTTGGTGCATACCAGCTAAACGAGAGGCTTACCCTAACAGGTGGCACCTGGTTTGAACGCAATAATCTGCAAATGGCACAACCACAAATGAATCCACAGGCCTTTAACACCAACCCCCGGGGTATGATGGTTGGCTTCGACTATCGCGTAACCGAAAACTTCCGCTTTGGTGCACAGTTAAATGTGTCGCAGGGCTATAATCCTTTTAACCCCTTCAACCAGTTTGGCGGTTTTAACAGGGGTGGCTTTGCTCCCTCGCCCTTCCCTCGCAACACCATTTGGTAACCCAATAAAAAAATCATGGAGTCTTTCCGAATTTATGCCGGGGGAGCGTTTGCTACCACTCCCCATGACCTTATTGTGTCGGGGCCTTTCGATGGCAAACCCTTTGCCCGAACCTTTAAGGCCGGAATGGAGGAATACGAGAAGTCGGTGAATGCCGCTCTTGATGCGGCTAAATTGCTTAGGAAAATGCCTTCTTTTGGGCGCAGCCGTATTTTGCGAGAGATATATGAAAAGATTATGGCCCGGGAGGAGGTTTTTGCCGGTATTATTGCCCGTGAGGCTGCCAAGCCCTGGCGCTATGCCCTGGCCGAGGTAAGGCGGGCGGCACAGACTTTCTTCGTGGCCTCAGAGGAGGCCCGGCGCATGCCTGGCGAATATCTTTCGCTCAACCATTACTGCCATGATCGATGAAGAGAATGCCAGGCGGGTGCAACAATGGATTAGTGAAGCCGTGGAGGCCGGCGCACAAATTTTATGCGGGGGAAACCGAAAGGGAAATTTCATGGAACCAACCATTGTTCTGGGTGCTAAACCTGGCATGAAGGTGTATGATGAAGAAGTTTTTGGACCTGTGGTTACCCTGAACCCTTTTGATGATTTTCAAGAGGCGTTGGAAATGGTCAATAACAGTCGTTTTGTATTGCAAGCTGGTGTTTTTACCAATAAAATTGATGAGCTCGACCTGGCTTTTGCTGAACTTGAGGTGGGAGGAGTGATTCATAACGACAGCCCAATTTTTCGTACCGACCATATGCCTTACGGCGGAGTAAAAGACAGCGGGCTGGGCAGGGAAGGGGTAAAATATGCCATGTTCGATATGCTCGAGCCCCGTATTTTAGTCAAAACACATGTAAATCCGTAATACCTTTAGGCGTATTCTCCCGCTAAAACACGTGTTAATACGGTTGTTTCAGTGATTGATGAAGATTAACTTTGTTTCAGAAACAAAAAGACAAAAGATGATTTGGTTTTCTTTAAAAGTTTGTTTAAATTGCTATGCTGTTTAAAGCAGAACCAGCTTCAAAAAGTTTTGCAAGGTTTTAGTTGTTTTATTGGTTAATGTTGTTTTGTTTTGGTGGTTAAAAAGAGCAGGAGGTGGATTACCGTGCCACCTCTTGCTTTTTTATATACTTAAACTGACCCGCAATTTCAGGCGGGTTTTTGTTTTTCAGGATCAGTTTCTCTTTTTCAGAAATGGCATCGCCTTATTGCATTTGCAGGCGCAGGTTTGTGAGCCCGGCACGCCTTGCTGCATTGACTGCATGCTGATATTCGGCAAGGGTTATGCGCCTGGAAATCTCAGGAAATTCGCCGGCGCGGAACATGGGCGTGTATTGCGACATGATATTCACGTAAGTATCTTTAGGAAGCTTGGCTGCGATCCACTGCATGACCTTGTCGCTGTGCGATACGTTGTTAGGCATCACCAAATGCCGTATCATCAGGCCACGGTTCATTAAACCCGTTTGGCTGTCGGCAACAGCAACGCCTACCTGCCGATGCATTTCGAGCAGGGCCTGCCGGGTAATCTCTGGGTAACTTTTTGCACCAGGAGAATATTTATTGGCAGCATCGGCATCGGCATATTTGAAGTCGGCAAGATAAACATCTACCACCCCATCGAGCATCTGAAGAATTTCAAGCTTTTCCCAGCCACAAGTGTTGTAAACTACGGGCAAGCGAAAGCCACGCGCAGCAGCATTGTCGAGCGCCAGTAAAATATGCGGTGCGTAATGGGTTGGTGTAACCAGGTTCAGATTATGGCAGCCCTGCCGTTGCAACAGCAGCATCATATTGGCCAGTTCGCGAATGGTATAGGTGCGCCCCTGCCCAAGGTGGCTGATCTCGTAATTAATGCAGAAAACACACAGCAAGGAGCAGTTGGTGAAAAACACCGTGCCCGAACCCTTGGTGCCAACCAGTTCGTTTTCTTCACCAAAATGCGGATAGGCCGAAGAGATTTCCAGGGTAGAATTAGATTTGCAGTCGCCCCGGCGTCCGCGCAAACGGTTGGTTTCGCATTGGCGCGGGCAAATGGTGCAGTGCCGCATCATCTCCCACAATATCTCTCCGCGAGCCTTCAACTCACCATTTTTGTGCAGTTTTATGAAGCCCGGCTCATACTCACTTATGCTCATGCCATGGACCTGATTTTGAAAACCTTTGAGCAGGAAAGCCGGAACCAGGGTCATGCCAGGCAGTATGATTGCCGTGCGTAAAAACCGCCGCCTGGTTTTCTTCTCCATTCTTAATAATGAGGTTAAATGATTGAATATCAACGTTTAATCACAATAAAGATAATAATTTTTTAATACAACCCCAAATTAGGCTTTACACCAAAGGCTGAACTCACCGAAAATGGCCTTATTATTAAATTTCCTTAAAATTGAATATAAAAAATTGATTTTTTTGCATACTTTAGATTATTATAATAAATTTATCAAACAAAAAAACATTCATGGAGGATTAATATGGCAAATTTGAAAACGACTTATATGGGTTTGGAGCTCAAAAACCCTATTATTTTAGGTGCTTGTAACCTGAGTTTTGACCTTGACACGGCCCGAAACCTTGAAAAAGCAGGCGTTGCGGCATTTGTGTTCAAGTCACTGTTCGAAGAGCAGATCAACCTCGAAAGCATCCAAATGGAGGAAGACCTGCACGAATACGACGAGCGCAATGCAGAGATGGTAAGGCTTTTTCCCAGCCTGAGACATGCAGGTCCTGCAGAGCACCTCGAAAAACTCAGCCAATTGAAAAAGGCTGTGAATATTCCGGTGATAGGCAGCCTGAACTGCGTGAACGAAAGCACTTGGGTTGAGTATTCGGTGGAAATGGAAAAAACGGGTGTCGATGCACTGGAACTCAACTTTTATTCATTCCCTTCAGATTTGGGAAAAGATGCCGGTTCATTGGAGGATGAACAAGTAAGAATTCTTGAAGCTGTTAAGAAAAAGGTGAAAATTCCTGTCAGCGTAAAATTAAGTCCGTTTTACACAAATCCCCTTCACCTTATCCATCGCATGGATAAAGCCGGGGTGAATGGCTTCGTTTTATTTAATAACCTGTACCAGCCTGAAATTAATATTGAAAAAGAAGAGCTGAATTTCCCCTTTAATCTCAGCCAGTTTGGCTCTTATCGGCTTCCTCTTCGTTATGCCGGACTGCTTTATAAGAGAATCAAAGGAAGCGTTTGCAGCAACACAGGCATTTTTTCCGGGCAAGATGTTGTTCGTATGCTATTGGCCGGGGCTGATGCTGTGCAGGTGGTTAGCACCGTTTATCAAAACAAGGCGGTTCATGTTACAAAAATGCTCAACGACATCAGTGCATGGATGAAGGACAAGGGCTACAGCTCTATTGACGAGTTCAGGGGCAAGGTTGCCAAGATCCACAGTAAAGATCCATACGCCTTCCAACGTGCCCAATATGTTGATATGCTGATGCAGCCATTTGATATCATGAAAAAATATCCGCAGGTTTAAAATAACTTTTCGTAAAAAAAAGAGGGGGCAGGCGCCCCCTCTTTTTTTTTAGGTTTAAAGCTTTTAGTCAATTACAATATCGTAAGGCAGACGGGTAAGAATGCCGGTCATTTCATTCACATTCTGAACCTGCTCGTAGTAGCGATATGCTTCGCCCATCCTGCGTTTAACAAACACTTCCTGCATGCCGCCAAAGTCTTCCATCAACCGGGACAAAAAGTCTTTGCGTGTGGGGTATTCTACCAGGCGGTAGTTTTCCAGGCCGGCCTTTTCGGCTGCTTTTTCAATGGCGAAGTTGAGCCCGCCGAGCTCATCAACCAATCCGATCTGCCTGGCTTCAGCTCCGCTCCAAACCCGTCCCTGTCCAATGCTGTCGACCATGTGCACCGGAATGCCGCGCCCTTCAGCAACGTGTCCGATAAAGGTTTCATAAACCTGCTCAATACTTTCCTGAATCATGGCTCGCTCATTACGGGTCAACGGCCTGGAAACAGTCATCAGGTCGGCATAGTCGTTGGTTTTGACGTTATCGAAAGTGATGCCAAGTTTCTGATTGAAGAAGTTCTGCATATTGGGAATAAGTCCGAACACGCCAATGGATCCGGTAATGGTGCTGGGGCTGGCTACGATCATGTCGGCACCGCAGGCCACATAATAGCCGCCCGAAGCTGCCACATCGCCCATGGAGGCGATCACGGGTTTCATCTCGCTGGCCAGCTTTACTTCGCGCAATATCACATCAGAGGCGAGCGCACTACCTCCGGGCGAATTGATGCGGAAAACAATGGCTTTTACGGTGGTGTCGAGGCGGGCTTCGCGAATAGCTGCAGCAATGCGGTCAGAACCCATGCTGCGTTCTGCACCCTCGCCCGACACGATGCTGCCCATACCATATACTATGGCAATTTTGTCACGGCTGCGCGGACTGCGATTTTCCTTCGACTCAGGAACATTCTGGAATTTATTAAGGACCACAAACTCAATATCACCCGACTTTTCATGTCCCAGGCGATCTTTGATTTCGTCGAGCACCTGATCGCGGTGCATTATGCCATCAATCATCTGCCACTCCAAAGCCAGTTTGGCATTGCGGGTGTTGAATCCGTTGGCCACATCGTTCAGGTGGTTGATCGTGAGGTTGCGGCTGTCGGAAATATCTTTCAACACATTATTCCAGATTGAACTCACATAGGCCAGCACCTGCTCGCGGTTTTCGTCGCTCATTTTTTCAAGGAAAAATGGCTCGGTGGCGCTTTTGTACTTGCCGTGGCGGATCACCTGTGGCTCTATGCCCACCTTCTCCAGCATATTTTTAAAGAAAACCAGTTCCGAGTTAAGCCCCCTGAAATCGATGGCTCCCTCGGGGTGCAGGTACACTTTGTCGGCAACCGACGCGAGGTAGTAGGCATTTTGGGTGTAGGATTCGCCAAAGGCCACAATAAATTTTCCTGACTCCTTAAAGTCAATAAGGCCTTGCCTCACTTCGTCGATGGTGCTCCATCCAGCCTGCATCAGGCTCAGGTCGAGAAAAATGCCTTCAATATTTGGATCGTTTTTGGCTTTTTTCAGGTTTTTGAGCAAATCGTTGAGCCCCACGGCCGATTTGGGCCTAAAACTCATGGGGTCGAACGAGTCGAAAGGATTGGCACCCCCGCGGTCCACAATTTCGGTAGAAAGTGTTAAGTGGAGCACCGTTTGAGGCTTGAGCTGCACCACCTCTTTCTTTGAAAAGGAGGCCAGGGAGGCCAGCATCCCAATCAGAATAAAGAATAAAATGATGGCCGAAATCAAAAACCCCAGCATGGAGGCAAACATAAATTTGAAGAATTGTTTCATCCGTTAATGATTTTTAAATGAATGCCGGATGGAACCCGCATGATGATTTTCATCCGTGTTTATGTTTAACGAATCATGCTCGTTTCATGGTGTTAACAAATTTTTTGATGAAAATTAAAAGTTTTACAATATTAATAAATTCAGCGTTATCCAAAGTAAAACCCGGCCTGATTTGTTTTTGCTTTCCCGATTATTTTACTGAATTTTGTGCGAAAGTTTAAACCCCGCTTTCGGGTTAGCAAATGAACAAGGCATTTCTTCTTTTGGGAGGCAACCAGGGCAACGTTTTTGAAACTTTTGCACAGGCACGCCAGCAAATTACCGAAAAGGTTGGCGCTATCGCACTGGCCAGCTCATTGTATCAAAGCGAACCCTGGGGTTTTGACACCGAGTTGCATTTTCTTAACCAGGTGGTGCTGATCCAAACCATGCTGCCACCTGCAGAATTGCTGCAAACCCTGCTCAATATTGAAGCATCGCTTGGTAGAAAGCGTACCGCCGGGCTTATGGAATCACGCATCATCGATATCGATATTTTATTTTACAATGAGCAGGTGATTGTTCATCCCGGGCTGGAAATCCCTCACCCCAGGCTTCATCTGAGGCGTTTTACCCTGCTTCCGTTGGCCGAGATCGCTCCCGAAATGGTGCATCCCCTTATGGGGATAACCGTTACCGAAATTCTCAAATCTTGTACTGACAAACTGGCCGTTCACAAGGTAAATCCTGCCGTGGACCAAGCTGGCTAAAAATATTTTGTATGCGCTATAACTACATTGCCATTGAAGGAAATATCGGTGCCGGCAAAACCACCCTGGCCACTAAAATTGCCCAAAAGTATGATGGAAAACTCATTCTTGAACGCTTTGAAGACAATCCTTTTCTGGCCAAGTTTTACGACAACCAGGAGAAATATGCTTTTCCGCTTGAGCTGTCTTTTCTGGCCGAGCGCTATCAGCAGCTAAAGCGGGAGCTGGCCAATCAAGAATTGTTTACCAACTTCACCATTTCTGATTACTTTCTTAACAAATCTCTGATCTTTGCCCGTAAAACCCTTAATGACGATGAGTACCAGCTTTTCATTACTCTTTTTAATATTATGAATGCCAATCTGCCCAAGCCTGATTTGCTGGTGCACCTGTTTGTTTCTACCAACCGCCTGCAAAGCAATATTAAAATGCGCGGCAGGGATTATGAGCAACGCATACCCGATGAATACCTTGAAAAGATTCAGGAGAGTTATTTCGACTACCTGAAACAGCAGCCCCAGCTGCGCATCCTTTTGCTCGACGTCAATGCCCTTGATTTTGTTGCCCACCCATCGGATTTTGATAAAATTGTGGACGCCATGAACGTGCAATATCCCAAAGGAATGAACAGGATAAAACTCAGCTAAGGAAATGGACATAAAAAAAGCCGGCCAAACAGCCGGCTTTTTTTATGTATAAAGAAATCTTAGTTAACGATTTCCTGGAATTCAGCGCGGTCGAAATAACGAATGAATTCACGGTCTTTTTTGGCAATGGCTTTGTAGCCTGGATCTGCAGCAACAGCCTTGCGGAGGTTGTCGTAAAGCAGGGTGGTGTCATTTCTGCGGGCACCAATAATGGCTTTCAGATAAAATACCTGGGACGATTCAGGTGTGCAGTTCAGGGTGTTGAGGGCAGCTTGTTCATTGCCGGAAATCAACTGCGTCATGGCTAGGTTGTAGGTGCAGGTGCTGGTCGACAGGGCAGTAGAAGCAGCCTGATAGTCGCCTCTAACAATGTTTACAATACCCAAGTTGGTGCTGGTGTTTACAGCCTGACTATTGGCGGTATTAAACAGGTTGCGGGCGTTTTCGTAGTCCTCCTGGTAGGCAGCAACCACCCCAAGGTTGTTTTGGATATAAGAGTTGCCGGGAGCAAGCTGGTTAGCTACTTCCAGATCAGCAGCAGCGGCTTCAATGTTGCCAAGTTCAATGTTTACGGCGGCAGCGTTATTAAACAAACGGGCGCAACGGGGGAACAAAGGCTGACCTGCCTTGTAGATGGCAAGCTTGGTGTTCAGATCGTCGGTAAGGGTGGCTGCATAAAGCAGTTCTTCCAGCGTCAGTTCGGAAGGATTGCTGGTCGAAAGCCGGGCAATTTCGGCATCGGTCTTCTTGGGTTCGTAAAGATTTACCACGAACTCGGCACGACGCAGGGGCTCAAGGAGTTTTTCGATTTCGGCATAGATCAGGGTCATATCCTTAATCCTTCTTTCCCTCTCGGCGGGAGCAATCTGTGAGTTGATTACGTTGGCAATAGCCTGCTTGTCGGGAAGATCACTGGCGTTAAGGGCAGTCATGAAACCGTCGAAATCTTCGCCTTTGGCAAAAACTTTAAACGCTGGCCTTTCGATGGTGGTGCTGGTTTCCTTTTCGATGCGCTTGAAGAAATCATCGAGGTATTTTTCACCGGTTTTCGAGCGGTTTTCAGCCAGCTTTTCGTTGAATGCCACTTCACCTTCGGGAGAAGCCCATGCATTTATTTCAATAGATTCAAATTCCCATCCCTTCTGAACGAATTTTGAAAGGGCGGCAATTTTAGCCTGGTTTTCGGGATCGCGGTTCAGCGCCAGACGAGTGTCGAGGTTGTGGCGCATATAGCCAAAATAAAGGTCTGCCTTTTGGGTATGAATGGTTACCTTTTCGTAAGCATCGGGCATGTAGGCCACTTTGAATTCACCTTTGTCGATAAGTTGCGAAGTGTTGATAGTACCATCGGCCACTTTCCTTTCGGGTAGTATGTTTGCGCGGTCTTCACGGCCTTCTTTGTAAATTCTGGTGCGGAGAACCAGCTCCGAAGCCAGCATCTCAGGCGTAAAGTCAATGGTGTTGTTTAGGTTGAATTTGCTGGCCTGGTCAGGGTTAATCATGGTGCCTGCCGAGGTAGTCTTGGTGCCGCGAAGGGTTACGGTGGGAAGTTCTTTTTCGCCGTCTTCATGAATTAAAACCGGAGTAACTTCCATGATCGCCCTGCGAGCGAAGTAGCCTTCGCTAATGTTACCTTCTACATTGGCTGCAATTTTGCCGCCATGGTTTTCAAGTGGGTTGGTAGCTGGGGTGTAACGAACCTGTTCATCATAATTCTTCACCATCCTGCTGATAGCACAGCCACTGAAAACTGTTGCCGTAAGCAACATTAAAGCTAAAATCTTAAAGTTGATGCTTTTCATAGGTTTCTCTTTAGTATTGGGTTAATCAGTTTTTTTGGTTTCGTTAACGCTTTTTTTAACTTTACAAATATATAAAAAATTGGTATTGTAAGCAGGTATTAAAGATTTTGTTTAAAAAGCTAAATGGTTTTTTGGGCTGCTGTTTTTCGGCCAAACCAAAGGGTTTTCAAACTTATCTGTAATTCATGTGTATTGACAGGAATTATAAAAATTGCAAAAAAGCAGAAAAGGACGAACTTTTTGCTTCATTAAAGGGTCTAAACTGGCCTTTTAAGTCGCTTTTGGGAGTATGTTCGTGTCTTTTCAGAGAAAAATATTTCCAAAAAAGCAAAAAGGGTTTTGCAGAATGAAGAAATTGTTTTATTTTTGCACTCCTTTTTCGGGAAAGTTGGCCCGTTCGTCTAGGGGTTAGGACGCAAGGTTTTCATCCTTGTAACAGGGGTTCGAATCCCCTACGGGCTACAATAAAAGTTTTTTAAAATTGAAATAAAAGGTTATCATGGCCAACCACAAGTCAGCACAAAAAAGAATTCGTTCCAACAATGCCAAAAGGCTCAGGAACCGGTATTATGCTAAAACCACCCGCAACGCTGTTAAAAGGCTGCGCAATATCACCGATAAGGCCGAGGCTGCTGAAAAACTTCCCAAGGTAATTTCGCTGGTTGACAAGCTGGCCAAGCGCCGGGTAATTCACAGCAATAAGGCTTCCAACCTCAAATCGAGCCTTATGCGCCATGTGAACAAACTGCAGTAAAAGCACATAGCAAAGGTTTTTTCTGAAGGGGTTTATACTGCATTATTAGAAGAAATTTATCCTTTGCGGCGCAAAAATTATGGCCCGTTCGTCTAGGGGTTAGGACGCAAGGTTTTCATCCTTGTAACAGGGGTTCGAATCCCCTACGGGCTACAATAAAGACCTTCCAAAAGCGGGGGGTCTTTTTTTTATTGCGGATTCTTTGTATATTAGCCCAGGATCGACTTGTTCTTCGACCAATACCATTTCCTGTTCGTTTATTCTCAAATTTTTGAACAGAACTGATATGACAACAAAACCTAACTTGCCGGCAGAAGAGCCTATAGCAAAACTCAAAAGCATTAAGTCGTGGGCCGAGCACGACCGGCCACGTGAAAAACTCCTGGAAAAGAGTCAGAAAGCCCTTTCAGATGCAGAGCTTCTTGCCATTATCATTGGCTCGGGGTCTGCCAACGAATCAGCTGTTGATCTTTCCAAGCGCATCCTGGCCAGCGTTTCAAACAACCTTTCGGAACTCTCGCGCCTGGGCATCACCGACCTGTTGCGTTTTAAAGGCATAGGCCATGCAAAAGCCATCAATATTATTGCAGCTCTGGAACTGGGCCGCCGACGCCGCCAAAGCGAAAGCCTGCAGCGGCAAACCATCACTTCGAGCCGCGATGCTTTCGAACTGATGCAACCCATACTGGGCGATCTGGCCTATGAAGAGTTCTGGGTCATTACCCTGAACCGCTCCAACAAGGTTAAACGAACCATTTGCATCAGCGAGGGCGGGGTAGAAGGCACCGTGGCCGATCCCAAGAAAATTTTTAAAATGGCACTCGATGACAATGCCTCCGGCATTATCATTTGCCACAACCACCCCAGCGGTGCTCTTCGGCCAAGCGAAAATGATGTGAAGATTACCCGCAAATGCAAGGAAGCCGGCGCATTCCTCGAGCTTCCCGTGCTCGATCACCTCATTATCGCCCACGAAAAGTATTTCAGCTTTGCCGACGAAGGCTTGCTCTAAGCTTTTTCCTCCTCAGTTTTATTTTGTTCCTTACTTTTCGGAACAATGAAAAGGAAAAACTGCCATGGTTGAGCAAGCGGCTTTATATCAAAAATCAAATTTCCTCTTACCTTTACATTGCAAAATACGTTGTTAATCGCAAGCTATGGTATTGGTATACAGCCAAAGGGTTACCAACCGGTTGAAATATACGCTCGACCTTTTTTTTGACACCCTACTGGGGGTTAAATGGGAGCTTACCTCCATTCCGGAGGTTTTTTCGGGCTACGAGGGTGCGCGGGTAAATTATGGCAAGGAGCCCCTTTCGGGGAATGAGGTGCAGGTTATCCCATCGGGTTTCCTCGAGAAACGCGGGCTGCAGGCTTTTGAGCCCGGGCTGGTTCAAAAAGAAGGCTTGCCTTGCCTTTTCCCTGCGGCGGGACCGGAAGGCGACCTGGGTTTCGATGTGTTTGCCGCCGCCTTTTACCTGGTAAGCCGCTACGAAGAATACTTGCCGCACCAAAAAGACCACCATGGGCGCTTTCAGGCCAGGCAAAGCTATGCCTTTAGAAACGGGTTTCTTGAAATGCCTGTGGTAAATCACTACGCCCTGTGGCTAAAAAAATCCTTGCGGGAAAAATTTCCCGGGTTAGTCTTCCCTCAGAAGAAATATTCTTTTGTCCCCACATACGATATTGATATTGCCTATGCATACCGGGGCCGGGGTTTTTTCAGGGGCCTGGGTGCCAGCCTGCGTTCGGCATTGCAGTTAAACTTTTCTGCCATTGGTGAGCGGCTTCAGGTGCTTAGCGCAAAAACTCCGGATCCTTTCGATACCTACGACCTGCAACTGGCCTGGCACCGCAAATATGGCTTGAGGGCTTTTTATTTCTTTTTGTGTGCCGAGTATGGACCCTTCGACCGAAACATTGCCGTTTTTTCCACCGTTTTTCAAAACCTGGTAAAAAAGATCAGCGATTATGCCTATACGGGCATACATCCCTCTTATGCTTCGGGCGAGAACCCGGAAAAACTTTCCGCGGAAGTGGACAGGTTATCGAAAATCTTAAACCGCGAAATCCGTTTCAGCCGGCAGCATTACCTTAAAATGGAAATGCCCGGCACCTACCGCAACTTGATTCGCCACAATATTGATCACGATTTTACCATGGGCTACGCTTCCCAAACTGGATTCAGAGCCTCTGTTGCCAGCCCGTTCTTTTTTTACGACCTGGAACGCGAAGAGGCTTCAAGCCTTAAAGTGTTTCCGTTTGCCGTAATGGATGGCACCCTGAAAGATTACCTTGGACTGGAGCCGGAACAGGCCTTGCAGCGCATTGCCAGGCTGGTAAAGGCCGTGCGCGAAGTCGATGGGACTTTTATAAGCCTTTGGCACAACGAGTCTTTGGGCGATTGCGGAAAATGGAAGGGCTGGCGGATAGTGTATGAAAAATTGCTCGAGATGGCTGCAGAAAAAACCTTACGCTCATGATCAGGTACCTGGAAAACCACCAGATCGATTTTGAAAAGTGGGACGATTGCATCGATCGCTCTATCAACGGTATTTTTTATGCGCACTCCTGGTATCTCGAAATGACTGCCCCCGGATGGGATGCCTTGGTGGAAGGCGATTACGAAACCGTAATGCCCCTGCCCAACAGAAAAAAAATGGGTGTAAACTATATTTACCAGCCTTTTTTTGTGCAGCAACTGGGGATTTTTAGCACGCAAAGCCTTTCGGCAGAAGTTAACAATCGCTTTCTGAAAGCTATACCTTCCCGTTTCAGTTTTGCCGATTTTAACCTGAATACTTATAATCAGCCGGATGACCTTAGCCATTTAAAGGTTACCAAACGGCTTACCCACCATCTTGATCTTATTGAACCATACGAGCAGATTGCAAAGCGATATTCGGCCAATACGCGCCGCAACATAAAAAAGGCTGAAAAGGCGGGCGTTTTTGTCACTTCTCACGGCCGCCCCGAGGAGATTATTGAGGCCTTCAGGCAAAATCGTGGCAAATCGCTCCGGACCTATACGGAATCCGATTACAAGGTGCTTAAACACCTGATTTACTCTGGTATGCACCGGGGCATGGCTAGGGTAATGAGTGCCTATACTGCCGAAAATACCTTTTGCGCCGGTGTGGTTTTTTTTCAAAGCCACCGCAAAACTGTGTTTTTGTTCTCGGGCAGCAATGCCCTGGCGCGGGAAAACGGTGCCATGTTTATGCTTGTCGACCACTATATCAGGGAAATGGCCGGACGGGAACTGGTGCTCGATTTTGAAGGCTCGTCTGATCTGCAACTTGCCAGATTTTATAAAGGTTTCGGTTCAAAAGAATGTGTATTTTTACAAATTGAAATAAACCGAATGCCTTTTGGTCTCAGGCAGCTGGCAGGTTTTTACTCTTTTTTTCAAAAGTTCAGAAGAGCGATTGCTTAAAATTTGTGGAGGGTATGATACATTATCTTGGAAAAACAAGCTCGTTGCTGAAGCATTTCATTGCCGAAGTGCGCGATGTGGAAATTCAAAAGGATAGCCTGCGTTTCAGGCGCAACATGGAGCGGCTGGGCGAGATTTTTGCTTACGAAATCAGCAAGACCCTCCAATGGAGCCAGCAGGAAGTTACAACCCCGTTGGGCTCGGCCCAGTGCGAAGTCCTTGCCGAGCAGCCTGTCATTGCTACTATCCTCAGGGCAGGCCTGCCCCTCCACCAAGGCATCCTCAACTTTTTCGACAGGGCCGAAAACGCTTTTATTTCCGCTTACCGCAAACACCATAAAAATGGTCGCTTCGATATCCAGATCGAATACATTTCCTGCCCCAATCTCGATGGTAAAGATTTGGTAATCAGCGATCCCATGCTTGCCACGGGTGCGTCCCTGGTACTCACCTACAAAGAGTTACTGCAAAAGGGCAAGCCACGGCATACCCATATCGTGGCGGTGCTGGCCAGCGTACAGGGTGTGGAATACCTCAAAAAACACCTGCCAACAGATGACTATACCTTGTGGCTGGGCGAAGTAGACGACGAGCTAACCGCCAAAGCTTATATTGTGCCAGGGCTGGGTGATGCCGGTGACCTGGCTTTCGGAAGTAAATTATAATCAAGAAAAAATTAGAGAGATGCTGCCAGACAGGGCTGTTCTGATAGAGAATATAAAAATTTCGCTTGTTTCCATACGCACCCATATGCTGCGTACTTCACTTACGGTGCTCATCATTGCCTTCGGCATAATGGCTTTGGTTGGAATTCTTACGGCCATCGACTCCATAAAGTCTTCCATTACCTCTAATTTTGCTCGTCTGGGTGCCAACAGCTTCACTATTCGTAACCGCGAAATGCGCGTGGTGATAGGTGGGGGCGGGGGTGGTCAGTCACAGGTTTATCGTCGTATTACTTTTGAGGAAGCCATGGAGTTTAAAGATCGTTTCGACTTTCCGGCCCAGGTTTCGGTATCTGTTTTCGGCACCGGTTCTGCCGTGGTGCGCTACCGATCGCGCGAAACTAACCCCAATGTGTCGGTGGTGGGCAGCGATGAAAATTATATGGTGACTTCTGGCAACGAGCTGGAAACAGGCCGGAACTTCTCCTCGCACGAACTGCAGGTTGGTGAAAACGTAGTGATTCTTGGTTCGGATGTAGTCAAAACCTTATTTCCTGATAATAAAAATCCCCTGATGGCCACAGTTACCTTCGGAAACACCCGCTACCAGGTAATAGGGGTAATGAAAAGTAAAGGGGCGGGAATGGGCATGTCCGACGATCTGCAATGTATCATACCCCTGGTTACGGCCCGAAAAAATTTCTCCAGGCCAAACATGAATTATACCATTTCGGTTAACTCAAATAATGTGGCCAATATGGAGGCGGCTATTGGGGAGGCCACAGGCCTTTTCAGAGTCATTAGGGGCGTAAGGGCCGGCGAAAGTCTTAACTTCGACATTGCCCGCAGCGACAATATTGCACAAGCCCTGATCGAGAACCTGCGCTATGTAACCATGGCCGCCAGCCTTATCGGAATCATTACTCTGGTAGGAGCGGCCATCGGCCTGATGAATATTATGCTGGTTTCTGTTACCGAAAGAACCCAGGAGATTGGCATACGTAAAGCATTAGGGGCAACACGTAAGATAATTAAGCAACAATTTTTGGCCGAAGCCATCGTCATCTGCCAGATAGGTGGAATACTTGGAATCGTTTTAGGAATTCTTATCGGAAATATTATTTCAGTAGTTATTGGAAACCCCTTTATTATCCCATGGATGTGGGTCATTGGGGGCGTTGCCCTTTGCATTGGTGTAGGCTTAGTGGCCGGCTATTACCCCGCTGCCAAGGCGGCCAAACTCGACCCCATCGAGTCTTTACGCTACGAGTAATTATTTTTATTACGTGTTTTACTTAGGGGTTTGTTGTAGTTAATAATATTTTTTGTTAAATTTGTCGGTAAAGTATGCCTCATTCATGGAAAGAGGCTATTATAGGGGGGGGAAGTATGGACAAAATTGATGTACTGGTTATTGACGACCACGACCTGATCATTTTGGCTGTTCGACAGGTTTTTTCTAAAATTCCTGATATGAAGCTGGTGGGCGTGGCTAAGGATGGCGAGGAAGGTTTGCATAAAGTTTCTGACCTCCGGCCCGATGTGGTGGTTATCGACATCTCCATTCCGGGCATAAACGGCATCGAATTAACCCGAAAAGTAACCCGTGACTTTCCCGATACCCGAGTGGTTTTACATTCTTCCTCAGTGAGTGAGGAGATGATTGTGATGGGCTTTGAAGCTGGTGCCATGGCGTATGTGCCCAAAAACTTTAAGCCCGGTCAACTGGTGGAAGCCATCCGCACGGTAATGAAGGGCGAGCACTACAGCAAAGGTTTTGTATCGGATATTCTGATCGAGAACTTTTTAAAGGATAAGAACAAAAAAGACGGACACTTTAAACTTACCGACCGCGAGCTCGAAATTTTACGTGCCATTGCCAAAGGCGGAACCAACCAGCAAATGGCTGAACAGTTTTGCATTAGCGTACGAACGGTGGAAGCCCATAAGGCCAACATTATGAAAAAGCTGAAACTTAGCAATACCGCTGAACTGGTAGTGTTTGCCATTAAAAATAAAATCGTAAAAATCTGATCAGCCTTGCTGTTTTTTTTCCAGGACTTCCAGTTCCAGGTGGAACTGCTCCCATTCTTTCTCCGCATTTGCCATGCGGATTTTTTGCGCCTGGTAATTTTTAAAAACCTCTCCGCTCTCAATTCTTTGTGGGTCTAAAGCCGGATTGGCAATAATTTTCTCCAGTTCGGCCATTTCCTTTTCACACCTTTCAATTTCTTTTTCGGCCTTTTCAATGCCATTCTGAAGCTTGCGCAACTCACGCTCAAACTGCTTTTTCTGTTCCCAGTTCTGGCGGCTTGCCGATTCGCCCGTTTCCCGGTCTGCCTGTATTGCTTTGCGCCCGGCTTCCAGTTGCTTCAGCGATTCGATATTGCGGTGGTCAATGAAATCGTACACATCGCCAATGAACTCTTTTATTTTCCGGTGGCGGAACTCAAAAACCTTTCCGGTAAGGCCCTGCAAAAAGTCGCGGTCGTGCGATACCACAATGATGGTTCCGGAAAATTGCAGCAGTGCGCTTTTCAGGATGTCCTTCGAGCGCATATCCAGGTGGTTGGTGGGTTCATCGAGCACCAAAAGATTCACAGGTTCGAGCAAAAGTTTGGCTATGGCCAGGCGCGACTTTTCGCCACCCGAAAGCACCTTCACCTTTTTGTCAATATCGTCGCCGCTGAAAAGGAAACCGCCCAGGATATTTCGTGTCTGTTTGCGCACTTCGCCCGCAGCCACATCGTCGAGGGTCTGAAATACGGTCTTTTCAGGATCGAGGTATTCGGCCTGGTTCTGGGCGTAATAGCCCATTTTCACATTGTGGCCAAGCTTAATATGGCCTCGATGCTCAAGTTCCCCGATAATAATGCGCGAAAGTGTGGTTTTCCCTTCGCCGTTGCGGCCCACAAAGGCAATGCGCTCGCCACGTGCCACCATAAAGTTCAGGTCGTGCAGCACCTGCTTGCTGCCATAGTTTTTTGAAACATCTATGGCTTCAATCACTACCTTCCCTGATGGTGGTGCTTCCGGAAAACGGAAATGAATGCTGCTTTTATCCAGGTCTTCCACCTCCACCTTTTCCATTTTTTCGAGCATTTTGATTTTGCTCTGCACCTGGCGGGCCTTGGTGTTTTTTGCCCGGAAGCGGGTAATGAAATGCTCTACCTGTGCGATTTGCTTTTGCTGGTTGCTGTATGCAGCCAATTCCTGCTCCAGGCGTTCCTCACGCAGCATCTCATAATCCGAATAGCAGGCCTTGTAGTCGTAGGCTTTGCCCATGCTGATCTCAATGGTGCGGGTGGTAACATTGTCGAGAAAGGCCCGGTCGTGCGACACTACCACCACGGCGCCGGGGTAGTCGATCAGGAAATTCTCCAACCACTGGATGGACTCAATATCCAGGTGGTTGGTAGGCTCATCGAGCATGATCAACTCAGGACTTTGTAAAAGAATCTTTGCCAGCTCCACGCGCATCTGCCAGCCACCGCTGAATTCGGTGAGCGGCCGCTCCAGGTCGCTTCGTTCGAAGCCCAGCCCAAGCAACACTTTCTCGGCCCTCGCATGCTGAGTGGTACCACCCAGAATGTCGTATCGTTCATTGGCTTCGGCCAGCTTTTGGCTCAGGTTGTGGTAGGCTTCCGTATGATAGTCATCGCGATGCGTCAACTCATTGGTTAGCCGCTCAATTCTTTTTTCAAGCTCTTTAATTTCCGCGAAAGCGTTCAGGGCTTCATCGATCACCTTTTGCTGGCTGTTTAGCTGCACTTCCTGTGGAAGGTACCCTATGCTGCTTCCCGATGGACTGGCTACCTGGCCCGTGGTAGGCTCCATCTGACCATTTATGATGCGCATCAGCGTGGTCTTGCCCGCCCCGTTTTTTCCAACCAGACCGATACGGTCGCGCCGGTTGATGATGAACGAAATGTCATCAAACAGCGGCGTGCCTGCGAAGTGAACGGATATGTTGTTTAGGGAAATCAATCTACGTTCAAGGTTTGGGGTTTGGAGTTCAAAGCCTGAAATCCTTTCTTTTTAATTTCTACTTTTTACTTTTTTCTTTTATCCCCCTCTCTCCGTTCACTTAAGTCTCTCAAGTCTCAGATGCAGTTCCTTCAACTGCTTCTCGTCCACCGGGCTTGGGCTGTCGATCATCACATCACGGGCGGCGTTGTTTTTCGGGAAGGCTATGAAGTCGCGTATGGAGTCGGAGCCGCCAAACAGGGCGCACCAGCGGTCGAAGCCAAAGGCGATGCCACCATGCGGGGGCGCGCCGAAGCGGAAGGCATCGAGCAGGAAGCCAAACTGGTTCTGTGCTTCTTCGGGAGTGAAGCCCAGCACTTCAAACATCTTCTCCTGCAGGGTGCGGTCAAAAATACGAATGGAACCTCCGCCAATTTCCACGCCATTTATCACCATGTCGTAGGCATTGGCACGTACCCTGCCGGGGTCGGTGCCTAGCAGTTCAACATCTTCGGGCAGGGGCGAGGTGAAAGGGTGGTGCATGGCAAAGAAACGTTGCGCTTCTTCGTCCCATTCGAGTAAGGGGAAGTCGACCACCCAGAGGCAGGCAAATTTATTCGGATCGCGCAATTCGAGCCGTTTACCCATTTCAAGGCGCAGCTCACCCAAGGCCTTGCGTGTGGCATTGGTTTCGCCGGCCAGGAGCAGCAGCAGGTCGCCGGGTTGGGCATTAAAAGCAGCGGCCCATTCCTTAAGTTGTTCCTGGTCAAAAAACTTATCGACTGACGACTTAAAGCTGCCATCGGCATTGTATTTCACGTAAACAAGGCCTTTGGCTCCGATTTGCGGGCGGCGCACCCAGTCGGTAAGTTCATCGAGTTGTTTGCGGGTGTATTCGGCGCAGCCTTCGGCATTGATGCCCACCACCAGTTCGGCATCGTCAAACACTTGGAAACCCTTGTTCTGTGCTAGTTTATTCAGCTCCACAAAACGCATCCCAAAGCGGGTGTCGGGCTTGTCGCTCCCGTAGTATTTCATGGCATCCGCATAGCTGATGCGGTCAAAACTCACATCTTCAACCCCTTTCACTGCCTTGAAAAGGTGTTTGGCCAGTCCTTCAAAAGTATCGAGCACGTCGTCGCGGGTTACGAACGACATCTCGCAGTCGATCTGGGTAAACTCGGGCTGTCGGTCGGCGCGCAAGTCTTCGTCGCGAAAGCACTTCACGATCTGAAAGTAGCGGTCGATGCCGGCCACCATAAGCAGCTGCTTGAAGGTTTGTGGCGACTGCGGCAGCGCATAAAACTGCCCTTCATGAATGCGAGAGGGCACCAAAAAGTCACGTGCTCCCTCAGGGGTTGATTTGATCAAAACGGGGGTCTCCACCTCGAGGAAGCCTTGATTGCTCATGTAGTTGCGTGTTTCCACGGCCATTTTGTGGCGCAATTCCAGGTTGCGGCGCACGCTGTTGCGGCGAATGTCGAGGTAGCGGTACTTCATCCTGAGCTCATCGCCGCCATCGGTATTCTCCTCGATGGTAAAGGGCGGCGTCTGTGCCGGGTTGAGCACCACGATTTCCGACACTATGATCTCAATGTCGCCGGTGGGCATTTTAGAGTTCTTATTGCTGCGCTCGGCCACTGTGCCTTTTACCTGCAGCACGTATTCGCGCCCCAGCCCGCGGGCCTGTTCGCACAATGCCGCATTGGTTTCCATGTTAAAGGCTAGCTGGGTAAGGCCGTAACGGTCGCGCAGATCAATAAAGGTCATTCCGCCCAGGTCGCGCGAGCGCTGCATCCAGCCTGCAAGGGTCACTTCTTTTCCAACATGTTCAATGCGTAATTCGCCGCAGGTATGTGTTCGGAGCATATTATCAGGATTTTTTTATCAGATTGCAAAGGTAATGAATGAAAAGGGAAAAATGAACCCCTCGACTGAAAAGGCGCAGGGCGGAGGGCGCAGGGCAGAGGGTAGAGGGGATGGGGCGCAGGGCAGGGCAGAGGGCCAGGGGCTCAGGGCATGGTGGGGAGGTTGCTTTTTTCTTGGCGTTCTCTGCGTGAAATATTTTCCGGAAACCCATTTTTTGTTCCCCAAAGGTCCACAAAGGAGGCGCAAAAAACACAAAAGGTTGCGGGCTTTGCGAGAAATCTCAATAACGATATTTACGTAACGAAATTTCCGTTACGAATATTTCGGAATTAACCAGGACAACGCGTAGCTGACAATCCCGCACCTGCGGGAACAACCCCTATAACTCCTACAACCACCCTTACAATCCTTATAACCCTTACAACCCTTACAACCCTTACAACCCTTACAACCCTTATAACCCTTATAACCCTTACAACCCATACAACCCTTATAACCCTTACAACCCCTACAAACCCCTTCAACCCTTCCCTTAAAAACTAAACCTCACCGAAAGGAACACCTGCGAGGGGCGCAGGATGTAGGTTGTTTCTGTAACGGAGAAAGCGCTGGCCTGGAAGGTAGTGTAATTGTCGGTGTTTAGTATGTTTTGCCAGCGTGCTTCAATGTCCACCCGGTGCTTTTTGATGGTGTAGCGGTAAAGAAGGTCTACAAAATAGTTTTCATTGTCGCGGTGGCGGTAGTATTCGGTAGTGAGGCCCAGGTAGTGGCCGCTTCGCGGGAAGGCATGAAAATCGAGAAAATGCCTGAGCATGCTAATATTGCTGCTGCGATTCGAGTCGATATAGGTTTGTATGTAGCTCAGGTTGGCGCGGTACTCGCCCCTGAGCCATTCGGTAATGCGGGTGTTGATCTGCGGGCTGATGTTGATGAATTGATTCGATGTTTCGAACTGCTGCTGATTGAGCAGCGATTGCCTGCGGTTGTGGCTGTAACTGGCCCGCAGGCTTAGGGTGCTTTTGGCTGCAGTAAAGTACTTGCTGGTTTGCCCGCTGAGGTTGTGGCTATAGCCGGTGTTTGGCATTTCGAGGGCCTGAAGAATGGTGGTGCCATCGGCCTGCACCTGGTTGCTGTACATCAGGTTGTAATCGCTGATGCTGAAAAAATAATTGAGTGAGTTGAAAAAACTTGTAATGGGATTGCGGTAGCTTACAAATGCCGAAAGGTTATGGCGTTTGGTTTCCGACAGGGGCGCCGCGTTTTGCTGCAGGCTGCGATGGTTTTTCAGGATGTAGCCGTAATGCACCCCGTCCATATCGCCCAGGCTGTTGCTGAAACTCCACGAACCCCTCACGCGCCAGAAGCCGCTTATCCGATAGTCGGCCGAAAGCCTGGGGTCGAAAAGCAGGCGACTGAGTTGCTGGCCCTGCTGCAAGGCTTTATCTTCCAGGTTTAAATGTTGCCAGCTCAGTGGCAGGCTTGCCGAAAGGGTCAGGTCGTTTTTGCGGTAACTGAGGTCGGTTTGCAAGTAGGTGCGGTAATGCTCTCCATCGAGCTCATTGGAAAAGGCTTCGGAGCTTTCTGACCATTGCTCGCCTTGCTGTTGCCAAAGGCTGCTTTCGAGGCTTTGGTTTCGGTAGGCAAAGCCCAGCCGTGGGCTTATGCTGATGCCTTTCCAGCCAAAAGTAAAGCCAGCCGAATGGTCGGCAAAGAAGCGTTTGAGGTCGAGCTCTTGACGCAAGCTTTCTATCTCACTGCCGGGGCTTAGCACCTGTTCGAAACGGCCCGGGCTTATTTGTAGTTGCTGGGGGCTGTGATCGTACGAAACGAACGACATAAACTCTACCAAATGTTTGCCTACCGGTTTTATTGAACGTAGGTCATTTGAAAGATTGCGAAAAGGAAGTTTTAGCGATTGGTTCAGGCCGTCGTCGTTAATGGCAAGCAAGCCGCTGCGGCTGTCCCAGCGCGCATTGAATCGCAGCTTGTTGTCAAGGTAGTTTTCCTTCACGTTGCGGTTCAGGGTAAACTCTCCCTGAAGGTAATTGTCGTGCAGACGGTTTTCGATGGTTTCGGCAAAGAAAAGAGTGTCGGCAGGTGAGTAAAGGGTTCGATAGGTAAGGCCTTGCTGGCGCTGGCTGTCGTTGATGTAATGGAGGTTGGCGCGCAACTGAAAGTCGTTGCTGAGGCGCAGCAGGGCATTGCTGTTGAGCAGGTGAATGTTGTTGTCAAGGTAACGGTTCTCGTTGAAGTCGGGGGGTGCAATGGTTTGTATGCCCAGCATTTCGGGATTTTCGCGCGGACGGTTCATACTGCGGCGCATATCCTGCAGGGTGAGGGCTGTAAGCTGTTTGGCGACATCCTTCCCCGCGTTATTGGCCTGGTATGAGTTTACTACCTGAAACTGTTTGGTAAAGGTCATGGGCGTGATGTTGGCATCCCAAAGCAACGGGCTGAGGCCTGTGCCCAGTTTAGAGGTGCCTGTAGTAGTGATCTCGCGCTTCAGCTTCAGGTTTAATGCGGCCTGGTGCGAGGGCACGCGCTCTTCGAGTATGCGTATGGGCTGGTGGTTTTCGATAATCTCAACGGCAGCCACCGAGCGGTGCGGCATGTTGCGGCTCACCATACCATAGCGCCCGCCCATCAGGTCGAGGCCTTCTACATAAAAGCGGTTGATGGGCTCGCCCTGGTAAAGGATGCGGCCCGAAGGCTCCACTTCGATGCCGGGCATGTTTTGCAGCACATCCGCAATAGAACGGTTGTGCTCGCGCGCAAAAGAGCTGACCAGGTAGCTTAGGGTGTCGCCCCGCCGTTCGATATCGGGCGCCTTGATGGTAAAGGTGCTCAGTTCCTTTACCTCGTAAACCAGCTCAAACTGCAAGCTTTGGCTGCGATTGGCAATGCGGCGGCGCTCGTTGCGGTAGTGTATGCTGCTGGCTTCAATGTCGAGGCTGTCGGCGGCGCTGTTTACGGTGGTGCGCCAGCGGCCCTGCTGGTCGCTCACGGCAAAGGCTATCAGCACGTTGCTGTTTTTAGGGTAGATCAATATATTGATGTTGTGCAGCGCCTCGCCCTGGGTATTGACCACCCGGCCTTCGAGGCTTACCTGACCCATCAAGGCATGCAGGGGCAAAAAAAACAACAACAGAAATCCGGGAAACCTCATGCGAAATTTTTTTTGGTTTTGTAACAAAAATCGTGCTATTCTGCCTTTAACTCTATGGGGTTGTTAAACATGCTAACGG
>DHFW01000031.1 GCA_002402465.1 Bacteroidales bacterium UBA4814
GTTTCAGTTCCCACGGTTACAGATTCTGTCAGGTCTTCATCGTTCACACCATCAGCAGATACCAGGGTTGCTCCATGAGCAGCGCCGTCGTACACGCCTTCATAACCTTCAACCACGATAACAGCAGTTGCCGGGGTGATGTCAATATCCACGGTTCCGCTCTGTGAAACGTAGTTGATGTTTTCAAATGACCATGCAACTTCTCCACCAGGAACATTTGTGTATGTAGTTGGAGCAACTGTCACGGAAGAAGCGAGGTCTTCGCTGTTTACCCCAATAGCAGATACCAGGGAGGCGCCGTGCGGATCACCGTCGTAAACGCCTTCGTATCCGTTTACCACGATTGTGGCAGTAGCTCTGTTTACCGTCAAGGTTGCGGCACTACTCGTCAAAGCCCCGCAGCCACTAGCTGTTACAATTACTCGATACTGGTACCCACTCATTGTCACCGTTGGTTTACTTACCATGTAAGAATCCCCAGTTGCACCAGATAAATCTACCCACCCGGAACCTGTGTTAACCTGCCACTGATAGCTAGTTGCACCGGTTTCGGATACAGAAAAAGAAGCGTCATTTCCATAGGTTACAGTCTGGACCGAAGGTTGTCCGGTTATTTCCAAACAAACAGCATAGGTTCCTGTTACGGTTCTAGCACTATTGGTCCCACCTGGTGAAACAAATTTATAATTATAGCCATAATCCCCAGGGGTTGTTAATGAACCAGTATTGATACCTACAGTATTTAATTTGTAAATACTTGTACCCGAAGTCAAGTTAATAGGATAAGAGAAGTTAACATCGTTATTGTTAGCTGATGCAAATGTGAACGATGTAGTACCCGTTGTTGTTATTGGATTTGGTGCTCCCGTTGCAGGTATATATCTATATGAAACAGTAACTGCTGTTGGAAATCCGCTTTGGGAAAAAGTAACATTTCCATCCGTAAAATAACACACCGCCTCACATCCTGATGTCATTCCATAGGCGTCGAGGACAAATTCTTCGCCAAGGTGTATTTCCAGGATTTCGTAGTACAGGCCAGTGAAACTTCCAGCTCCATCTGCCATTACCTCGAAATGCTCGTAGGCTTGCAGATTGGTGCTGAAGAGCATCAAGTCCACAGTTTCCCCGGGCAGCCAGCCAGAGCCGGAGATCAGGGCAAATTCTCCTGGGGCATAGTCATCTTTGTCGGTCCAGACCAGGGCCGACCCGCAGTCAAAGGGCTCTTGTGCCCGCACCGTATTACTCCATCCCAGCGCCATAAGCAGCAGCAGGGAGAGCAAGAGGGTGCTTGTTCGTGTTTGTAAAATTTTTGTTTTCATCCTCAAATAATTTGGTTTTTACTGGGTTTGCTGGGAGGAAGTACCCCGGAAAAACTTGTCCTTTTTGCCGTGGGTTGCTTCTTTATCTTCAATGTGTTTGGTTTCTTATATGGACTAAATATTGCATAACCCGAAAAGATGTTTTTTTCGGGTAGATAAAAATATGAAGTTAAAACAGGCGTGTAAATTAGAGGTTTTACTATATCTTCCTAAGGGTATTTACGAATAAAAACTGGGTTTTTCCTTGTTAACTGACTGAAAATCAATAATATTTTTCTTATAGTTACTTTAAGTAGTTTTGTTTTTGTTTTTCGCGTGGGGCTATTGGTGTTCGTCGGATTTAAATTGTTATACAACTTGCAATCTATGTTTTTGGTTATATTTTATTCGTGGTGATTGTAGTAGGTCCGCAAAGCCTTGCGGGCCTACAAAAAATTGCGGGCCTACAAAATTGCGGTCCTGCAATAACCTCTGCAATACCCACAAAAAAAGCGCCCTTTGTGGGGGCGCTTTCGTTTTTGAAAGGGGCTCTCTACCGCAACATATCCATGGTGCGCTCCAGTTTCCCATCAACAGGAGCTGGCTGCAGCTTCAGTATATGCGCGATAAGGGGGTAGAGGTCAACCACCTCAATGGGTGGGTGCTGGTGGTTTTGTTTGAAGGCGGGTCCCATGGCGTAAAATATGGTGTGCATGTCCTTCTGGGCGTTGTCCCAGCCATGGCCGCCTCCGGTATAGTAGTTTCCGCGGGGTGCGCCGAATCCCACGCTCCAGGTGCTGTCGGCCAGTACGATCAGGTCGAGGGTGCGCTGGTTTTTGCCATAATGCAGGCGCTCGGGCATCTCACCGGCTTTCCATACGCTGATGTGGGGAACGCTTTTTAGTATGTTGTACACGTATTCCTTCTTGTCTTCCACCGGCTGCAGCGAGAAGAGGGGGTTTCCGCCATGGGTGCGTTCAAACCAGTCGCGTCGCACGTGGCGGCCTAAATCTACATAGCGCTCGGAGCTCAGCTCGGTCATGCCGTGGTCGGAGGTCACGATCAGGTTGATTTGCTGCGCGATGGGCAGTTGGCTGAGCTTATGCATCAGCACGCCCACCAGGCTGTCGAGTTGCATTACCATGGCGTCGATCTCGGGTGCGTCGGGCCCATAGGTATGTCCGTGGCTGTCGGGCTGGTTGAAGTAAAAGGTAACCAGGCGCGGGCGTTTTTCCAGGGGCAGGCTGAGCCAGGCGATCACGGTGTCGATGCGGTTTTCGAAAGGATCCCTGTTGTTGTAACGCTTCCAGTAGGTGGGCTGTATGCCCTGCACCGGAGCTTCAGATCCCACCCAGAAATAGGATGCAGCGGTGATGCCCTGCTTCTCGGCGGTCACCCAGATGGGCTCGCCTCCATAAAAAACGCCGTTTTCCACCGATTCGCGGTCGCCCAGGCGGTAGGTCATATCCAGTTCAGGGCAGTAAAAGTTGTTGTTTACAATGCCGTGGTTGTCAGGATACAGCCCGGTGGCCATGCTGTAATGGTTGGGAAATGTCTTTGAGGGGAAGGCCGGCTTCACGTATTCGGCCTTCACGCCATTTGCGGCCAGGCGGTCGAGGTTGGGTGTGGGCACCCGGTCGGCATAGTCCCAGCGCCAGCCGTCCATGCTCAGCATGATTACGTAGGGTTCTTCTGCCGTGCTGGCCTGGGTTTCGCTTCCGCGGAAAGAGAGCAGTAAAAAGGAAATGAAAAAGGGAAGTATCAGCAGCAGGGAAAAACGGGCCGTTTTTTTTAAGCCCCGAAGGGTTTTCCTGCAAACAACAGTTTGATTCATCAATTAAAAGTAGTTTCGAGTTTAAAGAAAAACAAAAATAGCGTTTTATGCCATTCCGAGACATGTTGTTGAAAAATTCCTTACTTTTGAAAGATATCCATCACCATAATTTATTTACCAAAACATTGTACAATGAAAAAGTTGATGTTGATGCTTGCACTGGGCTGCTTCGTGGCCGTAAACTTCTCTTCCTGCAAATCCAAGACCGATTCTCCCGAAAAAGTGGTAGAAGCCTTCCTGAAATATATGTCTGAAGGCGACTTCGAAAAGGCCATTCCGCTGGCTACCCCCGAAACCGCCGAGATGCTGCGCGAGTGGCAAAAAGACGGCTTCAACCTTTACCAGGGTAATGTGATAGAAAACATTGAATGCGAGATGATATCCGACACCGATGCCGAGTGCAGCTTCTATGCCGATGGCAGTCGGGCTATGATCGAAGCCGTGAAGACCGACGGCAAGTGGCTGGTGCATATGGAGAAATAGGAACTGAGAGGGTGAGAAGGTGAGAGGGTGAGAAGTAGGTAGCGGCAGGAGGCAGTAGGTAGTATGCAGTAGGCAGTACCCTTTCGTCCTGCGAAGCGCGGCCGCCTGTTAGTAGCCCCGGGCCGCCCGGCGAATTTAAGCACCCGGGGCTCTTATGACGGACTTCCGACTTCAGACTTCGGACTTTTTCCTACCTTTGCACATGCAAGAATCGATTCGTAACATAGAACATCCCGGCATTGTCGATCATGTGGAGGGGCGTCAGGCTTTTGTGCGCATTTTGCCGCAGTCGGCCTGCGGGTCGTGCCACTCCAAATCGTATTGCAGCATGTCTGAGGTCAGCGAAAAGGTGGTGGAGGTGAGCCTCAACCCGCAGGAGCAGCTCTCAGCCGGACAGCCCGTCACCATCACCCTCGAGCGTGCCCTGGGCTTCCGCGCCCTCTTCCTGGGCTATATGCTGCCTTTCCTTATCCTGATTCTCAGCCTCTTTGTTATGGTTTCCCTTACGGGGAACGAAGGCCTCAGCGCCCTGATCGCCATTGCCCTTATGGCGCCCTATTATTTTTTTCTTTACCGCTTCCGCGAAAAGATCAGGAGCAGGTTTAGGTTTCGTTTAAAATAGTGTTGTCTGCTTCGCGTTGTTATTGTTGTCTGCTTCGCGTTGTCTTTGTTGTCATTAACCATGACAACCATGATAACCATGACAACCATGACAACCATGACAACCATGACAACAATGACAACCCTTACAACCATGACAACCTGACAACCTGACAACACAAGATGGCCTTCACCCTCCTCGAGCTGAAACTTGATACCGGCTACACCGAGCCGGAGTTGCGTGCACTGATCGCCAGGCAACTGGGCATCCATGACTTTTCCTTTCAAATCGAATCCCAGAGCCTTGATGCGCGCAACAAAAGCCGTATCCACTGGCAGGTAAGGGTAGGGGTGACCTCAGATGAAATCACCGGAGAGGAATTAAACCCACGCGAAGTGCTGGAGATCCCCTTTAGCAAGCGAAACAAAAAAGTAATGGTGCTGGGCAGCGGTCCGGCGGGTTTCTTTGCTGCTTTTGTGCTGCAAAAGGCCGGCTTCGACACGGTGCTGATCGAGCGTGGTGCCGAGGTAAGCGACCGGGCCAGCAAGCTGCACCACTTCGAAAAGACTGGTGAGTTCAGTCCGGTGGCCAACTATTCTTTTGGCGAAGGCGGCGCCGGCACCTTTTCCGATGGCAAGCTCACCTCGCGCTCCAAGCACATCTCGAAAGAACGGGCCTTCTTCACCCAGAGCTATATTGCCGCCGGTGCCCCACCCGAGATCGCCTACCTGGCCCATTCCCACGTGGGCAGCGACAAGCTGCGGGTGGTGGTAAAAAACCTCAGGGAGCAATACCAGTCCCTTGGCGGGAAAATGCTTTTCGAAACCATGCTGCACGACCTGGTGATCAGGCAGGGTAAAGTGGTGGAGGCCATCACTTCGGCAGGTACCATTGCAGCCGACTATTTTGTGCTGGCCCCGGGGCACTCAGCCTACGAGACCTACCGCATGCTCATTTCACACGGGGTGCCTTTTCGCATCAAGAACTTTGCTTTGGGCAGTCGCGCCGAGCACCCTCAGGCGCTCATCAACCGGGCGCAGTGGGGCACCGAAAAGCTGCCGGGCGTAAAAGCGGCCGAGTACCGCCTCACCTCCGAGGGCGATGGCAAGCATCCGGTGTATTCTTTCTGCATGTGCCCGGGCGGTATGGTGGTGCCTGCAGCAACCTATGCCCACGTGAACACCGTAAATGGCATGAGTTATTACAAGCGCGCCAGTGCCTTTGCCAATGCCGCCTGTGTGGCAGGGGTGCATCCCACCCAGCTCTCAGAAAAGATGCAAAGTCCGCTCGATGCCCTGGCCTGGCTCGAGGAGCTCGAACAAAATTTTTTCCGTTTCTCTGGCGGCTATGGTGCCCCGGCTTGCACCATCAGCGATTTTCTGAAAGGGAAACTCAGCAGTCCGATGCCAAAAAGCAGCTATCCGCTGGGGTTGCTGCCCGCCCCGCTCTGGGAAATGCTGCCGCCCATTATCGTAAGTGCCATGCGCGCAGGGCTGAAGGATTTTTCGCGCAAGTTAAGGGGCTACGATCAGGGTATTTTGCTGGGCCTCGAAAGCAAAACCTCTTCACCCATTCAGGTGCTGCGCGAAAAAAACGGACAGGTGGAAGGCTTCGAAAACCTCTTCATGGCCGGCGAAGGCAGCGGCTATGCCGGCGGCATCGTATCCAGCGCCGCTGACGGAATTAAGGTGGCAATGAGTCTTATCGGATAATGTGGTAATTTGATAATTTGATAATGTGATAATAAGCTAATCCTTAAATAATTAGCTCATTAACTCATCAACTCAATAGCTCATCAACTCATTATCTCTTCCCACATTCAAACTCTCTCATCTTCTCATTTTCATATCTTCTCATTTTCTCCCCCTCACTTACGTCTCTCAAGTCTCCGACGAAGTCGCCGCTGCTTCACCTGCCAGCCAGCCGGTGCTCCAGGCTATTTGCAGATTATAACCGCCGGTATCGGCATCGAGGTCGAGGACTTCTCCGGCAAAATACAGGTTTTTGATGAGTTTCGATTCCAGGGTGGTGGGGCTGATTTCTTTGGTGCTCACTCCCCCGGCTGTGATAATGGCTTCCTTAAAGGTCCGGCAGCCGGTAATTTTAAAGCGCAGGTCTTTCATCAGCAGCATGGTTTTGCGGCGAAGGGCAGCCGGCAACTGGTGGCCTTCCATTTCGGGGTCAATGCCGGTAATTTCCAGAAATACCGGCACCATGGCGGCCGGAAGCCACAGCCGCATCATATTGCTCATTTTTTTTCGGCCCTGCTCGTTGATGTCGCGCAGCAGGCGCTTGTCGAGCTTGCCCTCATCCAGGGCAGGCTTCAGGTCTACAGAGATTTCCACCTTGCGGTTTTCTTTCAGGGCGTTTACCACCATGCGGCTCAGGGTGAGAATGATCGGCCCGGACAATCCGAAATGGGTAAAGAGCATTTCACCAAATTCATCGGCAGCTTTTTTGCCATCGATCCAAACGGAGGCTTTTACATTTTTCAGGCTGAGGCCCTGCATTTTCTGGGCGGTGTCGCCAGCGGTTTCAAGCGGCACCAGCGATTGCTGCAATGGCATAATGCTGTGTCCCGCTTCTTCTGCCAGGCGGTAACCGTCGCCGGTAGAGCCAGTGGCCGGATAAGATTTGCCACCAGTAGCAATGGTCACCTTCCCGCAAGGGATATCAATCACTTTCTCGTTGTGCCTGAGGCGCACGCCGCTGACTTTCCCGTTCTCCAGCAATAGGTTTTCCACCCTTTGATCAAAGCGTGTTTCCACCCCGTTTTTTCTAACCCAACGCATTAAAGTATCCACCACATCCACCGACTTCTGACTTGCGGGGAACACCCGGTCGCCACGCTCCACAATGGTTTCCAGTCCCTGCTCATTCAGCAGCCTTATGATGTCATTAGAGAAGAAGGTGGCAAATGCGTGCTTCAGGAAACGAGGGTTGGGATACACCTTCTTCATGAACTCGCTGATGGGTGCGGTATTGGTAATATTGCAGCGGCCCTTGCCGGTGATCAGCAACTTACGGCCGGGCCGTTCGTTGCGTTCGAGCAGCAGCACCCGCGCGCCCAGCTCAGCAGCACGTCCGGCAGCCAGCAAGCCCGCCGCACCGGCACCAATTACTATAATATCGAAAGGCTTCATGTGGGGTAAAGGTACGGAAAAGTCAGAAGTCAGAAGTCGGGAGTCAGAAGCAAACTTCGGACTTCCGGATTCGGACTCCTAAACAAAAAACCGCCCCGGAAATACATCCGGGACGGTTTGGCAGCAAAAGAAAAATGATCTTTTAATGTCCTACTGAGGGCGGCACGGGATCGTCGGGACGACCGGCATTGCGCAGCGGGGTAATGATCAGGTAGAGGGCTACCAGTATGATCACAATAAAACCTATGAAGAAGGCGGGGTTCTGGAAGAAGGAGAACACGTTGAACATGAATATGCCACCCACGGCAAACATGGCCACCACCAGACCCATAAGGGCCTCGCCGGCAATGAGGCCGGAGGCAAGCAGGATACCCACGTTTTCGGTCCGGGCTTTCTGTCCTTCGTTGAAGTTTCGGCGCTTAGTCATGGTTTCGGTAATGCCTTTGATGATACCGCCCACGAAAATGGCGAAAGTAGTGGTGAGCGGCAGGTACATACCCACACTTACCAGCATGGGGCTCTTCACACCCATCAGAATAAATCCGAAGCCCATGAATATACCTACGATGATCAGCGGCCAGGCCATTTCCCCGCCCACAATACCGCGGGCCAGAATAGCCATGAGGCTGGCCTGGGGAGCTGGAAGTTCCTGGCTTCCGAAACCGCCTTTATAGCCTTCCACGGCACCACGGGCCACGTCGCCATCGTTCAGAATGGTAAGGATAAAGAACATAACGGCACCAGAGGCTACCACGCCAATGATGTTTCCGATCTCCATTTTCCAGGGCGTACCGCCGAGGATATGACCCGACTTGAGGTCTTGCAGCATCTCGCCGGCCACGGCAGCCGAAACGCACACAATGGCCGCCACACCCAGCACGGCCGCCACACCTGCATCGCCGCCATCAATGCCCAGTACAACCAGCACCAGGGCGGTGATAAGCAAGGCGGTGAGGGTAAGTCCGCTCACGGGATTGTTTGACGAACCGATCAAGCCCACCAGGTAACCCGAAACGGCCGCAAAGAAGAAGGCCAGTATGGTCATTACAAGCGCCACTACAATGGCCACCCATAAAGCGGTCTGGAAAATAAAGAAAGTGATACCCCAGGTAAGGATTGCCACGCCAATGATACCCAGCACGACAAATTTGAAACTGAGGTCTTTTTCAATACGGTTGGCATCAGCCGAGCCACCGGTAGCGGCTTTTTTCACATCGCTAACCGAACGCGAAATACCTTCAACAAGGCTCTTGCGCATTTTAAAGAGGGTAAATCCGGCACCCACCAGCATACCGCCAATGGCTATGGGCCTTACGATACTGGCCCAGACATCCTTGGCCGCACCCAGCCATTCGGCTGAAGTGGCGGCTTCACTTAGCTCCATGCTGGGCCCAATGAAGTAAAGAATAATTGGAGTCAACAAACCCCAGGCAATGATACCACCACTGAAAGCCAGCGCACCCAAGGTGGGCCCAATGATGTAACCTACGCCAATGTAAGCAGGGCTAACACCAGGCGAACCCAGGAACATGCCACCCTGACCGGTGAAGTTGCTTCCTGCAATGGTTTGCTTGCCCCAAATGATGAAGTGTTCCCAGGCAGTGGCAAATAACTTGAACTCGGCCAGAATCTTAACCAAAGCCCCAACAATCATGGCCTGGAACAGCCACTTGGAACCGCCTGCACCGGTACGGCCTGCTTTGTGAATTTCGGCGGCAGCCACACTCTCTGGGAAGGGAAGCTCTACGTCCTCAACCATTACGCGGCGCAAAAGGGCCACAAACATAATACCCAGAAACCCGCCACCAATGACTATCAGGGTGGAGGTGAAGTAGTTGCCGGCAGTAAAGAACGGGTCCCACAAGCCGGCAATAAAGAAAGCGGGCAGGGTGAAAATGGCACCTGCAGCCACCGATTCGCCAATGGCACCCACGGTACGGGCAAGGTTCTCTTCAAGAATCGTCCCCTTAACTATCTTCAACAACGCCATGCCCACAACGGCAGCCGGATAAACGGCCGCAATGGTCATACCGGCTTTAAGCCCCAGGTAGGCATTGGCAGCACCCAGAACAACCGACATCACCAGCCCTATGAGCAAGGCCCGGAGTGTAAACTCCTTCATGTCTGTCTCCGGAGAAACAAATGGCACAAATTGTTTTTTTTCTGTCATGTTAACTCCTTTTTAATTGGTTTGCGAAAAATTGTGAGAGCGAAATTGTCAATTTTTTTCATATAAACGGAACTATATTGAAAAAAAAATGCATAAAACTGCCATAAGGCTAATACCCTGAAATTTAGACAGATTCTAAACAAGGCCGTATGTAGCTGATGTTCAGTTTTCTGCGGGGGTGTAAATAAGTTATTGTATTGTATTTTATTGATAAACAGCTGGTTGAATGCCTTTAAAAAACTGCTGCAATCCTTAGCCTTTTCCTTTTTGTTTTCTATTTTTGCCCCCTGTGAGGTTATTTTTTTAACAGCGCTGGTCTTTTCAAGCGTGATTTAGTTTTCTTTCACTAACAAATCCTTTAAAGGTGAACGAAATTACCCTGATTTCCGTCGTTTCGCTGGGTGCCATTGGATCTGTGGCAGCGATCATATTATATTTGGTGGCCCAGAAATTTAAAGTTATTGAAGATCCGCGCATCGACATTGTGGCCGAGAAGTTGCCCGGTGCCAACTGCGGGGGTTGTGGCCTGGCGGGTTGCCGTGCCCTGGCCGAAGCCATTGTTAAGGCCGAAAGCCTCGAAGGGATGAACTGCCCTCCGGGTGGCAACGAGGTAATGAAAGATATTGCCGCAGCCCTTGGTCTGGAGGCCGAAGAGCAGGATCCCATGATTGCCGTGTTGCGTTGCAATGGAAGCCGCGAAAACTCCCCCCCAAAGGTAAAATACGACAGCTATATGTCTTGCGCCTTTGCCCATAGCCTCTTTGCCGGTGAAGGTGGTTGTTCGTTTGGCTGCCTGGGCTGTGGGGACTGCGTGGAGGCCTGCACATTCGATGCCATGTATATGGACCCCGCTTCCGGGCTGCCCGTGATACTCGATGATAAATGCGTGGCATGCGTGGCCTGTGTTAAGGCTTGCCCGCGCAGCATTATTGAAATGCGCAAAAAAGGCAAAAAAGACCGCCGCATTTTCGTGTCGTGCGTCAACAAAGAAAAAGGTGGCCCCGCCAAAAAGAACTGCTCCGTGGCCTGCATTGGTTGCGGAAAGTGCGTGAAGGAATGCAAATTCGATGCCATCACCATGGAAAATTACCTGGCATATATCGATTACGATAAGTGCACCTTGTGCCGCAAATGCGTACCGGTGTGCCCCACGAATTCCATACTCGAACTGAACTTTCCGCCAAGGAAACCCAAGGTGGATGTGGCAACGGAAGCAGTTTCAGGATAATAGATAGAATTTGATTTGCGATCAACGATTTGCGATTAACGATTTTAGATTTTAAAAAAGACTTATGGATAAAAAAGTCTTGGAGGAGCGACTAATCAATTTTGCAGTTTTGATTATTCAGATTGCAAACCAGCTTCCAAACACAAGAGTCGGTGCCCACCTTTCCGGGCAAATAACTCGTTCAGAGACTTCTCCAGCCTTAAACTATGGAGAAGCTCAAAGTGCCGAGTCAAAAAAAGATTTTATTCATAAGATCCAAATTGTTTTAAAAGAATTAAGAGAAACACTAGTTTGTTTAAAAATTATTGATAGATCAGGCCTTTTATCTGTTAATTCAGAAATTGAGTTGGCAATTAAGGAAAGTAATGAACTGATTTCGATTTTTGTGAAAAGCGTTGAAACAGCGAAAAAAAATCTGCAATCTAAAATCGTTAATCGTTAATCGTAAATCAAAAAGAACTGTTCAAAAATATAAAGAAGTTGAAAACTTTCAAGCTCGGTGGTGTTCATCCACCTGAAAACAAGTTGTCAGAGAAGGCGCCCATTGAGGTGCTTCCGCTTCCGTCGGTGGTAAGCATTCCTTTGTCGCAGCATTTGGGTGCGCCGGCCAGCCCGGTGGTAGCCAAGGGCGACAAGGTGAAGGCAGGGCAGCTCATTGCCAAGGGCGCGGGCTTTATCTCGGCCAATATCCATTCATCGGCTTCGGGCACGGTGGCCAAAATCGACGACATGCCCGACAGCAGCGGCTACCGCAAAAAATCCATTGTGATCAACGTGGAAGGCGATGAATGGGAAGAAGGCATTGACCTGGGCTCCGAACTGATCAGGGAATGCAGCCTGAACCCTCAGGAAATTACCGCAAAGGTGAATGAGAAAGGCATTGTGGGTATGGGCGGGGCCACTTTTCCCTCGCATGTGAAACTCATGGTGCCTCCCGGTAAAAAGGCCGAGGTGCTGATCATCAACGGGGTTGAATGCGAGCCGTACCTTACCTCCGATCATCGCCTGATGCTCGAGAAGGCCGATGAGATGCTGGTGGGCATCACCATCCAGATGAAAGCCCTGGGAGTATCCAAAGCCATTATCGGCATTGAGAACAACAAGCCCGATGCTATTGCGCATTTAAAAAACAAAGTAAAGGATTACCCGGGTATCAGCGTGGAAGCTTTAAAGGTGAAGTACCCGCAGGGCGGCGAGAAGCAGCTGATTAAGGCGCTGATTAACCGCGAGGTACCTTCGGGAAAACTTCCCATTGAAGTAGGTGCTGTGGTGCACAATGTGGGCACTGCCTTCGCTGTATACGAGGCGGTGCAGAAAAACAAACCATTGGTGGAGAGGGTGGTAACCGTTACCGGGAAAAACCTGAAAAAGCCTTCCAACTTTTTGGCACGCATAGGTACTCCCGTAAGTGCCTTGATTGAAGCAGCTGGCGGATTACCCACGGATACCGGCAAGGTAGTGAATGGCGGACCCATGATGGGCAAGGCCATTACAAGCCTGGAAGTGCCGGTTACCAAAGGAACCAGCGGCATCCTGATTTTCCCCGAAAGGGAAGCCGCGCGTAAACCTGTGCAGAACTGTATCCGGTGCGCCCGCTGCCTTAATGTTTGTCCAATGGGCCTGGAGCCTTACCTTCTCTCGGTGCTGGCTGACAGGAAACGATTAGAAGACTGCGAAGCCGAACGCATTATGGACTGCATAGAATGCGGGTCGTGCCTGTATATCTGCCCTTCGGGTCGTCCGCTGCTCGACCAGATTCGCGTGGGTAAGGCCGAAGTGGGCAACATGATTCGCAAACGCTCGCAGCATTAACAAAAGAAAATTATTGCACAAAATATCATTGCAAAGAACAAACCTATGAGTTTACTAACGGTATCGGGCTCGCCCCATGTGCATGACAGCCAGTCGGTAAGTAAGATCATGTATGGCGTGGTCTATTCGCTGATCCCGGCCATGCTGGTGTCTTTCTACTTCTTTGGCCTGGCCGCCATTCTCCTGACCCTTACGGCGGTGATCAGCTGTATGGCGGTGGAATATGTCATTCAGAAATACCTGATGAAGGGCCCCGTGACGGTTTTTGATGGCTCGGCCATCATCACCGGCATTTTGCTGGCGTTTAACGTGCCGGCCAACCTCCCCCTGTGGATGGTGGTTATTGGTTCGGCCGTGGCTATTGGCATGGGAAAGATGACTTTTGGCGGTTTGGGCAAGAATCCTTTTAACCCGGCTCTGGTGGGAAGGGTTTTTCTGATGATCTCATTCCCGGTGCACATGACCAACTACCCCAAGCCCACGGCATTCAGCACACAACTTACAGATATTGTAACAGGACCCACGCCCCTTGCAATAATGAAAGAAAGTCTTCAGAAGGGCGAGTCGGTGGCGGAGATCATTCCGCAGATTCCCCAATACGCGCAGTTGTTTCTGGGGCATATGGGTGGTTCCATGGGCGAGATTTCGGCCATAGCCATTTTGCTGGGCGGGCTTTTTATGGCATATAAAAAGCTGATCACCTGGCACATACCGGTGGCTTATCTGGGCACTGTGCTGGCATTCACCGGCATTTTCTGGCTCATCGATCCGGGCTACCATTTCAATCCATTGTATCATTTGCTTTCGGGCGGCCTTATGCTCGGGGCGGTTTATATGGCCACCGACATGGTCACCAGTCCCATGAGCCCCTTGGGTATGCTTATTTTTGGCATTGGCTGCGGGGTACTTACGGTGGTGATACGCATGTTTGGAGCATACCCTGAAGGGGTGGCCTTTTCAATATTAATTATGAATGCTTTTGTTCCATTAATCAACCGTGGTATCAAGCCCAAGCGCTTCGGAGAGGAGGTGAAAAATGGCTAAGAAAGAATCTTCATTTCTTAATATGGTGCTGACCCTGCTGGTGATAACGGTAGTGGCCTCGTTTACCCTTGCCAGTGTGTATAATGTTACCAAGGAGCCCATTGCTGCTGCCCGTGAGGCGGCCCGGCAAAATGCTATCACCATGGTGGTACCTGAATTTGACCGGCTGGAAAGCCGTATGTTTCTGCCACTCACAGGCCGTGACTCGCTCGAGTTCAACTTTGCTTACAAAGACGACGAGCTGGTGGGCGTGGCGGTAGGTACTTATACCGATCAGGGTTTCAGTGGACGCATACGGGCAATGGTGGGCTTTTATCCCGATGGGCGTATCGTGGATGTGGTGCACCTGCAACATGCAGAAACCCCCGGTCTGGGCGACAAAATTGAAAAAAGCAAATCGGACTGGAGCGACCAATTCAGGGATTTTGACCCGGCCACCCAGGTTTTGCGAGTTACCAAGGATGGCGGCAACGTAGATGCCATTACTGCCGCCACCATTACCAGCCGCGCCTACTGCGATGGCATTCAGCGTGCCTACGAAACTTTTATTGCCAATGTTAAAACCCCGGAAGGAGGTGCAGAATGAGTCAACTGAAGAATTTCACCAAAGGATTTATTAAGGAGAATCCAGTATTTGTTTTGTTGTTGGGTCTTTGCCCTGCCCTGGGGGTTACCACCTCTGCGTTTAATGGATTGGGTATGGGGCTGGCTACCACCTTCGTGCTGGTGTCGTCAAATGTGGTGGTGTCGCTCATCAAAAGCCAGATTCCCGATAAGGTGCGTATTCCCTCTTTTATTGTGATTATTGCCTCCTTTGTTACCATTGTGCAACTGGTAATGGAAGCCTTTTTGCCTGATCTGTTCGCTTCCCTGGGGCTTTTTATTCCGCTTATTGTGGTAAACTGCCTGGTGCTGGGACGTGCCGAAGCCTTTGCCAGCAAGAAAAACCTGGTCAGCTCGCTTGTCGATGGTCTGGGCATGGGACTGGGATTTGCTTTTGCCCTTACTTTGCTGGGAGCGGTGCGCGAGCTGCTTGGCTCGGGTGCCATTTTCGGATACCCCTTTATTCAGGGCGATGGCATGCTGGTGTTTGTGCTGGCTCCAGGTGCCTTTATCGGCCTGGGTTACCTGATTGCCCTTACCAACCTGATTAAGAAAAACGAATAAGCCTTTAGCCATGGAATATATCCTGATCATTATCGGAGCCGTTTTTGTAAATAATATCGTGCTGGCGCAGTTTCTGGGCATTTGTCCCTATATGGGGGTGTCGTCGAAAGTTTCCACCTCGGTGGGAATGTCGGGTGCTGTAATGTTTGTAATGACACTGGCCACGGTAGTAACCTATCTTATTTATCATTATGTGCTGGTGCCATTCCAGATTACTTATCTGCAAACTATTTCCTACATTCTGGTGATCTCTTCGCTGGTTCAAATGGTCGAGATCATCCTGAAAAAGGTGAGCCCTGCCCTGTTCCAGGCCTTGGGTATCTTTTTGCCGCTCATTACCACCAACTGCGCTGTGCTGGGTGTCGCCATCCTCACCGTACAAAAGGAATTTAACCTGCTCGAAGGGGTAGTATTTGCCATTGCCAATGCCATAGGCTTTGCGCTGGCAATCCTTCTTTTTGCAGGTATACGTGAACACCTAGACCTGATGGGTGTTCCTAAAGGCATGCAGGGAGCCCCTGCAGCACTTGTTGTGGCAGGGATACTAGCTCTGGCCTTTATGGGCTTTGCTGGTTTAGTATAACTGCGTTTTTTTCATTGGTAACCCGGGTGCGCCAACATCCGGGTTTTTTGTTTTTCGTACCTTTACCCGATAGAAAATTAAAACCTTCCATCTATGGCCCTCGACACCATTATTGAACTACAGAATGTTTCTGTTTTCCAGAAAAATGTGTTGGTACTCTCCGAAGTAAACCTCGAGATTGAGCGCGGCGAGTTTTGTTACCTCATAGGCCGAACCGGCACTGGCAAAAGCAGTTTGCTCAAGATCCTTTATGGCGATCTGCCTATGGTTGATGGCTATGGCAAAGTGGCAGGCTTTGAACTTAAGGACATTAAAGAAAAGCAAATCCCGTTTCTCAGGCGTAAGATCGGCATTGTTTTTCAGGACTTCCAGCTACTCAACGACCGCTCCATAAAAGAGAACCTTATGTTTGTAATGCGCGCAACGGGTTGGAACGACAAGGTGGCCATGGAAGAGCGCATGGAAGATGTGCTCGAAAAGGTGGGCTTACGCACCAAGGGCTTCAAAATGCCGCACCAGATCTCGGGCGGCGAGCAGCAGCGTGTGGTTATTGCCCGGGCACTGATCAACGATCCCGACGTGATTTTGGCCGACGAGCCCACTGGCAACCTCGACCCTGAAACCAGCGAAGGTATTATGGAGCTGATGTTCGAAATCAGCAAGACTGGCCGCGCCGTGCTAATGGCCACCCATGACTACCGCCTGTTCGACAAGTTCCCGGCACGTATCTTTAAATGCGAAAATGGCCGGGTGATTGATGTGAATGCCCCGGCCCCGGAAACGGAGAAAGAAGAGCAAGAATAAATGCGCAGGGCACAGGGAAGTAAGTAGCGGTAGGAGGTAGCGGTAGTTATGGGCTAATACTCCCCCTTTGGAGGGGGGTGGGGGGAGGTCTTTTTAAAAAATGGTTCATTGTCCAGATTTTCAAAACCTTTAGCCATTGGGCAGCGAATAGATTTTTTTGAAAGGAAAATCGTAAGTTTACGTAAATGTTTGTCATATGAATACCAGCGAATTACAAAAGAAATTGATTGAAAAAAATTAAAAAGACAAAAAATAACGGTCTTTTGGAGGAAGTCTATCGAATTCTTGAATCCGGATTCGGGGACTCAGAAACCTATACGCTCAGTGAAGAGCAGGAACTGGCTGTAGCTGAAGCCAGGGAGCAAATAAAAAGAGGAGAGTTTTTGACCGAAGATCAGGCAAACAATGAAGCTAGCCAATGGCTAAAAGAATAATTTGGTCGTTTCGCGCACAAAAGGACAGGAAACTGATCCTGGTTTCTGGATAAAGAAAACCCTTTTGCCTTTTTATTTTCACTTTTTCAGGAAACCTGCATAAATCCCTTTGATCACATCTTCTTCCTTTTCCCAGTTGAGCTCTTTTGCCGCTTCAAGGCAGTTTGATTTCCAGCGGCTTAGTTGTTCAGGGTCGTTGAGCATTTCTTTTACACAATGGGCTATCTGAGCAGGATCGTGGTTTTTGGAAATTACACCCACCTGGTATTTTTTTACAATGCGGCGCAATTCAGGGAGGTCTGAAACCAGCACCGGGGTTCCAGCCATAATGTAATCGAAAAGTTTATTTGGCAGGCTGAACAGATAGTTGAGGCTGTCGGGCTTATCAAGCGAAACGCCAATGGTGGAAACCGATGTGTATTGCATTAGTTTTTCGTATGGCATTTTTGGCAGGAACAAAACCCTGTCGCCCAGATTCTCACCATTGACTTGTTTTTTCAGTTGACCGATCACATTTCCGCTGCCAATGATCAGCAGCAAAGCGTTTTCAATACCGTATTCCGGCCGCATGGCCATGATCAGCTCTTCGGCACCACGATCCACATTTATGCCGCTGCCCTGCAGCAAAATAATGTGCTTGTTTTCGGGCAAGTCCAGGTCTTTTCTTGAAAAGCTTTGATCAGGCTGCCGGTAACGTGGCACGTTTCGAACCACGTGCAGCTTTTTTCCAAATTCTTTTTCGTAAAGTTGGGCAATAGACTGATTGACTGTAATAATGGTTTTCTGCCTCGGGAATAGCAATCTTTCCAAGCTTTTCCAAAACCAACGCCTCAAGGGCCTGTGGGCCACCTCGGGCGAGCCGGTAAAATATTCGTGGGTGTCGTAAACCAAAGGCTTTCGCCGGATTTTTGCCACCAGGTGTGCAGGTAGCAAAGTGTCGAGGTCGTTGGCTACCAATAAATCCGCTTTCGCGAAAAGCAAATAAAAAAACAGTTTCAGGTTAAACTCGGCGTAAAAAAGAAAGCCTTTGTGAAAAAGCAGCGGGTTTCGTTTTATGGCAGCCCATTCGGGTGCAAATGGAGGGCTATCCTTACGTTTTACGCCCACGATAAGCGGATCAAAACCCATGTTTTTTAGGGTCTGCGCCATTTTATTTACCCGCTGATCGGTAAATACATCGTTGGTAACGGTAAAGATTACGCGTTTCATTCCACACTGGGGGCTTTTTCTTCACCTTTGGCATAACGCGCAATTTTTATGTTGAGATAGGCAAAGGTAATGGTCATAAACGGACTAATGATATTGAAAAAGGCATAAGGCAGGAAGGTGAGGGTTGGTACGCCCAACACCGTGGCTTGGGTTGCTCCGCAGGTGTTCCACGGCACCAGCACCGAAGTCACCGTGCCGCTGTCCTCAAGGGTGCGGCTCAGCACTTGCGGCTTAAGGCCACGCTCGCGGTAGGTCTCAGCAAACATACGTCCCGGAACGACAATGCTCAGGTACTGGTCGCTGGCGGTAATGTTAAAAAAGATGCATGTGCCGGCCGTAGCTGCCACCAGCGATCCTGTGTTGTGCGCAAGCTTAATTACCGACTCGGTGATGCGTTGCAGCAGGCCGCTGCTTTCCATAATGCCGCCAAAAATCATGGCGCACATGATCAGCCAAACGGTATTGAGCATGCCACTCATACCGCCGGTCTCGAGCAGGCTGTTCACCATGGCATGGTCGGTAGTCACGCTGATGTCGGCATACATGGCTTTCATCACGGCTACGTATACTGCTTTAGGAAATTGCCCGTAGATTTCGCTTACTTGTTCGATGATATGGGGCTGAAAAATCAGGGCAAACAATGCACCGGCCAGGGTTCCGATAAGAAGGGCTGGCAAGGCTGGCACTTTTCTTACAATCAAGGTAATCACAAGGGCAGGTACCAGAAAAAGCCAGGGCGATACAAAAAAGGTATTGTCAATGGCATTGAGTACCGGAGCAATATCATCTATTTGACCGCCTTGCGACCTGCTCAAGCCTATTATAGTAAATATGATGAGGGTGATGCCAATGGAGGGACCGGTGGTCCAGGCCATATAGCGGATATGTGTAAAAAGGTCGGTACCGGCCATGGCTGGGGCCAGGTTGGTGGTATCAGAAAGGGGCGACATCTTATCCCCAAAGTATGCACCAGAGATAATGGCCCCGCCAATCAGCCCGTCGGGTAAACCCAATGCTCTGCCAATACCCAGGAGGGCAACACCTATGGTGGCAACCGTACTCCAACTGCTGCCAGTAGCCAGCGACACAATGGCACAGACTACACTGGCTGCCACCAGGAATATGGTGGGATTCAGAATTTTCAAACCATAATAAATCATCGAAGGTACAATGCCACTAAGCAACCAGGTACCTGCCAGTGCGCCAATCAGCAGTAAAATTAGTATCGACGACATGGCCGAGCCAATGCTCTTAACAATTCCTTTGAGCAGGTGGTCCCACTTAAAGCCCAGGCGCATGGCCACCATAGCAGCTACCGAAGCTGAGAGGATCAGCACGATCTGGTTGGAACCCGATAGCGAATCATCGCCAAAAATGAAAACATTAATAGAGATTAGTGCTGTAAGGAAAATGACCGGTATGAGCGCCTCGAAAAGTTTAGGCCGACGTTTTGCCTTTACCATAGGGATAGTTTTTGGTTTTGCAGGCTGCTTGCAAAGAGGCGTAAAGTAACGGGATTTTTTTTAAATGGACAAATAAATGTAAGGCTTATGGCTGCTTAAAGACCCCGGTGTTTTACACCCTTTCGAAAATAGTTTTCAAGGGCTGCTTCGTTGGCAAAAGGCCGCTGCAATTCATTTTCAATAAGCACTTCGTAATCCAAAATCGTCCTGGTTTTTTTTATCCTGGAAAACACTTCCGTACCATTTTCAAAAACGCCTGATAAATAATACCAAACGGCTTTCATAGAGCCCAGCAGGCGTGCCTGGTTAACAGCTACCCGGCGGCCGCCCTCCAGCAACTCCTGGTGAAATGCGTATAGTTTTCGCCGCTTTTCGGCTTCCGAAATGAAAACTCCCCTGATCTCCATGGCCAGGAAAGGATTGATGAGAGCGCCGCGACCCAGCATCCAGGTATTTACCTGAGGAAAAAGATCCTGCATTTCGCGCAAACGCGCCAAATGATATATATCGCCGTTGTAAGCTACCGGGTTTTTTGAAACCGAAAGACAATCCTTAAAACCTTCGAGGTTTACCTCTCCGCTGTAAATCTGGGTGCCAATGCGCGCATGTATAATCAGCAAGTGAATGGGGTATTGGTTTAAAACTTCCAGCACCTTTAAAATTTCACCGTGTTTATAATAGCCAAGGCGGGTTTTTATGGAAAGCTTAATGGGAAACTCCTTGAATACATCATTCAGAATTCTATCAAGCTCTTCGGGGTAGGGTAGCATGCCGCAGCCCCGTTTTTTATTTGCAATGCGCGAAAAGGGACAACCCAGGTTCCAGTTGATGTGATCGTATCCGTGTTGCTGAAAGGTTTTCCCGAAAAGGATAATCTCGCGGGCGTCGGTGCTGATAAACTGCGGAACCGTAGGTGCCAGGTTTTCTTCAAGAGGAACGACATCATGGAGCTTGGAGGGGTTAATGCGCTCCTGGCCCACACCCGAAATAAAGGGTGCATACATGGCATCGTATCCGCCAAAATGGCGGGCAAGGGCATTGCGGTATCGCTTGTCTGTAAGGCCTTTGAAGGGTGCGAAAAGGATTTCGGGCTGCTGCATCTGCATTTAAAAATTGTCTGGCAAAGATAACATTGAATTGAAGACCGATCAGGCTTTGTGGCAGGGAATAAAATCAATGGTCCTTTCAGGGTTTTTATTTACATTTATTTCCTGATTTTGAAAACCCTTACCAATGGATATCAACCAACGGATTGAAAAAGATTCCCTGGGGCAGGTAGGATTGCCGGTCGAAGCCCTATACGGCATCAATGCTTGGCGGGCAGTGCTGAACTTTCCTGACCACACGCCCTTTCTCAAGGAATGGTACCAGGCCATGGGGCTTGTTAAGCTTGCCTGCTATCGTACAGTTATATCTTTCAAGAATGCTGCTGCAGGAAAATACCCCGAGGCTAAAATGCCTGAGGCGCTGGAGATTGACTGGGAACCCCTTTGCGAGTCGGCAGCAGAAGTATCGGCCGGGAAGTATTTCGAGTACTTCATAGTGCCAGCCATACAAGGCGGGGCAGGTACATCGATCAACATGAACCTGAACGAGATCATTGCCAACGCCAGCTTGCAAAAAATTGGTCAAGCCCCCGGAGCTTACGAAGTAATTGATCCATTTGAGCATGCCAATATTTTTCAGAGCACCAACGATGTGGTGCCAACCGCCCTTAAACTGGCTGTAATGCAGTTGCTTTCAAAACTGGAAGAAGGGATCAATCTTTTACGCAGCGGCATTGAAACGCATGAAACGAAGCACCGCAGCGATTTGAGAATTGCATACACACAGATGCAGGAGGCCGTACCTTCTTCGTTCGGCATGCTTTTCAGTGCCTGGAACGATGCGCTTTCGCGCGACTGGTGGCGGGTGTCGAAATGTTTTGAACGCATCAAGGTGGTGAATCTTGGCGGGGGCGCCGCTGGCACAGGCATTGCCATACCCAGATTTTTCGTTATGGAAGTGGTGTCCCAACTTCAGAAACTGACCAACCTGCCCATCACCCGCAGCGAGAACCTGAGCGACACCACCCAAAACCTGGATGCACTGGTGGAAGTGCATGCCATACTTAAAGCCCATGCCGTAAACCTGGAAAAGATCGCTTCAGATATCCGCATACTATCTTCTGATTTGAGTGGCCAGAAAGAACTTCACATTCCGCAGCGTCAAACCGGCAGCAGTATTATGCCCGGCAAGGTGAATCCTGTTATTGCTGAGTTTGTGATCAGCACCGCCCATAAGGTTTACAGTAATGATATGCTGATTTCCGGACTCGGCGCCCAGGGAAGTCTTGACCTGAACCCTTATTTGCCAACCATTGGGCATGCCATCCTGGACAGCCTGAAACTGCTCATTGCTGCCGGCGAAACCTTCAGGAAGAACCTGGTGGATGGCATGCAGGTTGAATCGGGCAAGGCGCTTAAAAAGCTTATGCAAAGTCCTTCAATTACCACGGCCCTGGTACCTTATATCGGATATCACAAAGCCGGCGAAATGGCTGAACTGATGAAGAAAAAGGGGCTTTCAATTACCGAAGCCAATCAGGAGTTGAAGATGGTCGAGCAGAAGAAACTGGAAGAAATCCTGAAACCCGAGAACTTACTGAAACTCGGTTATTCGCTCAGCGATCTGTAAGGCTTAATTTTTTTTAAGGGTTAAACCAATTAGTCTGTAAATGGTCTAACCTAATATTTTTTTGTAAGATTACCACGAAATTTGAATTACTCCTTTCAATTATACCCTAAAAACCGACCCATGAAGTATCTGTTAACCAGTATTTTGTCAGTCATTTTTTTCTTGTCATCTTTAAGTTCCTTTTCAGGGAAACCCTTGTCCTACTACCTCCCGGAACAAGCCTACAATGAGAAATACCCCACGCCCGAATCATTTTTTGGCTTTCAGATAGGGGAGTGGCACTTGCATCACGGGCCACTTCTTCAGTATATGGAGCTTCTGGCCGGGCTTTCTGACCGGGCCATAATTTATGAGTATGCCCGCTCCCACGAGCAGCGGCCGCTGGTGCACATGATTATTACCTCGCCCGAAAACCACAGAAACCTGGAGCAGATACGTCAGCAGCATCTTTTGCTTGCCGACCCGGCGCAATCAAATGGACTGGACATAAACAATATGCCCGTGGTGGTACGACTGGGCTACGGGGTGCATGGCAACGAGCCCAGCGCCCACAACGCGGCCCCCCTGGTGGCTTATTATCTGCTGGCATCGAACAGCCCGGAAGTGCTGCAAATGCTCGACAATATGATAATCATTATTGATCCTTCACTGAATCCCGACGGTCAGGACCGCTTTGCCAGCTGGGTGAACCGCCACCGCAGCCGCATTCTGAATCCCGATCCTGCAGGCCGTGAGTTTTCCGATGTTTGGCCCGGCTCGCGCACCAACCATTACTGGTTCGACCTGAACCGCGACTGGCTGCCGGTGCAGCAACCCGAAAGCCAGGGGCGCATAAAGGAATACCACCGATGGCTGCCCAATATAAACACCGACCATCATGAATTTGGAGCCAACTCTACCTTCTACTTTCAGCCTGGTGTGCCTTCAAGAGGCAATCCGCTTACCCCAAAGCGTACCGATGAGCTCACCATGGAGGTTGCACGCTATCATGCGCGTGCTTTCGACAAAGTTGGCCAGCTATATTATACCGAGGAAGATTTTGATGACTATTACTACGGCAAGGGATCGTCGTATCCTGATGTGCATGGCAGTATTGGTATCCTTTTCGAGCAGGCGGGCACTAAAGGCCACCGCATGGAAACCGTTCACGGTGTGGTCGATTTCTCAGAAACGGTCCGCAACCAGGTGCTGGTATCCTTTTCTTCGCTGGAGGCCGCATTTGATATGCGCCTGACCTTGCTCGACCACCTGCGCTGGTTTTATCGCACCGGGATGGAAGAAGCCCGCAAGCTACCCCTGCAGGCATGGGTGTTTGGCGATACATATGATCAGGGTCGCAACCGCCACTTTCTCGAAATCCTTCACACCCACAATATTCAAATTTATAACCTGAAAGAAACTCTGAAACTGGGCGAGCAGGAGTTTAAGCCGGGTTCTTCATGGCTGGTGCCGCTCGATCAACCCCAGTCGCGCCTGCTGCGAAGCCTCTTCGAAACGATTAAGGAATTTGAAGACAGCCTTTTTTACGATGTGTCGACCTGGACACTTCCGCTGGCATTTAATCTCCCTTTCGGGGAAATAGCCTCAGCCAGGCAGTTGTCGGCTGTCAGGGGCGACCTGCTCACCAAGATTCATGAACCCGCCGGATCGGTAGAAGGCGGAAACAGCAACTATGCCTATGTTTTTTCCTGGGACGACTATTATGCGCCCAAAGCATTGTATTTTCTGCAGCAGCATGGCCTCAGAACACGGGTGGCCACACAACCCTTTTCCATGAAAATGGGAAATGAAGAAAGGGAATTTGGCTATGGAAGTATCCTGGTTCCTGTGCAAATGCAGGATGCAGACCCTGCCAGGGTATTTGAACTGATGCAGCAGGCAACAAAACTCGCGGGCATCAAAGCCTTTGCTATTGAAACCAGCCTTTCATCGCAAGGTACCAACCTGGGCAGCAGCGCCTTAATGACCCTAAGAAAACCTGAAATACTTATGCTGGTAGGGCAAGGCACCAATAGCCGTGAAGCCGGCGAGATTTGGCATTTGCTCGATCAGCGCTTCGACATGCCGGTGAGCATGGTGGAGGTGGGTCGTTTCAACAACCTCGATCTGTCGCGTTACAATACTATTGTATTGGTGTCGGGTTCTTACGGCGAAATCAGCCAGGTAGGAAGGGAATCGTTAGACCGCTGGCTGCGAAACGGAGGCACCCTGATTGCTTTGGGTAATGCCAACAACTGGTTGGAGCGCAGTGGTCTGGCAAAAATTGATTTTGTGAAGGTGCCCGAAATTACCGACCCTGTCATGCTGCCTTATGCCGACCGCAGCCGCCATCTGGGCGCCCGCCGAAATCCTGGCAGCATTTTTAGCGCTAAGCTCGACATTACCCATCCTATTGGATTTGGCATGCGCAACGAAACCATTCCGGTGTTCATCTCAGGAAATACTTTCGCAAAGCCCGACAGCAGCGCTTTTGCCAATCCGCTTATATTTCCCGAAAATAACCTGATGAGCGGTTATATTTTTGAACCCTACCGGCCCATGATCGAAAACTCGGCTGGCATCCTGATCAATAGCAGGGGCCGCGGAACCATCATTTCTTTCCTGGACAATCCCAACACCCGGGGCTTCTGGTTTGGCACCAACCGCCTCTTTATGAATGCTTTGTTTTTTGGGCCGATTATTAGGCGCTAATCAGTTAAGAGCTGCTGCATTAAGGGTTCTCCACCTGGCCGTCAGAATATTTGGCAAAGCGGCCAGTGTCGTGTCCGTGCACATTGTCGTAGCGCGGCCATGGCCAGCCGCCAAACTGGGTGCGCCTGAAATCGCTGAATGCCTGGTGTATCTCCTCCTGGGTATTCATGACAAAAGGCCCGTACTGCGCCACTGGCTCTGCAATGGGCTTGGCCTGCAATAGTAGCATTCGGCATTCCAGTTTTCCGGCGCCAATGATAATATCCATATCGCCCAGCAGTTCTGCTGACTGGTAGTTGCCTACCTCAATGCCGGCAATATCAATTTGGTCGCCCAGGTAAAAGTACAGGGTACGTTCCACCTCGGGTTCTGCAGCAGGCAAGGTCCATTTGGCACCGGGCTCCATTTTGATGAGCCAAATGGCCACCTCGTTTTCGGACCTGGCAGCGTATGAATCGGGTGCAGGGGAAGGTGCTGTATATTGATCCAGCTTCCCGGCAATCAAAGTCACCTCAGTGGCTTTCCCTTGGTTGTCTTTCTGGATTACTTTTGGAATATCTTCATTCCATAGCATTTTGAAATGTGGTGGAACAAATTTGTCTTTTGCCGGAAGATTAATCCATATCTGGAACAGCTCCAATGGATTGCCCATTTCTTTGTTTAGCAGCGGAAACATTTCGCTGTGCTGCAGTCCGCTTCCGGCGGTCATCCATTGCACATCGCCGAAGCCATAGCGGCCGGCAGCACCGTGCGAGTCGCTGTGGTCCACAAAGCCTTCAAGTACCAGGGTTACTGTTTCAAAGCCCCGGTGGGGGTGCGCCGGGAAGCCCGGAATGGTTTCGCCATGATACATGCGCCAGCCATCCTTTATGGTGAAGTCCTGACCCAGGTTGCGGCCCACCAGCGAGGCATCAGGCCCAAAATAATCATTGGCCCGGGGATAGTCGTCTTTATGATGCACGCAGAAAAGGAAGGGGTCGCGGGTATCCCACATAAAACCCAGGGGTTTAATGTTGATGATGGCTTTGTTGTACATAACGTTGGTTTTAGGGTTGGTTTGGCTAAATGTAAGAAAAACAAGCGTTCATGACAAAGTTTGAATCCGTAAAATTCTTTGATCAGCAAAATCTTAAACTAACTTGTTGACGGTAAGTATAAGCAATGAGTCCGATCAAACTCTAGTCTGCCAGGGAACTGAGGTAACATTTACATGTGCTCCTGTCAATGGTGGCGATTATTCTTTTTATGAGTGGCAGATAAACGGAATAATTATTGGGAACAATAATTCTGTTTTAACTTATGCGCCCGCCCAAGGCCATCAGGTATCGGTGGTTCTGACCTCCTCAGAAGCCTGTGTTATTGCTAATCACGGCCAGCACCAAACTTTTTGTGGAGTTTGCAAGGGCCAAAGAAGGCATGCTGCAACTGGTAATCTACGATTTGCTTGGGAATGAAGTATTGACGTTTGAAGAAACAGATCCTGGCCAAAACATTGCCCTGGATGTGAGCAGTCTGAGGGCAGGGATTTATTTCCTGAGGGTAATTGGCACCCAGGTTAATTTCTCCAGGAAGATTCTGATAAATTAATTTGGTTAATTTTTCTTTTTAACAGGGTAAGGATTTAAGGATTTCCTTGCCCGGTTTTTTTGAACCTGGGAAAAACAGTTTAGGGTGTTGTTTTTTTTACTTCTTCATTATGCTTAGCTTTGAAAGAAAAAACTGGCACTATGAACTACTTTGCAAATCCTTCCCGTTACGACACCATGAAATACAACCGCACGGGTCGCAGCGGACTCTTACTTCCGGCCATTTCGCTGGGCTTGTGGCATAACTTCGGCGGGGTTGATGTGTTTGAAAATGGCCGCAAGATCATTCACCGAGCCTTCGATGCCGGCATCACGCATTTCGATTTGGCCAACAACTACGGTCCGCCTCCCGGTAGTGCTGAGGAGAATTTCGGACGTATTTTTGCTGCTGACCTTAGGTCTTATCGCGATGAGCTCATTATTTCAACCAAGGCAGGCTACCTGATGTGGCCCGGCCCTTACGGGGAATGGGGCTCACGTAAGTATCTCCTCAGTAGCCTCGATCAGAGCCTGAAGCGAATGGGGTTGGAGTATGTGGACATATTTTACTCCCATCGCCCTGATCCCGATACCCCGCTCGAAGAAACCATGATGGCGCTCGATCAGGCTGTTAGGCAAGGCAAGGCACTCTATGCAGGAATTTCCAGCTATTCGCCCGAACAAACCGAACAGGCTGCCCAGATACTTAGGGAACTGGGAACACCCTGCCTGATTCACCAGCCAAGCTACTCCATGCTGAATCGTTGGGTGGAGGACGGGTTGCTCGAAACTTTAGAAAAATATGGCATGGGATGCATTGCCTTCTCGCCACTGGCCCAGGGCATGCTTACCGATCGTTATCTTCAGGGCATCCCGGCCGACTCAAGGGCTGGCAAACCCGATGGATTTTTGAAACCCGAGCATATCACTGATGAAAAAATGGCTGTGGTCAGGCAGTTGAACGAACTGGCCCAAAAACGGGGGCAATCCCTCGCCCAAATGGCCATCGCCTGGCTGCTCAAAGATCCACGCGTTACCTCAGTGCTCATAGGCGCCAGCAGCGTGGCACAGCTCAACCAAAACCTCGAAGCGTTGAATAATCTTTTCTTCGACGAGTGGGAACTTCAACGGATCAATGAAATCCTTTCTGAATTATGAATTATGATATAGGCACTGTCAACCGGCCCGCCCGACATAGACTTGGCATGAACCAAAGGAATGGTTTCAATGTTTCCCTTCCCAATCTTGTCAACCGCCTTTAAAAACCCAGCCAGCTGCTTTTTCTCATTCACACCTGATTCCCTTGCATGTTCGCCATAAAAAAGACGATCGGCTCTGAAATCGCGTTCGGTAGTGATAACCGGCGAAAATGAATTTACCTCGTGCATAAATTCGGCAAAGACTATGACCTTTTTTTCGCCGGAATCATCAACAGTTTCTTCGCTTTGGCAGGCAGGGAAAAATATGGTTAATATTAATACCAGTGCTGAAATGAGGATTGCTGAGAAAGTGAGCTTCTTCATGGTGAAAAGGTTTTTGCAAAGATTTAATTCTGTTGGATTGTTTATCCATATAAAAAAGAAAGGGCTTGCAAGATTTAATGCATGCCCAATTAGACTTCCTGTTAATGGCTAATTTCGGTTTTTCAATATCTTGTCACAAGGGCAAGATTACCAAACTTTTCCAGGTCGTTTCCTTCGATGAACACATTATCACCGCCAAAAGCCAGGTTGAATTCAATCATTTCGTCCACAATGTCGTCGATCACATCTTTTTGATCTTTTTCAAATTTCTCCACTGGCACCACTGTATTTTCCTTTAGCAGTGCGGGTTGAAAATAACCTTTCTTGATAAAGAGCGTTTGGCCTCGGCCCTGCTGGATGGCATTCCAAATCTCGGTAAGGTCAGAAACCACTTTCCCGACGCCAACAGCCTGATGCAGTTCATTGATGCGAGCAGCAAGCTTTTCTTTGGTGATGTTTTTTACAACTTCCCAGGCTTCAGTAACAATATGGTGGGCTTTCTCATCATCGCGGTTCTTGTTTATATGTCCAATGATGATATGCTTTTTGTCAGCAACTTTGGTGTAATGATGCACGTTGCGGGTTTCGGTAGCCAGCAAAATAGGCAGGGGATTGTCTTTTATGACCGCCTGAACGATCTTGTCCACGCGGTTAAAGAATTCCTCTATCAGGTTGTCAGTGCCCTTGTTCGATGAGAGGTCCTGGCGGTCGGTAGTATAAAGATTATTTGTTAAAGGAAAATCACTGGCAAATTCCTTTACAACTTTATCGTTAAATGCCTCAATGAGGCGGGCATTCTGGCGACTAAGCACCAGCACATAGTAGGAGGATTCCTGGTGCATAGCCCTAACAAGGTCACGCGTGGCAAAGGTATTGTCAATTATCACGCGGTCTTTCACTTTTACGGGCAAACGGGTATATTCGGCCATTTCCTGGTTGGCAAAAAGGATGAGGCTTTCCAGGTTTTGTTGATGGTCAATTTTTCCCAGCAGTTTGTTAATATTATCCATAATGGGCCACACAAAACGCTTTTCGTAGGTGTCAAAAAGCCTCTGTTCGGCTTCTTTTACCAGGTTTTTCAACAGCAGCGGGTCCTTCTTATTGTCGGGACGTGTACGGTGAGTGTTCAGAATAATAGTTACACAGGCTTCGGCCTGGATGTCCTTAATCTTTTTCAGAATGTTGTCCATACGAGTGAGATTTTAGTTTTATTGAATGAAATATAGGGAAAATAATTTTTCTAATCGGAAAGGCATTGCTTATAAATGAAACGAAACTTTTTCGCTTATTGTTCATAGTCCAAGCCAATGAATTCTTAAATAGGTGTTTAATTGAAAGTTTTTATAAATATCTTTACGCCTTTCCAAAACATCAGATTATGTATTCATTGCTGGAAGGAATAGACAGTATCAGGTTAAACTTCAGTGAGGGTTCGCTGCTGTTTATGAACATTACCCTGGCTGCCATTATGTTTGGCGTGGCCCTTGAGATCAGGATTCAGAATTTCCGCGATATTATGAAATACCCCAAATCGGCCATGCTGGGAGTTGGATCGCAATTCATTATTTTGCCAGCGCTCACTTTTTTGCTGGTGATTATGCTTAATCCTCCGGCTTCGGTTGCCATGGGTATGATTCTGATAGCAGCCTGCCCTGGAGGCAATATTTCCAACTTCATTTCCTCGCTGTCAAAAGCCAATGTGGCGCTTTCTGTTAGTTTAACGGCAGTGGCCACGCTTTCGGCCACGCTTATGACTCCTTTAAACTTTGCGCTCTGGGGCGGTATGTATGTGCGTTATTCGGCCAGGGCCATGCACCTGAATATCCCCATTGAAATTGACTTTTTGCAAATGGCCCAGACGGTTTTCATTCTGCTGGGCATACCATTGCTTCTTGGTATGTATGTGGGGAACCGCTGGCCCGAATTTACCAAAAAATACCTGAAACGGATCAAGATAGCTTCGGTGGTACTATACCTGAGTTTTATTTTTGGCGCGCTTTATGCCAACCTCGAGCACTTTGCCGGCAGTATTCTTCCCATAGGCATCCTGGTGTTCTTGCTGAATATCCAGACCCTTTCTTCGGGTTATCTGGTGGGTATTATTGGCAAGGTTTCCAGGCCCGACCGCCGGACGCTTAGCATAGAAACCGGCATACAGAACTCTGGCCTGGCGCTGATCCTGATCTTTAATCCCAAACTGTTTAATGGCAATGGGGGCATGGCCTTTATGGCCGCCTGGTGGGGCATCTGGCAAATGATCAGCGGACTGGTGCTGGCAGCCATCCTTTCCCGGATCAAAATTCCCGAAATGCAGGAAGCAAAAGTGCCGGTAAGCACGAACGAATAGAAGGTTGGTTGTCAGATTCTGACCGGTATTCCTTTTTCATTGAGAAAAGCTTTAATCTCGGCAATGCTGATTACGCCGTAGTGAAAAATGCCTGCGGCCAGGGCTGCATCTGCCTTGCCGAATGTGAAAACTTCTTCAAAGTGTTCGGGCTTGCCCGCTCCACCCGATGCGATCACCGGAATTTTAATGTTTTCCGATACCTGACGGGTAATGTCGAGCGCAAAACCTTTTCTGGTGCCATCTGAAGTAAAGGAAGTAAGCAATATTTCGCCTGCCCCGCGGTCAAAACATTCCTTGGCCCATGGCACTGCAAATAGGCCGGTGGTTCTGGTACCTGCATGACTCACCACTTCCCAGCCTTTTTCTGTCAGGCGGGTATCAACAGCCACTACCACGCATTGCGATCCGAATTGGCTGGCCAGATCAGCGATCAGCCCTGGATTCACAATGGCCGAAGTGTTTATGGATACCTTATCGGCTCCGGCGGCCAAAAGGGCTTCAACCTGGGCTGCATTGCTAATACCGCCCCCCACGGTAAAAGGAATGCTGATGGCCCGGGCCACGTCCTTAACGATCTGCACAAAGGTTTCGCGCCCTTCAAGTGTCGCGGTAATGTCGAGCAGGGTCAGCTCATCGGCCCCTTCGGCCGAATAAAGGGCGGCCAGTTCCACCGGATCGCCCGCATCCTGCAAATCCTGAAAATTTACACCCTTCACGGTGCGGCCGCTCTTAATATCGAGACAGGGGATGATTCGTTTGGTTAACATGGGTTGAGGTTTCAAGTTTCAGATTCAAAGTTTCAGGTTCAAGGTAAATGAAGGGAATCCCCCTTTGGAGGGGGTTGGGGGAGGTTTTATTGTGTAGTATTTCATTTTCTGATTTACGTTGATCGTTTTCAATCATAAATCCTCATTCCTCATTCATAAATTAATGGCTTGTGCCATTAAGCAAGATCCTTCCTTCATATATCGCCTTGCCTACAATGGCGCCGTGGCAGCCAATCTGGTCGAGTCTTATTAATTGTTCCTGCTCGGAAACTCCGCCGCTGGCGTTGAGTTTAATCCCGGGGAATCGGTTCAGCAGTTCTGTGTATAGCTGGTATGCTGGTTCTCCAAGGGTGCCATCGCGGTCAATGTCGGTAACCGTAAAATGGATAAAACCAGATTCCAATAGCCTTTCAATTACCGAATAGAGTTCAAATCCAGCGTCTTGTTGCCAGCCCGAAACCCTCACCTTTTTCTCAAGCACATCAACTGAAGCGATAAGGGATTCCACACCAAAAGTGTTGATCCATTCAGTCGCCTTGTCCATGTTTCTGATAAGCATGGTGCCAAGATTCACCTGTTTTGCGCCCCGGGCGAGTACTTCGCTGATATTTTCAACAGAACGGATCCCGCCGCCATAATCCACCTTCAGGCTGGTTTTGGAACCAATCTGTTCTAATACATCCAGATGCATTGGCTGGCCTGCTTTGGCCCCGCTCAGGTCCACCAGGTGAAGGTGCTCAAAGCCGGCCTCTTCAAAGATCCTGGCTTGCGCCAGTGGATCGCTGTTATAAACATTTTTGGTGCCATAATCGCCTTTGGTAAGCCTGACACATTGCCCGTCAATCAGGTCGATGGCGGGTATCAGCTTCATTCTCATGTTCATAGGTTAATAAAATTCTTCAAAAGCTTTGCTCCGGCATCACCGCTTTTTTCGGGGTGAAACTGCACTCCGAAATAGTTTCCGCTTGCCACGGCTACCGAAAAAGGGATTTCATATTGGGAGCTTGCAATGGTTTCCTTTGATAATTCGGCATAATAACCATGCACAAAATAAAAGTGCGAGCCGCTTTCAATCCCTCCGAGCAGGGGGTGGTCAATTTTTTCAATGCTGTTCCATCCCATTTGAGGCACCTTCTCATTGATTTCAAATCGCTTCACGCGAAAATCGATCAGTCCGAGTCCCTTGGTTGGGCCTTCTTCCGATTCGCTGCCCATAAGTTGCATGCCCAGACAAATGCCCAGCACGGGTCGATTGAAATCCTGCAAAAGCTTGTCAAGGCCCTTGCGGGAAAGATTCTCCATGGCGTGGGCGGCATGGCCCACCCCGGGAAATATCAGCTTGTCGCAACCTTCGAGAACTTTTCGATCGTCAGAGATAAGACTTTTTACCCCCAGCCGGTCGAGTGCATTCTGCACTGATGCCACATTGCCCGCACCGTATGATATGATTCCTATGGTCATTGCTTTTTGCGATTAAATTACACCTTTGGTGGTGGGTAGCTCTGTGCCTTCCTTTCTAACTGCCATTCTCAGTGCCCTGGCAAAAGCCTTGAAAATGGCTTCGGCTTTGTGATGCTCGTTTTCGCCCTTGGCTTTAATGTGTATGTTGGCGCCCAGGGTGTCGGCCAGCGATCGAAAGAAGTGCGGCAGCAATTCGGTGGCCATGTCGCCGATCTTTTCTCTTTTGAATTTTGCCTTCCAGATAAAAAAGGGTCTTCCGCCCAGGTCGAGCAGCACTTTGGCCTGGCAGTCGTCCATGGGCAGCGCAAAGCCATAGCGGCCAATGCCTGCCTTGTTTCCAAGTGCCTGTTTCAGCGCCAAACCCAGGGTAATGGCTACATCTTCGGCGCTGTGGTGCTCGTCAATGTGCAGGTCGCCCTGACAACTTACCGACAAGCCCAAATCTGAATGCCGGGCAATCTGCTCCAGCATGTGGTTCAGGAACCCGATGCCGGTTTCAATTTTACCATCGGTGGGCCCGTCAAGGTCAACGTTTACAGTGATATCCGTTTCTGATGTTTTGCGGGTCACCGTGGCCTGCCTTTTTGGCTTCAGGAATTGATAAATTTCTTCCCAACTGGTGCTGCGGAGTACAGCGCTTTCAGAACCTTCATTGTTAAAGAAAATGGCTTGTGCACCAAGGTTCCTGGCAAGTTGCACATCAGTAATGCGGTCGCCGATCACGTAAGATTCGGCAAGATTGTAATCGCCTGTAAGGTATTTTCCAAACATACCGGTGCCAGGTTTTCGTGTTGGCAGTTGCTCCTGGTCGAAAGACCGGTCGACCAGGATGTCGGAAAAAACAATGCCTTCACCTTCAAGGGTCTTCAGCAGCAGTTTCTGCGGGCCATAAAAGGTTTCTTCCGGAAAGGAATCTGTTCCCAGCCCATCCTGGTTGGTGGCCATAATAAGTTCATAGTCGAATTCACGGGCAATGCGACCAAGCCAGGTAAACACACCGGGAACGAACTCCAGTTTTTCGAAAGCGTTGATCTGGTAGTCGGCCGGCTCTTTTATCAGCGTGCCATCGCGGTCAATGATCAGCAGTTTCTTCATTGTTGTTTATTTTCAAGTTCTTTAAGTTCTTTCAGCAAGGTTTTATTTTCGGTTTGGGTGCCGACGGTGATCCGCAGGCAGCCTTTGCAGCCGAGCTGTTTGCTTCGGTCGCGCACAATGATGCCTTTCCCGGCAAGGTATTGATAAATTTTTTCGCTTTCGCGGAACTTCACCAGCAGGAAGTTGGCCGATGATGGGAATATCTTTTCCACGAAAGTGAAAGCTGAAAGGCTATTCATTAAAAGGTTTCGCTGGTTGATAATCTCACCGACCCACTCTTTCATTTCCTGTTCCTGGTCCAGGGCGGAGCTGGCCAGCTCAATGGAGGGTTTGCCGATGTTGTAGGGGAATTTTACACGGTTCAAAACGCTGATGATCTCCGGCGAAGCAAAAGCCAGCCCAATGCGCGCCCCGGCAAGCCCCCAGGCCTTCGAAAGGGTCTGAAGCACCACCAGGTTGTGATACTGCTCAATCCAACTGAGAACCGACTGCTCAGGGCAAAAATCAACATAGGCCTCATCTACCACCACAATACCTTTTGAGGCTTCAATAATGCGCCTGATGGTTTCGTGGCTCTGAACATTTCCTGTTGGGTTGTTGGGATTGCAGATAAAAGTCAACTTTGGATTCTCCATGGTTTTCCTGCCATATTCCTTGAGGTTAATGCTGAACTGCTCGTCGAGCAGCGATTCAATCACCTGCACGTCGTTTACTGCAGCGCACACCCCATACATGCCATAGGTAGGCGGAAACACCAGGGCCTTGTCGCGGCCCGGCTCGCAAAACACCCTGAACAGCAAGTCAACGGCTTCGTCGCTGCCATTGCCTATAAAAATGCGGTTCGCTGGAACGCTTTTTATGCGGCTGATCTTTTCTTTCAGCTCAGGTTGCAGGGGTTCAGGGTAGCGGTTCATGCCCGTTTGAACTCCGGGCAGTACAACTGGGCTTTCGTTGGCATCGAGCCAAACGGAGGCTTTGCCTTTAAACTCATCGCGGGCTGAAGAGTATGGTTTCAGATTGAGGATATTGGGTCGTACCAGGTTTTCGATCATGGCATTCATTGCGTTAAAATTGACTCTTCCTGACTTCAATAGCTCTTGCGTGGGCTTCCAGACCTTCGGCACGGGCCAATATTGTGGTGGCATTTGCCAGACGGTCTAACCCTTCGGGCGTTGCTTCCTGGAAGGTGATGGTTTTCATAAAGCTGAGCAGGCTTACCCCGCTCCAACTTCGTGCCGCTCCAGCTGTGGGGAGGGTGTGGTTGGTGCCGCTGCTGTAGTCGCCAAGCGACTCGGGGGTATAATGTCCCATAAATACCGAGCCCGCATTTTCGACCATTGGCTTAATGGCTGCCGGTTTTTCAAGGGCAAGGATCAGGTGCTCGGGCGCATAATCATTGCTGATCTCCATGGCTTCTGAAAGGTCCTTTACCAGGATTGCGGTGCTGTTTTCGAGGCATTGCAGGGCAATGTCGCGGCGCGGAAGGGTAGAGACCTGTTCCTCTAATTCTTTCAAAGTGGCTTCGAGCATTTTCTCGCTGTCGGTAATCAGCACCACCTGGCTGTCGGCTCCGTGCTCCGCCTGTGAGAGCAGGTCGGCGGCCACAAAGGCAGGATTGGCCGTGGCATCGGCAATGACCAGCATCTCCGAAGGTCCCGCCGGCATGTCGATGGCAATGCCCATGGTGCTGAGCTGCATTTTGGCTTCGGTCACATAGCGGTTGCCCGGCCCGAATATTTTGTCAACCCGCGGTATGGTATCTGTTCCGAAAGCCATGGCCGCAATGGCTTGTGCGCCACCCAGCCTGAAAACCCGGGCGTTGAAAAGACTCAGGGTGTAAAGAAGCTCCGGTCCGGGTTCCGGTGGGGTGCAAATGACCAGCTCGCTGCATCCGGCCACCAGGGCAGGAACCGCCAGCATCAGTACAGTGCTGAGCAGCGGTGCTGTGCCGCCGGGAATGTACAGACCCACCTTTTGCAGCGGCTTGAACTGCATGCTGCAATAAACGCCGGGCTGGGTTACCAGGCTGATGTCTTCAGGACGCTGGACAGCGTGGAAACGTTCAATGTTCTGGCGGGCCAGATCAATGGCGTCTTTCAGGTACTGGCTTACCAGGCCGGCGGCTGCTTTCATTTCTGAAGGGCTTATTTCAAACCTTTCGCCGGAAAAACCATCCAGTTCTCGGCTCAGTTTCAACAGCGAAGGGTCACCACCGGTTCGCACCTGGCTTATAATCTCCTGCACGCGGCTGCTTAGCGCTGTGTCATCCTGCATGGGCCGCTCAAGGGCTTTGGCGGTTTGTTCCTTGGTCGGGTACTTTAAGGTCTTCATCTTATTGATTTTTTGCTATTTCTTTTTGGTTTGCTGATTTATTTTTTTTGGCTGAATGGCTTCGCGGTGCCTTTGGGCCAGCACGCTGCCAATATCGTCCAACCTTAGGTTACGGGCGGCCAGCAGCACCTGCAGGTGATACATGAGGTCAGCGGCTTCGTCGAGGAAGCGCTCGGTGTCGGGGTTTTCGGCTTCCATGGCCAGCTCCACGGCTTCTTCGCCCACCTTTTTGGCGGCCTTGCGCGGGCCACCGGCCAGCAGACGGGCGGTGTAGCTCTCTTTCTCGCTGGCATCGCGCCGCGACTCGATCACTCCTTCCAGCTTCTTCAAGAAGCCAATGCCCGCTTCGTTCTTCTCGTTAAAGCAGGTATCGGCGCCGGTGTGGCATACAGGGCCATCAGGCAGGGCTTGGATCAGCAGGGTGTCATTGTCGCAGTCGGGCAAAATCTCCACCACACGGAGGAAGTTCTTTGATGTTTCGCCCTTGGTCCAGAGCTGATTGCGGCTGCGGCTGAAAAAAGTCACCAGCCCGCTCGCAAGGGTCTTTTCATAAGCCTCCGGGTTCATAAAACCCAGCATAAGCACTTTGCCGCTCACGGCATCCTGCACCACAGCAGGGATAAGGCCGGAGAGTTTGTTGAAGTTTGGAGGAAGGGTTGTCGTTGTTGTCATTGTTGTCATTGTTGTCATTTACAATACCATCTTTTCAATCGGTACCACCAGTATGCCCTCTGCACCGGCTTCCTTCAGGTTGTCGATGACTTCCCAGAAGTCGTCTTCGCTGACAACGGAGTGCAGTGATGCCCAGCCTTTTTGTGCCAGGGGAAGTATGGTGGGGCTTTTCATGCCGGGAATCAGCGAAATGATCCGGTCGAGCTTTTCTTCGGGGGCATTGAGGAGAATGTATTTGTTTCGCCGGGCCTTTTGCACAGCTTCCATGCGGAAGGTAAGCTTATCCAGCAGGGCTTGTTTTTCCGCCGAAAGGCGAGGATTGGAAATCAGCACCGCCTCGCTTTGCATGATCACTTCCACTTCTTTCAGTCCGTTGCTCAGCAGTGTACCGCCGCTGCTCACTATCTCGAAAATGGCGTCGGCCAGCCCGATGCCCGGGGCGATCTCAACAGAGCCGCTGATGGCGTGTATCTCGGCATCAATCTTGTTTTCCGCAAGGAAATCTTCAAGAATGGCGGGGTAGGAAGTGGCAATGCGCTTGCCTTGCAGGTAGCTGCGGCCGGTGTACTCGGCATTGCGGGGTAAAGCCACCGACAGGCGACAGCGCGAAAAACCCAGGTTGCGGATCACCTCCACTTCTTTTTTCTTTTCAAGCACCTCGTTCATGCCAAGGATGCCAATGTCGGCCACCCCATCGGCAACGTATTGCGGAATGTCGTCGTCGCGAAGCAAAAGAATCTCCAATGGAAAACCTTCGGCTACCGCCTTGAACTGGTTGCTGCCATTGCCAACTTTTATTCCGCAGAGCTTCAATAGTTCTTTGGTGCCGTCGCTCAGGCGGCCGCTCTTTTGTATGGCAAGGGTTATTTTTTGTGTCCTCATTTGTCGTTATTGTTTTTTGCTTGTTCGCAAGTGAAAAAAAAGTCCGGGAAACAACCTTCAAATGGAGTTTCCCGGACTTATGGATTAAATAGTATCTTATGCTATCAACCTGTACCAATGGCAAACCACCACTCGAGCGAATGTGAATGGTGATGATGATGCAGCATGGTATTGATTGAAAGGCTCATTTTTGCTTTTTCATTCTAACAGTTTGCAAAGGAAATTGTTTTTCCAATTAAAAACAAATTTTTGTTTTTCGAAAAAATTTCACGCCAGGGGCGCAACGATTTTTGCAGCGGGCGCAGCGCTTTTTCTTTGCGAGCTTTGCGTGAAAAACTTTTTGGTTTTAATTCTCTTTTATAAGATAGTTTAAAGTTGGTGAAGAAAAAGAACAATCTGCCTGAAAACATCATATATTTGTTGTAGGATTTTAGAATTGTAAAAAAAATTGAAATATGCCAGATCGTAGCGAGAAAAAAGACGGAAATAAATGGTATGCCATTGAAGCCGAAGAGGTGCTGAAAGAATTTGAAGTGGATGCTGAGAAGGGCCTCAGTGGTGAACAGGTAAAAAAACGCCTTGAGGAATATGGCCGTAACGAACTCCCCAAGGGCAAGAAGCGGCCATGGTGGATGGGCTTACTGCTGCAATTTCACAATACCCTAATCTATGTGCTGATTGCGGCAGCTGTGATTACCGCGCTGCTCGACCACTGGATCGACACCTGGGTGATCCTTGCCGTGATCATTATAAACGCACTCATCGGTTTCATTCAGGAAGGCAAGGCAGAGCAGGCCTTGGAAAGCATCAGGGAGATGCTTTCGCTTGAAGCGGTAGTGATTCGCGACGGCAAAAAGCAGACGGTGGAAGCAGAAGAGCTGGTGCCCGGCGACATCGTGATGCTCAAATCGGGCGACAAAATACCTGCCGACCTGCGCTTGGTAAAAAGCAAGGACTTGCGCGTGGAAGAATCGCCACTTACGGGCGAATCAACTGCCGTTGACAAGGTCATCGAGCCCGTTGAGGAAGGCTCCATTGTGGGCGACCAGATTTCCATGGCCTTTTCTGGCACAGTGGTGACCTATGGCAAGGCCACAGGCGTGGTGGTGGCAACTGGTTCTGATACCGAGCTGGGAAAGATTAACCAGATGATTTCGGAGGTAGAGAAAATTACGACACCTCTTTTGCAGCAGATAGAGAAATTCGGCAAATGGCTTTCGCTGATCATTTTGATCATTACCGCCGGGTTTTTTGCCTTTGGTTATTTCTTCCGCGATTATCCGCTCGATGAACTCTTCCTGGCGGCCATTGGCTTGGTGGTGGCTTCCATACCCGAAGGACTTCCGGCCATTATGACCATTACCCTGGCCATAGGGGTGCAGCGCATGGCCGCGCGCAATGCCATTGTCCGACGGCTTCCTTCGGTGGAAACACTGGGCGCGGTGAATGTGATCTGCTCGGATAAAACGGGTACCCTCACGCGCAACGAAATGACCGCCAAGACCATTATAACGGCCAAAAAGGATTACCAGGTCGAGGGCACCGGCTATGCGCCCGAAGGTAAGATTTTACATGACAACAAGGAGGTTGAACCCGAGGACGACAAGGTGCTTTTGCAACTCCTTCGCGCCGCAAGAGTTTGCAATAATTCTGAGATCGGCAAGGAAGAAGGCAAGTGGAAACTCACAGGCGCACCTACCGAGGGAGCCCTGCTTGCGCTCAGCTATAAAGGCGGCTTGAAAGACTTCAAACCAGAACGAATCGACAGCATTCCTTTCGAGTCGGACCATAAATACATGGCCACGCTTAACGAAATTGACAATGAGAAATTCGTCTTTATGTCGGGTGCCCCTGAAAGGGTTATGGAGTTTTGCAGTCAGCAATACACATCCGAAGGAGGGGAGGACATCGACCCGGGATTCTGGGAAAAGAAAATAGAGGAAGTGGCTGCAAAAGGGCAGCGAATGCTGGGATTGGCTTACAGCAAAACTGATTCCGGCCGAACGGAGATCGACAAGGAATCATGTGAAAAGCAGAAAATATTTTTGGGTGTGGTGGGTATTATTGACCCGCCTCGCGATGAGGTGATTGAGGCCATCAAAGAATGCAAGGAAGCCGGTGTTACGGTAAAAATGATCACCGGCGATCATGCCATCACGGCCAAAGCCATTGGCAAGGAAATTGGCATAGGCGATGGCGAGAAGGTAATGACAGGCAAGGAGCTGGAAGAAATGAGCGACGAGAAAATGCGGGAGGTGGTCGAGGAATACGATGTGTATGCCCGTACTTCCCCCGAGCATAAGCTAAGGCTGGTAACCGCCTTGCAGGAAAACGGAAATCTGGCCGCCATGACCGGCGATGGGGTAAACGATGCCCCGGCTCTGAAAAAAGCAAACATCGGCATTGCCATGGGCATTAAGGGAACGGAAGTAACCAAAGACGCCTCTGAAATGGTGCTTGCCGACGACAACTTTGCCACCATTGTAAATGCCATTGAAGAAGGGCGCACCGTTTACGACAACATACGCAAGGCGCTGCTGTTTATCCTTCCTACCAATGGCGCAGAAGCCCTGGTGCTTATGGCAGCCATTTTGCTGGGCATGGCATTGCCCATTACCCCGGTACAGATTCTCTGGGTTAACATGGTCACGGCCGTTACACTGGCTCTGGCTCTCTCCTTTGAGCCTATGGAAGAGGAGGTTATGGAGCGCCCCCCAAGGAAATCGGATGAACCCATTCTCGGCAAATTGTTTATCTGGCGCATTGCTTTCGTGTCGTTTCTCATTGGCGGCCTCACCCTGGCCATGTTCAAAATAATGATCAGTAGCGGACTGGAAGAAAACGCCGCAAGAACTATTGCTGTAAACACCCTGGTGGCAGGGCAGCTTTTCTATCTGTTCAACTGCCGCAAGATCAAGCAACCCAGTCTTGGCAAGGGCTTTTTCAACAACAAAATTGCCTTTATCGCCGCAGGAGCGTTAATTTTGTTGCAAATGGTTTTCGTTTACGTTCCCTTTATGAACACTTTCTTCGATACTGCACCTATCAGCGGCAGGTACTGGATTTATCCCTTAGCGGCCGGATTGGCGGTGTTTGTGATTGTGGAGTTGGAGAAGTTTATTATTAATAAATTCTCGAAGGTGGATTAAGTTTTGCTGAAACTTTGTTTACTGGAAATTTTAAATTTACCTATGCAAAGCCCAGAAGCCATAAAGAAATACCTTGCCCTTCGCGATGAGTTGGATAGGCATTGTGCCAGTCTGTATAAACTTCATGCCAGTCAATTGCAATGCCGCGAAGGTTGCGATCAGTGCTGCATGGATTTCGGCATTTTCCCGGTGGAGTATTTCGCCATTAAGGAACAAGCAGGGTCTGATCTGGGTAAAGGCCAAAAACCTGACTCCGAAACGGCTTGTCCTTTTCTGGTTAACCACCGATGCGTTATCTATTCTGCCCGCCCCATGATATGCCGCACACAAGGGCTTCCGCTCCTGTATATGGGTGAAGATGGCTGGGAAGTTTCGGCCTGCGAGCTGAACTTCACCAACTATGATTTCGAAAAATTCACCGGGCAAAACACCTTTCCACAGGATAAATACAACAGCCGCCTTTACCTGATCAACAAGGAATTTATTGAATCCCTTCCGGGGAAACCCTATCAGCCGCTGGAGCTGATACCAATGAGGAAGTTGTTTGAAGAAGGGTAGGTTTGGGGTTCAAAGATCAAGGTTGTGTCCGCTTTCCAGCGGATTCATTGTTCAATGCTTAAGAGTTTCCAGCTTTTTACTTACGACTTTCTTCTCTTCGGACCTGCCTGCCGGCAGGCAGGCTTCGGACTTCGAACTATTGTCAGCAGTTTCCCCCTTTCTTGCTAAAGAACTTCACTTTTTTCCGGAAAACAGCCTGTCTGCCCTGGCCAGCAACCGATTCATTCTGCCAATCCATTTTGGTCCGGTAGCAAGCTTTACGGATTCTTCTTCGGCTTCGGGCTGGTAAAGCTTTTCAAATAGTTTAATTAGGTTTTTCTCCACCATTCCCCGGAAGGGAATTCTGGCCATCATGCCGTATATGGCGGCACTGCCTTTGGCTTCGGCCTTTGGGTTGGCTAAAGCAAATTCAAGGGCTTCCCTTACATCCTGCATATAATTGTCGATGGCAGGCAGGTTGCTGGGCAGCACGGTAAGGTGAATGCAGGCAGGCATTTGCTGGCGGTCGACCAGCCAGCCGCGATCTTCCAGAAAGTCGGCAATCACAAAAATGTCTTGTTTGTTGCTTTTTGTCCGGTATGCCAACAGGTTGAGTTTCGGTTCCCCGATTAATTCAAACTCCGGCAGTGACTCAAAAAATGCCTGCAAACGGTTTTTTCCTTCAATAAGCCTTCGGGTATTTTCAATATACTTCCTGCCCAAGGTGCTGAATGGTTGCCCAGGCGGCGGCAATGGCCCCGCCGGGCCTTGTGCCCAGAATGGTAGGCGAAACATACACACCGCCGCGAAACTCGGTTGATATGAAAAACTGGTTTCGCAGATATTCCATGCTGCGATACATAATTAGCGAAGCGCCTTTGGCACTGAATCCGAATTTATGTAGGTCGAGCGAAATGGAAGTAACGCCCGGCACCCGGAAATCCCATGGTGCAGACCAGTAACCCAGTTTCTCGGCCCAGGGCAGGATAAAGCCGCCCACGCAGGCATCCACATGTAAAGGCAGGTGATGCTCTTGGGCAATAGCGGCGACCTCTTCAATCGGATCGACTATGCCATAGGGATAGCTTGGGGCACCTGCCACAATGACCAAGGTGTCGCTGCGGATGGATTTTTTCAGAGCTACAGTATCCATCTGACCACCATTATCCACCGGTACCCTTTTTAGTTCAAGGCCAAGCAAATGGGCAGCTTTTTCAAAGGCCGGATGCACGGTTGCTGGGGCTAGGATGGTTTTGTGGCGGCTGGTCTTTTTATTATTCCGAGCCCATTCGCGGTAAGTAAACATGGCCAGTATTATGCTTTCGGTGCCGCCCGAGCTCATGGTGCCCACGGCTTTGGGGTGGTGCAGCATACTGGCAGTCATCTCCAGCACTTCGCTCTCCATCTGCCTCAGGCTCGGGAAGGCAAAAGGGTTCAGGTAGTTTTCAGAAAAATAGGTGGTGTAGGCATTCTGAAGCAGATACTGATGCTCATCGTTCAGATAATAGACCAGGCTCCAGGTGCGGCCATCCTCCCAGCGGATGTCAGCCTCGCGACGCTCTTTTAGTTCTTTAAGGATAGTCGAAGGTTCCTGCCCCTTTTCGGGAATGTGCAAAGTTTTCATGATAATGAAAATTTTGTTGCCCTTTTATCAGGGCTGGATGGGAAGTACTCAACGTGCAAATTAAAGGCATTTTCTTGAATTAGATGGTGATTAAAATGAGTTTTTAACGTTGGTTTCTTCAGTTGTACAGGCTGGTTTAATTATACCGACCGTTGCTGTTACCTCTGCCATAGCCATTTCGGTTGCCTGAACTCCGTTGGGAGCGCTGGGTTTTGGGAGCAACTTTGGCAACGGTGTGGTCGAGCAAAGGATACATCAGGTTTTCTATTTCGGGGATCTTCAGTCCGATCAGGTGCTGAATGTCGCGCAGGTATTCCTTTTCTTCAGCATCGCAAAAGGCGATGGCGGAGCCGTTGGCGCCGGCGCGGCCGGTGCGGCCAATGCGGTGCACGTATGATTCGGGCATGTTGGGCAGCTCAAAGTTGATCACATGCGAGAGGTCGTCGATGTCGATGCCCCTTGCGGCGATATCTGTGGCAACGAGTACCCTGGTCTGCCTCGATTTGAAGTTGCTCAGCGCCTTCTGACGGGCGTTTTGCGACTTGTTGCCGTGGATGGCCTCTGCCAGGATACCTGCACGGCTAAGGTCTCTCGACACCTTGTCGGCCCCATGCTTGGTACGGGTAAACACCAGCGCCCTGTCGATGGTGTCGCCTTTCAGCACTTCGATGAGCAGGTTTTTCTTGTTTTTCTTATCCACAAAATAAACAGACTGGTTTATGGCGTCTACGGTACTGGAGACCGGAGTCACCGATACCTTTGCCGGGTTTACCAGTATGGTGTCGGCCAGTTGAATAATGGCGGGCGGCATGGTAGCTGAGAAAAACAGCGACTGCCTTTTTCGGGGCAGGCGGGCGAGTACTTTTTTTACGTCGTTTACGAAACCCATGTCGAGCATACGGTCGGCTTCATCAAGCACAAAGAACTGGATGCTGTCGAGGTTTACATGGCGCTGGTTCATCAGGTCGAGCAGGCGACCGGGTGTGGCAACCAGGATATCCAGGCCGTTGCGTAGTGCATTTACCTGGCTGTTTTGGTTCACGCCACCAAAAATGACATGGTGCCTTAGGCTGGTATGCCGGCCATAGGAGGTAAAGCTTTCGTCAATCTGTATGGCCAGCTCGCGGGTAGGGGTGAGGATCAGCGCTTTGATAGGGCGTTTCCCTGCGTTGGAATTTCTTTCCTGCGAAAGCAGCTGAATCATGGGGATGGCGAAGGCCGCCGTTTTCCCGGTACCGGTTTGGGCGCAACCCAAAATATCTCTGCGGTTTAGCACCAAGGGAATGGCTTCTGCCTGAATGGGTGTGGGAGTGGTATAGCCCTCGTGTTTTAAAGCCCTGAGGATGGGCTCAATTAAATTTAAATTTTCAAAAGTCATTTTAGTAAAATCATATTCAGACCGGAATAAATTATAAAGGTTCTCATTCACCGGTCTGATGAAAAAGAATGCTTTTTGTTTAAACTTTAAATAATGGGGAATGGTATTCCGGAGGTACTGACAGCACGTAGTCTGTCGCATCGACTGCCTTGGCAGTCCTTTATTAACGTTTAAACCTGCCCAATCATTCTGGGACTTTGTGCCAATGGTTTACTTTTTTGGCGTGGCAAAGATACGCATTATTTACGTGGCTTTTACACGCTAAGGAAAAAGCGGCTTTCCCTGGCCGTTTTCCTGCTTATTATCAAGTGATTAAATAGAATTCAGAAAATCGTGCAAGTCCTCTTCCGGCTTAAGATTGAGTTTTTTCCTGAGGCGCGACCGGCTGATAAATGCACTGGAAGGGAGTATGTTAAGGATTTCGGCAATTTCCTTTGAGTTTAACCCGATCTTTAAGTAGGCGCACAATCGCAAATCGAGAATGGACAGACCGGGAAATCTGTCTTTCAGTTTCTGGAAAAACTCCTGATGCAGTTCGTCCATTTGAATTTCAAAGGTTTTGTCTTCAATATTCAGATAAGAATCCAGCATCCTACGAATTTCATTCAATTTTGATTTGCACGGATATTTTTGCACCGAATTAAATTTCTCTTTCAGAGAAAGAAGAATACGGTTTTTATCACTAGCGTTGCGTCTTAGTCAAAACATTATCAACTGATTATAATTTCGCTCTTTGACATCTTGATAATTTGCGTTTTCAAATAATTTTGGCAATGGCGTGTGATCAAATGGTGCAAGACTTATCAACTGAAGGATTTCGTATGGTGTATATGGCAGGTTAAGTTTCTTTTTGGCGATAATCACCACAAGGTATGCCGATAGCAATCCAGATTTGAGTTTTAACGGCGTTCTCACTCTGCCCCCAAAATGATTTAATCTTAAGGTGTTGTTTAATCCACTTGAAAAATGTTTCAATACCCCATCGTGACTTGTACAACTCCGCGACCGTTGAGGCTGACAGCTTGAAGTTGTTTGGTAGAAATACAAAATTTCTTTGCAACTCCTTCGGTAATGAAAACATATTCGGGAATAACAGTCTTTAAATCAAGTACTGTGTGGATTTTTACCGCGGACTTGGTACTGCGAAATGTTGCCCACCAAAAGACCGACAAACAAAGATACACAACAGTTGAATCAAGAGCATAGATTCCACCTTTGAGTTTTGTCTTAAGTTGATTTTGCCCAACCTACATGCTTTTGGCCTGATCAATTAACTTTAGGGCAAAATCCCGGAAAACTCTCCAGTCTCTGGTTTCATTGGCACGAGAGATGGTAGATTTATGAAAGGGCTTGCCTATCCCCAGATGATAGTGTTTATTTTTATGCAGTTTCAAACAAAGAGCAGTGTCGCTGAGACTTTCTCGGTGGGTAAGCTGCCCGAATGTCATACAGAGAAACTGTCGCCAACAAGTAAAATCTTTAGCCTTATAATCCCCATTGTAGCGCTTAACACAATACTTAAACACATGATAAGGAGCAAATTCCATTACTTGTGCGAAAATCATTTTGCCTCGATTCATAGTCAGAGTTTTGTGCGAAGTAACACAAAACTAATTTCAAATCGTTGCTCGACAAAAAACTTCTGTAACGCAGATATATCAAGACTTTCAAAGAACGTAAGTTAAAAACAACGCAACGCTATAAAACCTTTTATAAAAAAATTAAAGGCCAAATTGCTTATAAAACCCGCTTACCGGGTGTCTTTCAGGTATTTAAACAGTTCGTTGTCGGTGGTCAAAATAATACTTGTATTCTCATCCAGCGATTTTTCGAGCGACTCCATTGCACGCAGGAAGCTGTAAAGGTCTCTCGAAATGGCCGTGCGGTTGTATGCAGCGGCATAAATCTCGGTGGCCCTGGCATCGGCCCGTCCGCGAATCATTTCTGCCTCGCGAATGGCCTCCGATTGAATCTGAGCCAGGTCGCGTTCCTTGTCGCCTTCAATCTTGCGGGCTTCGCCTTCGCCTTCAGAGCGAAACTGGTCGGCAATACGGTTGCGCTCGCTGATCATTCGGTCGTACACGCGCTCCCTTACCTCGGCCACGTAATTCATCCGCTTGAAGCGGAAATCGAGAATAACAATACCCAGGTCGGAAGTGCGTTCGTTGGCACGTTTCAGGATCATGGCTTCAATTTCTTCCCGGCCAACGGTGATGTCTTCCAATATTTCCAGTTCTTGAAGGTAATCCTCATAAACTTCCGGGGTTCGGTTGGTAGAACGAACCAGGTCAAGGAGTTCATGGCTGGCGATAGCATTTCGAGTCTCACCATCCAGAATGTCATCGAGGCGCGACTGTCCGCTGCGCTCATCCCTGAGGCGAATAAAAAACTGCAGGGGGTCAGTGATTTGCCAGCGGGCGTATGTGTCAACATGAATAAACTTTTTGTCTTGTGTGGGCACCTGGTTAGGATCGCCATCCCACTTCAGATAGCGCTTGTCAAAATATTGCACTTTATGTATGAACGGAACCTTAAAGTTGAGGCCGGGATCGGTGCGAGGACCCCCGACGGGTTTCCCAAACTGGGTTACAATGGCCTGCTGGGTTTCATCGAGTATGAACATGCTGCTCAAAGAGAGGATCAGCAGTACCAATACCGAAACAAGTATTATGATAAATTTAGTTTTCATTTGAATTCTTTTTTTGGATTAATTGCCTTGCCTTACCTGGTCTATGTTCAACAGAGGCAGCACATTGGTGCCTTTTTCGTCCACAATGATTTTGTTGCCAAGGTTTGGCAAAATACGCTCCATTGTTTCATAGTAGAGGCGCTTTTTAGTCACCTCAGGTGCTTTCACGTATTCAGCATAAAGCGAGCTAAAGCGGTCGGCTTCGCCGGTGGCAATGTTCACGCGGTTCAGGGCATAAGCTTCGGCCAGCTGTATGGTTTCCTGGGCTTCGCCACGTGCCCGTGGAATCACACGGTTGTATTCCGACTCGGCGCGGTTAATAAGGGTTTCACGTTCCTGCTGGGCTTCGTTCACAGCGTTAAACGATGGCTTCACCGGGTCGGGCGGATTCACGTCCTGCAGCACTACCTGGTCTATTCGAATGCCGTTTTCGTATTCGTTGCACATGCGCTGCAGCAAGACTTCCACGCTTGAGGCCACTTCCTGGCGTCCCACGGTAAGCACCTCATTTACGGTACGATCACCTACAATTTTGCGCATGGCGGCTTCAGCCATGTCGTGAAGGGCATCCTCGGCATCGCGCACGCGGAAGAGGTAGTTGTATGAGTTTACAATACGGTATTGGATCACCCACTCCACATCAGCCAGGTTGAGGTCGCCGGTAAGCATAAGCGACTCGTCGCGGTAAGCATCTTTGGAGTACTGCGAACGCACGCCAGCCTCCACCGTGCGAAAGCCGAATTCCTGCTTTAGTTGACGCTGTACCGGGATCTTATACATGTGTTCGAGCCCGAAGGGCACTATAAAGTTGAGGCCTGGCTGAACCGTGCGGTTGTATTTACCGAGAAACAGCACAATGCCTTCCTGCTCTGGACCCACGGTCTTCACCGAGGTGAGCAGGGCAATTAACACCAGCAGCCCGAGAAGCACCTGCCGGAGGTTTTTTTTGATCAGCTCCAACACTCGGCGGAGCTGAAGTTCTTGTTCGGTCATTTTAATAATTTTGGTTTGGAAAAAAGTACTTGGAAAGGTTTATGAAACATTTGCAGGCATAAATGTACCAACGACATTTCAGAAAACCTAATTTGCAGGGGTGAATTGGACAAATTCAGGTTAGGTCTTTTTACATCTTTATGAGCTTTTTGGAAAAATCGCCCTGCTCATTCACAAAATGAATGACATATATGCCTTGTTTGAGGTGGCCAATAGGTATTTGTGTGTCTGTTTGCACAATGGCTTGTTCGAGCACCGGGGTTCCGTCCACACTGAAAATCCTGAGCCAGCCGCCGGGTTTTCCTGTTTTTTTCAAGCCAAGTGTAAAAGAATTCAGGGCTGGATTGGGGCTGATGGTGATTTTATTTTGGTTTGATATAGGTTGTGCCGCGCTGCTGATAAGCACTCCTGTAACCGACACATTGTCGAAGCGGTTGTTGCCCGACGAGCCACTGGTATTGTCTCCGGCAAAAACAATTTTAAATTGCAAGTCGGCATTGTTGTTAGCATCTTCAAAATCATTCAGATCAATACTGATTAAGTCCCAATCTGGCAGTAGTGACAGCGTATGGCTCTGTCCGGTATAATGCCATTCGGCACCATCATTGGTTGAATAATAAACCTCTTGTTGGGTCGCACCATTATTGGTTCGGGTGGTGGCATAAGTCAGGGAAATATCTTTGTAGCCCGTTGTCGGCGCATCAATAATCAGCGATCGGGTATCGGAAGGATTTCTTGTCCTAAGCACTGCTCCCTGGTTTGGCTCCTGGCCCATCTGGAGATTAAGGTTCGATACCGGATCTTCTGCCCGGTGGGTTCTTTTGTCCATATAGCCATCACCTGTGCCTGGGTAAGAAATAAGTGCGCCAGTCACTTCTGAGAAATCAGGCTGAACATAGGTCAGGGTACCGTCGGGTAAGTTGTTAAAATGCCAGTAATGGATAAGTTCAGTTTCTGGGGCTTGACTTTCAGTAAAATAGGCGGTAAGGGAATGGTTTCCCGTGGGTGTTATGTTTAACAATGGGTCATTGCCATTATTATCGCCTTCCCAATGGCTGAAAACATACCCCTGTTTTGCAATGGCCTCAATTTGAATCGGGATATTTCTGAAGTAAGTGCCGCTCCAGGGATAAGGAGATTCGGGCACACCCGGGGTCCCGGCAACAATGTCTATGGTGTTGATTCGGATGTATCCCGCTGCAGGGTCGTTCACATCCACGTTAAGGTTTGTATAATCCGTAAGGCCGAATTGCATGCGGATATGGTTGCGCTGGTAAATCGGCCTTAGGCTTGCAAACAAAATAAGATCGTCCACATCGTTGTGCCAGAGGGTAGGATTTCCCCAACCTGGCGAACTCCATCTCTGGGTCTGCTCGTGCATGATGGGTTCAAGCAACTGCCTGTATTCTTCAATAATTTCTGTTGTTCGCTCAGGAAGGAATGCTGTGTTGAGCAAATCGGCAAAACGGTTGATAAAGTCAATGCGGAAGGTCTCATTCTCGAGCAGTTTTCGCAAAAGAAAGGTTGACCAAGCCGGGTTGGGCCATTGGGTTTGTGTGGAGTCGGTAGCAAAAGCCAGGGTGTTGTGTGAAAAGGTTTCGAATAAGCCCAGGCCGTAATCCGTGTCGTACATTAGCCATCGCCAGCGCCCGTCGTGGCCCGGGGGTGCATGGGGCTGAAATCCATCGGTTTTGAGCCTCCAGAATTTTACATTGTTGCCCGGCCAGTCGGTATTGGCAAAATAAATGTTGGAAATTTGGTAGTCTGTGAAATTATCCAGATTCATCATGGTTTTTATATGCTCAAAGTTCGATGGATCGTTCATTGAGTTGTTGGAAATAAAGTCGATCATGGAATGGTAGTGTTCCGGATCGCCTTCAATGGTAATGGCATTGGCTTCCAGTAAATCGATGTTTTCAGGATCTACCCCGTAAACCCTTTCCAGGTAATATTTGTCCAATCTTTCTCTTATGTGGTGAATGCCCCAGTATTCGCCATTTAGAAAAAGTACGGCAGGCTGGAAGTTCTGGGTGTCAAAATTCAGGTGTGATACCATGGTTTGTATCACCCCATCGCGCATAAAAGCGTTATGGTAATCCTGTCCGGCGTTTCTTAGGATCAGGCGCTTAAAGCTTTCGTATTTCCGGTCGGGAAAAAAAGGGTGCGCAAAATGAGAAGCTCCGTAACGGGCCCTGGCATAAAGCCTTAAGGATTTTTGCGGGAGGGCCCTGGTCCAGCCTCCGTGTAACCGCAAGCCCATATTTTGCGATAAGGAAGCCACGGTCCGGTTCGGTTCGAAAAGTTCAAGGTGGGCATTGATTTCCGTAAAATCTCCCCTCAGAAAATAATTGGAAGGAGTTCCTCCTACCGGGCTGGCGTGGGGGTATGCCGTCCGCCACTGGTCAAACAACTGTCCTGCCACGTATATGCCCTCGTAATAGTCGAAAAAGGCATCTTCCTGGAGACTGAGTGAAATCACCGGTACGGGGTACGTGGCGGTATCACTTTCGTTTATGAAATAGGTGGCGGTTATCGTTTCACTGGGAAGGGCACCGGGTTTTACCGCCCGGGCCCTTATCACCGTACCTTTGCTCACCGGCTCGTTTGGCAGGTAATAAGGCGTTCGGTGCCAGGTAGAAGATATCTGGGTAAGTTTATCTGGTTCAGCCGAACGATCATAAATAAATATAGAATCAGAATAAAGATGTGTTCTGAAGGTATTGGTCAGGAATATTCCAAAAGGGTCGCCGGGGTTTTGCGGATATACATTTTTGTAAGAATAGGTTGTTCCAGAGAGGTTCTCAGGATCAGGGTCAGAACCATCGAGTGTAAACATAATTTGCACCTCCGGATCGGGATGTGAAACGGACATATGAAAAGCTTCTGAATAGAAACCTCCTGGTTGGGAAAAAACCGGAGGGCTCAAAAGTTCGTCGTAAGGTTGGCTGTTATTGGGCATTCCGGGCGTTGGCTCACTAAAGTAGTGCCAATCGCCCGTTCCATCGGGCACCCGGCCATATGAAATACTTGTTGGAATGGCTCTGGGCAAAAGCTCACTGATCAAATCACCCTGGGGGCTCGTCAGGATTATTTCTTCTCCATCCTGGCTAATGCTGAAATTGGTGTGAAGCTCCGCCCTGGCCCTGAAGATGTTTTGACCTTCGATGGGGCCTTCAAATGTACCGTCAGGGAGCTTCCAGGCCACGGCAAGGTTGTCGCCCCAGTGGTTTTGCTTCATTAAAGCCAGGATGTAATAGTATGTTCCTTCCTGCAGGTGAACAGGATCAGATTGTTGCGCTGGATATAGATGCCATTGGCGGGGAGCCGTATTTAAGGGCACGTGGGCAATCAACAAAGTATCCTCAGGGCTTTCTGAGGTGCTTATAAACAGTTGGGAGTTATCGTCGCTGGCAATCCAGAAAGTGTAGAAGCCACTTTGGGGTGCCTTGATATATCCATAGACTCTCTGCCCGTATTCAACTCCGTAATTGGAAGGCGCTTCAAAAAGCCTGGTAAGAATGTTTCGGGTACTGGGATTCTCCGGGAAACTGATGTGGCCTGTAAGGTCGCTGACAGCCACTCCAGGGATGCCTCCAAAAACCTCTCGCACCAAACCGGGCGTAAAAGCGCCCTGAACCGGCCTCCGGTCTTTTCCTGAAGCCCAAACCAAAAGATGCTCGCCAGGGTTAAGAGTTACCGACGGGAAAACCCACTTAAAAGGATTTTCGTAATTGTCGGAGAGGCCAAACCCTTCCAGATTTACAGGTTCTGAACCATAATTGAAAAGTTCAATCCAGTCTTCAAAGTCTCCGTCCTCATCGGCAATGGTCCAGGCATTGGAAGCCATCACTTCGTTAATGGCAATTGTTTGCGACCATACTGTACTCTGCAGCAATAGCAAGAACAAAAAAAATAATATGCCGGGTAGTAGTTTTTTAAATGCCATGGTATTACGTGCAAATTGGAGTTTGGAAAGAACCTTCAGGGGAAAAAACATGTAAATCTTTATATTTTTCAATAGTTTCGACTAAATCTCAGGCTACGAATATAGTAAAATTACGGGGGCACCCAAAACAAAAAACCCGGGCAAGAAGTAAGCCGGGTTTTATAAAAAAATAGTCTGAAAAATTATTATTCACTATGCTCTGTGCGGGCAATGATTTCGTTTTGCAGGTCTTCGCCCAGGTCGTTGAAGTAGTCGCTGTAGCCTGCCACCCGAACAATCAGGTCGCGGTATTTTTCGGGGTGCTTCTGGGCATCGCGCAGGGTGTCGGCCGATACCACGTTGAACTGTATGTGGTGGCCATCGAGTCTGAAGTAGGTCCGGATCAGCGCCGTTAGTTTCTTGTAACTTTCAGGATCATCAAAAAAAGAAGGGGTGAACTTCTGATTTAGCAACGTGCCGCCGGTTTTTATGTGGTCAATTTTTGCAGCCGATTTCAGCACAGCCGTAGGTCCTTTGTGGTCGGCGCCCTGCACCGGGCTAATGCCCTCCGATAGCGGCTTGCCCGCCAAACGGCCATCGGGCAGGGCACCCGTTACGCTGCCGAAATAGATGTGGCAGGTAGTAGGAAGCATATTTATGCGGAACTTTCCGCCACGATAGCACGGGCGGCCATCCACTGCTTCGAAGTACATATTGAAGGTCTGGGTGGCCTGCTGGTCGGCATAATCGTCGTCGTTGCCGTATTTCGGGGTGCTAAAAACCAGTTCACGGCGAAACTCTCCGTAATTTTCAAAGTTGTTTTGTATGGCTTTTAGCATGCCTTCCATGGAAATGGTCTCCTTATCAAATACGTGGAAACGCAATGCAGCAAGGCTGTCGGTAACACTGCCAAGGCCAACGCCCTGAATGTAGCTGGTGTTGTAACGCGCTCCGCCTGCGTTGTAGTCCTTGCCGTTGGCAATGCAGTCATCGATCAATAGCGAAAGGAAAGGCACCGGCAATTGGGTGGCAAAAAGCTGCTCAATGATCAGGTTCCCTTCAATTTTTATGTCGGCGAAATACCGGATCTGGGTTTTGTAAGCCTGGAGCAGGTCATCGAATGTATTAAAACTGAGCGGATCTCCTGTTTCAGGTCCGATCTGCTTCTGGGTGCGGGGGTCAAAGCCATTGTGCAGGGTCACTTCAAGGATTTTGGCCAGGTTAAAATAGCCCGTCAGCACGTAGGCTTCAGTTCCGAAAGCGCCTGTTTCCACGCAACCTGATGCGCCTCCGTTGCGGGCATCCTCAATGTCTTTTCCCTGGCGAAGCAACTGCTGAATAATGGCATCGGTATTGAATATGGAAGGCTGCCCAAAGCCCGTGCGGGTGATATCAAGGGTTTTGTGGATAAACTTATCGGGATTTTTCTTGCTCACCTGCACCATGCTACTCGGCTGCAGCAGGCGCATCTCCTTAATGACTTCCAGGATCAGGTAGGTCATTTCGTTTACCGCGTCGCTGCCATCAGCTTTCACACCTCCAAGGTTAATCAGGGCAAAGTCGGTGTAGGTGTTGCTTTCGAGGGCGGTGACACCCATCTTTGGCGGAGCAGGGTGGTTGTTGAATTTCACCCAGAAGCACTGCAGCAGCTCGCGCGCCTGCTCGCGATCAAGGGTTCCGGCTGCTGACTCTTTGGCGAAAAAAGGCATCAGGTGCTGATCGAGGCGTCCTGGATTGAACGAGTCCCAGGGATTAAGCTCGGTGATCACTCCAAGGTGTATGAACCAATAGTGCTGGAGGGCTTCGTGGAAAGTCAGCGGCGCATAGGCCGGCACCCTTTGGCAAACAGCAGCCATGTGCTGAAGTTCATTGCGCCGGGTGGTATCTTTTTCGGCCAAAGCCAACTCATTTAAGGCTTCAGAATGGCGATATGCAAAGGTTATGAGCGCCTGTGCAGCAATTTTCATGGCTCTCAGTTCGGCCTCCTTTTCGCTGGCTTGCTTATCTTTGGCAAAGTTGAGGCTCGCCAGCGCGTTATCGCATTCGGCCATCAGGTCAAGCATGCCTTTGCCGAACATTTTTTTACCGAGCACGGTATGGCCCGGGGCGCGCTGCTCCTGAAACTCGGTGAAAATGCCCGCTTCATAAGCCCTTTTCCAGCGGGGGCTCATCAGCGCCATCAGCTTGTCGCGGTTGGTGCGGCCTTTCCAGAACGGAATGATCTCCTGCTCGTAAACGTTGCGAGTCTCCTCCGATACTTTAAAGGAAACCTTGGGCCGGGAGTTAAGAATGTCCAGGTCTTCGAGCGAGTGCAGCGTGACTTCGGGGTAGGTGGGGGTGGCCTTGGGCGCCGGGCCGCGCTCACCCACAATCAGCTCCTTTTCGCCAATGTAAAGGCTCTTGTTTTCAAGAATATGCTTAAAGCACAATGCCCGCTGCACAGGTGCCGGTTCGTTTTCGGGCAGCAGGTCGCGGTAAAACTTTGTGACCAGCACCGCCCGTTCGTGACTTAACACATTCTCAGCCTCAAGGCTCTGTGTTCGGAGAAAAACAACTCGGTCGTTCATGATAAAAAGGATTACACGGATTTTAACAGATTACGCGGATTTAGGACCCACCCCGTCTCGCCTCTGGCGAGAGCACCCCTCCCTACTTGCAGGGCCCCCCGGGGGAGGGTTCCACGTTTTTTTCATTTTCTCATTTTCTCATTTTCTTACTCTCTAAACTTCTCACCCTCCCACCTTCACCTTATACCCCGCCTGCTCAAAAACGCCCATCAGCTGCTGCATCTGTTCAGGTGTGTTTTCGGGTTTAAAGACTGGTGGTTGCTGCATGCCCAGGGCTTCGTATTTCTGCCGGCCCAGCTTGTGGTAGGGAAGCAGGTTTACCGCCTCAATCCTGGCCTGGCTCGATTTAAGGACCTTTACAATGGCCTGCATTTCTTCAAAAGTACTATTAAAGCCCGGAATCACCGGTATGCGAACAATTACTGCCGGGCCTTTCCCGTTAAGGGAATAAAAATTACTCAAAATCAGCTCGTTGCCCACACCAGTAAATTCTCTATGCTTCTGGTTGCTGGTGGTTTTTATATCGAACAACAACAGGTCGGTTTGTGCAGCCATTTCTTTAAACGCTTCCGCGGAAGCGTGACCCGAAGTATCCACGGCAGTGTGAATGCCGGCTTCCCTGCAAAGGGAAAGCAGCTCAAGCAAAAACGCTGGTTGCAGCAGGGGCTCTCCGCCCGAAAAGGTGACCCCACCGCCACTTTCCTCAAAAAACAGCAGGTCGCGGCCAATGATCTCTATAACTTCAGCAGCAGAATACTGCCTTCCAACCATTTCATCGACCCATTCTTTATTACCGTTTAGTTGCCGGCATCTTTTTATGGGCTGAGGCTCCAGCATTATACTTTCCGGGTTGTGACACCACAGGCAATTCAAAGGGCAGCCCTTGAAAAAGACCGTGGTGCGTATTCCCGGACCATCATGCACCGAATACCTTCTTATGTCGAATATGATACCGCCGGACATTTTTTTACTTCGTTTGCCTGTTATGGTTTATATTAGCCACTAAAATATTAAAAGACGAAATTTCACGAAAGTAAAATATTGACTTTCAATTTTTGTGTTCCTTTGAAATTTTATGATTTCGTGGCTATTGTTTAAATTTTTAAACCATATCATTTTGGTCACTTTTATTTAAACAAAGGTAAGTGTAGTGGTCTAAAAAATTTGGACA
>DHFW01000033.1 GCA_002402465.1 Bacteroidales bacterium UBA4814
TGTCCAAATTTTTTAGACCACTACAGGATACCCATAAAATGATTGGAAAAAGCTATCTTTTATCGCATGTTTTATTTAGAATGGTTATAAATTAGGGGGGGGTAAATAGTAAAAACTTTTTTCATATTTTTACCATGTTGTCTAATAGCATATGTTTTAAATCTGCAAACAAGAAAAAAACGCACTTATAGCGAGAAATAAAAAACACAAAACAAACCCGGGAAGAAAAAGGGGCGGGAAACCGGGCAAGGAGAAAATGAGAAGGGGTGAAAATGAGAAAGTGAGAGAGAAGGAATCCTTGGTTGGTAATTGGTTAATTAGCAGGCTGGTACGTTGATAAAATTGCGCTTAAAGTATTTTTTCAACTAAATATTATCAGGGAAATCATGAAAACCATTCGTAAAAACTTTTTACTGCTGGCCTTTGCCGCAGGTGCGCTGTTTTTTATTGGAAATAATGTGTTTGGAAGTGACCCGACTATGCCGGAACCACCGCCCGGTGATCAGGGCGGTGGCGTAATCGCTCCTGAAGTTTGTTCAAGTTATACTTTGTGCAACCCTCATTTTACTGATTACGTCAGACCTTATGATGGAATGCGGTTTTGTTGTTCAAACAATGTTCCCGGGCAAAGGGGAAAAGCAAAAAAGTAAATTAGTCAAAAAGGGAGTAATTTCAATTAACTTCCTTACTCCCTTTGTTTTAACTATTTTAGAAAAAATCATGCAACTTAACACAAATTTTAGTGTCTTCATTATATCATTAATTCTCTTTTTTTCTTGTAAAGGGAAAACATATCAAAGAGTGGAAATAGATATATTCGGTGAAATTGGACCTTTGAATATAAATATTGAAAAAATTTTGCCTCTTGAAACTTTAGACCATTCATTAATTGGAGAGGTTTCAAAAGTTAGGTATAATGAGGGGAGGTATTACGTATTGGATAGGATGGTCTCACAAAACCTTTTTTTGTTTGACCAGGATGGTAATTTTTTGAAACGTTTATCCAGGGGGAGGGGCCCTGGAGAAGTTTTAAGTCCCATTGAGTTTGTTATTGATTCTGCAGCCAGGTCAGTTTTCGTTTGGGATACGGGGACCCATTATCTAAGCGAGTATGACCTTAACCTGAATTTTAAACGTGCTGAATTCATAGAAGACCTTTTTTTGACTCATGCTGAAGACATTGGGAATGGGCTATGGTTAATTTACAATCCGGTGCCTGTGAATGAAGATAATGGTGAACTTGGTTATTTTCTTTATTCCATTTATGATTTGAACAATAAAAATTATTTGTCAAAATTTTTTCCTATTAAGAGTGATTTGATTAATCTTGGTGCCATGATGCCCATTTCTGTTTTTCAAAACAGGGTGTTATTTTCCGCTCCGTTTTCAAATTTCTTGTATTCTCTTCATGATTCTGAATCAGGAATCTACAGGGAAGAGTTTCTTTTTAATTTTGGTTTGCTTACACTTCATGAAAATGATATTGAAAAGGGAATAAACCATGTTTACAAGGAGTCCAGAGAAGGTAAAATAATTATTCCGTTTTATGGAATTGGGGAAAACAGGGACTTTATTTCATTTAACTTTTCATTGTACGGCCGCGATAATTTTCTGCTTTTTTCCAAGAAAACAAAGGATTCTTTTTATTCAGAAACTATTTTTCAAGAAAAGATCTTGCCAAAATGCAGATTGATTGGCAGTTTTGGTGACAACCAATTTTTAGCATTTGCAGATCCGATCGATGTTTTGAGTTTTTTTCTATATCAAGCGGATTTATATGAAATGGTTTCAAAGCTTCATGATCTAAGTAATCCTTGTATCATTATTTTTTCTGTAAGAGAAAATGAAAACTCTCAGTAAAAAATACAAGACTAATTTAACTGCCATCATATGGGCTTTGGTTTTGGTAACTTTTCTATTTGTTAATCAATACAACCAAAAATCCCTGATCGACAAAAACCAAATTTATTTGTCAGAATATGATAAACGCATTGATAGAATTAGAGATTCACTTGAGTTACTAACAGAAAACATATTTTTAGAAAACTATGAAGTTGTTTCGGCCTCTGGAGAATTGAAATTGTTGAATTCAATGATTTCCGACCAAGTTCTGATTTATCGATTTTTTGAAAATTCATGCTTTCCTTGTATTGAAAACGATTTATTGATAATCGATTCCTTAAATGTATTAATTGAAAACCAGAACAGGATTCTTCTAATTCCACAGTTTAGAAATGTTAACCATCTAAAATTTTTCCTTGAAAAACAAAATGTAAAAATCCAAAGCTTTAATTTTTCAAATGAGTTCAATATCCCAATCGAGGACTATTCAATTAATTTTAGTCTATACTTTCTTTTGATAAATGAAGATTTAAAAATTCAATTAGCTTACACATCAACACCTGGTCATTCAATTGAAACACCCTTTTTCCGTAATGTTATGGACTATTTTCAAAATAAATGAGAATATATGGGAAGTTTTCAAAGTCTTTTTCTCCATTTATTCGGTAAGGTTAAAATAAAAAAATGGTATTAACTGGTTAGCTCATTGAAACAGGGCCTATTACTCACCGGGCGTCTTCAAGTCACCCGGTGAGTGTCATGTTTCATAAAACTTTGACTTTCTGACCCTCCCCTTTTTTTCTGATTACTTCGGACCTTCCTGCCAGCAGGCTTCGGACTCCATCTTTTAATAAAACCTATAAAAAACTCCCCTGATAGTGGGCAGATTTTAATATTTCGACTATTTTTGAGGCTTAAAGAAACCAAACCCATTACCCGCCGTGTTTCAGATCCCTACGCATATTCATCCGTATGGGCATGAGTATTTTGCCAACCGCGACAGCTACCTTAAACTGCTTGAAAACCATCGCAGTATTATGCACCGGGTTTTGCAAGGAGGGCCCCTCCAGGCAATTGATAAGCATCGCTCCAGGGGCAAGCTGCTGGCACGCGAGCGCATCGACCTGCTGATTGATGCCAACACGCCTTTTCTTGAACTTTCTTCCCTGGCGGCTTTTGGCCAGTATAAGGATGGATTCCCTTCAGCAGGTATTGTAACCGGCATTGGGGTGATACAGGGGCGTGAGGCAGTGATCGTAGCCAACGATGCTACGGTAAAAGGGGGTACTTACATTAAAGAAACCATTCGCAAGCACATACGCGCCCAGGAAATTGCCATGCAGAACAACTTGCCCTGCGTGTATATGGTCGATTCGGGCGGGGTGTTTTTGCCCGAACAAGCCGAAGTGTTTCCCGACCGCGACGACTTTGGCCGCATCTTTTTCAACCAGGCCAAACTCTCGGCCCAGGGCTGCCCACAAATAGCACTGGTAATGGGATCATGCACTGCGGGCGGTGCCTATGTGCCTGCCATGAGCGATGAAACCGTGATCGTTCGCAACCAGGGCACCATCTTTATTGGTGGTCCGCCGCTGGTAAAGGCTGCCACCGGCGAGATCGTTACGCCCGAAGAGCTGGGTGGGGCAGAGGTGCATACCTCAAAGTCGGGCGTGGTCGACCACTTGGCCGAGAACGACCAGCACGCCATTGCTATTTGTCGCAGCATATTCGAAACCTTTCAGCCCGCTGAAAAGCAGGTGCTTGCGGTAAAAAAACCCGAGCCACCTGCTTATGACCCCGAAGAGCTTTATGGGGTGCTTCAGTCTGACCCCAAAAGACAAACCGACCCCTACGAGATCATTGCCCGCCTGGTTGATGGCAGCCGCTTTCATGAATTCAAGGCACGCTATGCCACAACACTGGTTACCGGTTTTGCGCATATTATGGGTTACCCCGTGGGCATCATTGCCAACAACGGCGTGCTTTTTGCCGAATCATCGCTTAAGGGTGCGCACTTTATTGAACTTTGCAACTTTCGAAAGATACCCATACTGTTCCTGCAGAATATTACCGGCTTCATGGTTGGGAAGGCCTACGAAACTTCTGGACTGGCCCGCGATGGTGCCAAGCTGGTGCACGCCGTGGCCACTGCCAATGTGCCCAAGATTACCATCATAACCGGCGGCTCATACGGGGCCGGAAACTATGCCATGGCTGGCCGGGCTTACGACCCGCACTTTCTGTTTATGTGGCCGGGCTCACGCATCTCGGTAATGGGTGGGCAACAAGCTGCCAGCGTGCTGGCACAGGTGAAGATGGACCAGTTGGAAGCCATGGGCAAAAAGGTGGATGAAGCAGAGATTGAAGCCATGAAGGCTGAAATCCTGAAAAAATACGAAGAGGAGGGTTCAGCCTATTACAGCACCTCACGGCTGTGGGACGATGGTATTATCGAACCCCTGCAAACAAGGCAGGTGGTGGCCATGGCCATTGCCATTTCACAGAATAAAAAATATGAAGAGCCGCGAAGCGGGGTGTACCGTATGTAATTTTTTGGTTGATGGAAAAGTTTGAAGCCATAGTGGTTGAAAAGGAGAACTACATTTGTACGTTGTGGCTGGCTCGGCCTGAAAAGCGAAATGCCATAAACCGGCAAATGGCAGCCGAGCTGGTTTCTTTTTTGGCTTCCGCCGAAAACGACCCGCAAATTCGGGTGGTGATCCTTCGTGGGCAGGGTGATTTTTTCTGCGCCGGGGGCGACCTGAAATGGATGAGCCAGGGTGATGAACTCTTACCTGAAGATCGCTCGGGAGACGTGCTGGCCGGGCTTTACCTTTCACTCTACCGCTTCCCAAAACCATTGATAACCATTGTTCACGGTGCTGCAATGGGCGGTGCGCTCGGGCTTATCGCCTGCGCTGACTTTGTGCTGGCCGAAAATCAGGCCGTTTTTTCTTTCAGCGAAGTGAAACTCGGGCTGGTTCCTGCCACCATTTCTCCTTTTGTAATAAAAAGAATAGGCGAGTTAAATGCAAGGCAACTGATGCTGAGCGGCGAAAAAATAAATGCATCCGAGGCCGTTAGGATGCATTTGGCAGACAAGGCAGGCAGCATTGAGCAGCTCATAACTTTTGCAATGGAATTGTCAACCAACATGGCCGGAAATGCCCCTGAAGCTATGAAGACTTGCAAACGCCTTATTCAGCAGGTGACCGGTAAAGAAATTGATCACTCATTAAGCAAATATACGGCTGACCTGTTAACTAAGCTGCAAAAAGGGGAAGAAGCCCAAGAGGGCATGAAGGCCTTTCTTGAAAAGAGAAAACCGACCTGGCCGGAAAAGTAAACATGAGAAGATGAAGCGAAACATTACTAAGGTACTGGTGGCCAACCGCGGCGAAATTGCCATTCGGATATTCCGATCGCTGCGGCAAATGGGCATAAAAAGTGTGGCCATTTTTTCTGAAGCGGATGCGGGGGGGCTGCATGTGGAGCATGCCGACGAAAGCTATTTGCTTCAGGGAGGAAGCCTTACCGACACTTACCTTAACCAGAAAAAGATCATTGCCATTGCACAGCAAGCAGGAGCCGACGCTATTCACCCGGGCTACGGCTTCCTGTCGGAGTCGCATGAATTCTCGCAGACCGTGAGAAAAGCCGGACTGGTTTTTATTGGCCCCGGAGATGAAGCCATCAGGATGATGGGAAACAAGATAGAAGCCCGTAACCTGGTAAAAAAGCTGCGTGTGCCCCTTATTAATGGCGCTACCGGAAGCCCTGAAGAACTCATGGCAGTGGCAAGCTCGGTTGGCTTTCCTTTGCTGGTAAAGGCTGCGGCAGGTGGCGGCGGCAAAGGCATGCGCATTGCCGAAAACCAGAATCAGGTAAAAGACATGCTCGAAACGGCCCAGCGCGAAGCCCTCAACTACTTTGGCAATGGTGATGTGTACATAGAAAAATACCTTGACAAGCCCCACCATATTGAAGTACAGCTTATTGCCGATGAGCATGGAAATGTGGTGACCCTTTTCGAAAGGGAATGCAGCATACAGCGTCGCTATCAAAAGATTATCGAGGAGGCACCAAGCCCCAATGTGAATCCTGAGCTAAGAGAGAAACTTATGCAGGCGGCCCGTCGTATTGCAGAAGAAATTGGCTATGTGAGCGCTGGCACTATCGAGTTCCTGGTCTCTGGCCAGGATTATTATTTCCTCGAAATGAACACCCGCATTCAGGTGGAGCACCCGGTTACGGAAATGATCACCGGCATCGATATTGTGCGCGAGCAGGTAAGCATTGCCTGGGGCAAGCCACTGTCTTTCTGCCAGGAAGAAGTTCAGATAAACGGGCATGCCATCGAAGCCCGCGTATATGCCGAGGACCCCGAAAAAGATTTTATGCCCTCGCCGGGTAAGATTTTGTTTTACCGTAATGCTGCTGATTCAGGGTTGCGCATCGATGCATCAGTCGCCTCAGGCTCGGAAGTGAGCAGTCAATTCGACCCTATGATCGGCAAGGTGATCAGCCATGGTGCCACTCGCCACGAAGCCCGTCTGAAACTTATTGCCGGACTGGAAGGCTACCTGGTGCATGGCATTAAAACCAATATCCCTTACCTGATTGCATTGTTAAATGCCGTCGAATTTATTGATGGCAGTGCCGACACCAACTTCTGCAAGCATTTTCTGCAAAATGGGTTTAGTGAGTCGCTCAAGGGAATTCCTGACGCTGACCTGCTGATCGCCGCTTTTATTTTTGCCGGTAGGAAAAAAAGAGCCAAAGGCGAAAAAATATGGAATCAACTGGGCTACTGGCGCCTGTGTATGCGTACCGGGCTCATTATTAACGGGCAAAAAATCTCTCGCAGCATTAACACCATCGATCCCGAAAGGATTTACATGGAGCCCGGTGAGAAAAAAATTATTTATCATTTGATGAAAAAAACCGATCATGAACTTATGATCGATGCCTCAGGAGTGCTTCACAAATTATATTTCACGCTGAAGGCCGATGGTTCAGCCTTGATTCAGCTAAAGGGAAAGGTTTATCTGATGCAGCATGCCATGCACCTGAACCGCGAAAACCTGACCCGCATCAACAGCAATCCCGTGCTCGAAGGCAATTATGTGGTGAGTGCCCCCATGTTTGGAAAGGTAATCCAAATCAACGTGAAGCCCGGCGATCTGGTAAACAAAGGCGATACTTTGCTGATCCTGGAATCCATGAAAATGGAAAACCGGGTAGTGGCCATTGGCAAAGGACAGGTGCAAACCATCGAGGTGCATACCGGCGATTTGGTGCAGGACAATCAAAGGTTGATGGTTTTGTCTAACATTTCTTGAAAAAAAATCAACAAAAATTTGTTTTAAATAAACCATTCCTTAAAAACGTTGTTAAAGGTTCATAAAAAATCACCCATGATAGTACATCCACTTTTAACCCAGGCGCACCAGGACCTCAGGCAGAGGGTGCGCGAATTTGCCGAAAAGGAAATTAAGCCGATTGCGGCGCAGCTCGACGAAACGGAGGAGTTCTCCCTTGAACTGACGGCCAAAATGGGCGATGCAGGATTTTTTGGGATTCAGGTTCCCAAAGAGCTTGGCGGGCAGGGTCTTGATACCCTGAGCTATATCATTATTGTGGAAGAGCTTGCCCGTGTGGATAGCTCCCAGGCTGCCACCATTGCTGCCGTCAACTCACTGGCCATTGCGCCCATTATGAAGTATGGCACACCCGAACAGATCAAAAAGTACATTCCCCCGCTCACTGATGGCCGTATGACCTGGGCTTTTGGCCTAACCGAAGAAAATGCAGGATCTGATGCCATGGGCTCGCAAACCACCGCCGAACTGCTTGATGGCTATTGGGTTATCAACGGCGAGAAAAGGCACATCACCAATTCTACCTCCGACATTTCGGGTGGCGTAATTGTGCAGGCAGTTACCGGTGAGATCAATGGCAGGAAGAAGCTTTCAGCCATTATCGTGGAAAAAGGTACCCCAGGCTTTACTCGCGAAAGAAGCTTTGGCAAGCTAATGTGGCGTGCCTCCGACACAGGAAGATTGTTTTTTAATAATGTGAAGGTTCCTGCCGCCAACCTGTTGGGCGAGGTAGGACAAGGGGGGCGCATTATGCTCAACACCCTCGATGCCGGTCGCCTTTCGGTAGCCGCCATTGGGCTGGGGCTTGCACAGGGCGCTTTCGAAGAGGCCATCGCACACTCAAAGAAAAGGCATCAGTTCGGTCAGCCCATTCATAAGTTTCAGGCGGTATCCTTCAAAATGGCCGATATGGATATGAAGATTGAGCTGGCCCGCAACACCCTGTACAACGCTTGCTGGAGAAAAGACAACAATATGCAGTTTGCCCGCGAGGCCGCCATTTCAAAACTTTACACCTCAGAAATTGCCCGCGAGATTGCCGATGAGTCATTGCAAATACATGGGGCAGCCGGTGTTTTCAAACCTCACCCGGTGGAGCGCTTTTACCGCGACCAGCGCTTGCTGCAAATCGGTGAAGGCACTTCCGAAATTTTGCGCATGGTGATTGCCCGCCACAACGGCGTTTAAAGAACCTGCAGTATGAAAGACCGGAAAAAGGATCATATAAACCTGGCATTCGAGTCGCAAATCCCTGCCAGGGATATTGACCAGCGATTCTATTATGAGCCCATGCTCAGTGCCCACCCGGTGAATGCCATCCCGGAAATGAATTTCCTGGGCCAGAAAATGCTGTTACCCGTTTGGGTTTCAAGTATGACCGGCGGCACCAAACTGGCCGGTATCATAAACCGTAACCTGGCCCGTGCCAGCAAGGAATTTGGCATGGGTATGGGGCTGGGATCCTGCCGCATCCTGCTCGAAGACGACAAGTATTTTCCCGACTTCGACATGCGCGACATCATTGGCCCCGACTTTCCGCTCTGGGCCAACCTGGGCATTAACCAGCTCGAAGACATGCTGCGCGACAAGCAAGTGGATCGCATCGCTGAACTGGTGGAGAAGCTCCGTGCCGATGGCCTGTTTATCCACGTAAATCCTTTCCAGGAATGGTTTCAGCCCGAAGGTGACCGTTTGAAAAAACCGCCCATTGAGTCCATTCAGGCCTTGATTGAGCTGGTTAAGTTTCCCGTAATTGTTAAGGAAGTGGGGCAGGGCATGGGTTACGAAAGCCTGCGGCAGCTGCTGAAACTGCCGCTTGGCGGTATTGAGTTCGCCGCTTTTGGTGGTACCAACTTTGCCAAAGTGGAGCTGATGCGCAGCCAAGCCGTGGAGCAGGAAATGTTTGAACCCCTGGCACGGATAGGCCACGATGCCCTGCAAATGGTCAACATGGTTAATCATATTTTTGAAAATGAACCTGAATCCGTTCGCGTGAAGCAGTTGATCATTTCGGGGGGTGTGCGCTCCTACCTCGACGGCTATTACCTGATCAACAAATCGAAAATACCCGCTGTATATGGACAGGCTTCTTCCTTCCTTAAATATGCCCGCGACGACTACGAAACCCTGCGGCAGTTTATTCAACTTCAGGTGAAGGGGTTGCAAATGGCGTATGCGTATCTGAGGGTAAGGTAATGGCATGGGGCAGAGGGCGCAGTCTTTCGTCCTGTGAAGCGGGACCAGCTATGAGTAGCCCCGGGTCGCCCTCCCGACTTTTCACCCGGGGTGTAAGTGGCTCTGGGCGCAGGGAAAGCGGTAGTTTATAGCGGCAGGAGGTAGCAGTAGGAGTTTGGAAAGGCGAGGACGCGAAGAGGCGAGGACGCGAAAAAAGCCGCTTTGCAAAAACTCCCCCTTTGGAGGGGGTTGGGGCGAGGTTGATTAGTTTTGGCTCATAGCTTAGTGATCTGGGAAATTGGAGTTATGTTGAGGTAGTTGTTTAGCTGTAGGAGTTAGCGGCAGTGATTAAGCTTGAGTTTTTTGTGTTTTCTAGTAAGTTTTGTGTTACTATTTCTATAGATAATTTTTTCCGTAATGGTTCAAAAATCAATCATAAGGGGTTTTTCAAAATTCAGCCTCGAAGAAAAGCTCAAGGTGGTTGAAGGGTTTTTTGAAGATGCTTCGGGCGTGGGTGAGACCCTGCGCTCGTTTTTTCATGGCGACCCCAACATCCAGAAAATCCTATCGGAGCTTAGTGAGAACACCCTTTCCAATTATCCGCTGCCCTACAATGTGGCCCCCAACTTTTTGATCAACAACACCGTTTATATGGTTCCCATGGTAACGGAAGAGAGCTCGGTGGTGGCTGCTGCCTCGGCTGCAGCCAGTTTCTGGGCTGCCAGGGGCGGCTTCAAGGCGCGGATATTGGGCACCCAAAAAATAGGGCAGGTGCACTTCCTTTTCAGTGATGATCATCAAAAACTGGAAGCCGCTTCCGCGGAAATTATTGGCTTTCTGCAAAAGCGGGTTGCTCCCATTGCCGCCAACATGGTGAAGCGTGGGGGAGGCATTACCGGCATGGAGATCCGAAACCGATCGCAACTGATAGAAAATTACTTCCAGCTTCACCTGACCTTCGAGACGGTTGACGCCATGGGCGCCAACTTTATCAACTCGGTGCTCGAAGAATGCTCACGCGGCTTGGGCGACTTTTTCCAGCAAAAGCCCGGCTTCGCTGAGAATGCCTTTGAGCCGGTCATGTCCATACTCTCAAATCATGTGCCCGAATGCCTGGTGGAGATCAAAGTGGGGTGTCCGGTGGATGAGCTGAAAAATATTGCCCCGGGTGTTTCGGGCGGAGAGTTTGCCCGCCGCTTTGTGCTGGCCGTTGAGATAGCCGAAAAAGATATTCACCGGGCTGCCACCCACAACAAAGGCATCATGAATGGAGTGGATGCCGTAATCATTGCCACGGGCAACGACTTCCGCGCCATTGAAGCCGGGGCGCATGCCTTTGCCGCAAAGGATGGCCGCTACACTTCGCTCAGTCATGCAAAGGTCGAGAATGGGCAATTTGAGTTCACCCTAACCATGCCCATGGCCCTGGGCACCACCGGCGGGCTTACCCGCCTGCATCCGCTGGCCGACCTGTCATTAAAAATGCTGGGAAACCCCAGTGCGAAAGAACTGATGATGATTGCGGCGGCGGCTGGCATGGCCAACAACTTCGCTGCAGTGCGATCGCTCACCACCACCGGCATTCAGGCCGGGCACATGCGCATGCACCTGCCAAATATCCTTACCCAACTGGGTGCAACTCCGGCTGAACGTGATAAAACCATGACATATTTCAGGGATCAGACTATATCCTTCCAGAAAGTGGAAGATTACCTGAAAAGCATCAGGGAAGAAGGATAATCAAAAAACCTTCTTTACATTTACCGACCATTAATCCGGCAAATAATGAGTGTCCAAACCTTTTACTCGCACGGCAAATTAATGATCACCGGCGAATATCTGGCCCTGGCCGGCTCGCTGGTGCTGGCCGTACCGGTCAGGTTCGGACAAAGAATGCTGGTGGAAAAGCTTCCCCAAGGGGAGCCCTGGTTAAGCTGGACTGCTTTGGAGCAAGGCCAGCAGTGGTATCACGATATTTTCCGCGAAAGCGGCTTTGAACCCGAAAATGCAGGGGATCCGGTAAGCACAAATCTTCAGAAATTGCTGCTTCGGGCAAAGGAATTGAACCCGGCCTTCCCCGAAAGGGGTTTTTCATATAAAATTACTACCGACACCAATTTCCCCTTGAAATGGGGGCTGGGGAGCAGTTCCACGCTCATTTCCAACCTTGCCTGGTGGGCCGGCGTCGATCCATTCGAATTGCTTTTCAGCACTTCCAGCGGCTCGGGCTACGACATTGCCTGCGCCCGCCACAACACACCCCTGATTTACAGATACAACGGACGGGGCCATGCCCCTTCGGTTTGTGAAGTGGCTTTCGACCCACCCTTCAGGCAAAACCTGTGGTTTGTCTATACCGGCAAAAAGCAAAGCAGCGCAAAAAGCATTGAAGGCATCGATCCGACAAAATTCGATAACCATACCCTCGAGCGCATCTCTGAGCTTTCCATGAAATTAGTTAAGGAAGAAAACCTGGACCATTTTATCCGGATGATGACCGCACATGAAACGGTTATTTCCCGTGCCATCGATCAGTTGCCCTTGCAAGCCGTGCGCTTTACCGGTTTTCCGGGTGCTATCAAGTCGTTGGGGGCATGGGGCGGCGATTTTTGTTTGGCCGCTTCCGCGGAAAGTGAGGAAGTGGTTAAAGCGTATTTTAATAAAAAGGGCTGCGATACCATCTTTGGTTTTAGCGAAATGGTTTTATAATAAAGAAACTTGTATATGAATAATAAAACAAACCAACAGCATACCGGAGAGGTTTTCTGGGAGAGCCCGGCCAACATCGCACTGGTAAAATACTGGGGCAAGTACCCCGGGCAGTTGCCCATGAACCCCTCGCTGAGCTTTACTCTTCGCGAAAGCGTGGTACGAATCAGAATGAAGTATGCACCGGCAGGAAACGGCCCAGGAGGTTTGCATTCGTTTGCACTCAACGGGCAACCTAACGAAAAATTTGAAGCACGTATTGGCAAGTACATCGACAGCATGAAGGCCCACTATGCCTTTTTGAACGATTTTGGGCTCGATATTGAAAGCCAGAGCACCTTTCCGCACTCGGCCGGTATTGCCTCTTCGGCAGCGGCCTTCAGTGCGTTGGCCATGGCACTGGGAAGTATTGAAAACGAACTTGCCGGGAAAACCGGAATGGGTTCGGACTTTTTGAAGAAAGCCAGTTTCGCTGCCCGCCTGGGCAGCGGCAGCGCCTGCCGATCGGTATATGGCGGCTTTACCGTGTGGGGAAAATCAGATCACCTGCCCGGCTCGAGCGACGATTTTGCCGTGAAGCTCGCCGATGAAAGCATTCACCCGGCCTTCAGAAACTTGCAGGATGCGGTGCTGATTGTGGACGATTCTGAGAAGAAAGTGTCGAGTACAGCAGGACATGCGCTGATGAACGGGCACGACTTCCGCGAAAGCCGCATTGTTCAGGCCGAAGATAATCTCGGCAGCATGCTTCACGCCTTGAAAACCGGAGATGAAGATTTGTTTGTGAGTATTGTTGAGAATGAGGCACTTACGCTCCACGGCCTGATGATGTCGTCGCGCCCGGGTTATATTCTGATAAAACCCGGTACCATTGCCCTGATAGAAAAGATTCGGGACTTCAGGCAGCAGCATAATATTAATATTTGCTTTACCTTAGATGCCGGTCCCAACATTCACTTGGTTTACCTCGACAAAGATGCCCACAGGGTGAGACCATTCATACAGCAGGAGTTGCTTCCGATGTGTAAGAACAGACGCTGGATGGATGACGGTGTGGGTGCAGGACCTAAAAAGAAATAAACGTCCTTTTATGCCGATATCTGCCCGTACATACTTTGGGAAAATCATGCTCTTTGGCGAATACAGTGTGATTAGCCAGGGAAGAGCCTTGAGTGTTCCTATTAGTAAGTTCCAGGCCCGGTTGCGGTTTCCCGGCGAAGAATTTAGCCTTGAAGAAACACGACTGAATCAGCAGCTGAAAGACTACCTGCTTGACCTCGTGCGCCGCGAGGAGACCGAAAGACGTGATCATGGGATTGACCTTAACCGCTTTGCCCTTGATTTGCTCAGGGGGCTGTATCTCGAGTCGGATATACCCCCGGGTTATGGGGCAGGCAGCTCCGGAGCCCTGGTGGCTGCCGTTTACGAAAGCTATGCCTGCGAACCTGTGCCTTACAAACCTTTTCCCAGCCCCCGGAACATGCGCAAACTGATGAGAAGATTGGGCATGCTTGAGGCTTATTTTCACGGCACCAGCTCGGGCATCGACCCGTTGAGCTGCTACCTGCAGAAACCCCTGCTGATAGACCCTGAGCAGGGAAATAAGCCGGTTGAAATACCCGCACTGCCTTTCCGCGAAAGCGGTGGCTTTTTTCTGGTCGATACTTTTTTGCCGCGAAAAACCGAAAGCCTGGTCAATAGATTTTATGAAAATTACAGTCAGACCCAATTTCGTAGCATGATGCACGACAGTTATATCCCGCTGGTTGATTTTTGTATCGATGCGCTGCTGGAGGCCCATCCCGATGTAATCGCCAGGGGAATCAGGCAGCTTTCTTCCATGCAAATGATGTATTTTCGTGAAATGATACCTCCTGGCTTTTTTGGTATTTGGAACCACGGCCTGGAAACCGGCGAGTTTTACCTTAAGCTTTGTGGGGCAGGCGGGGGCGGATTTTTGCTCGGTTTTACCGAAAATTACGACCTTGCCCGAAAATTTTTTCAGAAAAATGGAGATCAATTTCTCCCTTTCCCTATTCCAGAGTAGCTAGCAATTGGATGAGCGATGTGATTTTTCGAATTGTTAATCGGACTATTTTAATAACTTTGACCCGAAAAAATAATACTTTGAAACGAGCATGATTCGTTGAGCATAAACAAGGATTAAAATCATCGTGCAAGTTTACCGTCGTTGAGTCCTCCGGTGTTCATCTAATTTTAATAAACAAATTATTTTCAGATGAAAAAGTTCCTCTTATCAGTTTTTTGCATATTTCTTGCAGTGTCCTTTTTTGGTTGCAGGCAAGCAGGTGAATCGGGCTATGATGAAGAAGGCAATCTTTATGGTCGTATTAGCATTTCCGGGGCATGGGCCATGTACCCTTTGGTGGTGAGCTGGGCTGAAGAGTTCAGAAAGGAGCATCCGAAGGTTCAGATTGATATCTCGGCCGGCGGTGCGGGTAAAGGCATTGCCGATGTGCTGGTTGATATGGTTGATCTGGCCATGGTCTCGCGCGATATTACCCCATCGGAAATGGGGCGTAATGCATGGTATGTTCCCGTGGCAAAAGATGCGGTAATTCCAACTTTTAATTCAAACAATCCAAACAAAAAGGCCATCCTTGAGCAAGGTCTTATCCGAAGCCAGTTTCAGGAAATTTTCCTTACAGAAGGCCCGAAAAACTGGTCGCAATTTCTTCAAAGCCTTGGTGAGGGTACCATAAATGTATTTACTCGCTCTGATGCATGCGGGGCGGCCGAAATTTGGGCTTACTACCTGGGCAAGGCCCAGGAAGATTTAAAGGGCATTGGGGTTTACGGCGATCCAGGCATTGCCGATATTGTGAAAAACGACAGGTTGGGTGTGGGGTATAACAATATTGCCTTTGCCTACGATGTGAACACACGCTTGCCATTTCCGGGGCTTGCGGTTATTCCAATCGACTTGAATGAAAACGGCCGGATTGATCCGGAAGAAGATTTTTACAGTACCCTTGACGATTTAATGGTGGCCATTTCACAAGGAAGGTATCCTTCGCCTCCTGCCCGTAACCTCTTTTTTGTGTCGAACGGTCAACCCCAAAATGTGGCTGTTATCGAATTCTTGCACTGGGTTCTTACCAAAGGGCAGGATTATGTGGCCCAAGCCGGATATGTTGGATTATCTGAACACATCCTTGGCGTGCAGTTAGAAAAGTTGCCTGAGCTGAACAGACCCGATTAGGTTGAAATCCCCAAGGAATAATTAACAATTTTGAATGGCGCTAAAACTTAGAAAATTCAAGGACCAGTTTTCGTCCTTATGGATAAAGATTTCGTTGTTTTTTGTGGTATTACTGCCTGTAGTAATTACCCTCAGCCTGCTTTACAAGTCAATGTTTGTGCTTGAGACCAATGGCCTGAAAGAGCTTTTGTTTTCTTCTGTTTGGCGGCCCCTGGCCGGGCAGTTCGGTTTCTGGCCCTTTATTATCAGTTCACTGTGGGTTACCATTTTGGGCCTTTTGATAACAACTCCTATCTGTATGTTTTCAGCCATTTTCCTTACGCAATACAGCTCTTCCAGGTTGTTAAGGTTCATGCAGCCCGTAATCGATATTCTGGCTGGTATCCCATCGGTCATTTACGGGGTATGGGGTATTCTTATCATTGTTCCAATGGTGGGCCGGTATCTTGCGCCATTGTTTGGCATTGAGTCAACAGGTTTCAGTATTCTGGCTGGCGGGCTGGTATTGTCAGTAATGCTCATACCTTTTATTCTTAATGTCCTTATTGAGGTTTTTAAAACCGTGCCGGTCGAATTGTCCGAAGCATCCCTTTCGCTGGGTGCCACAAAATGGCAAACCATTAAGTTTGTGGTGGTCAGAAAATCATTTGCCGGCATCATATCTGCATTTGGGTTGGGCCTTTCCCGGGCTTTTGGCGAAACCATAGCTGTGCTTATGGTGGTTGGAAACGTGGTAGGCCTTCCTAAAAGTATTTTTGATCCCGGATACCCGCTGCCAGCTCTTATAGCAAACAATTACGGCGAAATGCTTTCCATACCCATGTATGATTCTGCGCTCATGTTCGCTGCTCTGATCTTGCTGGTGGTAGTCATGTTTTTTAACTTTTTGTCAAGGCTGGCAATCATTCGTTTGGAGAAAAAGGCATAGGCTTATGTGGAGAAAAATTGAAGAAAAAGTTTTTTATTATCTAATGATAATTAGCACGGTTTCACTTGGCCTGTTGCTTGTACTGATAGTGGCCACTATAGTTTATCGTGGTTTGCCCTATCTTAGCTGGGAAATGATAAGCCAAACCCCCAAAGGAGGTTATTATTTTGGTCGGGAGGGAGGCATTCTGAATGCCATTATTGGCTCACTTTACCTGTCGTCAGGTGCTGTAATAATAGCTTTGGTCATTAGTTTGCCGGTTTCGCTTGCAATGAACATTCACCTGAAGCGCAGAAAAAAACTGGTAAACGGTCTGCGCTTTATCCTTGACCTTTTGTGGGGTATTCCTTCTATTGTTTACGGTGCTTTTGGCTTTACGCTCATGATTTACCTTGGCATAAAGGCGAGCTTGCTGGCAGGTATCATTACTGTAGCTTTTTTTATTTTGCCCATCATGATCCGCTCAATGGACGAAGTGATGAAAAATGTTCCCCTTTCACTTATTGAATCTGCTTTCGCACTGGGTTCAACCCGGTCCGAAGTAGCATTCAAAGTTATGGTTCGCCAAACATTCCCCGGAATTATTACGGCCGTTTTGCTTGCCTTCGGAAGGGGTATTGGCGATGTGGCCGCAGTGCTTTTTACCACCGGCTATACCGATAACATACCCACCTCGCTTATGCAGCAAACCGCAACATTGCCCCTGGCCGTATTTTTTCAGTTGGGATCGCCCATCCCTGAGGTTCAGAACCGGGCCTATGCCGCTGCCCTTATCCTTACCATAATCATACTTGTGGTAAGCATTTCAACCAGGTATTTCGGCAAGCGATTCAGAAAAACATTAATAAAATAGAAGATGCAACAAGGCAAAATATCCATCCAAAATCTGGATCTCCACTTTGGCAAACATCACATTTTGAAAAATGTAAACATTGAAATTCCTGAAAACCAGCTAACAGTGATATTGGGCCCTTCGGGCTGCGGAAAAACCACTTTGATGAAAACCCTGAATCGCCTGGTTGAATTGGAGGAAACCGTTAAAATTAACGGCAAAATTTTCCTTGACAATGAGGATATTTTAAACACCGACAAAGATGTGACCGAAATCAGGAAGAAAATGGGCCTTTTGTCCCAGCGCCCGGCACCCCTACCAATGAGTATTTTCAATAATATTGCTTATGGTCTTCGTATTAATGGCATTTCGGGAAGGAGAAAACTTGCGCCCCTGGTGGAAAAATACCTGCGCCAGGTTAACCTCTGGGATGAGGTAAAAGACAGATTGAAAGATCCTGCTACAAGGCTTAGTATTGGTCAGCAGCAACGCCTTTGTCTGGCCCGCGGACTGGCAGTTAACCCCGAAATAATTCTGGCCGATGAACCCACCTCGGCGCTCGACCCACTTTCGGCAAGTATTGTTGAAAAACAATTTGCCGAACTAAAAAAAGACTACACCCTGGTTATGGTTACTCACGTGCTTCGCCAAGCAAGGCGAATTGCCGATTATGTTGTATTTATGTACCTGGGCGAAGTGATTGAGCAGGGCCCCGTAAAAGAGTTTTTTGAAAACCCTAAAATGGAAAAAACCCGCGAATACCTCAAGGGGGCTTTCAATTAAGTTTTCATCCGAAAATAACTTTCAAATTAATGTCGGATGGAACTCGCAAGAGGAATTTTCATAAGTGTTTGTGTTTAACAATGCATGCTCGTTTCATATTGAAATATCGTATTATGAAGAAACTTCTTTTGTTTTTTTTAGTCTCTTTGTTTGGTTTTTCTGCTTATGGACAATTTTCCCTTTCTGGAGATATTTTTGTCAGGCCTGAATTCAGGCATGGATACCGCCGCATGCCTTTTGCCGATGAAAAACCGGCCGGACTTGTAAATCAGCGAACCAGGCTGATTCTTGATTTTAAAAAAGATAATATTACCACCAAAGTATCTTTTCAGGATACCCGCATTTGGGGCCAGCAGGAGCAACGCACCCAGGTGCCATCGTTCGATTTGCACGAAGCCTGGCTTCAAATCGCTTTTACGGATAGTTTCCTGATACGGGCCGGACGCCAGGAACTGCGTTATGAAAACCAGCGTTTCTTTGCCATAAATGACTGGAACGTCGCAGGTCAGAAACACGATGCACTGTTGCTCAAATATCTTGGTAAAAAGGGCGAATTTCATCTTGGCGCGGCCTTCAATCAAGATCAGAATCGTCTTTTTGGAACCGACTATGGGTTAAGCAATTACAAAACCCTCCAATACTTGTGGTATCAAACCCGGCTGGGTTCCCGTTCACGCATTTCTTTTATGGGTGTAGCCGATGGGTATCAGAGCCTGTATAATCCAGAAATATTGTATGTAAGGGGCACCTGGAACACCTTCCTTGAATTCAGGCCCGGAAGATTTGTTCTTTCATTCAATCCTGCTTACCAGCATGGTAAAAACCGGCAGGGGCTGGAGATTAATGCCGGATACTTCATGGGTTCTGCTTCCGTTAAATTGAATGAAAAGATAATAACCACCCTGGGAGTAGAATGGTTTACGGGAAATGATGGCCTTAACGACAACCACAAAGATAATGCATTTGATGCCCTTTACGGAGCCGGCCATTCTTTGCTTGGTTGCATGGATTACTTTACGCAGATTCCTGCTCACGCCAAAGGCGCAGGGTTAATTAATCCTTATTTTAAGACCCAGTTCCAAATTTCGCCAAAAATCCGCGGCGATGCCAACATTCACTTCTTTTCCCTGCAAAACAATTATTTGGATCAGGGCCAGGTAATAAATAAGTTTTTGGGTACGGAGGTTGACTTAACCGTGAACTATCACTTTAATGAAATTACACAGATTTTGGCTGGATATTCCGTTATGTTTGGCACCGAATCTATGGCCGTAATCAGGGGCGGCAGCAAAGATGAGTTTGCGCACTGGGGCTTAATTATGCTGCGCATCAGGCCCAAATTTCTTTAAAACAAAATGAAAGATAGCAAGAAAATTCTGGTTATAAGGTTTAGCTCCATTGGCGATATTGTGCTTACCACCCCGCTGTTGCGCGCGTTGAAAAATACCAGCGACCTGAAGGCTGAAGTGCATTTTGTCACCAAGAAGGCCTATGCCGGTTTCATGCGCCACAACCCCAACGTGGACTTGGTGCATGAGCTCAATGGCAGTTTGTTTGAGTTGGCAAAGCGGCTCAGGGCCGAACGCTTCGATTTTGTAATCGACCTGCACAAAAACCTGCGTTCCAACCTGATCAGGCTGCTGTTGATGCGACCCTCAAAGGCTTTCAATAAACTCAACATCGAAAAGTGGCTGTTAACAAATCTGAAGATCAACCGCCTGCCTGATATTCACATTGTTGATCGCTATCTTGCAGCAGCCAAGGCACTGGGAGTATCCAATGATGGCAAGGGACTGGATTTTTTCCTTTCGGAGGAAGACCAGGTGTGGCCCGAATGGTTGCCCGAAGAATTTAAGCAAGGATATGTTGCTATTGTAATCGGCGGCATGCATGCCACCAAACGCATGCCCAACCAAAAGATTATTGACATTTGCCGGGCACTGAAAAAGCCGGTAGTGTTGCTGGGTGGTCCGGAAGATGCCAAAAACGGACGAATTATTGAGGCGGCTGCCGGGCAGCAAGTGATCTATGCCTGTGGGAAGCTAACGCTTAATCAATCGGCCTGGCTGGTAAAGGAAGCCAAAGTGGTCATAACCAACGATACCGGCCTAATGCATATTGCCGCTGCTTTTCAAAAACCCATCATCTCTGTATGGGGAAATACCGTGCCGGAATTTGGCATGTACCCCTATATGCCTCAAAGGCCTGAAAACTCAATTGTTATTGAGAAAAAAGGCTTGCCCTGCCGCCCTTGCAGTAAGATCGGCTACAAGAAATGTCCCAAAGGTCATTTCGACTGTATGGAAAAGATCAGCCACCAGGAGGTGGCAAATGCTGCCCTAAGGTTCTTTTAATATCTTCCGTTCAAAAAGGGATTGGTGTTGCGCTCCTGCCCAATGGTGGTGGCCGGTCCATGCCCGGGATAAACCTTTACTTCGTCGGGCAGCGACATCAACTTCTCCTCAATGGAGCGGATCAGCAGGTCGAAATCGCCGGTGGGCAGGTCGGTGCGGCCAATGCTGCCCGAAAACAGCACATCGCCGGCAATGACAAAGCCTTCTTTTTCGTGGTAGTAGCAAATGCTGCCTGCTGCGTGACCTGGTGTATGCAATGCGATAAGCTTTTGATTTCCAAATCTAATCTCCTGGCCATCTTCAATAAACCTTTCGGGAACAATTAGCTCGTCCACTTCAAAGCCGAAGGTTTTGCCATACTGGTGGGCACTGGTCATAAAAGGCAGGCTGTCTTTGTGGGTAAGGGGCTTCAGCCCAAACTGCCGTATGGCAAAGTTGTTCCCCAAAATGTGGTCAATGTGCGCGTGGGTGTATAATATGGCCACGGGCTTTAATTGCTTTTGCTCGATAAATCCGGCCAGTTGGGCCTCTTCATGTGGCTCATAGCAGGCCGGGTCAATAATCACGCATTCGCCGGTTTCATCGTAAAGCAAAAAAGTGTTAACCTGGAAGGGGTTGAAAACAATGGAATGTATGTTTGTCATAAAAGCACTTTTTTTTAAATCAGAACGCCAAAGGTAATAAAACTAATTTGCAGACTGCATGTACCCGTAAGCACAGGTCTCGACTTATCGCTGCCTGCAATAAAAATTACGCCTAACCCTACCCCCTAAACCCTGATTTTTTATCTTTGTTTATTAATCTTCTTAAGAATGGATATAAAAAACCGCATTCTGGGGCTTGCCGATAATTTTTATAATGATGCAATTAGTATGCGCCGGCATTTGCATGCCCATCCCGAATTGTCGATGCAGGAGCACAAAACCGCTGAATATATTGCCACTCAATTGCGGTTAATGGGTATTCCTTTCAAACAGGGTGTTGCCCGCACTGGCCTGGTGGCCCACATTGAAGGACGGAATCCTGAAAAGCGACTACTTGCCCTGCGCGCCGACATGGATGCCTTGCCTATTTTTGAAGAGAACCAGGTAGAGTATAAGTCGAAAAACCGGGGCGTTATGCATGCCTGTGGCCACGATGTGCACATGGCCAGCCTGCTGGGTGCGGCAAAAATCCTTCACACCATGCGCGACCACTTCGAGGGTACCCTTCGGCTGATTTTTCAGCCTTCGGAAGAAAATTATCCGGGTGGCGCGAGCATAATGATCAAGGAAGGGGTGCTGGAAAATCCGCAGCCCGCAGCCATCTTCGCGCAGCATGTGTTTCCGGGCCTGCCTGCAGGGAAAGTGGGAATTCGCGGCGGAAAGTACATGGCCTCGACCGATGAAATTTACCTTACGGTGAAAGGCATAGGCGGCCACGCCGCCACCCCACATATGATTGTTGACCCGGTACTGATTGCCTCGCATATAGTGGTGGCGCTGCAGCAGGTTGTCAGTCGGCGGGCTAAACCATCCATACCCACCGTGCTTTCTTTTGGGCGAATAGTTGGCGATGGACGCACCAACATTATTCCGGCCGAGGTAAAACTCGAAGGCACCATACGTACTTTCGATGAGCAGTGGCGCGCCAAAGCCCATGAGCACATCCGCGAAATAGCTAATTCCGTGGCTCGTTCAATGGGAGGTGAGTGTCATGTTTTTATTGATCATGGCTACCCGTTCTTGGTAAACGATCTTAAGCTTGCCGATCAATTCAGAAATTGGGCCGCAGAATACCTCGGTCCTGAAAATGTGGAAGAGCTTGAACTGTCTATGACGGCCGAGGACTTTGCCTATTACTCGCAAATTGTGCCAGCCTGCTTTTATCGCCTGGGCATTAGAAACGAAGCAAAAGGAATGGTTTCCAACCTGCATACCTCTACTTTCGATATTGATGAAGAGGCTCTGAAAACAGGCATGGGCCTAATGGCTTACCTTGCCGTTAAAAGGCTCCAGGAGAAATAGCAGCCGTTACCATCCCCTTTTGGGCACCCAAACTTCCACTTCCAGCTTTTCTACTGGGAGTTGGCCCTGCCCCCTGAGCCAAAAATAAATACGTACCTGGTCGGTTTTGCTGCGTGGTTCGGGCGTAAGGTAAAGCCTCTCGAGCACATTCCAACTCAATGGAATGATCTCGTGCGGGTAATGCTCGTAGTCCTTACCGCGGTATTTGTAGTTGCCGCCCTTGTGGTCGAAGGTGATGACCATGCTGAAGGGGTTTTCGGCCACATCGATGCCATCGACAAACACCGTGCCTCTGACTTTCAGAAAGGCGTGGTCGGCCATGGCGAGCCGATTGAAAGGAATTTCCAGGGCGGGTGTAAAGGGATTTTCGGGTGTGAGGATGACCACCTCGCGGGTGTCGGTTTTCAGGCTGTCGCCCGAAACGCTAAGCAGACTCCCTTCAAAATTCATTTCATAGGTGCGATACAGGTAGTAATCGTCCGGATTCTTTAGTTCATCATCGCCCCCCAGCGACCGAGGCACCAGCAGCAGGCTTTCGATCTCCTCGGTGGGTGGAGTTACCCTGCCGAATACCGCCTGGTAATAGGCTTTGGTCATGGAGTCGGGATGAATGATGCCGTTGAAATACTGCCAGGTTTGAAAAAGATTAAGCACTACAAAAAAACCCGCCAGCACCCAAAGCGATTTACGCCAAAAAGGTTTCAGGCTTTTTAAGCCAATGAAGAAAAAACCCAGCGGCAACACCATTATGGCATACGACTGCACCATGGCGCGGTGTCCGAAAGAACCAGCATACCACCAGGTGGTCCATGAACTGACCAGGTAAAGGTTCAGCACGGCAAAGATCAACAGCGGATAAAAAATGTCGCGCCGGTGTTCGTAAAGGTTTTTGAAGCCGTAAATGGCCAGTGCCATCATGGGGGTGTATATGAGCCATCCCTTGCGGAAGCTAAACAATACATCCCAGGTATAAGGGGTAAGCAGGTCAAGGCCTTCACCCGGATTGTCGTACGAATAATATAAAAAGCTCCCTGTAAAGATTTTCCAATAAATCAGTTGGGGCAATACGGGCAATACAAGGCAAACCGCTGCAAGCAGAATTTTTTTGAAATGAGCGCGGATCAGCCTGAATTTTTCCACGAAAGTGGCCCTGTTGTAAACACCCCAAAAAAGCGGAATAATAATGGCAATGGCTTCTGTGGGGCGTATGGCCACCATGAGTCCGATACATAGGCCCAGCCACACTGAAAGCCTTGTGGTGGGTGTTTCGTGCCAGCGAATCACCAGCCAGAGCAACAAGGCATAAAGGGCAAACAGGTAGTTGTGTACCAGGGTGTGGTTCACGGAAGTGTAAAAAAGATTGGTGCCGGCCACCAGCAAAACCATGAGAATGGCACTAAAGCGATCAGAAAAAAACTTCAATAAAACTTTTCTAATGAAAAACAGACCCAGGAAGGTAAACAGCAGGCTGGTGATGAAAACTGAATACTGGTATGGTAAGGAAAACCCATCGGCAGCGAAAGAAGTGCTGCTTGCCACCAGGTGGGCCAAGGCAAATCCCGGCAGAAAAACCATCGCCAGTCCTGAGGAATATTTGATGATCAAGCCTCCATGGGGGCCGGGCGAGGCCTGGTAAAAAGTGGTGCTGCCCTTATACTTTTCAAGGGCTTCCTGGATAAAGGAAGGATCGTTCAGTCCGGGATCCTGATAAATAAAGGTAGCCGGCAAATACAGGTAATAACCGAAAGTATCCCATGAAATGATGTTGCCTCTGACATGCAGGCGTTGAATGGAAACTGCTGTCAGCAAAAGCATCAGCACCAGCAAGGTGTAGCGCGAAAAGTTATTTGGTTTTGATGGCATCTTCGCAAAAATTCTGGAAAAGGTTCGGGATTTCCAGGGGTAAAAGTAGAAAAAATATTGTTGCTTAAAAACTACCTGGCATTGTAAATAGTCACCGGGTGACTAAACCCGGCAGATTTTCAAAGGCCAGAAGTTGCAGTCACCCGGCGAATAATTGGAGCCTGAAAATACCAATGGGTGAACTTCTCTGACAAATTTAAATGATAGAGAATTATTCACCTGTGGTTAATTGCTATTATCGGTAGAAATTGTTCTTTCCTGTTTCCAGAAATTCAATGTACTTGGGAATGCTGGTGTCGTAGCCATAAGCAGGGGCCAGCAGGTTCTCTTCGTGGTCGAGAATCAGGTAATAGGGTTGGGTGTTTATGCCATAGCGTTCGGCCTGGAATACACTCCACTTTTGGCCCACGGTGCGTATGTTGCGTTCGCGGCCCAGGGCGGTGGAAACAAACTGCTCGGATTCGGGCAGGCTGGTGCGGTCGTCCACATACAGGGAAATCTTCACAAAGTCGTTGCGCAGCATGTCCTGCACCTGGGGATCAGACCAAACGTTGGCTTCCATTTTGCGGCAGTTGGTGCAGCCCAGGCCGGTAAAATCGAGAAACACCGGCTTGCCGGCTTTTCGGGCGGCAGCCATGCCTTCTTCAAAATCGTTGAATGCCAATAAGCCATGTGGGCCTTCTTTTACGCTTTTGCCTACATAAATAGTACTGGTTGCGGCCACGGGAGCTGATCCGGTGGTTACACCTCGCGTCAAGTCAAAATCCTGCGTAGTGGGCGAGGGGAGGAAAGAGCTTACGGCCCTCAGGGGGGCACCCCACAAGCCAGGAACCAGGTAAAATACGAAGGCAAAAACGGCAATGGCCAGCATCAGTCGAGGCACGCTCAGATATTTAAGGTCGCTGTCGTGGGCAAATTTTATCTTTCCGATCAGGTACAGGCCCAGCAAGAAGAAAATGGCGATCCAAAGGACCAGGAAGACCTCGCGGTCGAGTATGCCCCACTGTGCCACAGCGTCGGCGGTGCCAAGAAACTTCAGGGCAAAGGCCAGCACTATGAAGCCCAAAACCACCTTCACAGCGTTCATCCAGCCACCCGACTTGGGCAGCGACTTGAGCGCCGTGGGGAATACCGCAAAAAGACTGAATGGGATGGCCAGGGCCAGGCTGAAGCCCAGCATGCCAATGGCCGGCGAAAGCACATCGCCGCTTGTGGCAGCTTCAACCAAAAGCGTCCCTACAATTGGACCGGTGCAACTAAAACTAACTAAAACAAAGGTTAAGCCCATTAGGACTACCCCAATAAGTCCTCCTTTTTCATCGGCCTTGCTGTCGAGGGCGGTTGACCAATTTGAGGGCATGGTAAGCTCGAAGGCACCAAAGAAAGAGGCGGCAAAAAATACCAGCAGGGCAAAGAAAAACAGGTTGAAGCCCGGGCTGGTAGCCAGCGCATTCAGGGCGTTGGCGCCAAAAATCATCGAAATGGCCAAACCAATAACCACGTAGGCAAAAATGATGGTAAGCCCATAGAAAAGGGCGTCGCGGATGGCTCGCGGGCGGTTGTCGGCATTGCGCAAAAAGAAGCTTACCGTGAGCGGTATCATGGGGAATACGCAGGGAGTAAGAAGTGCAAGCAGGCCACCCAGCAAGCCGGTGATAAAGGTACCCCAGAACCATCCCTTCTGCCTGCCACCGGATTCGGCCACAGGGGTGGTTTCTTCAAAAATGCTATCCTCTAAACTTTCGGCAGTGCTTTCCTCTACAGGGGACTGAGCTTCTTCTGTTGGCAATATGTCTTCATCTTCAGGAGCTTGTTCGGTTGCGGCAACGGCTGCAGCAGTCCTCCCGGGCAGTTCAAAGGCAAAGTCCACATAATCGGGGGGCAGGCATGAGCTGTCATCGCACGACATAAAGCCCACTTCTCCGCCAATCCTTACCGGACTTTCAGAGGTCACCTCCACGGTTTGGCGAAATGTTACCGAACCCGAAAACATGGAGAGTTGCATGTTAAAGTTCGGGTCAAATTTCTCAGCGGGTCTTGGATACCGGAGATTCCCGACTTTTCGGAAACCACTGCCTTCATTAATATCAATGGAGGTGGGAATAGGGCCGCCAGCCGGAAGATCGGTGCCGTAAATATTCCAGCCCTGATCAATGTTGGCAGTAAACCTAAGCTCGTATTGGTTATCGGCCACTTTTTCGTAAGAAAAGTTCCATTTGACGGGTTCGAGAATTTGCGCCGCCGCCTGCCCGCCTGCCATTAACAGCAGAAGCAGCATCATATGCCTGAAAAGTTTTTGAATGGATTTCATGCTAAGAAGTACATTTTGTTTATTAAATGCTAACGTTCAAATGCGGTTTTGGTTGAAAGTGGTCTGTTAAAACAAGTTAAAAGCATTCACATATGTAAAAATGACCTGCAAATATACAACAATAGGGCTTTATAGCCGTCCAATTTTTGCTATGAAAACTTTGTTGGTTTCGTGTGTGATCCTGAACTTTTCGCTTATCCTGATTCCAGCCACCCAGGCAATTTCGCCACCCGAAACCAGAACCCAAACCTCGGGTTTTAGGTGCCGCGGGATTTTTTGATCGGTGAGCAGGTCGCTCAGTTTTTTTTTGCCCTTCATTCCCAAGGGCACCAGGCTGTCGCCTGCTTTCGCTTTTCGCAATTCCAGCGGAAACTGCAGCCGGTCGTAGCTTAGCCTGGCAGTTTCCTCATTCGCCGTAAATTGCAGCTCCTTTTCTGCAGCCATTGTCTCGAAAATGAATGCTGCCCCGGGTACCTTTATTTGATGGGTGTTTTCACCAATTAAATAAACTGCAGACTCCTCATTCCTTTTCAATGGAGTTACAAAAATTTTCTGGCGGTCTTTTATGGCCATGTGGGTTTCAGAAAAAAATTGTTTTCCGGGCTGTGCGTCCAGGCTTTCGAGTAACTCCCGGCAGACAAAACCCGAGAAATGGAAGTCCTTTAAAAACTCATATAACATCAGCTCTGGTTGGGGCAGGGCAAGCAGTTTTTTAATATCAATGGAGAAGCCATCCCTTTCGGGGGAAACGCAAGTGGCTCTATGCTTTTTAACCTCATGGTCAAGCAGTTCGGCAGCTTGCTGCATCCGGCTCAGGAATACCTGCATGCCCTGGTGTATAGCCGGATTAAGTTCCTTAAGGATAGGAATGACATGATGCCTGATCCGGTTTCGCAGGTATTTGTCTTCCAGGTTGCTTGCATCGGTGCGGAAATCTATCTGGTGCTCAAGGGCAAACGCTTCAATTTCCTGGCGTGTGGCAAAAAGAAGTGGCCTGATAATATTCTCATTTTTCAGTGGGATGCCTGCCAATCCTCGCACACCGGTGCCCCTGATCAGATTAATGAGCATGGTTTCAATGGAGTCGTCGAGGTGATGGGCTGTGGCAATCTGGTCGTACCCGTATTCGAGGGCCGTTTCACGCAGAAACTCATAGCGAAGCTCGCGGGCCGCTTCCTGTATGGAGATTTTGTTTTGCTGCGCAAACCCCTTGGTGTCAAAGGTGGCCGAATAAAACGGCACGCCAAGCATCATTGCCGACCTTTTTACCAGCTGTTCATCGAGGTCTGATTCGCTGCCCCTGAGCGAAAAATTGCAATGGGCCAGTCCGAAACTTTTTCCCGAAAGGGAAAAAAGCCTGGCCATGACCATGGAGTCCACTCCACCGCTCACCGCAAGCAAGATGCGATCCTGACTGCCAAACAGCCGTTGCGCTGTGGCAAAAATGCCGAAACGGTTTAAAAGATCAGTGCTTTGCTTCATGCCCGGGACTTAGCTAACCGTAAGTTAATAGTTTGAATATCAGAGTCTTTACACAGATTGTGCAAAGGTAATAAATTTTTTCAAAGCTTTTCTGAAGGTTCCTTGACCGGGGCAATGCCGCTGTTGAAAGGCGTTTCATAGGTTTTTTTAGAACAATTCAAAAGAAAAATTGATTTTGTTGTAACTAATTGTTTGTTCGTGCCGTCATATGGTCAAAACACCCTTTTTCAGGGTGTCCGATTGTGGACAAATCAACTATAAAACCGAACAGAAAAGTTATAATCATTACAACTAAATGTTTGTAATAATCTGTAAAACAAAATGTTAAAACTTTTGGCACGCAATTGGAAAACTTTTGACAGAGAAAGACAGCAACCAACGAATTTAAAGAACATAAAAAAACCCCAAGTCATGAAAACAAGAGTAATCACAACCGTTTTGATCTCCATGCTGATGCTTGCCAGCGCTTGTGTTTTTGGAGGAAAGCCCCAGGGCACCATGATGTTCCGCACCTTAAATGGGCTTGTTGAAATCCCGGTAAAAGTTGAAGAGGCTCCCGATTCACTCCCGGCAGTAGTAAAAGTTGCCATGACCCAGCATGCCGAAGATATGCACTCCCTGGTTCATGTGCAGTTCGACCTGAGCCTGATTTCCAAACCTGAGCCTGATGCCGATGATGTGGCCATTAATACCTGCAAGATTTTTGAAGAATTGCGCAACTGCGAATATACCCGCAGATAGAATCTGAAGGCACCCCTGTTCAACAAATAGCTCCATTTGGTTCGAGCCGGACCGGTCATTGCACCGGGCCGGTTTTTTATTGGGCTGAAAAACAGCCGGCTGAAAAATAATTGCAATTTTTTTACCCGAAAGCTATTGCATAAATGAAAAACCTTTTTACCTTTGCACTCCCCAAACG